>JAHDLO010000044.1 GCA_018432235.1 Clostridiaceae bacterium | reverse complement strand
TATTTACACCATTTGGTGCATATCTTCATTATAAGGTTTGTAACAAATGATTTCCGATTGATTGGAATGCTGATTTCCATTACAACGGAAACTTGATTTCCTAAATCCGGACAGGTGATGTATTTTGCTCCGGATTACTCACTATCAGAAAGAAAAGGTGTGAAGATGAAATCGAATCAATCCTATAGTAGAGAAGTAACTCATAATGATGAAAATTGGGGAATGAAGATTTTTTTAATTATTATCGCTTTTGCAATTGTTTCTTTTATAGTTCCTATCGCTCTAGAGTACTTTGTTTTTAGAAATAATATTTATTCAGCGTTGAGTAATGGTGAATGGGGCTCATTTCTAGGAAGTTTTTTAGGCGGTATTATAGGTGGAGTTGGTACACTGACAGCTGTATTTATTACTACTAAGGAAACAAGGAAAATTCAAAGAGAAACAGCTAATAGTCTAGAAGTTGATCGCAAAGCAAGGAGAATGGGCGAGAAAAAAGAGTTTGTAAATCAAATTGTTAAGTTAATTGGTGAATATATCGCCGATATTAGTGCCTACTTCTATGCTAATAGATTATTGGAAAGACTAGAGAATGATAAAAGTAAACTCATCCAAAAAATTAATTGTGTTGATACAAACTTGATGGAAGCCCATTCTGATATGGAATCAAATGCTGAAAATGCTACTTTTATCTTAAGTAATTCATGTACAATCGAAAAATTAAATGTTAAAAAAGCAAGATTAATAATGGATAAAGAAGATAAAGACAGAGAAATTGAAAACACAAGAAAAGATAGACTAATTGCTAATAAATGTCTTTTTACAATAAAAATAATGTTGAAAGACATAAACTGCGCATCAGAATTGATAACTCAACTTGATACTGTCCACAACTTAGCTGCATCTGCATACAGTCAAAGTATAAAATCAATTGAAACTGCAACGAATAAATTAATTGATTTAGCAGCAAAATTCAATTGCGATTACATTAATGAATAGTTTTCATCGTAATTACATGGCTCTAATGTCTCAAACAACCTCAAAGAAGGGGTTGTTTTTTATTGCAAAGAAGTAGTAGATTCTCGCCTTACAGAGGCATGGCTTTCTTCATTTCCACCCGTTGAAAATCATAATACATTAAAAATTTGTCGAATAACGAAAGAATTTGACGAATTAATTAAAAAGGTGAAACAAATTGACACATAGAATTACTTAATAGAAGTATTTAAAATTATATCTAGACAACTATTATCCACAAAGAAAGGGTCGTTAGCTGAGGTGAATATAGAGAAGAACCTAATCATAGTTAAAGGGCAAGATGTGACAGATCGAGTAGCCCACTGCTCATATAATAATGGTAAATACGACATCAAATACAATCAGGGAAGAACCTATGGCTATAGCTATAATAATGTTCAATGGTACACCAAACCAGTGCTGATTGAGCCTGAATCAATGATAGTATACCACAACAATCAACCCCTATCAGGAATATATAAGATTCTAGACTTTGGTGAATACATACGGATTATTTTCAATACAGGCTATAAAAAAGTCTATCCCAAATATGAGATAAAGTTCGATTATAACCACCTTCGTAATCCCCAAGCCTTTAATACCTTTGGATACTTAAAAATACTGGCAGATAGTGTAGGAGTTTCGGATGAAGATGATAGGAGCTTCTTAAGCAAGCAGTATGAGAAAATAACCCATGTTAGCCCGAACTCTGTGCTGGCGAAATATTTATCACCAGCTATGGCAAATAAGCACCAAAATACAACACAGAAAATTCCAATATTTCCATTTGGATTCAATTTAAGCCAGAAGGCTGCAGCTGAGAAAGCACTATCTGAACAAATCAGTGTTATAGAGGGGCCACCAGGTACCGGAAAGACCCAAACAATATTAAATATTATAGCTAATGCAATTATGGATGATAAAACCGTGGCGGTGGTTTCAAATAATAATTCAGCAACAGCAAATGTTCTAGAGAAGCTTCAGAAATATGGTGTAGACTTTATTGCAGCATATCTAGGAAATACATCGAATAAGGGCAAGTTTTTTTCTGAGCAAACTCAGACATACCCCAATATGAGAAAGTGGCAATTATCCTTAAATAACTACGTGACTCTTAAAAGAGCTGTTGAAGAAAGCGGAGAACAGCTTAATAAGATGCTGGAGCTGAAAAACAGGGTGGCGGTTTTAAAGCAGGAGCTATCTGCATTAATGGTGGAAAGAGAATATTTTTTCACCTATCACAAGGAAACAAACGAAGAGATTAAACCCTATCGAACCCTATATTTCCATAATGCAGATACTATAATAAAACTGTGGCTAAGCTATCAGCAGCTGGTAGAAGCAGGAGTAAGCATTTCTACAAAACATAAATTAATTTATTTACTAAGATACGGTATATTCAACTTTTCCTTCTATGATCATTCCAGTGAAAAAATTATATCTCTATTTCAAAGACTCTACTACGAGAAAAGAGTAAAGGAATTAAACTCCGAAATAACAACAATAAACAAGAGCCTTGCCAATTATCACTTTGAAGAAGCTATGAAAAAATATAGTGAAGATTCCATGAGGCTTTTCAAAGCAAAGCTTGCTAAGCGATATGGAAATAAGGGTCAAAGGCCATTGTTTACAAAGGATTCCCTGTGGAAGGACTTTGATTCATTCATTCAGGAATATCCGGTGATAATGAGCACCACCCACTCCTTGAGGAGCTCATCAGCTCCTAATTATTTATTTGATTGTGTAATAATGGATGAAGCTTCTCAGATTGACATAGTGACAGGGGCCTTAGCATTATCTTGCGCTCAAAGAGCAGTCATTGTTGGAGACCTAAAGCAATTACCAAATGTAGTGCCTGAGGAGACAAAAATAGAGACAGACTTCATTTTCGATGCATTTCCATTAGATAAAGCCTACAACTATGCAGATAATAGTATACTTTCGTCGGTGACTAAGCTATTTGAAAAAATACCTAAGACCCTGTTAAAGGAGCATTATCGTTGCCATCCCAAAATCATAGGTTTCTGCAATCAGAAGTTCTATAACAATGAGCTAATTGTACTAACCGAAGAAAATGATCGAAAAAACCCATTAGTAGCTTATAAAACAGCAAAGGGCAATCATGCAAGGGGAAAATATAACCAAAGACAAATAGATGTAATTTTGCAAGAGGTAATCCCTCAGCAAATTAAAGCCAAGAACAAAAAGTCAGTTGGTATCATATCTCCATATCGAGATCAAAGGGACAGGCTTAAAACAGCTGTAGGAGGACATGAGATTGAAGTAGACACAATTCATAAGTTTCAGGGCCGTGAAAAAGATGTAGTTATACTTACTACGGTTGTTAATGAGGTTAATGATTTTGTGGACAATCCCAATTTGATAAATGTAGCAGTATCACGAGCAGTAGATAAGCTAGTGGTTGTTATATCCGATAATGAAAAAAATACTTCATCAAATTTAGGAGATTTATTGAGATATATTGAGTACAACAATTTTGAAATTATAGATAGTAATATTTACTCAGTATTTGATCTGCTATACCATAGGTATTCTGAAAGATTGGCTGCAGTCATGAAAAAAAGAAGAATAATTTCAAGATATGAGTCTGAGAATTTGATGTATGCTGTTATAAGTAAGGTTTTATCATCACCAGAATTCAGTAATTTGGATTGTGTAATGCATCAGCCCATAAGAATGCTTATAAGGAACCCGGAAAAATTAAATGAGGAAGAGTGCCAGTTTGCAATGAATATATTAACCCATACGGATTTTGTTATTTTTAATAAATTGGACAAAATGCCAGTACTCGTCGTTGAGGTAGACGGGTATGCCTTCCATGCTAATAACCCAGTGCAGCTGCAACGAGATAAAATGAAGGATACTATTCTTCAGAAATATGGTATTCCAGTGCTGAGGATTGGGACTAATGAAAGTGGGGAGGAGGCTAGGTTAAGTTGGAAGCTGGGGGAAGTGTTGCTTATGTAAGAGGGGAGATATTATACAATTAATAGACGCTTTTTAGATATTGTAAGGAAATAGACCGATAGGTTATTTGGAGACGCTCTGATGAGATAATACTATTTAAGCTTATGGAGCTGTATTACTGCCTAACGGTGGCTTGAGAGCTTGCTATTTTCAAAGTTCAAGGTCAATTTTGATTCCAATGTCAATTTTAGGCTTGTAACAACTGGCAGAGCAGGAATAAAGGTCAGGGTGGACATGTATAAGGGCGTTCAAAAAACGTTAGGCGTATTAATTTACTATAGATGGAGGAAAAAGGATGTTAAAGCAAAACCCATTTTCACTTTATGATTTTTTAGGATACTTAGTTCCGGGTTCAACTTTTTTGTACATAGTATATTCGCTGATTTTTATAGAAAAAGCTATATTGGATTTAGAGGCATTTTTTGAACAGTTAAAAGTTTTAGATATTAATAGTATATTTCTGTTATTACTGATTTCTTATCTCTTTGGACATATACTTAACTTTCTTTCATCAATAACTGTTGAAAGATACTCAATATGGACATTAGGTTACCCTTCAAAATACCTGATGGATACACAAGGTGTAACTAGCATTTTTAAAATTAAAGAAGCAAAAATCCAGAGATTTATTATTAGAATTATCAATATCTTCGTTTTATTTCCACTTGTTTTTATTGATACTATTATAGGAAGGATAGGGGGGGTGAATAAATTAGTTGCAAAGAAACTGGATTTTCAATTGAGGGGTGCAATTCTTCAAAAAATTGATATGTTCACTGCAACTAATTTTGACTTGCAGCAATTACAAAAAGAAGATGAAGAGAAAGATTGGTTTAGACTGTTGTATCATTTTGCAGCAGAAAATGCTCCCATGCATTTTCCGAAAATTCAAAACTATGTGGCTTTGTTTGGACTTGCAAGAACAACAACTTTCATTTTTGATGTTTGTTTTTGGCTCGCATTAATCTTGGGATGCAAAAACCAAATCAGTGCAAATAGTATGTATTGGTTATTGGGTATTTTTGCTATAGCTGCATACATAATGTATATTTGTTTTAATAAATTTTATAGAAGATATAGCTTAGAGGCATTAATGGCATTTACTGTAATTAATTGCAAACTGCCCCCAATTACTAAGCATAGTAAAATATCTCCGTTCTTTGTAAAAGTTCAGAGGCGGCGGAGTTAAGAGAACATTAGTCGAAATTTAAGTGAATTTAACAAAGGAGGAAGAGAAATGAGATATCCAGTGCAGATAGAAAAAGCTAATACAAAAGAATTGCAAATACTAATTGAAGAAATATGTTCATCATATGTCAACGAAGCAAAAAAGTTTGCATACGTTTCTGCTGATAATGAAATTAAAAATATGTTATCAGATAAGAGTTTAGAACAATTTTTAGCAATATGCAGAGCATTAGTTAGTACAATAAATAACCTAGATTTGGAAATCGTCGATTTAATTGGTTTTGATGATCCTATTGATGAATTATCAAGATTAATGCAATGCTGGATCACAATAGGGTCAGCTTGTGAGACAGCAATGCAAATCTTCTTGGCTGTTTATATATCAGATTTCAAAAAATCCGGTTGGAAGCAATGGCAGAATTTTAATTATGAAGAGATAAAAAGCTCATTCTTTGATATTTTGGATAATGCAGTGGTTAATGGCCATATTGAACGAAACAACGCTAGAGCTTTGAAGGATGTTATAAAAAGACAGTTAAAGGCTAAGCTCGATATTCCAAATTTGTATGAGTTAAAGCTCATTGACCTAATAAGTTTTTTTAATAAAGAAGTAGGTTGGGGGCAAGATAATACTGATAAACTACACTTTATTAGAAAAAATAGAAACTGCATACATTCATTTAAAGAAAGGGAGATAGGTAATTGGGAAGCGTTGTATGATATTTTGAAGTTCTTTTGCTCATTTTTAATAGATCTTAAAGCGATGATTCCTGATGTAGATGACTATTTGTCATATGAGGCAGAAATGAGAGCTGAATGGGAGGCAGAAATGAGAGCTGAATGGGAGGCAGAAATGAGAGCTGAATGGGAAGCAGATATGTATGATTGTTAGTAAAACTAATTAAAAATCGTCGGCTAACAATGTGCTTCGAGAAGTGCCCGTGGGTAGACTTATTAGAAATGTCAGCGAACTACATATACCTATAGATTACCTAGTACTGTAAGGAGCTTAGTAAAATTTAGGTATGCTGATAAATATGAGTAAGGGAGACTACGAATATGACTAATCATCAAGCTTCAGAACAAATGATAGGATATTTATATCAAGTTAGATATGCACTTAATCTTTTATTAAAGAGTGATGATGAACAAGCACAGATAAGTATTGAAAAATTTGATGATATTGCATTTGGTGATGATGATATTCCTAAAATATTAATTCAGCTTAAGCATCATACAAAACATTATGGAGACTTAACTAATTCCAGTACCGATATGTGGAGAACGATTAAAGTATGGATTGATGCAATAAAAAAATCACCTGGATTACTTGAGACCACAAAATTTATGATTATAACAACTGCATCTGCACCTGATAAAACAGCTTCTTATTATCTGAAAAATAATGGGGATAGGAATGAAAAAATTGCTTTTCAATTATTAAATAAAGTATGCAAGGAATCTAGCAACAAAAGTCATCTTGCATATTACAATGCTTTTAGCTCTTTAGATGAAAAAATTGCAATGCAATTATTGGAAAACATAATTGTGATTGATGGGAGCAGTAATATTATTGATGTAGAGAGTGAACTCAAGAGAGAAATACGATATAGTTGCTTACCCAAATACCAAGATTTAATTTGTGAGCGATTAGAGGGATGGTGGTTTAAAAAAGCTATTGAAGCTTTAACCTCTGATGATCCGATTTATGTTTCACAAAGTCAAGTGCGTTCTTATATTGTATCTATTAGCAAAGAATATACGCCTGATAATCTCCCAATAGACATAATTAATATTGAAAAATTAAGTCTGGAGAATATATCATCGAACGATAAGATATTTTTCGAACAATTAAAATTAATTAGTATGGGTAGTAATCGTGTACGAATGGCACTAAGAGATTATTACCGTGCGTTTAAGCAACGTGCAAGTTGGGTTAGAAACGACTTGTTATATGTTAATGAACTGGATGACTATGAGAGAAGGCTAATAGATGAATGGGAGCACTGCTTTTATGCTATGCAAGATGACTTAGCTGAGTATGAGAATGAAATCGCTGAAGAAATTAAAGTGAAAAGTGGAAAAGAGCTATTTTCTAATATAGAGAAAAAAGATATAAGAATAAGAGAAAAATGCAGCGAGGCTTTTGTAATGCGGGGGAGCTATCACATCTTATCAAATCAACTGAAAATTGGATGGCATACGGATTTTTATGAACGTCTTAAGTCTCTATTAGAATTGAGGTGATAACAAATGCGAGAGTGGAACGAACGTTCAAAAGAGGTTGCTTATTTACTTAATCCAGCTTTTTGTGGAAGAATTATATATAATACAATTAAAACATATGGCGATGTAGTTCATAGGGCATTTCCATTTCCTCTCACGTATTTAATATTGCCATTAGTTTTACAAAGAAAAACAAGAGAATTAATCAACAGTAGAACCCAAATGTTAATATGGACACAGCGCTATCCAGAAACTTTAATTGACTTTCCTAAACGGGCAAGGGAATTAGTTCCAATTACAAACGAAGCTGTCGAATTACTATTACAGGCAGGATTGTTACAATTAACGAATAATGGTGAAATAGAAATTGTACAGACTATGAAAGCTCTTAGCAGAACCAAATACGCTAATGACGAAATAAAAGATTGTATTAATAAAAGTGAACATATAGCCAAATGGTTCGCAGCTGCTGGAAAAGCGGAAACTATATTTATTTGTTTGGGGGTAAGACCATGATGCAGATAAGAGAGATTACAATATATGGACTTAACGGAAAAGTGCGACATTTACCATTTAAATTGGGGACAGTAAACATAATAACAGGAAAATCTAAATCTGGCAAATCAGCTGTTGGGGATATTATAGATTATTGTCTTGGTGGAGATTCTTGTAATATTGCAGATGGCGTTATTCGTGATAATGTAGCATGGTATGGTTTATTACTTCAATTTGAAAATGAAAGAGTATTTGTTGCACGTAAAAATCCAGATCCCGGACAACAATCAACAGGCTATTGTTATGTCGAAATCGGGAAAGAAATTGAAGCTCCAGCTGAATGTAATTTTGTGTCAAACGAAAATGTAGCAGGATTAGAGGAAACATTATCACGTAGAATTGGAATTTTAGAAAATTTACATATTCCTCCTGATGGGCAAAGTAGAAATACATTGTCTGCTAATATACGACATGCACTATATTATTGTTTTCAAAATCAAGATGAAATAGCTGCTAAAAACTTCCTTTTCCATAAGCAATCAGATGATTTTATTACACAAGCAATTAAGGATACACTCCCATATTTCCTTGGTATAGTGAATGAAGATGCATTAGCTTTAGAAAATGAAAGAAACATATTGAAGAGACGTTTAGTTATTGAGAAGCGTCGGCTTGAGGAAAATAGAGTTTTACAAGGTGGAGGGATGGAAAGAGCAATTTCTCTTGTTTCTGAAGCAAAGCAAGTAGGTATCATAGATTATCGAACACATATTGACTACAATAGCTATGATGAATTATATAATTTGCTATCAAGCATAGAAGATTGGGCTCCCAGTAGTGTTTCAGAGGTTGGGATGGACAGACTTAGCTATTTACAGAGCATATTGGAAGAATGTAAATGTGATTTAGAAGAATTAGATTTGAGTATTTCGAATGCTAAAGCCTTTGCAGGAGAAACAACAGGATATGTGGATGAAGTTTCACATCAAAAGATGCGTTTAGAGTCCATCGGTTTATTTGAAAAATTAGATTTTAGAGCAGGTGTTTGTCCACTTTGTTCAGGAGAATTGCCAAAACCACTTCCAGAAATAGAGATGATAAAAGCTGCTATTAGTAATTTGGATAAAAATATAGAGAGTGTTACTCGTGAACGACCTAAATTACGAAAATTTATTGATGGTTTAGAGCAGGACAGGCAAAAACTGAGAGAAGAAATTGCAAATATAAAAGCTGAGATTGATGGTATTTACAACCAAAATAAAGAAGCAGAAAAAATAAAAGATTTAAATTCTAGACGTGCTAAGGTGGCTGGTAGAATTAGCTTATGGGTGGAGAGTGTCGAAAAGGATACAGAATCTGGAAATAAGGAAATGCAAATTAGAAAATTGGAAGATCGTATTTCTGAAATAGACGCTCTCTTAAATAGAGAATCTTTAGATGAAAGACGTCAATCTTCTTTGTCACGAATTTCAGTCGATATGAGTGAATGGGCTAAAAAACTAGGCTTAGAACACAGTGATAATCCTTATCGATTAGATATGAATAAAGTTACTGTTATAGTAGATAAGGCTGAACGACCAGTTCCTTTAAAGCAACTAGGCAGTGGATCAAATTGGGTTGGTGTTCATCTAATAACTTATTTTGCATTACATAAATATTTTATAAATGCGAATAGACCAGTACCTCGTTTTATATTTATAGATCAACCTTCACAAGTGTATTTTCCCTCTGAACTTGATGAGAAAAAAACAGATTGGAATATGGTATTTGATCTATATGATTTTATTATAGAGAGAGTAAACGATTTGAAAGGCAAACTTCAAGTTATAATTGTAGACCATGCTGACCTAAAAAATGAAAAATTCCGTAGATTAATTACTGAGGATTGGTGGCATGAAAATAATTTGATTCCGGAAGATTGGTACAGATAATTGATTAGAAAAGGAGAGCAGAATGAATATTTTAGAAGAAGTAAAGGTGTTTTGCAATCAAAAAAATGTAACAGGAGCTCTTCTTATTATAGGTCAGTGGGGCTGTGGCAAGTCACATTTTATAGAAAATGTTTTTATGAATGACGAGGACGTAAAGTCTCGTTTTGCCGTTGTTAAGCTATCCTTATTTGGAATACAAACCCGGGAGCAGTTTAATTTGGAGTTGAAAAAGCAATATATAAAAGTTAGATTTCCAAAAGTAGACAAGCAATCTGAAAAAAAGATAGTTTCGTCAGGCCTAAGTTTTATTAAATCCTTAGCAAAAGTATCACCAGTAGGGGAAATGGTAGTATCTGCTGATTGGAGCGTCTTTGTAAATGTAGAAGATTTTAACGGTAATAAAATATTACTCATATTTGATGATTTGGAACGTTGTGGAATGGATATGGATATTTTATTGGGAGTTTTAAATGAACAAATTGAAACATTAAAACATCAAACTATACTTATTGCTAATGAAGATTTTATAGTTAAAAAAGGTGAAGCTAAAGAAGATACTTATGTAACAATGAAAGAGAAGGTGGTATCTCGAACAATAAATTTGATTCCAAATCACAAAGAGGTAATCCATAGTATTATTACTAACTACAATGAAAGTTGTATCGGTTTCCTTGAATTTCTTCTTTCTAATGAAAATAAGATAGAAAAGGTCTTCTTGGATAGCCAGACTAGTAATATTAGAAGCTTAAAATGTGCATTACAGGATTTTGAAAGATTCTATCAATTAGTATTTCTATATATTGATGACATCAATATTAGAGTTCAATTGTTAATCAATTATCTGGTTCTAGTATTTGAATATAAAAAAGGAAAGTCTCTGCAAGAACAAGTAACTGAAGAACCAATATGGAGTAATTTATTCAGAGAGTATGAACTCAAGCAAAAGTATAGAAATTTTAATGGACAATATGGCAATGAAGCCATGAAAGGGTGGATTTTAGAAGGGCTATGGAATGAAAATCTATTTATTGCTGAATTAAATGAAATAATGAAAAGAACCAAAAGGAGATTACCAAAGGAAATTATATTAGATTATTCTGATCTAATGCTTTTAGATGACGATATATTAGAGAAGGGATTCCAGCCTTTACTTGACGATGCGTACGAGGGGTTACTTTGTCTAAATGATTATATTTCAGTTTTTAATATGTTGATTTCATCAAAGCACTTTGGTATCGAGCTACCATCAGAAATAGATTATAAGAAGTTAAAAAGTGGTATTGATACTAGAATAACTCATTTAACTACGGGGCGAACATGTGAGAGAGTTACTGTCATGAGCGTAATTTCAGATGAATCTTTAAAGTATTTGTCTGATGATGCAAGAGCGTTGATAAAACACATTGAAGAGTTTAGAAAAGAAGCCCAATATACTACAAATCGGCACATAGTGCTTGAGGCTTTAAATACAAATAACTCCAAAAGTGTCGATGAATGGATAAACAAATATACAGGGCCTTTTGATGAAATATATTCAGACGCTGTAGTAAAATATTTTTATAATTTAGAAAACTGCAAGAAGAGATATTTTATTATAGATCTAATAGAAAGTTTAGATGATAGGAGGCTTTCTTCTGTAACGAATATTAATATATCGCTACTTGGACTAAAAAGTCTTAGTGAGAAAATCAAGGGTTATAATAATAATGGTAAAATTTCTAATGCTTTAAATCAGCAGTTGTATAATCAAGTTTTGGAAGTAATTAAGAATTATAGTCTCAAAAAAATAGAATATGAAAAGAATTAATAAGACTAAAATATAACTATTTATATTTAGAGGAATTAATTATTTATTCAAACTTAAATATCCTTAATGTAGTGTAAAGTTATTAAACCCTCTTAACCACCATTAAAGGACTAAAAATAATAGTATACTCCTCAACAGAATGAGAATACCCATAGATACCTTTAAAATGCTCCAAGGCAGTATCAATAAACTCTTCAGTAACCCCTAGATATTCAGAAAGCTCATGCCGATTCCTTACCCCTGCTTCGTAAGCGGCGATAAGGCTATTCAGGGTAATGAGCTTTTTTACTGCCCAGCGGCGGGCTCGGAGCTCCTGTTTTCGATTGGTGATTTTAGACTGATCTAGAATATTGCCGCTGCTGGTATGATAATGGCCCAGCTCCTCGGCCAGGACGCAGGTCTTTTCTGCTGTAGTTGAAATCTTCTTGTTTAACGCAATATAGCCGTCTGCATATAGACCTTTAACTCTATCAGATAATGGCGTTGAGATAATCTCTATCTTTTCCTTTTCAATTTCCATTAAAAGCTCTTCGTACATAGGTACCTCCAAAATCTTAAACTAAACTAGTATTATTTATTTATCCTTCTTCTGCTCACGTCTCATTTTAACAAATTCCTTGAATTTCTCTATGTCAGCTAGTTCAGCTTCAGTCCATTCATCTCCTTCGTGATGAGCTGCTATGGTTTCAATATCTGTATCTTTTCTACCTAGAAGATAATCTAATGAAACATCAAAAAAATCAGCGATTCTTTTTAAGGTTTCATAATCTGGACTTCTTTTATCATTTTCATACATAGATAAAGTGCTTTCTCCCAAGTTAAGAATATCGCCTAGTTCTTTTAATGTCAGCCCTTTGTTTCTTCTTAATTTGTTAAGTCTTTCTCCCAACATATCCCAAAACTCCCTTAACTAGTAATATAGTAATTTTATACTTTACAAATTGTAAAGTAAATGCATCTTCGCAAAATGATAAGTTTTCCAATAATAAACTTGACGAAACGTGAAGTACAATGTTATCATGTAAATAACTTCACGAATTGTAATTTTTTATGAGGAGGTTGACAATGAGAACTTGGTTAAGAGAATTAAGAAAAAACAAGAACTTCACAATGGCGGAAGTAGCACGCAAATCCAATATTTCAGAAGGTTACTATTCAATGATTGAAAGTGGACAACGTGATGTCCCAGTGAATACTGCTAAAAAAATTGCAAAAGCACTAGATTTTGAATGGATACTATTTTTTAGTGAAGAAACCGCCTAACAATTTATTTTCTATGGATGATGTGAAAATCCTTCTTATACAGGTTTAAAACACTCCGTATTATAGACTTCTAAGACTATTAAATTAAAAGGAGGAAACCAAATGCTAAAGCAGCCAACCCAAAAGCGAAACATAAATCAAGCAGCACTGATGGCAGAAAAGAGAAACATAGATTTACTAAACGAGGCCCTAGGGGATATAGAGCTGACGGCAGTAGAGGAGCACAGTCTAATATGGCTTAGCGGATGGGAAGCATCGACTGTAAAGCACATCATTTCTGCCTTTAGGAAGGCTAAGGAGATTTTATAGAGGGGGGGAGCGGTCTAGAATTGTCAACATTCTACATGAGATAAAGGGGTGGTTGTATGTTTAAAATTAGTACAGGCTGTGCTGCACCTATTAAGAACAACATCCGTAAGTTCAGAACATCTAAGGGGATAAAGCAGCAGGAACTGGCGGATGCACTAAAGATAGATAGAACGTATCTTTCTAAGCTGGAGAACCAGAAGTATTCTCCCGGTACGGAGCTGATGTATAAGGTCTGTGTATTCTTTGATGCAGGGCTTGGGGATGTGTTTTATATCTAGCTTAGTAATTTCATAGGACAAAGGGGGTAATATCATGTATCAAAATAGTTCAAGCTGGGTTGACCTCACCGCTGAGTATAAGGAGAGCTACAGGAGCCTGGAGGAGCTTAAGAGGAGAAGGAAGGGGACAGGCTCCACAGAGGATACGGTGGACTGTGAGCTGGCTGGAAGCATGATGGGAGAGCTGGCAGCCACTATAAAGGAGCTTAAGGATCGGAGCTTACATGAGTTCAATTCTATAAGTGTGGAGGATATATTAAATCCTGCTTATGGGTTGACAGGGCGACAACGGCAGATAGCCTTATTAAGGCAGGAAATGAATTATTATGAGATTGCTAATAGGCTTAATCTTGACCCATCAAGCGTATTTGAAACCTTCAAGCGGTCTATAAGTAAAATTTTAAAATTAAAAAAGCAGGAGCAAAATTCAATACCTATAGGTTTAAGCTCTCAGGAAGAAGCAGTATACATATTCTATTTTCACGATAAATTGAGGCCTAAAGATATTGCAGATAAGATGGATGTTAGCATAAATACTGTTAAAGGATACATAAAAAGAATTAAGCAAAAAACGGGTGTCAAATCTACCCAATAATGTTAAGGGGAGAGGTGCGAGCAAATTTGAACTTATATTAAACTGACTTTCTAAATAAAATAGTTATTATAATATTAATTTACTAAAATTGGCTAATCTTTCAAAATTACGAAACACTAAGATAGAAAATAATAGATTAAGAGGAGGGTAATAATGAAAAATAGTAATTTTGATTTGAAAATATTTCTAAAAAATCTTAGTAAAAGAATTGATGTGTATAGTTCCAAGATAGAGCAGAACACTACAGAATTTAACGATCTTAAAGCAATAAAATGCTTGATAGAGGGAGTGTTGTTTAAAATGAAATAGAAAAAATTCATAATATATGTAAAAAATTAGTATTAAATGGTATAATTTATATTATTATACTGAAGGGTGTGGTTTTATGAAGTTAAAAGTTGTTGTTTATAAGATTTCTTTAAATAGCGGTAATATTTTTAATTTGAGAAAAAATCCTGAAGAGCTTATCACATTAGTATTTAACAATATCAATAAAAAGAATAGTACAACCTTTAAAGATATCAATAATACATATGCTATTCAAATTAACAACCACGCCTTTGGGATGGACAACATTGTATTCGGAAGAATAATTATGTATAAAGAAAATAATATAATTGAATTCTGGAACAATAATACACAACAAATTGAATCTAGGGTTGAAGAAAATAACATCATTGAAAAGGTTCATTTTTTTTATGAAAGAAACACCCAATATCTTATTTTCGAAGAACGTGGCAAAATTAAAAAAGAAAAGACTATACAGGTTTTTTCTTATATTGTGAATTACAATAATAACGACGTCCATATTGACTTGAACCCTGTATTAGACAAAAAGGAGGCCAAAATCAGAATTGGTAATCTAAGAAAAATTACTTTAGCGCATTTTGAGATCATTCCTAATAATCCACATCAAAAACTTTGGAGCATATTTGAGCAAATGGGTGAATCATTAGAATCAACCAACTCAGTACATCAATTTAGAAATAACGACGGTCTAAAATATACTGAAGAAGTTGATGACTTAGTTGATGAGGTCAATGAAGGTAGAAGTAGAATGTATATAATTGGCGGATATAATATGGAGGATCAATATGAAGAGGTTAGATCACATGATTTAACAAGAAGAATTTACAGAAATGTCGAACCTTCAGACGAAGGGAGGAAGCAAGGATTATGGGAGATTCTAAAGGAGGTATTAAATATGTAAAAAATGGAGATTTAACATTTCTGAGCATGTACAAGAAGTATGTAGAAGAACATGAGTTGTTTAGTTTATTTCATTTTTTTTCAGCTCTGATTTTTGCTATAGCATTTATATTGTTTATAAATTTTTTTGAATTAGATATTCACTTTACTACATTTTATGATATAAGTATATCCGCGTCGACAGATATATTTGCTATTTTAATAGCAGCTTTTGGCTTATTTGCAGCAATTACTGATAAAAAATTTATTGAGAAAATCTATACGTTGGGACAATTGAGAAATGTGCTATTTCCATTCTGGCTATGTTCTGTTATGTGGATAATTAATTTGTTTTTTTCATTATTCTCAAAAGTTGTTTTAGACATTAATACTATAAAAAATATTCACAATTTAATGTTTTTTATATCCTTCTTCTTTTTTATGCTTTCAATAGGTTATACTCTAGGATTAATTGGAGATGTACTTAAGCTGACAGTATTTAAGACACAAATAGATCATTTTTATTCACAAATGGGTGAGCACGATGAGGCAATTGAAAAAATAGACGAAAATTATAGCAGGTTTATTGATTATTATACTATTTATGCCTTTACAAATGTACTGCTGGTAATTATATGGGTTGTGCAATTACTTGAATATCGTTATTTAGATATTGTTTTCTATTTATTAATAACAATTTATATTATACTAACATCAAAATTGTACAGAAAGCTAAAAAGCATGCAACAATTACTTCTGATTAGAAGAGTGAAGAGTATTGGGAAGATATGTTCTTTTTCCATAGCTGCTTTTCTTGTATTTTATTTTCTGAAATAGTATGGTAGCATTATAAATTAAACACTTGTTATAAAAAGTTGCTGAGTTGGATGAAAAGAGATATGCAACGATGAGGTATATCGTTGATAAATCAAGTAAGCATTTCAAAGATTAGATTTAAATGTTCGTTTAGATAAAAAAATAGTCCCAGGTTTATATTGAAGTCTCTTACTAAAGAGACTTTTTTTCATGCTTAATTGTTTCTAGTACTTCAAAATAAAGGTCTGTTTTTGCGTGCAAAAAATTAAGGGAGGTAGGGCCCATGAACCTAAATAAAGCCAAGGAAAGACTCAATAATGCCATCAAGGGTGCTGATAATTTAACCTGCGAGGAAATTCTTAAGCTAAGCATGGAGGCTGATAAATATATAGTCCTAGAGCAAAGGGCTAGGCTGGAGAAGCTTTTGGGTGAAGGCTGTAGTAGAAAATAATAAGGAGGGGTTATGCTATGAAGAAGCTGGAGGATGTTAAGCAATATTTAATTAGTGGCTGCTGCTTGATCTGTACCAGATACAAGGGCAACAAGGGCAAGTGCATTGGGAAGATTAGCTCTAAGGGGTGCTTAGGGTTTAATGAAAGATAGGCTTAAATTAATAGGGTATTTACAGTCAAACCGTTGTTTATACGGTTTTTTATTTTACCTTCATACTAGGACAATCGAGGCCTTTCATATATTGATAAAAAAAGGAAGGGGAATGTAAATGGATAAAAAGGTGGAGGGATATAGTGTAGAGCGGATTTTTAGCAGCAAGAGTAAAAGCTTGGAGGAGCTGTTTGTTGAATTACTGGAGGAGAAGCTTAATACTGATGCCTATGCTGTATAGTATTTTATTGATAATGCTGGCCTAATTGGATATGATTAATTCAGGCAGGTAGTTATCTAGGAAGGAGGAGCAATGTACGGAATTAATAACTACCATTCAACGGAATTTAATAAACCTTCTAAAACTATATGGCGAGCAGCTATTTACTGTCGGCTTTCTCGTGAGGACGAGGGAACTCATCAATCTGAATCAATTAAAAATCAGCTGGATTTTCTTGAGAAATACGTTCAGGAACAGGGCTGGGAGTTATTTGGAACCTATGTAGATGACGGGTATAGCGGAACCAGCTTCGATAGGCCCGACTTCAATCGACTGATCAGCGACATTAATAATGGCATTAATCTTATAGTAACCAAGGACCTCAGCAGGCTTGGCAGGGACTATATTACTACCGGCTATTATTTAGAGAAGTTCTTTCCAGAAAAAAGAGTTCGATACATAGCAGTTATTGATGGTATAGATACCTTTATGAAGACGGCAGGGAACGATATAAGCCCCTTCAGGTCTGTCATAAATGATTTATATGCCAGGGATATATCCAATAAGGTCAGGAACGCTATGGACACTAAGAAGCGATCTGGGAAGTTTATAGGGGCCTTTCCTCCCTTTGGGTATAGGAAGGACTCCACTGATAAGAATAAGCTGATTATCGACGAGGAAACCTCAGTGATTATAGAACGTATTTTCAATATGTATCTACAGGGCTATGGGCCATCCAAGATAGCTAATGAGTTGAATCGGGAGGGGGTTATTACCCCTACGAAGTATAAGGAGGCTATTTCAAATTATTCTGGAAGGTCTAAGGTGGATTTGTGGAACCATAATACCGTAAGGGTAATTTTGAAAAATCCAACCTATATGGGATGCATGCGGCAGAACACCCATAATAAATTAAACTATAAGTCAAAGAAGCTTGTCAGTGTACCTGAGGAGCAATGGATTATTGTGGAGGATACCCATGAGGCCATTATTGATAAAGTCTTGTTTGAAGAGGTTCAGAAAAAGCTGCAGTTAGCCAACAGCAGTTTTTACAGAGGGAGGGGTAAGCCTCGGCTTTTTTCGGGCTTAATATTCTGCGGTGATTGCGGTTCTTATATGACCCCTCAGGCGAAAAATAGCAAGGGTGTCTTTATGGTTTGCTCCACCTATAAACGGTACACTGCTGCTTATTGCAGTCGTCATACTATGCACGAGGAACAGCTGGAGCAGCTTGTGCTGGAGGACCTAAAAAGAATGGCTAAGGCTTCCTTAGACTATAAAAAAGTAGCCTCAAGGGTAAGTAAAAAGGAGAGCAGCACCATCACCAGCAGGGTATCACAGGAGCTTTCACGGCTTGGGAGACGGATGTCTGAGCTGGATAAAATCAATAAGACGCTTTATTCGGATAGGGTAAGTGGCGCCATAAGTTTAGAGCAATATCAGGAGCTTAGCGAGGAGTTCAAAAATGAAAAAACTGCTTTGAAGCTTAGGGCAGATGCCTATAATCAGAAGCTGGCGGAGCTGAAGGCCCATAGTGCTGATAAAGATAATGTTGAGGAGCTGGCTGAGGCGCTTTTAAATCTTAACAAGCTGGATAGAAGGATTTTGGAAAAAATGATAGAACGTATAGATATATACGAGGATAAGAAAATTAGGATACATTATAGCTTTAAGAACCCTTTGGGCTAAGTGTGCCTGTTGGAAAGTACCCTGGGGTGGCTACGGCATTCACGGTACAAACGCTCCAGAATCCATTGGCACTGCAGCCAGTCACGGTTGTATCAGAATGTACAACGAGGATGTCATTGAGCTATATGATATCGTTCCTCTCGGAACGCCTGTAAAAATAATAGGTGAGGTATTTACAGGGAGAATTTTAAGAGTAGGCGTAGAGCCGGGACCTGATGTCTTTTCGGTAAAAACCATACTTATGGAGCTTGGATATTACGATGGAGAGCTGGATGGCATATATGACGAAGCTACAAGAGATGCTGTGATCCAGTTCCAAAATGATTTTAATATTGTTGCTGATGGCGTAGTTGGTGTCGCCACCTATAATGAGCTTCAACTGGGACAGGATCAGTTTTTAGAGGATCGAGAGCCATAAAAAGAATAACCCGGGGCTTCACTTAAAAGTAGGCTCCGGGTTATTCTTTTTTATGCTATTATTGGATACATTTGGCCTTTTCGGAATTCATAAATGACGATTATGCATTTCAGGGTACATGTGAAGAGCTTATGTATAGGAAAGTGCATAACATTATGCCTTTTTCATGTTACTTGCTAGCGACTGCCCAGAGCTATTCTCAAACTTTGGGGTCAATCTTGGTTCCGATGTCGAATTTTAAGTGAATTTGACGAACTATTATAAAAGGTGGAATGAATTGTCACATAGAATAAATTATATTATGAGTTAATAAGCTTGGATGATCCAATTTCTATACCAGCAGGAGCTTTCTCAGGGTTGTTTAAGGAGATTATGCATTGGAGCCAGGAAAGATTTAATCGATTAAAATTGATTAAGTATAGTATATGGTGATGCTAAAGTTTGAGTAGAATAAATTATATTGAGGTTTATATTGTCCTATTTAGTATCAAATAAAGGTAAATGTATCAGTGTAATCCTTCAATTTTTCCTTCAATTTTTAAAGGCAGGTGAATGTTTTGCTGTATCAGTTTAGGGACCCAATTCATGGGTTTATTGAAGTAAGTGAGCTAGAGTTAAAAATAATTGACTCCTTTCCATTTCAACGCCTACGCAATATTAAGCAATTGGCGACAACATATTTGGTATATCCAGGAGCTGAGCATACTCGTTTTGGGCACTCATTGGGGGTTATGCATTTAGTTACAGAAGCCTTTGAATCAGCATTAGAAAACTATAGTAAAGCTAATAATAAGGATTTATTTGATGATGTTAAAACAGCTTGGTATAAGCAAATCTTACGTTTAATAGCCTTGACTCATGATTTAGGTCATGCACCTTTTTCACATGCTTCAGAAGCTTTGTTTGATAAAGGAGTAGAGCATGAGGATTTTACCAAAAAAGTACTATATGAAACTGAGATAGCTGGGTATATAAGAACCATAGGGGAGGCTTTTCAAAATAAATATGGAGTAGGAGAAGAATATAATATAACGCCTGAATTATTGTGGTTAATTTATGGCGAAAAAAATCCCGAGTTAAATAAACAATATATTATGCCTGATTTTAAGTTTTTAAAGAGCTTTATGGATAGTGAGCTTGATTGTGATAAGATGGACTATTTGCTACGTGATTCCTACTACTGTGGCGTTAATTATGGGAAATATGACTTAAAAAGATTATTATCATCACTTAGTGTTTATACACGACCAAACCACAATATTATGCAACTTGCAATTGAACGCGGTGGAATACATGCCTTTGAGGAATTTGTAATTGCAAGATACTTTATGTTTATACAAGTTTATTTCCATAAAACAAGAAGATACTTAGATAAACTTCTTGTAAATAGCATAGAGTATATTCTACCAAACGCCAAATATCCGGATAATGTAGATGAATACTTAAGGTGGGATGACCAAACAATTATAGATAAAATAAAGGAAAGTCAAAATAGAAATACTATTGCTAAGCAGTTTATTAATAGGCAAGTAATGACTTGTATTTATGAAACAAGTACTCATAGTGATCTAGGTAATGACTATCATTTGTTTAGTATAATAAAGCGAGAATTGAAAAGCAAACTCAATTCTGATATAATAGAAGACACTGCTAATAAGCTTGCTCATAAAATTCCTATACTGGAACAATATGATGCTTCAAGCGGTAAAGGTATTCCAATACTAGTTCGCTACATGGATAATCCAACAAGCATATATATGGAATCCATTTTGCTTCAAAGTCTAATTAAGCCCATAAATATTAAAAGGCTTTATATTGAAAAGCAATATGCTGAGGAAGCAAAGAAAATAGTGAGGAAACTTTTAAAATCGGAGGAAGATGATTAATGGATAGAATTAATAATAATGCTGCTTATATAATTAAGAGAATAAATGAAATCTGGGGAGAAAGTCCAGGTAAGAAAATTCTTCAAAAAATAGTGTTTCTGATTGAAGAAAAAGGCATTGATCTTAACTATGAATATGGTCTGCATTTTTATGGTCCATACAGCAGTGCTTTAGACGCAGCAACGACTTTTTTGAGCGCGGACGGCATTATTAATTTTGATTTTAAAGGATATTCTCATAGGATGAGAATAAACGATAAATTCGAGGTTTGGCCAGATGGACTTACATCTAAACAAAAATCGGAGATAGATGATATTATAACTAGATTTAAAGGTAAATCTCCATCTGAGTTGGAATTGTTAACAACCGCAATATATGCATATAATAATTTGGAAGATAAAACTGAACAAAGTGTTATTAATGGTGTTCTAAAGATTAAAGGTTCGAAATATAATACTGAACAAATAAAAAAATCACTGGATAATTTCAATCTTTTTAACAAATCTTTTTCTGCTTAAAAATTACATCTACCCCAAAAAGTCACGAGGTTATCGTGGCTTTTATTATGGTTATAAAAAAATCATTAATACTGCGTCTTATTAGGTTTATCAACGATACTTAGTAAAACACCCGGGGCTTCACTAAAAAGTAGGCTCCGGGTATGTCTTGTTTTATGCTATTATTGATTTAATTTTTGCAATATCAGAAAGGTTTTTTCCGGTCAACTGCTCTAACTGATATACATTTTGTTTTACTTCCTTGATATCATCTTGTACGCTGTTCAACTTTGATTCTGTCTCAGTTTTAAACTCAGTAAGAAAGGCGGTCTGTTCTTTAATCGCAGCAATTTCTCTTTTAATTTCTGCTTGCCCAGCTTCAAGTTTAGCCTGACCCTCTTCTAATTTAGCCTGCCCAGCTTCAAGTTTAGCCTGACCCTCTTCTAATTTAGCCTGCCCAGCTTCAAGTTTAGCCTGACCCTCTTCTAATTTAGCCTGCCCAGCTTCAAGTTTAGCCTGACCCTCTTCTAATTTAGCCTGCCCAGC
>JAHDLO010000043.1 GCA_018432235.1 Clostridiaceae bacterium | reverse complement strand
CTAGAGAAAAAGACAGACTTTGAGACCTTTTTTGCTGAAGCGCCCCAGTTGCATCCCTCCCGGGCATTAATCAAAGGCGTGATTTGTGGCATTCGAGTGGAGGATATTGAGGAACCAACAATGCGGGAGATTAGATACTTGGACAAACTAGTCGATGAGCTGGCAAAGGGAAAGGCAATGGAAAAGATATTGCGGAAACAATAATCAATATGAAGAACACTGATTCCATATAAGAATCGGTGTTTTTTGTGGATACGGCCTTAATTGTAGAGATTAGAGCTTCTTCTATCGTTAGGCTCCTTTTATGGGAGTAGACACTTAAAACAGGAAGGATTATCTAAAAATTAACAGATAAAGCACTAAAACAATGGATATTAACCCAGCCAACGTAACATTTGATGACTAGAAACCAATGTCAAAGCGTTACTGGTGAAAAGCATCACAAATGCGAGCGGTATTAAATTAAAACTAATAATCATATGATTACCGGATGCTCTGTTACAGAGCATCCGGTAATGTTTTCAAAAATCTTTTATTTATCCAATACGGCACTAATCTAATAAAAGAATGTTTAATTGAGCTCCTACCGCAGGGTCTAGACTAAGCGTTAACGGCACTGCAGAGATGTATCTAAGCTTAATTATATATGTATTAAATGTGGAGCTTGTATCAAAAAATGTCCTTCTAATGCAAAGTATTATGATAATGAGGATTTTTTAAGACATAAGCATGAGCTGGAAGTGGAGTTTTGCCATAGGAGAGAGCCACAGTTGTTTATTTAGACAATAAATTAGATGGTTTGAAGTAAACCACGTGATAAGCTCATTATTTACACAAAATTAACACAAGATAGGTTCTACTTTGGCATTAAGATGGTATTATTAAAATACACATCGAAATCTGTCTATTCAAAGTTTTGTTGCGAACATCATATTATATTATATGATTGATAAAAGCTGAAGGAGGCTAATATGAAACCTATAAAAGTTTTGTTTGTTTGTGTTCATAATTCTGCTAGAAGTCAAATGGCTGAAGCATTTCTAAATCATTTTGGTAATGGTATGATTATTGCAGAAAGTGCTGGATTAGAAAAGGGCATATTAAATCCATTTGCAGTGAAGGCTATGCATGAACTTGGATATGATATTTCTAAAAATGAGGTTGATAGTGTTTTTGAGTTTTTCAAAGCTCACAAATTGTATTCCTACATAGTCACTGTATGTGATGAAGCAAGTGGACAAAAGTGTCCAATCTTTCCTGGTGTCAGAGATATGATCCACTGGAGCTTAGAAGACCCAGCTTCTTTTGAAGGTACAGAAGAGGATCGTCTAGAGAAAACGAGAGGAATTAGAGATCAAATCAAAGCCCATGTACTTGAGTTAGTTGAAGATCTTAAAAAACAGCATGGTTTAAGTTGATATACTAGTAATATGAGTTTGAGAATGAGAATTTGGAGATTATTTAAAGACAAAAGAGCCTATTAAGGCTCTTTTAAAGTTATTTTAGTAAGAACATAAGAAAACTAAACAGTGATAAAACCGATGCATTTTGATTACTAATCTTGGTAGTCATAGCTCAAGAAGTCTTTTATACTATTAGGCATAGGTAGCTTTTTAAAATCATGCTCATCCAGATTATCATAGGTAATGACAATAACATAATTATCTACTTTATTATAGTCAGCCCCTTCAAGCTCTGGTATTATAACTGATTCAAATGGATGCTGCTTTATTATTCTGTAGTATAAGTTAAAGTCCACTTCATAAGCATGACAATCTTTGATTTTCTCGTCTAATACTGAAAGAAAAGCCTTCTTAGGTTCTTCTATATAGTTACTCTTAAGCTCCTTAATTGTATTCATGTGATATATAACAGGAGATATGTTCTTGGAAATAGTATCAATTAGAAGAACTTCATCGTCCTGAAGACTTTCATTCGTTTCTACAACAACTAAATAGCCCATTGGGAAGCGATGCTGCTCCTAAGCTAGCTTTATCGATATGAATAGGCGCTATTACTGTGCAATTGGTGCTTCCTAGCCACGTAACACCTTGATCATTAAAGTAAAGCTGAGGGCTGGTGGCTTTAAAATCATAAATGCACTCGCCGGTTAAAGCATCCGTCCATTGATTGTTGATAATAATCTCATGGTCTGAAGAAGGTATCCCAATAGAGCTTAGGACCGCATAGTTTGCTTCCTTCTTCAACATAATAAAGGCCTTTTTACTCTGATTAATGGCGAACAGATTAAAAATCTTTTCATCAAGCACTTTATTCTTCTCTTTAAGATCAGCAAATATCTTGCTATTCTCTAAAGAGTTATTGAACAAGCTGAAGATTCTCAAGCTATTTTCATGTTATAATTAAAAAAAATATAAGCGAGGGTGTATTATGACTAAACATCGTATCTATACAATGAGTGTAGCCAGTGTCTATCCCCATTATGTTGCGAAGGCGGAGAAAAAGGGACGG
>JAHDLO010000005.1 GCA_018432235.1 Clostridiaceae bacterium | reverse complement strand
AGCACGCCGCCAGCGTTCATCCTGAGCCAGGATCAAACTCTTAATAAAAAATTTCTGGGTTCCATTTTTCTAAATGGATAAAATTATATGCTGGCTTAATATCTATACTGTTCAGTTTTCAAAGACCTGCTTTTTAGGACTTTCGTCCCATCGCCATCGTTCGGCGACTTATATACTATATCATGTTTCTTTGATTATGTCAACAACTTTTTTGCTGCCATATTTTGTCGCTTTTAGTAGCGGCGACTTAAATAATATACCATGTTTTGAATGACGAATCAACATATATTTTTTACCATGTGAGTGCTTTTTATCCACAGAATTTTCTATAAGTCCTTTATATTATTTGTACCATAAAGTTTTACAGATTTCTACCTTATATAAGCACCGCGCCACACCATTATTTAAAGACTTAAATGCATAGTATTTTCTTTACCTATAATTGTAGGCTTCTATTTATTATCTCCCAAGTTCTTTCAATTCCCTGCAACTATCCTGGTGTTCTACCCCTGCCTCATGAATTTAAAATAAAAAATAAGCCACAGTTGGTGGCTTATTAATACTTAGCTCTAATGCTTTCTTCGTTCAACTCTTATCATGAGCTTATTATCTGTATATACAACCTCGTTTTTATCAATCATCATTCCAACTAGATTAAGCTCATCATACCCTTCACCTTCGCCTACCATCTCCCAAAGATACTCCTCTACCTGTTCTTGTCGAGGCATATCCAATGAAGACTTCAGATCCACAATCAGCTCGTCAACATTTTCCTTTGTATTACATTGAAAAATTATCTCAAGCCGATCCTCTATCTCCTTTAAATCAATCTGCAATTGACTGGCCCCTAATTTATATGAAAAATTAGTTAGCTCGTTTACAATTTTCAGCATTCTGATTGCTTCGTGGTCCAAATTAGACTTCCTTTCTCAAGCTTTCAAATATAGGTACCAATACTGCTGCTACTATACCACCGGAAAAGCCATTGTTGTAAAGGTTCATTGCACCATGCAGAGATCCTACATTCATCACCAGTGCCATATGGACAGCGCCTGCAATAATACCCCCAGTCCATCCAAAAACACCTGCTATCGGTGCCAAAGTGGTGCCAAATAAAGCCGCCAATAATGGTCCCGTAGCATTTACCTCCCATTGCATTACACTGCTGGCTAATAATACCCCCAGCATGATAGGAAGAATATTTTTTGTATGCTTTCCGAAGGCTCCAAAGCCTACTACTGTCAATATACCACCTATTATAGGCCCATTAAGCTGTCCCTTCACCAGAAGAACATAGCTGGTGGTTATTACTCCTAGTATAGCCATGTTTATCAGTGTTAATCCAAAACCCTCTAGCAAAACGAAATCCTCTACTGCCCTACCACTACGCTTTAATAGTCTTGCATATCCCTTAAAGGATTTATTATTAAAAACATATCCAAACACAAGAATAGAGGCAAAGAATAAATACAGATATATGCCCAATTCCTTGTTATGTCCGCTTGCTACAATAGCCCTTTTTTCATTTTCCAGTGTAAATGCCCTCATCACTGCCATAAATATAGTACCCACAATACCACAGGTGAAGCCAAGGTTGTAAAGATTGAAGCCCTGATGAAACTTTACAAAGTGGGCAGCCAATGGCGGCAAAACAAATCCTGCCAAAATACCTGCTAGATAGCCTACTACAACTGCTACGCCAACAGGAAAGCCTAGACCAAAGCTAATTTGGCTCACCAGCGGACCAAGTGCTGTACCAAAAAAAGCTATGAGGATAAATTTACTGAACTTTTCACCTTTATACTTGCTATATAAATATACTCCAAGCATTATAGCCCATACATTATAAATGTTCTTTCCGAAGAGTGCAAAGCCTCCAACCGTAAAAACAGCAGCCATGGTGGTTCCGTTCATATTTACTTCATTCTTCTTTGCTATTAGGGTACATAGCACCATCAATATCCCTGCATTTAAAAAAGCAGCACCGATATTCCCAATTTCCATATAGTCAGATACCAGTATACTTCTATCTATAGCAATCCTTCCAAGTCCACTGATAATCTCCTGTGGGCTATTAAAGATAAAGGCAGATAATAGAATTATCACTGAATATAATAGCATTAAGTTGTACTTAACCTTTTCATCAACTGTAATAACTCTATCCACCTCTGTAGATTTCAACTCCTCTTCTGACTTCAACTGCAATTCTGCCGAATTTTGCATTTTAGATCCTCCTACTATAATAATTAAAGAATATAGGTACTATACCAATTATTCCTTCACGGAAGTCATGCTTCCTGGACAAACCAATCATAACCTACATAAAACGTGTATACAATAATCATTATAATTATATAATTTTTTGTCGAACTTCTCAATGATTATTTATGAATTGATTTATCTAATTGTTTCCTATTTATTAAAGTAGGTCCTATGGGTGTGTACACACCTGTGAAGATAAAATAAAAACTTCCTTATTATATGTTCTTTAAAAGATTAGCCATTTCTATAGCTGTTACTGCTGCTTCAAAGCCTTTATTTCCAGCCTTTGTCCCTGCTCTCTCTATTGCCTGCTCAATGGTGTCCACCGTCAATACGCCAAAGATTGTAGGAATCTCTGTTTCGAGTCCCACAAGCGCTACTCCCTTTGTTACCTCGCCGGATACGTAGTCAAAATGTGGTGTAGCCCCTCTAATTACTGCTCCCAGACATATCACTGCATCATATCGCCCTGACTTAGCAAGCTTCTTTGCCACCAATGGAATCTCAAAGGCACCCGGTACCCAGGATATTTCAATATCTGCCTCTGCACCGCCATGACGTTTAATGGCATCTATGGCGCCATCTAAAAGCTTCCCACCAATAAACTCATTAAATCTTCCTACCACTATACCAAATTTTAAATCCTTAGCTATCAATTTACCCTCTAATATCTTCATCATTATTTCTCCTCCTTAAATTCCAGCATATGGCCTAATTTTGATTTTTTTGTTTTTAAATAGTATGCATTACTCTCATTATGATTCATTTGAATCGGAACTCTTTCCACTACTTCTAAATTGTATCCGGCTAAGCCCACTAGCTTTCTTGGATTATTCGTCATAAGCCTCAGCTTTTTAACTCCTAAATCCTTCAGTATCTGTGCTCCTATACCATAATCCCTCATATCCTCTGGAAAACCCAGTGCCAAATTTGCCTCAACTGTGTCATAGCCCTTATCCTGCAATGCATAAGCCTTAAGCTTGTTGATCAGTCCTATGCCTCTGCCCTCCTGCCTCATGTATAAAATGATTCCCTTGCCTGCTGCTTCTATTTTTTTCATGGCTGCAGCCAACTGGTCGCCACAGTCGCATCTAAGAGAGCCGAAGGCATCCCCCGTTAGACATTCAGAATGAACCCTTATTAATACCGGCTCGTCTCCTGCCACATCCCCCTTCACCAAAGCGACATGATGCTCATTATTTAAGGTATTTACATAGCCAATTATCTTGAAATCCCCATATTTTGTTGGCATGCTGGCTTCAGTTTCTCTCTTTACCAGCTGTTCATTTTTTCGTCTATAGGCAATAAGGTCTTCTATGGTGACTATTTTCAGTCCGTGGGCCTTAACGAATTCCATTAATTCAGGCACTCTGGCCATTGTACCGTCCTCATTCATTATTTCACATATAACCCCCGCAGGCTTAAGACCTGCCAATACTGCTAGATCAACCGAAGCCTCAGTGTGGCCTGTTCTTGCCAAAACCCCTCCTCTTTTTGCGGCTAAGGGAAAAATATGTCCTGGTCTTTTAAAATCCTGGGGCTTTACATTTTCCTCCACAGCCTTTTTTATAGTGATAGCTCTTTCAAAAGCGGAAATACCTGTGGTGGTTTCTGCATGATCTATTGATACTGTAAAGGCAGTCCCATACTCATCTGTATTTTTTGAAACCATCTGAGGCAGCTCCAGCTGCTTAAGCCTATCCTCCGTCATAGGAAGACAGATTAATCCTCTGCCATACTTCGCCATAAAGTTAACTATTTCTGGGGTAGTAAGCTCTGCTGCACAAACTAAGTCTCCCTCGTTCTCTCGATCCTCATCGTCTACTACCACTATCATTTTTCCGTTTCTGATATCCTCTATCGCCTCTTCAATTGTGTTAAATTGATATTTCATTTGTCTCACCCTTTCTTATTTTACAAAGCCGTGTTTAGCCAGCAGTGCCATGCTAATATCCTTCTTCTCCTCTTTTGAAGCTGTATTTAAGCCCATAAGCCTTTCTACATATTTCCCCACCATATCACACTCAAGATTCACATTATCCCCAACTGCCTTGCTCATAAGAGTTGTTTCATCCCTAGTGTGGGGTATAACAGAAACCTTGAAGACCCTTTCATCTAAATGAGCCACCGTTAGGCTAACCCCGTCTATTGTTATAGAGCCCTTTAAAATGATATATTTCATAAGCTCAGGCGCCGGCTCCACTGTTATCCATACAGCATTATCCTCCTTTTCGTAATGCCTGATAATACCAACGTCGTCGATATGTCCGCTGACTATATGTCCTCCTAGACGATCACCGACGGCCACAGCCCGTTCCAGATTTACTCTGCTGCCTATTATCAGCTGCCTTAGGTTGCTTCTTCTCATGGTTTCAGCCATTACATCTACCCTAAAGCTGTTTCTGTCAAATTGATTTACCGTCAGGCATACGCCATTGGTTGCTATGCTATCCCCCAGCCTTACGTCCTCCAGAACCCTTCTGGCCTCTATAACTATGGAGGCGCCATCCCCGCTTTTAGAAATGCTCCTTACCTTTCCTATCTCTTCAACAATCCCCGTGAACATATTTATCTTTCCCTTCTATATAACCTTCAATTAGAATATCCTCATCGAAGCGACTAAGCCGTATATTCGACAACTGAAAAGCATCTCTTACCAGATGTCTTCCCCTTCCCTCTACAGGAGTCAGGGCTTCTCTACCCCCAAGAATTTTAGGTGCTATGAAGGCCATTATCTTATCCACGACACCAGCCTCCAGTGCCGAGTAGTTCAAGGTTCCTCCACCCTCCAGCAGTACACTGTCCAGCTGTAATCTTCCCAGCTCCGCCATTAATAGTCTTAATGGAACTTGACCATTGCAGTTGGGCAGAACCAATACTTTAGCCCCCAATGCCTCCAATGCCTTTTGTTTTTCTATATCAGATAAATCTGTTGTGGCTATGATGGTAGGCTGCTCACCTGCTGTTTTAACCACTGTACTTTCCAGTGGAGTTCTACATCTACTGTCAACTATAATTCGCGTAGGGTGACTAACCGCTTTGTTTGGTATTCTTGTATTTAACAGCGGATCGTCCATTAGTACTGTCGAGATACCCACCATTATTCCCGCCATTCTGTCTCTGATGGTATGCACAAAGGCCCTAGATTCCTGATTGGTAATCCATTTAGAGTCTCCTGCTGATGTAGCTATCTTTCCGTCAAGGCTCATGGCAGTTTTAAGTAGACAAAAGGGTAGTCCTGTGGTTATATATTTTATAAATATCTCATTGAGCTCTAAAGCCTCTTCTTCCAATACTCCCGTTGCTACATCTATGCCCTGCTGCCTCAGGATGCCTATTCCTCTACCGGCTACCTTCGGATTTGGGTCGGTAGCAGCTACCACAACTCTGGATATTTTACTTTTTATGATTGCATCTACACAAGGTGGAGTTTTACCATGATGTGAGCAGGGCTCAAGTGTGACATACATTGTCGCTCCCTCTGCTTTAAAATCCAGCTTTTTTAAAGCATCCACCTCTGCATGGTCTCCACCGAAAAAATGATGATAGCCTTCGGCAATGATACTGCCATCCTTGACTATTACAGCTCCCACCAATGGATTCGGTCTGGTTTTACCCCATCCAAGTCTTGCCAGCTCTAATGCTCGCCCCATATAAAATTCATCCATACCACACCTCCACATTTAGTTATTGAGGAAATTGTATACTATCATAAGAGTGTATAAACATACCACTTCATCTTTATTATGCAATTAGCTCAATTTATTTTTCCTTTAAATGCAAAATAAAATACCCTGAGTAAATAAACTCAGGGCATATGTCAAAAAATTGTATTTGTATACAAAAAAGCTGCACAAAAACACATTTCTTCACTCCTTCTCTCATCCAGACTGTACTGTCGGCTCTGGAATTACACCAGATCTGCCAAATGGCTCGCGGGCTTCGTATAAACGTTACCGCCGGTCGGGAATTTCACCCTGCCCTGAAGGATTTATTAAATTATAGTTATAAGATATCATAGAGAAACAAAAATATCAACATGATTTTAATGAGCTGGAGAAATCTCCTCCTCTATCAGGTCCACTGATTGATTCGCAGGCCTTGTGTAGCTTACTGCCAATATGCCCATGAGAACGACTATCCCACCCAGAACCTGCAGCGGAAAAAGCCTTTCCCCCAGCATAAAATAAGCAGCGAATACGCCGATAAAGGGCATTAGATTGATGTATATGTTAGCTCTCGTTGCCCCCAAATGCTTTAATCCAAAAAGGTATAAGTAATAGCAAAGGGCTGAGCAGAATAAGGCAAGATAGAGTATGCTAATCCAGGATATAGTTGAAATTGGCCCCCAGGCCTTTCTTTCAAGCAGTGCAAAGGGAATCAGAAAAACGCCGCCATAGAAGCTCTGTCGGGCGGTAGAGAATATCGTGGGATATTTCCCATTCGTTCCCTTGTTCAGCATTGAGAATATTACCCAGCATAGGGCTGCTCCCAGCATCAATAGACTTCCTACCACCTCTTTAATATCGGCATTAACTGAAATTGAATTCCCTATAACAAGGGAAACCCCAATTATAGATAGTGCTACACCGATTCCCTTTGATAGGCCTATTGGTATTTTATAGACAATTTTGTCCACTGCAATAGTAAACAGAGGGATAAGAGCAAGTATAATAGTGGCATTGGCGGCGTTTATAAGGCTCAAGCCATAATTCTCAAACATAAAATATATTGTTACACCCACAAGACCGCTAAGCATCATACTTTTCCGGTCCTGCTTTTCTGTCTTTAAGCCGGGGTATAGGACCTTGGTGATCATATACAAAATCCCTGAGGCGATTATAAATCTAATTAATGCCAGGGTCGCAGGCGGCACCTCTCTAAGGGCGATCTTAACCACTGAGCTAGAAATCCCCCATAAAACAACAGTAATAAATAAAGCAATATTTGATAAAAGCAGACTTCTTTTCACAGCCACAGTGCTTCACTCCTTAAGGTATATTTACTTATTATAATGCTGTCATAATATTTTGTAAATAACACCTGCACACTTTATTTTCTTCTCTCATAAGCTAATAAATAATCAATAATTAGGAGGGATAGTATGCTACAATGCTTTCTGATAGCCCTTGCAATTAGTGTAGATAGCTTTAGTGTTGGTATGGCTTACGGTATAAAAAATATAAAGATTCCTCTGAGGTCTATTTTCATTCTAGATATCATTTCTATATCTCTACTGAGCATAGGCTTTTTTGCTGGTAATATATTGACTAAGTATGCACCATCCTTCTTAACTAATATTTTTGGGGCCTGCATACTCTTTATTATCGGCCTATGGTATATCGTACAGGGATGGCTCAACCATAAGTATCCAAAGGAAGAGACAAAGGAGGCTGTATCCATTGCCATTATAAGCATTAACTCCCTCGGGATAGCCATCAATATCATGCGGGATCCCTCAAGAGTTGATTTAGACATCTCAGGTGTGATAGACACCAAAGAGGCGATATTATTAGGCTTTGCTCTGGCAGCTGATTCACTAGCTGTAGGTCTGGTGGTGGCCTTATCCTCATTGTCTATGATTTTAATAACCCTGCTTATGGTGGGCATACTAAATCTATTGCTGCTTAAGGCGGGCATTAATTTTGGAAAAAAATATTTGACCTACCAATTTCGTGAAAAAACTGCCTTTGTGCCGGGTATTATCCTCATTATCCTTGCTATTATACGATTATTTTAGCCTAATTAATTTATACCTTATGGACATAATAATACAAAGTGGATCATGTCGGACGAGTTACTAAGGAGGGTCATCAATGATCGAGCATTATATAGAGGAATTAGTAATTTATACGATATATGTTTTAGAGGTTATTGGTATTTTTATCATAGGCTACTCATCGGTTAGAGGCTTTTTAAACTATATTCGGCACAGGCTTAAGTTTAACGATACTTGCATTAAAATCGAGATAGCAAAGGGTTTAGCTCTTGGATTGGAGTTCAAGCTAGGAGGAGAGATACTAAGGACTATATTGGTACGTACCATGACGGAAATAAAGGTACTGGCTGCAATAATTGTTTTAAGAGTGGTTCTAACCTTTGTTATACATTGGGAGATTTCCTCTGAAATTCATCAGGATGAGGAATTACGGGAAAGCCATCTAAATAAAAGAAGGCTAAAATAAACCTTGTTTTCACCCCCGGTTATTGGGTATAATTTTTTCAGAAGAAGAGGGGGGAGATTGTATGAGTCTTTTAGATATTATTCTAGGCAGTGCCGAATCAGCCTTTTTAGAGGTAGGTGTATTTGTCGGTGCTGTTTTGCTTTTATTTGGCTATATTAATTATAAAAAATCAGGCAGCTTTATTGCTGCCATACAACGGTCCAAGAGCTGGCAACCAGTTATAGGTGCTTTGCTAGGCCTTACTCCCGGTTGTGGTGGTGCGATTTTCGTTATGCCTTTATTTTTTAAAAAGGCTGTCAGCTTCGGTACTGTAGTAGCCACCCTAATAGCCACTATGGGCGACTCTGCCTTTGTTATTATCGCCAGTCATCCGCTGCAATATATAATGATAAGCGTCATATCTTTTATTGTTGCCATTTTAACTGGCTATGCCGTCGACAGAACCTCTCTAGGTGACAGGCTCCTAGAAAGCTACAACAGGAAAAAGAACTCAAAGGAGTCTCTTAAGGAAAAGCATGCAAAGTACGATCATACCAAGCACCATGAAATCATTCATAAAATGAATGTCGAAGATGAAGGTGTTATATCTCATATCGGTCACCAGGAAGGAGACGATATAGATATCTCACTTCACCATAATTTAAAGGGACATCAAGAGCTGGGAACCTTTAGCTATCATTTCACCCATAAGGGCTCGTACTTTTATTGGGGCTTTATCTTCGTCGGATTGATACTGGGTATAATGCTATTGGCTCAGCAGGATGTCAATACCTTGTTTATTCCTAATCTCGGTCTTATTATAGGCACTGTTGGTACGCTTTTTTCTATACTGATGATGCTTATGGGCAAAAAGTTTTTACAGGATGACACCCACGAGGAGGCTGAGCTAAAGGCCATGTCCTTAAAGGAGACCTTTATACATAATGCCCAAGATACCGCCTTCGTTGTGACCTGGGTTTTTGTCGGCTTCCTTGCTTATGAGCTACTGGTTTTATTGTTAGGGGGCGGCAACTATCTAGTAGGTGAACAGATGATCGAAACAGCCCTGCTGGCTACCGGTGTCCTTTCTATTATTATAGGGGCATCAGTGGGGTTAATACCCGGCTGTGGACCTCAAATCATATTTGTCGCATTATTTACAAGGGGTCTCGTTCCCTTTGCAGCACTATTTGCCAATGCCGTATCTCAGGACGGAGATGCACTAATGCCGCTTCTGGCTATTGATAGACCCTCTGCCCTATGGGCAACCATTATAACCACCATACCGGCTATTTTATTCGGTCTGGCGATATATTGGCTGGAGCTTAATACCGTTTTCGGATCAATTTTTCATACCTCCCTTGAATATTTAAGGGGATTGCTATAATGAGTTAAAGGGCCATTGGCTCTTTTTCTTTTTCGTTTGTATTGACTATCCGTTACATTTAGAGTAATATTACACCATAATATAACTTAAAGGAGTCTGTTGTTTCTATGAACAAAACTGAATTTGTATCAGTAGTTTGGGACAAATTTAAGCTGGTGAGGGTCGAGAGAAATTATACCCAGGAGGAAATGGCTGAAATCCTTGGTATTTCAAAAAAGACCCTGGTTCAAATTGAAAAGGGAAGGGTGTCGCCGGGCTGGACCACCACCATTGCCCTATGCTCAATTTTCCGTAATAGCGAAATTTTACAGAGCAGCCTTGGCGGTGACCCCCTTGAGCTTCTTGAGATAATTAGCCATACTAATGAGCTTCGCCCGAAGGAATCAACTATGGGGGGAAAGATATGGTGGGTCAATGTTATAGAGGAAAAGAGCTTCTTGCTGCAGCAAAACATGATTACACAGCATTATCGAATTATTGACAGCGACCATAGAAGATGGTTTAGTACCTTCGATTTAGACATTGCAAAAACTAAATTTCAGATATTAAAAACAGAGAAGAGCTAGTGCTAAGCCTCTTCTCTGTTTTTTTTGCCACTACATTTTAATTCTGCTCCACCGCTATGCGCTATATACCCGTAGGCTACTGTAGCTAACGGTAACAGATAGCATAATAGGGCATAGGGTAAATATTGCAGTGTCTGAAGCTTTAGTATTGAGGCTATGGCAACAGCATTTACATTCCATGGAATCAAGGCTACTGTCACCACTCCGCTGTCGGCAATTGCTCTAGCTAGGGCTGTACTAGGTATATCTCTTTTTTCATATTCTCCCTTTAAAAATCTTCCAGGCATTATAATTGCTAAGCTTTGATTGCAGGTTACTGCTGCTATCATAAAGCTGATTAGTGAGGTCTTCATTACAAGCTGACCGCTGCTTTTTATTCCCTTAATAAAGTCATTGATAAAGGGCTGCAGCAAACCCATTCCCTCCAGTAGTCCATTTAAGGCTGTGGAGATTGCAATAATCATTATAACCATTCGCATAGCGTACAGGCCTCCTCCAGACAATAGCTGCGCCGTGCTAATGTCCTCCGGATGAAAACCTATCAGCAGCACTCTAAAAATGCTCATAGGCGCTTGTCCTTGTAGCAGACTTAGGACTACAGCAGTCATCAGACCTGACGACATGCAGTATATTATGGGTACCTTAAGCAATATGAGAAGAAAAATCAGTATTGGTGGTATCAACAAAATCCAGCCTATGGAAAAGCTCCCCTCTATAACAGCCTTTATTGCATTTACCTGCAGCACCAGCTCCTCCGTCATCACAAAGCTCTTTCCTAAAATATAGTAGATCATCATGGATAGGATATATACAGGAATAGCTGTCTTTAACAGGCCCTTTAACATATCCAGAAGCTTTGATTCTGTTATTGCAGCTAGCAGATTAGCACTACTGGACATAGGTGAGCTTCTGTCCCCTAGGTAAGACCCGGATACGATTACTCCTGCGATCAAAGGCAGCGGCACGCCCATTGTTTTCCCTATCTCCACCAAAGGAATACCAATGGTACCTATTGTCCCCAGGGAGGTTCCCAATACCATGGCAATCACAGAGGTGATCAAAAAGGCGGCTATTATAAAATTAAACTCCGAAAGATACCTAAAGCCGTATATCATCATGGTAGGTATTGTCCCACTCTGCATCCATGAGGCCGAAAGCATTCCAATTAAAGACATGACCACAAGCACTATTGATGCCTTTTTCACCCCATCCAGCATCATTTTCCATAGTGCGCCAATGCTAAAGCCTATATATAAGCCGTAAAGAAGAAATAAAATTGCCCCCAATGCCAAGCCTAAGACAGCGGTTTCATAGAGCCTTATACCAGCTAAAATGCCTACAAGGGTAGCTACTAATATCATTGCTGTGATTTGTCTTTGATTTTTCAGCATACAATCCTTCCTTCTCCTTATATTAATTGAGGAAATTCCATAATACCAAGGGGGTACATGAATATTTTAGTATATTCTTCAATTCACTCCTATTCTACCATAATGCTATGGTTAATTTTATATCATTTATTTAATGTTTACAATTCGCTTCTTTGCTTGTATGATATTTATTAAGGCAGAGTAGGTATTATGCGTTAAGTGTTAGGAGATGGGAGGTCGCTCCTAAACGAAGAATGATATTCGCGATATACTACCGCTTCCGCTGCCACATGAGAGATTTTTTTACTTCTTCTCTTAATGTGGTATGTTTTTGCCAAATTAAGAGAAAGGAGGTGCAAAATTATGGGAATCTCTCAAAAGGATGTTGCATTAAAAAGCTCCGCCGGCGGCAGATTATCTACCAGGAAGCTGGTGCTGGCATCAATTTTCTGTGCCCTTAATATCGTCTTAACAAGATTTTTTTCTGTTTTGATTATGGAAGGCACTGTAAGGCTTGGCTTTGGTAATATACCAATAATACTATCTGGCATGCTACTGGGCCCCTTTGCCGGTGCGCTAACGGGTATTGTCAGTGACATTGTTGGCGTAATGGTTAACCCTATGGGCTCCTTCCATCCGGGTATTACCCTAAGCATGGCTCTAACCGGTTTAATTCCGGGGCTTATGGTTTCTTTAAGACCCAAGTATCAATTTTCAAAGCTCAATATAGTCCTTTCACATTTATTGGTGTATGTTTTAATTTCTATGGGACTAACTACCTACTGGCTGTCCCAGCTGATGGGTAGAGCCTTTATGGTATTGCTGCCGAACAGGGCTTTAGGCAATGGGATTACAAGCCTTGTATCCATTTTAGTAATTAGTCTTTTGGCTAAACCTATTAAGAATTTAGATCTGTAATAAAGTATAAATGTATGACTAGGAAAAAAATGCAATAAAAAAAGATTGGCCTTTTTAAGCCAATCTTTTGTTTTTTTATATATTAAAGTGTATCTTCTCCTGGCTTCCAATCTATCGGGCAAAGTCCACCTGATTTTAATGCCTGAAGTACCCTTAAGGTCTCATCCACACTTCTTCCTACGTTCAAATCATGTATCACTGAATATCTAAGAATACCCTCAGGATCTATTATAAATAATCCTCTTAGCGCTATTCCTTCCTCCTCGATTAGTACACCGTAATCCCTTGCAACCTTCTGTGTCATATCAGATGCCAATGGGAATTCCAGCTTTCCTAATCCACCCTGCTCCTGAGCCAGATTGATCCAAGCCTTATGAGAATGCTCGCTATCGGTGCTTACACCTAATATTTCTGCATTTAAATTTGTGAAATCCTGGATTCTGCTGTTGTAGCCCTTGATTTCTGTTGGGCATACAAATGTGAAGTCCAGCGGATAGAAGAACATTACTAGCCATTTTCCTTTATAATTGTCAAGAGTCACCTTGCCGAAGCTTTTGCCCTCTCCATCAACTGTGTTCATCTCAAAATGGGGTGCTTTTTTTCCAACCATTCTTTCCATTAAATAATACCTCCTTGATTTGTTTTTTTTTACACAATAGTTTTATGCCCACTAAAAAAGGCTTTAAACAAAAATCTTTATTTTTTAATAACAATTATTTTCACAAAGTGATCAAGGGCTTTGAGTAGATTTTAATACGGCACAATGCCCCTTAACACCCGTCATCTCATAGGAAATATGCCTTACTATGAAATAATAAAGGAATAGCATGCTACTCCTTTATTATTGTACCTCTGTTAATTCATTTACAGGCACCTCCATTACCTGATCAGAAAATATGTCTTTCTTCACCTTAACTGTACTGTTTTCCGCTCTTATCTCTGATATCCATACGGGCTTTCCCTTATGCTCTACCTTGATTACCTCCTGTGAGGCTAGAATTTCTTCTGCTCTTCTTAAGTCCATATATTTTCCTCCTTAGCTTTTTAGTTTATTTTGCTTTATTTTTCATTTATAATTCATATTAAATATCCCTTAGCCTTATAATAGATTGGAAAGCTTCAGCTCTTCCTTTTTCATAATGAGATCCACCACAAATTTAAGCTCTGCCAGTTCACCCAGTGTCAGCGTTTTATCACGATTCTCTATGAACCTATTGAGCTTTGCGATGGCCACCTCTGCTCTGTCCATATCATTATGCTCTATATAAAGCTCCAGAATATGCTTCATATTACGCCAGTCTTCTTTAATAACCTTAAGCCGCTCCTCTGCAAGGCTCCAATCTTCACTGGTGATATCATCATCCAGCTTATCCAGCATTTTTAACAGCGCCTCTGAATGAATATGCACATAGTTTTTAAACATTAGCGCTCCGGTAAAAAATAAAACCAGAATTAATATGGTAATTATAACTACCTTCATGCCTTTCTATCTCCTTTCCTTCTGTTGTGCATGAAAATCTCCCTCAGTAGACAAAAAAGCAAAGAAGGCATCCTCTATTTTCTTGATGTTGGCCTTCTTCAGCTGCTGCTGTACCCATTCTACCCTATGCCCTGTTTTCATGAGATTTTTTTCGATTAGCTTACCGTCGACTATTAGTGTAATTGGCAGCTCCTCTTTTTCAGGCCTTATCTCTAAATCTGATATATTGACCTGACGTTTATCAGCCTTCGGAATTATACTCAGCTGACCATTTGTCTCCAAAATAGCATACTCCACATCGCTTACATTCGGGTAGTCCTTGCTTCTCAGCTGCTCCAGCAAATCGTTCATATTGATTCTCAGCCGTCTTACCTCTGATTGAACAATATTTCCTTTGTTGATTAAAATACTGGGCTTTCCACAAACAACCTCTCTGAAGGTCTCACTTTTTATGGATAAGAAGGAGACTATTACCTGTATTGAAAGGAGTGTGAGTATTGGTATTACACCACTGATTAGGGGTATAGAGGAGTTTTCCATTGGCGTTGCCGCCAGCTCTGCTATCAATATTGTTATTACCAGCTCAAAGGGTTGCATTTGTGCTATCTGGCGTTTCCCCATCATTCGCATGACGACTACCACCAAAAAATACAAAATAAACGCTCTGAAAAAAACGACTAGCATCCAATCACCTACCTTTAATTGTTTATTTATTATTACCAATAAGATGAGATATATTAATTTTTGAAGTTTAAAAATAACGAGTTTTGATTTTATTATTGGGTATATTGATTAAGAAAAGATTTTTGGAAAGGAGAATACGATGAGTCACTTATTTTCACCCTTTGTGGTTAAAAACCTAAGCATTAAAAATCGAATAGTAATGGCCCCAATGTGTCAATATAGCGGTGATGGAGAGGGTTTTGCAAAAGACTGGCATCTTACCCATTACGTCTCCAGAGCTATCGGCGGTGTTGGCTTAATCATTTTAGAAGCAACAGCTGTTGAAGCCAGAGGTAGAATTTCTGCCAATGACCTTGGTATATGGCATGATGCGCATGTTGATGGCTTAAGCAGGATTGTAGCTGAATGCAAAAAATATGGTGCGGCTGTAGGTATTCAGTTGGCCCATGCTGGAAGAAAGTGCGGTATTTCCTCTGAAGAGATTGTTGCCCCAAGCGCAATTGCCTTCAGCAACGACTATCAGATGCCAGAAGAGCTATCTGTTGAAGAAATACAAAAAATAGTAGCATCCTTCAGTGATGCTGCAGCCAGGGCTTTAAGGGCAGGCTTTGATATTATTGAGGTCCATGGTGCCCATGGCTATCTGATTAACGAGTTTCTGTCACCCCTAAGCAATAAGCGTACTGATGCGTATGGCGGCAGCCTTGAAAATCGTGTGCGTTTTTTAAAGGAAATACTTGAATCCATCAGAAGGGTATGGCTCAAGGACAGAGCACTGGCACTGAGAGTATCGGCAGAGGACTATATTGCAGATGGTAATCATCCTGAGGACTTGGCCGCAATGATAAATCTCTTGAAGGAATATGAGGTAGATATTATAAATGTAAGCTCTGGCGCCGTTGTTCCAGCCAAATTTAAAACCTATCCCGGATATCAGATCCCATTTTCTGAAACCATTAGGGATATAACGGGCCTCCCCACTATTGCCGGCGGGCTAGTTACTTCATCCTATATGGCAGAGGAAATTGTCGCAAACAACAGAGGTGACCTTGTTTACATGGGTCGTGAGCTTCTTAGGAATCCCTATTGGCCGCTACAGGCGGCAAAGGAGCTTAGGTCAGATATCAATTGGCCTGTACAATACGAGAGGGCAAAATAAAGCTCAGCATATGCTGAGCTTTATTTTATAGCGCCATAGAGATAAACTTCGTTTCCAAAAACTCCTCTAAACCGTATTTTCCTCCCTCTCTACCTATTCCACTTTCCTTCATACCACCAAAGGGCGCTTGGGCTGTAGACGGTCTGCCATCATTGACACCAATTATCCCAAATTCCAGTGCCTCTGACACCCTCATGGATCTAGCTAAGGATTCGGTAAACAAATACGCCGCCAGTCCGTAATTTGTATCATTGGCTGCCAATATTACCTCCTCCTCCGTTTTAAAGGTTAGTATAGGTATAACAGGTCCAAAGGTTTCCTCTGTGCTAATGATCATATCCTTACAAATGCCGGAGATAATGGTTGGCTCTATAAAGTATCCGCCATTTTCTGTAGCTCCTACATGCTTTAAACCTCCGCCATATTCAAGAACAGCTCCCTTTTTCAGTGCATCCTCTATGTGATGCTTCACTTTTAAGTAGCTTTTATTATCGATTAGGGGGCCTATATCAGTGTCTTCTTCAAAGCCATCCCCCAGCTTCATAGTCTTTAGCCTCTCTGCCAGCCGCTTAATAAATTCCTGGCTAATACTTTCTTGTATATAAAAGCGATTGGTAGATATGCAGGTCTGTCCGCAATTTCTAAGCTTTGTTGCAATTGCTCCCTCTACTGCCTTATCTAAATCTGCATCCTCAAAAACTACCATCGGTGCATGGCCACCCAGCTCCAGCGAAACCTTTTTTACTGTAGATGCTGCCTGCTGCATCAAGAGCTTGCCAACCTCTGTTGAGCCTGTAAAGGTAAGCTTCTTAACCCTAGTGTCCTTCATTAATGCTTCACCTATGTCATTGGCAGGCCCTGCAACTAAATTTACCACGCCCTTAGGTAATCCTGCCTGTTCCAGCAGTGCCATAATTCTTACTGCTGTAATAGGGGTCTGTGTCGCCGGCTTAAGTACAACTGTGCAGCCTGCCGCCAGGGCGGGGGCAATTTTTCTGGTTACCATAGCAGCAGGAAAGTTCCACGGCGTAATTGCCGCAACAACGCCTATGGGTTGCCTCAATACCATTATTCTCTTATTCATATACCATGAAGGTATGGTTTCTCCATATATTCTTTTTGCTTCTTCAGCGTACCATTCAAAAAAGCTGGCAGCATAGGCCACCTCCCCCTCTGCCTCCTTCAATGGCTTGCCCTGCTCCAGAGTCATTGCCTCTGCAATCTCTCTTTTATTCTCCATCAATAGCTCATACGCTCTCCTAAGTATGGCACCTCTTTCATTGGGAGGAGTTACGGACCATTTTTTATAGGCCTCTGCTGCGGCATCAATAGCCCTTTTTGTCTCATCAGCACCTGCCTTTGACATCCTCCCGATCACTAGCCCAGTCGATGGATTCACTACATCAAAAAACGCTTCACTGTCTGATAGAACCCATTCTCCGTCAATGTATAGCCTATGGCCTTTCATTTTTCTTCCCTCCATTTTTCTTATGGCTTTGTTTTACTATATACGATATATTCTTGATTGAATGCCTTCAAAAAATAAAGCCTTCTAATCTCTATTAGAAAGCCCTATTTCTATGTCTAGCCTGTATCTGCGCTGCCTTGGTGTTGGCTTGTTTTATATATACCCATCCTTATGCCCAGCAAACCCGTGTTCATCATTTAAGAACCGCAGGACATTCATCACCTGAAGCTTAACCCCTATTGCCAGGCAATTCTCGTCTACATCAAACCTATTGTTATGCCCAGGATAGCTTGCATTCTTCTCTGGGTTGCCACTACCCAGCCTGAAAAAAGCTCCCGGTACCTGCTGAAGGAAGTAAGCAAAATCCTCTACCCCCATACTGGCTTTATCTAGTATAAAAACCCGCTCTACCCCCAACAACTTTATGCCGTTTTCCTTTACTATGTCTACTGCCTCTTTATGGTTTATAAGGGTAGGATAGCCCTCCTGTAGCTCTACCTCGCATTCTCCCCCCATACTCTCAGATATTCCCTTCATCAGCTGCTGTATTCGTTCCAGAGTTTGAGTCCGAAGCTTTTCCTCAAGGGTTCTTATGGTCCCTGTCAGCTCTACCTTGTCTGCTATAATGTTTGCTAATTCTCCACCTTTGATTACACCAAGGGTGACGACAGCCCCCTCTCTCGGGTCAGTATTTCTGCTTACTATGGTCTGCAATGCCGTTATAGCGTATCCCGCCATGACTATGGCATCTACCCCCTCATGGGGATAAGCACCATGGCTGCTCTTTCCCTGCAATGTCATTTTCACCGCATCGGATGAGGCATTCATCTGACCATATCTCACACCAATACTGCCTGAATTAATATCAGGTGATACATGCAATCCAAAAATCATATCCACCACTGGATTTTCCAACACCCCATCTGCTATCATGGGCTTTGCTCCCCCCACCGTTTCCTCAGCAGGCTGAAATATCAGCTTTACATTCCCCTTTAGTAGATGGCTGTTTTTCTTCAGTATTTTTGCTGCTCCCAGTTGAACCGTCATGTGGGCATCATGGCCACATGCATGCATTTTTCCTAATTCTCTTGACTTATAAGGCACTTCCTTGATATCTGTAATGGGCAAAGCATCCATGTCTGCCCTTAGGGCTACGGTTTTGCCTTCTAGCCCCCCCTCTATAAGGGCCTCAATGCCATTATGCTGTTCAAATTCTCTAAATGGGATACCCATTTCCTTTAAGAACGCTTTAATCTTTTGCTTTGTATGAAACTCTTCCGTTGAAAGCTCTGGATGCATGTGAAAATCTCTCCTCACATGGATTAACCAATCCACAATCTGATCAATCTCCCCAATAATATCATTATATTCCATCATTTAATCATAGCACTCTCCTTTATGGTCAATAGTCCCTATATCGGCATTTAGATTAGTCTGAACCCCTTATGGCAGGATTATGTTGGGCCTACAATGGCCAATCTTAAGATTTCCAAATTGTAGGTTTATTTAGGGGTACAATTATTTCCCGGAAAATATCCTGTATACATCCTATTATATCACCTTTTTTATCCCTCTGGACTTTAACCTCTTGACACCGCCATGCCTATAGCCAATGCTTAATTATTAAGAATAATTATAATCCTATAATATGTCTATTCTAGGCGTTTTTGTGTTATAATCTAAAACAGTGGCATATTATCAAAAGAGGAGGTGCAGAAGTGAATATTATTAAAGCTATTATCTTAGGTATTGTACAGGGTTTGACAGAATTTTTACCTGTCAGCAGCTCCGGTCATCTGGCTGTAGTTCAGCATCTTTTAAAGGTGCCTGAGGATAGAATTCTATTTCTCACTGTACTGTTGCATTTTGGAACTTTGTTGTCGGTTTTCTTTATATATTCAAAGGACATCATTATGATAACCGTTGAATTTGCAAAGATGCTCTTTGAGCTTATCACAGGCAAGGGCTTAAGGGTAAACAACGAGTACAGGACATTGGGCATCATGATTATTGTGGCTACAATTCCTACTGGCCTTATGGGGATACTCTTTAAGGACGTGTTTGCCAGCTTTTATTCCTCAACACTCATCATAGGGATATCGTTGCTGATAACCGGTACTCTCTTATGGTTTGCGGAGAAGGCCAATAGCGGTAAACGGAATATCAAGTCGATGCGGTGGTATGATGCTGCCATAGTAGGTATTTTTCAAGGCTTTGCTATCACACCTGGTATATCAAGATCTGGCTCAACCATCGTAGGCTCTCTTTTTAGAGGCTTTAATAAGGAGCTGGCTACAAGATTCTCCTTTTTAATCTCAATACCGGCTATTTTAGGCGCTACAGTCTTTGAGGTTAAGGACGCGATGGCAATGGGTCTGGGGGACTTCACCTTCGGTATTCTTCTAGCTGGTATTTTATCCGCTTTTCTTGCCGGTATATTAGCCATAAGGACCCTCATAAACTTTATAAAAAAGGAAAAACTCTATTATTTCTCCTTCTATACCTGGACGGTTGGAGCAATTGTAATAATAGTATCTTTACTTAAATAAAAAGATGCACCCCAAATGCTTTTTTCTAGCCTTTGGGGTGCACTTCATTTTACGAGGTTCCTTTTTATTTAGGCTTTTATATCAGTGACTCTTCCGCCAGTCTGGGAAACAGTATATTGTTTTCCAGATGAATATGCTGAAATAAATCCCATTCTAGGGCTTCTAGCCCTTTATAGGTCAATACGTAGCTGCCACAGCCATCTGCAGGCGGCATATAATTGTTAGTCAGCGCCCTTAGCGCCTTCAATATATCTCCTGCACCTTCATGCTCTTCTTCCAGCTCTGCATTCACTCTATAGATTTCCATTAAAAGTCTTTGTGCTGGTTTTGCTTCATAAGCCTTTGCCAATGGAAATAGGATTTCCTCCTCCTTAATCATGTGCTGCTCCAGCTCTGTCTCCAGATTATGAAACAGTTTATGAATTCTTGAAAGCTCAGGATGCTGCTGTCCATGAACCCTTAGTATTTTGCCTATAAGGTCCCTGAGCTTAGGCAGCTCTCTAACCAGATATGCATGATGCGTACTTACGATATAGTCAATTAACTGACCATAGCCCATAGTATTAAAATCCTTCTCCTCAGTCACCATTGTCTCAAGCTGCTGCTGAGCCGCCATCAATTCCTCCAACAGCTTTTCCAGAGGAATATTCTCCTCAGCTGCCACACTGCTGAGGATTCTGTTTCCACCACAGCAGAAATCAATTTTATATTCCTTAAAAATTTCTGCAGCCTTTGGCAGGCTTGCCACCACTTCACCGATTGCTTCATTGCCCTTAAATTCCTTCATATGACACCCTCCTATTTTTTCTTTTCTGGTATAGGAGTATCATATAATAGGTTTAGTTTAATTTCTTTGATTCAACTCACATTACAAATTATTTTTTCTTGTCCATCGATTTGCATCTCTGGTATTGAATTTTTCCATCATCCTTTGAAACGCCCCTTCTATGTCAAGCTCTAATGAGTTTGCAAAGCATAACAGTATAAAAAGACAGTCCGCCAATTCCATTTCAATTGAATTTTCAGGCTCATCCTCTCGTTTTGGCTTTTCACCGTGATAATGGTTTATTTCTCTTGCCAGCTCTCCTACCTCCTCCGTCAATCTGGCCATTAAGGCCAGAGGGCTGAAATAACCCTCTTGAAATTGGCCGATGTAGTCGTCAACTATCCTTCTCATTTGCTGTAATGTCATTTCCTGCATCCCGTTTCCTCCCTATTCTAAAAGATGCTTTCCTGCTACCTTGATGCCTATAGCCCCCAAGGGTGCTGTAATTACTATTGACAGCACAGCCAGAGCCAAAATCAGTTCTCCCGACTCAACTCCCGCTGCCAGCGGCACTGCCCCTATTGCAGCCTGAACCGTGGCCTTTGGTATATACGAAATGATACAAAAGAGCTTTTCCTTATCGTTGAGATTTGAACCCCATAGGGACATATATACGCCAAGGCTTCTGGCTATAAGCCCCAATAAAATGATGATAAGGCCTATAATCCCCGCATCTGCTGCCACATATATATTCACCTGAGCACCAACTAATACAAATAAAAGCAGCTCTGCAAATACCCATATTTTATTGAATTTTGAGGAAAGCCGCATAGCTATCGTCGGTTTTTTCTCCAATAGCACAAAGCCTATGGTCATCACCCCTAATAGGCTGGCTACAGGTATTATATTGGCAGCAACCTCTTCAAGGGTTGTCAATAGTATGGCGGCTCCTATAAGCATTAGCGCCTTTTTTGTATCTCTTATGGTATAGTGATTGAAAATATATATAAATATAGCTGCAGCAAATAATCCCAACAGTATGCCAAGTATGATTGATAGGGGAATGCTAAATAGCTGCCTAAAAAGATTGATATTCTTTCCCCCATAGACCCCCAGCAACGCCGAAAAAATTGTGATTGCCACAACATCATCAATAGAGGCCCCTGCCAGTATAATTGTCGGTATTCCCTTTTTTTCTCCCTTGCTTTGCTGTATCAGCTCAAGCATTGAAGGAACCACCACAGCAGGAGAAACAGCCGCTATGATAAAGCCCAGAATACCTGCTTCCAGCCTTGGTATTCCCAAGAAGCTACTGCCTACAAATAGAATTGTCATGCCCTCTACTACACCCGGTATAAAGCTAAGCCTAAAGGCATATTTGCCCACCATATTCAGGGTATCCCTTTTAATGCCTAGTCCTGCTCTTAAAAGTATCACTATTAAGGCTATCTTCCTTAAATCTGCCGAAATATATATTAATTTTTCATCCAATAGGTTTAGTCCATAGGGTCCTATGATAACCCCCAGAAGTAACATCCCCAATAAACCCGGTAGATGTATTTTTGTAAATAGTCGATTCATCAGTAAACCGACAAGTATGATCAGTGCCAAACTAAAAGCCATATCTTGAACGACCTCCCTACTTATATTATTTCAACGTAGTATCAAAAAAACCCCTACAGGACAAAAAAGCTGTCCTGTAGGAGTCATTAACTGATTTAACAGTGGTTAAGGGTGAACTCCATCACCATCTTCATATGATATATTCATTGTATCAGACGGAAAATTTTTTTTCAAGATTGGGGTTAAATTCCTTCGTCAAATTTTAATCGCTCAAAATGAATCGAATCATGCCATTTACCATTCACATAAATATACTGTTGGGCTCTTCCTACAAATTGAAACCCATTTTTTATCAGCACGATTTGAGAGCCTCTATTTCCCGGGTCCGTTGAAGCCTCTATCCTATGTAATCCGTGGTATTGAAAAGCCTCCTTTACAGCAAGAGCAACGGCCCTTGTGGCATAGCCCTGTCCATTATGCCTTTCTCCAACTCTGTAACCCAGCTCTGATTTTTTAAATATTCCTCTAATAATTGAAAATAAATTTATTCTTCCAACTATTTCACCCTCATCATTTCGTATGATATACATATAGCAGAGGTCCTTTTCAGCATCCCTTTCTGCTTCTTCAATGGACTTCTTAATATTGTACAAGGTAAAGAAGCTCTCATTTCTGGCTGGCAAACTGGCCTCAAAGAATTCTCTATTATTTATTTCGAATTCCAAGATTTCCTTTGCATCCTGCATGGATATCTGATGTATGGTAACTCCCATATAAGTAATCCCCTCCATTATGAATATTATATATCGTCTTTATGGCATAATAATTCTCTACAATTATAGCACAGGCTTTTCTAAATCACTACTCTGACAGGAGGAATATTTATGCTGAAACAGATGCTTAACCCCGACCTATACCACGGAAGACACCCCTGGAATATATTTGAGGGTTGGTACTTTAAGGTGACGGATTCTGACGGAAATACCTTTTCATTTATCCCTGGCATTACTGGGGGTAGGCGTAAAAAAGATGCTCACAGCTTTATTCAGGTACTCAACGGTCCACAGACCAAATATCATTATCATAGATTTCCAACCAGCAACTTCACTGCTGAGCAAGACCCCTTCAGCATATCTATCGGTAAGAATTATTTCTCTCTAGAGGCGCTTAAATTGGATATAACCTCAAAGGATCAACATATTAAGGGTACCCTTAATTTTACTCAAATCTCTAAGTGGCAGGATAGTAAATATTCTCCCGGCAGTATGGGTATCTTTAACTTTATTCCCTTTATGCAATGCTATAGTCAGGTTTGTGCTATGGGGTTACAGGTTGAGGGAGAGCTTTTAATCGATAATAAATGCTATAGCTTTAGCAGCGGCAGGGGCTATGTAGAAAAAAATTGGGGGAGAGCCTTCCCTTACTCCTGGATTTGGCTGCAATCCAATAGCTTTTCTAATCCAACGGTGGCTCTCAGCTGTTCAATAGGCAAGGTGCCCCTTTTATTTGGAAGCTTCCGCGGCTTTTTAGTGGGCTTGTGGCATAATAATAACTTTATCAGCTTTACAACTATGAAGGGCTCCAAGGCTAAAATTAATCCTCTGGGAAGGGATGTTTTATTGGAGTTTGAAAATGATAAATATAAGCTCTATATAAAATCGGAAGCTGATACTAAGGACTTTATATTATGCAGGGGGCCGAGGGATGGCAAAATGGTGCCGCTGGTGGAGGAATGCCTTAAGGGCAAGCTTTACATTCACCTTCTAGAGCTCTCCAGTGGCAGAATATTATTGGAGGATGTTGGCAGAGCTGCAGGTATTGAATATGGCGGTGACATGATGAAAATTTTTAGCAAAAAAAAGTAGGCAGCTGATCAGCGCCTACGCTTCTTATACTTAATAGAAGTTAAAGGTATATGCCTTTACAATCTTTTCCTTGACTTCCCAATGACATTTCAAGCCCTTTGAAAAGGTAACCAGCATATTTTCATGCAAATGATGCGCTTCATTATCTATGGTTACTATAACTTCACCCTCAAATATATAAGCCGTCTCCTCCTCAGGATATTCCCATTCGAAGCTGCTGGGAAGACATTCCCACCGATTCCAGCTGTCTATTCCCAGTTCTTTTGCCTCCTTAAAGCTAAGTTTTTCAATTTTTATTCCCGTCATCAATTATACACCTCTATATATTAGCATTATGTTATAAGCACTGCCGCATAGGACCTTAAGCCTACTCCAATTAAATATATAGTATTATAACATAATATTATTGATATTTATACAGAGATAAAATTTAATTATAGCTCTATTTTTATACGATATAGCTCCAGCCATGTATTAACCTGAATCAGGTAAGCCATTAGCTGAGGTCCTGTCATCAGCTGACCAAACCATGGCTTACCGAAGGCTGCTCCTCCAGTTTCTGCTATTTCCATTACAGCCTTTTTATCTATGAGCTGCAGCAACGGAGTTGAGGGCTTCAACAGCAGCATTTTTAATTGGCGCTGTAATGCCTTAGTATAACCTGGGTTGTGGGTTTTGGGATATGGACTCTTTTTTCTCTCTATTACCTCTTGAGGCAATATCCCACTTAGGGCTCTTCTTAATAATCCCTTTTCCCTTTCATCACAGAATTTCATTTCCCAGGGTATATTCCATGCATACTCCACAATCCTATGATCTGCAAAGGGCACCCTTACCTCTAGACCATTGGCCATACTCATACGGTCCTTTCTATTTAATAGCGTCACCATAAACCATTTTAAGTTCAGATAAAATAGCTCCCTCATCCTATGCTGCATTTCTGTCTCTCCCTCTAGCCTTGGCACCTCCCTAAGGGCCTCCTCATACCGTGAGGCTACATATGCTTCAATGGGTAGCCCAGACAGTTCCCCCTTCAGTAATCGGCTTCTTTCTGCAGTGGCCTTGGACCAAGGGAAGGTATTGGCTGAAATATCCTCTGAACGCCTAAACCAAGGATACCCGCCAAAAATTTCATCTGCGCACTCTCCAGAAAGGGCCACAGTTGATTTTTCCTTTACAGCTCTACAGAAGAGATACAAAGAGGAATCCACATCCGCCATACCGGGCAAATCATTTGCTGTTACAGCATCCTCCAATGCCGCCAGCAGCTGTGGTGTATCTATCAATATGCGATTATGGCTGGAGCCTATATGCTGACACATCTTTTTAACCCATACGTGGTCTGCATCCGGCTGATATTCTGTGGGCTTAAAAAAAAGATCATTATCCACATAATCTATTGAGTAGGTTTCCAGTGTTCCCTTTCCCGCTTCTCTAAAATGGTTGGCTGCAATAGCAGATATGGCACTGGAGTCCAGTCCCCCTGATAGGAAGGTGCATACTGGCACATCCGACACCAGCTGCCTCACTACCGCATCCAATACAAGGCTCCTGGTATGCGCCACAGTAGTTTCTAGATCCTCTTCATGGGGCTTGCTTACCAGCTTCCAGTATTCTCTTATCCTAATGCCGTCATATTCATTATAGATAAGGCAATACCCCGGAGGCAATTCCTTAATGCCTTTAAAAACACCATTTGCCGGTGAACGGGCAGGTCCTAATCCGAATATTTCCATTATGCCCTCCTCTGAAATGACTGCTTCTATGTCTGGATGTGAAAGCAGCGCCTTTAATTCAGAAGCAAAAACAAAGCTATTTCCCCTTAAGGCATAGAACAGAGGCTTAACGCCCAGTCTATCCCTTGCCATAAACAAACGGCCTTCCTTTTCATCTAATATGCCAAAGGCAAATATACCATTTAGCTCCTCTACACAATCAGGACCCCATTCTATGTAGGCCGTCAGTAGTACCTCTGTATCTGAATAGCCCTCAAATTCATAGCCCTTTTCCAGTAGCTTATTTCTGAGATCCTCAGTGTTATAAAGCTCTCCGTTATATATAATCGTATATTCAAAATCCCCCAAACGCTTTGTCATCGGTTGGCCTCCACCTTCAGGGTCAACTACAATCAATCGTCGATGCCCAAAGGCTGCATTTGTATTAAAGTAATAGCCTTCGGCATCGGGGCCCCTTTTTGAGAGGGTATCTGTCATCTTTTTCATAATTTTTGACTTATCCTGCAAATTCACCTCATAGTTTACCCAACCTACAATTCCACACATCTTCCTCATTCTCCCTTCGGAACACCTGTCTCCAAGCATCAACCAGTCTTACTCTCTCCCTTATAAAATATCTGTAGGCAAGCGCTTCGAAGCGGTATCATTGTCTTTATTCTCTGCCTTGTCCTATCAAGTCCTTCTTCAGGGGATATACTTCCGATTGATTGCATTGAGACACCGGCTTTTTTAACCTTATATCAACATATGAGTTTAGGTGGGGAATGATGTTTGTCTATATTTCCTTTAAGATAAATAATTGTAATTTCATCGATACCTTTAGAGAACAGCCCCTTCATCGACAATTGATCTTTTCTATCAAAAAAGAAAAAAGCAAGCGCTTGGCCTGCCCTTTCTATAGCTTAAACTGCTTTTTACATGCTTCTATAACATGTCTTACAAGTATTGAGGTTGTTACTGCCCCGACACCACCTGGAACAGGTGATAACCCCCTAACCTTTTGCGAGACTTGATCATAATTAACATCGCCGCAAATCCCGCCATCCTCACATTCATTAATTCCTACATCAATCACAATGGCATTCTCATTGAAGTACTCCAAGCCAAAAAACTGAGGCTTACCTACTGCTGTTACTACAATGTCTGCGTTTGCCGCCACGTCGGACAGATTTCGTGTCTTGGAGTGACAAAGCGTGATAGTGGCTTTTTGATCCAGCATCAGCATCCCCAATGGTCTTCCGACTACAGAGCTACTGTTGATGATTACGGCATTTGCACCAACAAGCGGCACCTCATAGTACTTCAATATTTCCATAACTGCCTTCGGTGTACAGGGAGCAAAGCCCTCCTGCATCCCTTCAAACACCCTACCTAAGCTTATTGGGTTCATGCAATCAATATCCTTAATTGGAGAGATTAAATGCTTGATGACTTCAATATCCAGCTGAGGAGGCAATGGCCTGAACAGCAATATGCCATGAATGCTGCTATTCTCATTAATTTCCTTAACAAAGGGAACAAATGCCGTCATATCGATATCTTCCTCCAAAAGAAAGAGCTCAGTCATTACCCCTACACCTTCACAGTGCTTTAAAATACTATTTTCATAGGCGATATCCTCAGGTCGGTTGCCTACTCTAATTATGCCCATCGTAGGGATAATCCCCTTGTCCTTCATTTGCTGTACCTCAAGCTTAATACCCTGCTGTATAGCGGCGACCACGGGCCTCCCATTTAACACCTCTGACATTCTGTTGCCTCCTTTATGCCCTATTCTCTGATATAGAATTAATTCTAGCTTTGTAAATCTATATCCTCTATTTTTTCCCCATAAAATTTGACTATTTCTTATCAGGTTGTTTTTTTATAGTTTATGATGGTAAGTTAATGTATTTCTTAATGTAAAATGCGCCTTATTTACTTTAACTTTTTTAGAAAATTAACTTCATCATTAACTTGCCCCTTTAAGTCCAAATTATATGTCGATATGTTAAACTAATTGACGAGCATAGGCCCATAAAACTATAAAATGACAATTATTAGTTTTTCTTTACATTTTTTTCATTACCACAGCATATATTTAGGAAATATAAGGAAATAAGTCGACAACTTTTCTCATTTTTATGCAGGAAGCTTACGGCACTGTAGCGAATTGTCAAAGTAACATTCGGTATATATGTCATGTAAATCATTTAGCGTATGAAAATAATAATGAAATGGGGAATAGAATATGCAATATAATAAGGGCAATCCAGATAATATGCATTCCTACAGCACTAATACCCAAGTGATTATTACAGGACTAACCAACCTACGCAAAGGTAAGGCCATACTACCGATGCTAGTGCTAATCATAGCACTGGAGGGATTTTCCCGCAGCTTTTACCCACTACCCAACACATCAGGCCTGTTAACAATAATGCTAATGTATTGTATATTAAAATTCGGGATTAAAAATGGCATAATAAATGCATCATTGGCAATTTTATATACGATCTACTATTATGCATTACCCGAGGGCCTTTATCCCTATAGATATTTCAATATATTTGCCATTCTTTGTAATTCTGCCGCATTGATCGGTACCCTACTCATTATGGGTCTGCAGGGATCGAGGCTGCAAAGCTATAGCACAAGACTTGAGAAGAGTGAGAAAAAGCTCAGTAGCCTTTTCCAAAATGCCAATGACTCTATCTTTTTATATCGGCTAAACAACGAAAACCTGCCTGACAAATACATTGAGGTCAACGATACCGCCTGCAGAAGGTTGGGCTTTACCGAAGAGGAATTTATGCGTATGACTCCCCTCGACATTAATATTTTGAATTCTCAAGAGGGCTTTATGGAAATTATTAATAGACTTCTTATCACTGGACATTGCACGATTGAGACCACTCACCGATGCAAAAATTCTGGTGAAATTCCAGTTGAAGTCAGTAGTCACATGATTGTAATGGGAAATGAACGAATGGTTTTATCAATAGCCAGGGACTTAAGCGACAAAAGGGCCGACTTTATTAAGCTTAAGGAAAGTGAAGAGAGATACCGTCAATTGGCAGAATACTCTCCCTATGCAATAGCAGTTCATTATAAAGGGAAAATAATATATGCCAACAATTCGGCCGCAAGGCTGGTAAAGCTTGACTCTCCTGAACTGCTTATCGGCAGATCCCTTCAGGACTTTATCTGTGTAGATGCTAGAGAATATATCATGGGCAGGCTTGACGAGGTGGAGTCTGGTGAAGCTGAGGCCTCAAGATTGCTGACTGAAAGAATAGTTGCTGTCGATGGGAGCTCTGTAGATGTTGAAATAACTAATATTGCCTTTCCAAATAAGGGGGATATGGCAGTGCAAATTATCCTTAGGGATATCACTGACAGAAAAAAAGCCGAGATGCTGGAGGAGGACTTTCTAGAAAAGAAAAGGCTACTGGAGGACGTTATAAAAACTGATCAGTTTAAAACAGAGCTCTTCTCAAATATATCTCACGAGCTCAGAACCCCTATCAATGTTATATTTGCCACACTGCAGCTTATGGAGCTATATGTAAGGGATCAGCTGAATTGTAATGACCTCAAAGTCATTAACAAATATTTACATATCACTAAGCAAAATAGCTACCGACTTCTGCGATTGGTGAACAATTCTATAGATCTCTCAAAAATAGACTCTGGCTTCTTCCAGCTTAATCTCCAAAATTATGATATTGTCAACCTCGTTGAAGATATTGCCCTATCGGTGGCGGGATACATCGAGCACAGATCCATACATCTGCAATTTGATACTGATATCGAGGAGCTGATTATTGCATGTGATCCCGATAAAATAGAAAGGATTATACTAAACCTGCTTTCTAATGCCGTTAAATTCACTCAAAAGGGCGGCTCAATTTTCGTTAATATCAACCATCAGAGGGATATAATCTGTATTTCCGTAAGGGACACAGGCGTCGGCATACCGCATGAAAAGCAGGAAACAGTATTTCAAAGATACAAGCAGCTAAATGAATCACTTATTAAAAATTTTAATGGCAGCGGCATCGGACTCTCTTTAGTAAAATCTCTGGTGGAATTGCATGATGGCCAAATTAGTGTATACAGTGAGCCAGATCAGGGCAGTGAATTTATTGTACGGCTTCCTATAAGGATGCTGCCAGATAATGAGGTGCAGCATACTCATCAAAATATCAGTGAAGGCAGAATCGAAAGAATAAGCATTGAGTTTTCCGATATCTATACTTAAATCAAAGGGGACTGCAGAATTTATCTGAAGCCCCCTCTTTATTGGATTTATAGCTTTGTCTTAGGCGGCTTAACCGTCGCCTTTCCCTCTATTACTACCTTTCCATTTTGATTCCTGCAGGTTGTTTTTAGTATGGCAAGGCATTTTTCTCTATCTAGTGCTATGATCTCCGCTTCCGCCTTAATCGTGTCGTTAATTTTTACTGGGTATGTAAATCTTAAGTCCTGACTGAGATATATCGTTCCAGGTCCCGGAAGATACATGCCTAGGACGGTTGATATGAGTGAGGCTGAAAGCATTCCGTGAGCTATCCTCCCTTTGAATAAGGAGTTTTCCGCGGCGGTTTGATTGATATGGGCAGGATTCATGTCACCGCTAATCCCTGCAAAAAGACATACATCTGCCTCTGTTACTGTCTTTTCAAAAAAGGCTCTATCTCCTATGCTTAATTCATCTATGGTTTTATTATTCATGTCTATCCTCCTCGTATAATAGATATCCTATCTTGTGGCAGCCAACGCTTAGGTTAAGACTAGAGAAATAGTAAAAATTCAGAGAAATCATTAAGTTAGCTCTGTATGATGCGAGAGGTCACTAGTTATGAATTTTATTCAACAGAAAATCGATATTCTCTGCAAGATGTGCCATTATTGAAGCCCCCTCTGCGTCTTCATCTGCATTTACCTTACCGGAGACGCCGGCTGTGCCAACAGGCCAATAATTTGAGCCCAGAATAATAAAATCATTAACACTGGCCCATAATGCCAGCTGAGCTAAAGCAAAGGTTTGACCTGTCTTTCTTGCCACGGTGACTGGGGCAAAGAGCTTTCGTGAAAATACCATTTCTCCCCAATTATATTTTTTATCCGTTGTAGACATTTGGTTTTTCATCCATCTCGCCGAAAATCCCGCCCTATCCAGCAGAGCCTTTAGTCTAGGTGTAATGGAGCCATTGTAAACAGGAGAGCCTGCCAATATACAATCTGCCTCTATCATTTCTGTAAACACTGCTGAAAAGTCGTCATTTATTACACATTTCTTGTGCTCTACGCATTTATAGCACCCATTGCACTGGTTAATCTCTTTATTCCTTAGTGGTATAAAAAGGGTATCGTGATTTTTTGCTGCTAATGCTTGTAGGACTTCTTTGAGATAGTACTCCGTGTTACCCTGACGGGGACTACCACATAGTGCTACTATTTTCATATTATCACCTCGCCTATCTTTGATGTTATAGATCAATAACCGCATCAACCCTTGGATCAATTTCTTCGTCTGCCGCGCCTTTTGTAAACAACGATACCACAACCGTCACTAAAATAGCAGCTGTAATGACGTTGACATACCATGGCAGTCCGCCTGGCCAGCTAAACCCGGACCTATTGAGTAGCAATGATGTAATATTAAGGACCAATGCAACCGTCAGTCCTGCCATAACCCCCTGTGAGCTGGCTTTTTTCCAAGCAAGTCCTATAATAAATACGGGGAAGGTAGCGGACATAAGGGTTCCCCATCCAAAGGTGCCCAATATTGCTACTGCTTCGCCGCTGGTTAATGCAAAAATGATGGCAATTGACCCTATGATAAAGGTGGTAGCCCTTGATATATTCATTTGCTTAGAGCCCTCCAGCTTCAGCCCCAGTGCTGTTGGTAAATCTCTGGATATAATATTTGAGGATAGCGTCAGAAACATGCTGGCGGTAGACATTGATGCCGCCAAAATTGCTGCGTACACAAACAGCTGTGCTACTACACCGACATAATCTGCTACTGCAAATATGGCATTGTCGTTATTGGCAAGAGGAGGTATCAGGCCTTTGCCCACCAAGTACAGTGCGCCATAACCCATGGTTAGTGCGAAAAAGCCTATGATAAAATGTCCCAGTCCAGCATAGAGACTAAGCTTGGGCATATCACGAGGATCCTTTAAGGCATAAATTCTCGTAAGCACCTGGGGCTGCCCCATAGTCCCAAGGATAGGTATAAACATCCATGTTAGAGCGATTGCACCCGGCATGGCTCCCCATGCATCCATTGCCTTTGGTGTAAACTGCTTTACCAGCTCTTGACCATCTACTGTAGCTGTTACGGTGCCAGCCTTTGAGACTACTTCTAAAACGTTTGCGAAGCCTCCGGTAATCATAAAGAAGGCACCAATCATAATAATGCCTGCCACCACCATTATTAAGCCCTGGAAGGCTTGAGTCATTACGCCTCCAACCTCTCCACTGATGGCGGTATATAGGGTGAGTATGCCGAAGATAAAGAAACCGGCTACATACGGATTCCAGCCTAAAAGGTGAGCAAACAAGGCAGTGCAGGCACTAATCTGTGATGCCAGGTATGCTATTGCCCCCATAAAAAGTACGATTGATAGTATTGCTTTAATTCCTCTATGGTTGTTGAATCTTAAATCAGAAATATCGCCAAGGCTTGCTATTGGCCCTACCTCCGCCATGGCCCTAATCTTTTTCCCAACTGCAAAATACGCCATTGCAAAGGCACAGGAGGATAGCATCCAGAGATTCATGGTATTACCGGCCCCATAGACCAATCCCGGTACACCTACCACCGCAAAGGCACTGGCAACTGCTGCAACTGTGGAAAGACCAACGGTCACAGGCCCAAACAAGGCAGTGCCGCCGAAAAATGACTGTACGTCCGACGCCTTTTTCTTTGCACTCCACCCTATCAAGAATGATACTAGGATCATCCCTAATGAGAAAAATACAATTAAATATCTTACACCACTTGACATAATTTCCCCTCCTTAATTGTTTGCTTGTTCACCATTTAATTCTGCAATCCTTTTCTTAAAGGTGTCCCATGCTTCGTCAGAAAGCCATTCCTTTGAGTAATAGAGTAATCCAAGAGTAAGCGTCAGCACCCCTCCTACCCAGTAGGCCAAAATGATTGCTGAAAAGGATGGATGAAAGCCGAAGACAGTGAAGGATGGCATTTGTCCTAAGAATGCCTTTGAATAATACTCCCCTACTATGAAGCCCAAAATCCAAAGTACTGCCCAGCTCAATAGCGGGTAAATCAACAGCTTTTTACTGATAATACCATTTTGTGCTGCCCCCAATACCATGTGTAAGAGCATTAGAACCACGCTTAAGCAAAGCCCGAAGAACCAATGACCATACCAGCCGCTTAAGGTCACTGCAACCCAGCATGCTGTGATCAGCAAAACAATAAGATTTTTGTGCTTTTTAATTTCCATAATTTTACCTCCCATCGTATTTTTTAATTTTATTGGCCTCCTTCCAGTATTTATTAATAGAGCAATAAGTGTGCCAGCTTCACTCAATGCTGAGGCCTTTGATTTTGCTTGAGTAAATGCTTCTAAAATTCTACCAGGTGTAACAGTATTGTTACAATGTAGGGATTGTGTTACTAAGAATTTATAGTGTAAAATTGGACTTTCTTTAACAAAAATAATAAAAGCCAATCGCTATAAACCGATTGACTTTATCTTGATTGGCCTACTCTTCTTCTTTTGTTTTTAGCTTTCTGTACAGGGTCATTCGCTCTATGCCTAAGAACTCTGCCGCCTTAGATTTATTGTTATCACATAGCTTAAGCGTATCCTCAATAATCTTAACTTCTATTTTTTTCAGTATATTGTTTAGGGTGTTGTTTGCGGCAATCAAATTAGACGTATCCACTACTTCAGCCATATTTCCGATTATTTCATCGATGATGTCCTTCGGTAATAGCTCTTTAGTGATGTCCTGGCTTTCCGCCATAACTATTAATCTATAAACGATATTTTTAAGCTCCCGAATATTTCCAGGCCAGTAGTAGTTTTCCAGTAGATTTAGTACATCCTGATTAAAACGTCTATAAATTCCGGACTTTTGAAAAAAGAGCGAGCTGAAATGCTCCATTAGTAAAGCAATGTCCTCCCTCCTGTCCCTCAGAGAAGGAATGTTTAGGTTCAAAACATTTAATCTATAATATAGATCAGAGCGGAACTCCTGGTTTTTTATTTTCTTGAGCAGATCACAATTCGTAGCAGCTATGACCCTAACATCGATTTCCTTTATTTCATTGCCGCCCACCCGTTCAACCTGATTCTCCTGCAGCACCCTCAATATTTTTGACTGCATGCTTAGGGGCAAATCTCCAACCTCATCCAGAAATATTGTTCCGCCGTTTGCCAGCTCAAACTTCCCCAGTTTGCCCTTTTTATTGGCCCCAGTAAAGGCACCGGATTCATAGCCAAAGAGCTCTGATTCCAGTAATGTTTCAGGAATTGCAGCACAATTTATACTGACAAAGGACTTGTTCTTCCTGTCGCTGCTATTATGAATAGCCTGGGCGAAAAGCTCCTTACCTACACCACTTTCTCCTGTAATTAATACAGGTAAATCTGTAGCAGCAAAGGACTTTGCCCTGGATTTAAAGTGCTTGATTAGGGAGGATTGGGTAATTATATCATCAAAGGTATACTTAGCCCGGGCAGTACCCTTGGCAGCCATTTCTGCTTCCCAATCGGGCCGAATCGCTTTTATAATTGATTCTCTGATACGCCTGGCATTTTCATTTGCCACCACATCCTCTAAAACTACAATACCGGCACCCCCTATTACCTTATCACCATCAAGTATGGGTATACGATCGACTATTGCCTTTTTGCCCGTAATAAATTGATGGGAATGTCCGATTTCTGGAATCCCTGTCTTTAAAACGATAGGGAAACGAGTTGTATGATCAAAGGCCTGCAATGATTTGCCCACAGCATCCTTAAAATCCGGAGTGCCATAGAAGTCCAGAAACGCCTGATTCATAACTACCACAACGCAGTTTTCATCCACGACATTAATAGGTAATGGCAATTCATCGAATAGCGATTTTGGCAAATCTCTTAATAATCTATTTAACCGTTCATCTATCTTTTTCATTGCCGAATAATCCCCCCCCTAACTTAGACCAAAAATGGCTTCACCACGTTTGTTTTCCATTGAGCCATAAGCGCTTTAGGACATCTATATGTTTTATTATATGTTATATACTGAAAATTTTAAATAGTCTTAAGTCAATAATCCTTCTTCCCATTTCTCCTGTTTATAAATGTGAAAAGTGACACTCTAAACGCGCCACTTTTCCTTTGAACCCTTTTGCTATAGCAGTTACACTAGGTGCATTTTTTTTGCTTCATGTTCAAGCTCTTCCCTAAAATCCGGGTGAGCGATTGAAATCAGCTGCTTTGCTCTGGAGGCAAGGGTTTCTCCCCTCAAGGATGCCACCCCATACTCCGTAACGACATAATCGACATCATTACGGGACAAGGACACCGCAGCTCCTGGCTTTAGGGTAGGTACTATCTTGGAAATATTCTTCTTTTCCCCTTGTTCTCCCGTGATTTGTGCCGTTGAGTAGAGTGCTATAAAGGATTTGCCCCCAAGGGATTTTTGCGCACCAATGGCGGTATCCGCCTGACCGCCTGTTCCTGAAAATTGTTTGTAGCCAATGGATTCAGAGCAGCATTGTCCGCTAAAATCGATCTCTATTGTGGTATTTATGGATACCATTTTATGATTCTGAGCTATGACGAAGGGATCGTTTGTCCAGCAGCCCTTATAGAACAAAACATTTGGGTTGTCATCTAGAAAATCGTACAGCTCCTTAGTACCTAAAGCAAAGGTGCAGACAGACTTTCTTTTATAAATGCTTTTCATGCTGTTGTTTACTGCACCGGCCTTTATTAGGTCCACCATGCCATCCGTAAACATCTCAGTGTGTATGCCAAGGTTCTTCTTGCTTTCTAAAGCCTTAGCAACAGCATTTGGAATACTGCCTATGCCCAGCTGTATTGTTGAGTCATCCTCTACCCTTTCTGCTATAAAATCGCCTATTCTTTGATCGTAGGAATTAATGCTCCCCTTCGGCAGGCAGGGAACCTGTCGCTGGGTCTCTACAAGCGCATCCACCTCGGAAATATGTATTTGATTATCGCCAAAGGTTCTGGGATAGTTAGGATTCACCTCCAGGATAACCTTTGCTATTCCGGTCTCTATTAGCTGCATTTCATAGGTGTTACCAATAGAAAGGCTGAGATAGCCATGCTTATCCATCGGCGAGCAGGTGGTCAGCAATACCGGGGGCCTACTGCCTTCTGCCACCATTCTCTTTTTAAGAGCCAGGTGCAGGTGATTAGGCTGAAAGGTAATATTCTCCTGATGATAGTGCTTACGCATAATCGGTGTAAAAAACCAGGAGGACACGCTGATCATATCCTTGTACTTGGTATCTGTAATAAATTCATAGGCGCCCATTGGCAATGTATTTGTCAGTAGCAAATCAGTGATGCCTTTATCATATAGCCTGTGTAGAGAGCTTAATATATCTATTGGCTCACTTCCACCTAAACCACAGATTAAATGGTCGCCACTATTAATTAGCTCCAATGCCTCATCAATCGTTTTTTTCCTTTGCTTATATAATTCTAATATCATTTTAAGCTCACCTCCTGTCCTTCACCCCATCTTACTATAGTGCAGGCAAAGGCATAGCCAGTTCCTGCCCCCAATAGGGCGCAAAGGCTCCCTTCCTTTACCGCTCCGCTTTTTATCCCATAATCAAGGGCCAGTGTTTGATCCACATGACCGCAATGCCCATCATTTTCTAAATATATTGATTGTTTTTCTGTCATTCCAAGGGCATTGAGTATTGCTGCATGGGATTTGGGGTTAATATGGGTAATAGAGATAAAATCTAAATCCTCTTGTTGAAATCCAGATTTTCTTAAGGCAATATTGACGGCATTTGTGAAATTGGGTAAGGATCTCTCCGCCAGCCTTTTCTTCATTCCCTCTGGGTCTGAAAGATGTATTAGCTTAGCTTTTCTCAGCTTCTCTGGATCTCCTGCAATGGCATCATCTATGGGATAGAGGGTACCGCCCCATTTGCCGATAACATCATCGCAGAAGACATGATCAGTAATTATCCCAGTTTCCAGTACTTCATTATGGGGATAATCCTTTCTCAATAAAATAGCGCACCCAGCGGGGGACATATCAAACATAAAGGATTGGTTTTTGTCCTGATAGTCTATTAGATATGCATTGGTATTTCCGCCTACGATGAGGACCTCTTTAATATCGTCATCGCTTTTCATCATATCCTTAGCAACCTTTAGAGCAAGGGGAGTACCTGCACATCTGAAGCCCAGGTCCCAGGCATAGGCATTATCAGCCCCCAGCTCATTCTGTATCTTTATGGCTGCTGTCCAGCATACGTATTCACAATAGGTTTCACCCGCAAACAAAATCATGTCTAAATCTAATGGATCAATGCTATTTCTCTCCAGCAGCCTTTTTGCAGCCTTAACTGCCATTTTAGCCGGATGATCCTCTGGTCCCCCGACATGCTTTTGATTTATTCCCATTTTTGTCCTCAAAATATCCGCCGGTATATTGACCAATGGTGAAAGCTCCTCTGCTGTAATAATTCCCTCCGGCAAGTAATTTTCAAAATCAACAATTCCTATTTTCACATTTGAATCCTCCCTTACTAATTATTCTACAATCTAACAGTTTGCAAAAGCTATGCCAATTAGAAAAGGGCTGTAGATTCTCGTTGAAATCTGCTGTTGCCAATAATTGCTTAAGGTCGTTAGTATTTTTTAGATGCTACAGGGCTTTATAAAGGCTTCTCAAATGTGACATGTAACTTTATTGTTACAATGAGGATGATAATAGCGCTTACTATGCAAAAAGAGGAGCATCCATTATAGGACGCTTCCTCTTTAATCTAAGCCTCGTATTCATAATATAAATAGTCTGTATTCCAGTCACACCAAACCGTGTATCCGTTTTTTTGCAGCGCCTCCACCAGTCTTTTATCCTCCTGAAGGACTGTAGTTAGGGGAGGAAAGTTAATAATCCCCTTATGCTTTAAGCCATAGTATTTTGCAAAGGTTTCAATGGCCTCTAGGCTTTCGTCCACCACCAGAAAATTCGGCTCTCCCTTATATTTATATATTCCCTTTACACCATTTATCTCCATAAAGCCTTTATCCTCCTTAATCGAGTGATAAAGCTCCAGCGTTGGTTTTTGAAAGACAAAGGCTAAAGGGAGAAGGTTATTTCTTCTTTTTATATAATGCAGCTCCTTAAACTCCTCATACTCCGGTTGCCATTCCCTTACATCAAATGCTTCTATTTTCAGACCCTTATCCAAATCATCAAAGGCCTTGAATACTGTAATATAGCTTTGCTTCAGCTTAAACCCTCTTTCCTCCATTAGATGAATGCTTTTGCTGCTGGTGGTATGTGTTGAATAAGCAATTTTTTCTATCTTCCCTTCAGCAAGCGTCTGCTTTGCCAGCTCCAGCAGTGAGTCTGTAATCTTATTGGATATCCGTATTCCCCTATAATCCTCATGTACCCTTAGCCCCTCCAGCCAGCCTGTGCCATCGGATAAAATACTAAACTTCCCGGTACCGATTACCTTATTAGCTTCCTGATCTACAGCCGCCATAAAAAAACCCGGCGCCTCCAACCATTGATGAAAAAGCTGAGGCAAATAGTCGGCTCCATCCCATATGTCTCTGCACATCTCCTTAACATCATCAAAATCTGTTGTCCTCATTTTTCGATAGATGATCATCCTTTGTCCCCCCTGTTTGTTATCTCTATTACATCATTTTAACACAATTTGACATTGATTTTTCTGCAACCTTAATTTTTTTTCATATTATAAAATGTCCTTCTTTTTATGCTATAATATTGTAGTTAGTGTAACGAAATATTTTTAGAAGGAGGACTTCTACCTTGAGACAATTTATAAAGTATTATAAGGCGCATCTGCCTTTATTTTTTCTGGACTTCTGCTGTGCCGTTGTACTGGCTCTGCTGGACCTGGTTTTTCCTTTAGCAGTTACCTATTCCATCGATACTGTTATACCCTCCGGAAGCTTTCGGATGCTGGTGATCATAGGAGTTGTACTATTAGCTATAAATATAGCGCGATACATATTAACCTATATTGTAGATTATTGGGGGCATGTTTTAGGGGCACGCATTGAACACGATATGAGAAGTGACCTATTCAGCCACATTCAAAAGCTCTCCTTCAATTACTTCGATAATACCAAAACCGGGCATATTATGTCTCGATTGGTTAATGACTTAAATGAAATCTCAGAGCTGGCCCATCATGGTCCTGAGGACTTATTTATTACTGTTATCACCCTGCTGGGTTCCTTTTTCATTATGCTTAGACTTCATTGGCAGATGACTCTGATTATTTTTTCAGTACTGCCTATTATGCTGCTGTTTTCTATAATCAAAAACAAGCAAATGCAGATTACCTTTAGGAATATGCGCCTAAGAATAGCGGATATAAATGCCCAGATAGAGGATAGCATTTCCGGAATAAGAGTGGTAAAGTCCTTCACCAATGAAGCGTATGAACAGAAAAAATTTGAAAAAGGAAACTTCAACTTTAAAACCACCCGCGAAAACGCCTTTAAAATCATGGGCGAATTTTTAGCAGGAATACAGTTTTTCTCAAATACAATTCATTTAATGGTTCTGATTTTGGGCATTTATTTTATTTATCAAGAGCAATTGGCTATAGGACAGCTAACGGGCTTTTTATTATATGTGAGTATGTTTCTTCAGCCCATCAGGAAGTTTACCACATTGGTTGAAAACTATCAAAAGGGGATGGCGGGCTTTAGTCGCTTTCAGGATACCGTCAATTTGGTTCCCGATATAAAGGATGCGCCGAATGCCATCAAGGTCCCCAGACTCTCCGGTGCTATTGAATTTAAGAATGTCAGCTTTAGCTACAATGACCACAAAAGTGTTCTGGAGAATATTAACCTTAAAATAAAGGCTGGGGAGACCATTGCCTTTGTGGGTCCCTCTGGTGCAGGAAAAACCACCTTATGCAGCCTTATTCCACGCTTCTATGATATTACGAAGGGCAGCATAGAAATAGACGGTATCAGTATACAAAGCATGACCCAACGATCCTTACGGGAGAATATCGGTATTGTTCAGCAGGATGTATTCCTCTTTTCAGGCACCATCAGAGAAAATATCTCCTACGGCAAAATAAATTGCAGCCTCCAGGATGTCGTTGAGGCCGCTAAGCTGGCAAATGCCCATGATTTTATCATGTCTTTAGAGAACGGCTACGATACCTATATCGGCGAAAGGGGCGTCAAGCTTTCGGGGGGTCAAAAGCAGAGGATATCCATAGCTAGAATATTCCTAAAAAATCCACCAATTTTGATTTTGGACGAGGCTACATCAGCCCTGGATAATGAGACGGAAAAGGTGATTCAGGAATCCTTCAACAAATTGTCAGAAAGCAGAACCACTTTGGTTATCGCCCATCGATTGGGCACCATAAGGGACGCCGACAGGATCATGGTGCTGACGGAGGAGGGTATTGTGGAGGAGGGCTCCCACAAGGAACTGATAGAAACCTCCACCATCTATGCAAGGCTTTATAAGGCTCAATTTGTGGATTATATGATTTAGAAAAAAGGCTGAGAGATGCTGTAAATCCGCTTCAAACAAAGGAAGGAAAGAGCTGTTTCAAAAATTTGGGTTTGTAGATTCCTATTCCATAATCACAATATTCAAGGCTTTTAAGGTATCATAGTCTATTATAGGATTCTTGGGTATGCCCTTATCCTTTTGAAAGCGGTAGAGGGCATCCTCCATTCTGGGACCGTATTTCCCATCCAGTGATTCCGCATCATAATAGCCCCATGCTCGAAGTCTTCTTTGTACCTCCATGACATCAGCGCCAAAATCCCCCGGTTTTATTGGATTAAGTCCATATCCAAAGGGGCCGTGAAGTCCGTTGACAATAGCCACAGGAGTACCTACCTTTACATATTTATATAAGTCCTCGACATCCTGATTTCTCATTCTAATACATCCGGCAGAAGCATCATAGCCTATAGAATTCGGCTTATTGGTACCATGTATGCCAAAACGACCCCACGGTACGTTCAACCCCATCCACCTGGTGCCAAAGCCGCCTCCCCATTTTGCTTTGCCTTCTATCTGCCATGAGCCCAAGGGTGAGGGAGAGTCAGACTTTCCTGATGCGATGGTATAGGATTTAATTAATTTATTTTCACTCAATAGATATAGTCTTTTTTCTGAAATATCTATTAGTATTTTCATATCCTTGTAATCAGGATTCTCCAACAGAAGGCTTTGCTCCCATTGGGTATATTCCCTCAACCCTCTGGACTCCCCCAGCTCTATCCTATTGGAGTAGATGTAATTAGCTGATATTCCAGAAACAATGCATATGCTTAGTATAGTAAAGAGCTTAGTCAAGCGCTTCAATATAATTCCCCCTTATACTAATGAGGAGCATCCTTTCGGGAAGCTCTTAAACTTAGAAAATTGATACTCCTACATATAAATATATGGTAGAGTTGGCACTAGGATGAATATTTCTTAAAAATATAAAAGCTTTAGCGCATTTATTCCTCATTTTCATTTATTTAATTTCCAGGTGAATTGTAATAGAATATATGATATAATAACGCGAAGCTTGCGAAATTATTTAGTAGAGGAAGGTTATGACGTGATTAATGTTACAAATTTAAGCCTAAGATACGGAGAACGTAAACTATTTGAAGATGTAAACCTAAAGTTTACGCCTGGTAACTGCTATGGTGTAATAGGAGCTAATGGCGCCGGCAAAAGTACCTTTTTGAAGATACTATCCGGTGAATTGGAGGCCAATACCGGAGATGTCAGTGTTGCTCCTGGTATAAGAATGTCGGTTTTGAAGCAGGACCATTATCAATATGATGATAAAGAGGTGCTGCAGACGGTTATAATGGGAAATCAGAGATTATTCGAGGTTATGCTGGAGAAGGATGCCATTTATTCTAAGACGGAGTTTACAGATGAGGATGGTATTAAGGCAGCTGAGCTGGAGTATGAATTTGGAGAGTTAAACGGTTGGGAAGCGGAGTCTGATGCTTCTGCCCTTTTACAGGGGCTTGGCATAACAACTGATCTTCATTACAAAATGGTGGGAGATTTACAGGGCTCGGAAAAGGTGAAGGTGCTGCTGGCACAGGCCTTATTTGGCAAGCCCGGAATTTTGATTCTGGACGAGCCTACAAACCACTTAGATATTAAATCCATCCGATGGCTGGAGGAATTCCTAATAGAGTTTGATGGTACTGTTATTGTCGTATCCCATGACAGGCATTTTCTCAATAAGGTATGTACCCATATGGCTGACGTGGATTACGGTAAGATAAAGCTATTTGCAGGTAACTATGATTTCTGGTATGAATCAAGCCAGCTGGCACTTCAATTGATGAAGGATCAAAATCGTAAAAAGGAAGAAAAAATCAAACAATTACAGGAGTTTATCGCCAGATTTAGTGCGAATGCCTCTAAGTCAAAGCAGGCAACCTCTCGTAAGAAAATTCTTGATAAGATATCCTTAGATGATATCCAGCCCTCAAATCGAAAATATCCCTATGTTGGCTTTAAGCCTGAAAGGGAGGTTGGGAATGATATTCTGATAGTAGATGGACTGTCTAAAACAATCGACGGTGAGGTAATTTTAAACAATGTCAGCTTCACAGTATCAAAGGGAGACAAAATTGCCTTTGTCGGTGACAATGAGCTGGTAAATACCACCCTCATTAAAATACTCACTGGCGAAATGGAGGCCGACAGCGGCAGCTTTAAATGGGGCGTGACCATTAATAAGGCCTATTTCCCAAAGGATAACTCTGAATTTTTTAATGATGTTGACTTGAATCTTGTGGATTGGCTAAGACAATTCTCCGACGAAAAATCTGAAACCTATATTAGAGGCTTTTTAGGTAAGATGCTCTTCTCTGGTGAGGAGGCGTTAAAGCAGCTTAAGGTGCTTTCTGGTGGTGAAAGGGTGCGTTGTATGCTGTCCAAAATGATGCTGAGCAGTGCCAACGTATTGCTTCTGGATCAACCAACCAACCATTTAGATTTGGAGTCTATTACAGCCCTTAATAATGGTCTGAGGGATTACAAGAGTGTTGTGTTATTTACATCCCATGACCATCAATTTATTGAGACGATTGCCAATAGGATTATAGAAATTAAGCCTGAAGGTGCGCTGGACGTAAGAATGACCTATGACGAATATCTTGAGGCCTACAAGGCTTAATTATCTTAAGAAGTTTAAAACCTCCTTGGCGATGTGTCCCAAAGGAGGTTTATTTTTATTCCTCTATCCAGGTTATGATATATTTCATGTCCTCGGTAGCAGCAAGGTCCTTAGGGATTTCATGCTGCCATTTTCCCTTTATGCTTAGCTCCTCCGCCATCAGCTGAAAATGACACATGGCTATTCCCATATCCACCCTCTGTATATTAAAGCCTAGACTCTCGCCATAGCCCTTTGAGGTCTTAAGATAAAAATGCCATTGCTTGTTCTCCCTTACGATCCTCCAGGGCTGCTTATTGGAGGCAGAGGGGGCCAAGCGTACCATTTCCAGCGGACCTGCATAATTGCCGGCGTCCTCTTTTGTTAAAGGTGTACTAAAGCTGCTGTTAAAAAACAGCTCATCCCATGGCTTTCTGTTATTTGATCCTGCCGCAAACCTGACTGCCTTATCCATTAAGCTCAGCTTTTCCTTTGGATATCCAATCGGCGTGACTATAGGCAGGGTTTCATCCTCGGCAAGGTGTAGGTGCTTTGCAAATTGCCCCCTGTTGAAGGTTCCCCCAAGCCAGCAGGTACCCAGTCCAAGGGAGGTGGCATACAAGATCAGCTCCTCCAATATATAGCCTATTTCCTCCAGACCATTAGGCCTGTTATTTTCCATAATAGCTGCAATATATGTATTTGCCCCCTTAATCAAGCCATAGGTGCCGATTTTTCCGCCGCTTTCCTCCAAAATACTTGACTGCTCCACCAGCTGAAGCCTCACTCCTGCGTTAAAGGGACCCTTTAATGTCTTGATATAATCCTGAATTTTGCTTTTAACCTCTGTATCGAGCGCTTTAGGCATGTAGCCTCTGACGGACCTTCTCGCTTTAATTAGCTCCGCCATTGATTTTTCAAATTTCATATAAAGCCTCCCTCAATAATTATTGATATTAAATAACACAAGGTATTAACTATTTTTCACAGCTATAATATCATATTAGCATTAATATTCTGTAAAATTAAGAAATTTTTAATACTTTATTAAAGGGCTTTTTAGATTTAGCGGATATAATTAAAACAGAGCATATAGTGACTATTGAGTAAGACATCTAACTGTACCCTCCTCATCGAAGAGAGGGGGGTACCCCCCTTCATAGGATCAAGCAAATGGCCCTTCCTATGAAATAAATTGCAAAGGAGGATATACATGGATTTAGTTCTTAATTTTATAAGATTCTATCTGATTTTTTTAGCAGTTAAGGTTTTCATAAATTCTCTATTCAAGATTAAGGTGGTTACACCCCGAGAAGTTGAGGAGGAGGTTAACCAGTCATCTACCGACAGATTTCCCGAAGCTAATATAAAAGAAGTCGCTGTCGAAATGGTATTGGATGAGATATGCAACACCTATGTCCCTAAAAACAAAGCCTATCAAGTAGTCAGGGATGACGCCACCCATTATTTCTGCAGCTGGGAGTGCAGAGAGAAGTTTATTGAAGGCAACATGAATTAATTGAGACAATTGTATATTGCCACGAGAGAGTAAATATACACCAATAAAAGTGGTATAAAAAGCAATCGGCAGACAGTGAAAATACACTGTCTGCCGATATGACCTGCCATCAGCCACATTTCAAATCTTTCACTATGGAACTGTGGCTAATGACCTCTTATTTTTTTGTGAATTATGCTCCCATAAACATGTTGATATCATCCTGGACATTTGTTATGCCACCGATGCCGAAATTCTCCACCAATACCTTAGCTACATTTGGTGATAGGAACGCTGGTAATGTTGGTCCTAGGTGAATGTTCTTCACGCCAAGATATAATAGTGCCAGTAGAACGATAACCGCTTTTTGCTCGTACCATGCAATGTTATATGAGATTGGCAAATCATTGATATCATTTAATTCAAACACTTCTTTAAGCTTTAGAGCTACTACTGCTAAAGAATATGAGTCATTACATTGTCCTGCATCCAAGACTCTTGGAATTCCTCCGATATCGCCTAAATCCAGCTTGTTGTATTTATATTTGGCGCAACCGGCTGTTAGAATGATGGTATCCTTTGGCAGCTCCTTAGCAAAGTCTGTATAGTAGTCTCTGCTCTTCATTCTACCGTCGCAGCCTGCCATTACAAAGAATCTCTTGATTGCTCCAGATTTAACCCCTTCAACAACCTTATCTGCAACACTTAATACTGTATTATGGGCAAAGCCCCCTACAATTTCTCCTCTTTCTATCTCTGTCGGAGGCGTACATTGCTTAGCATGCTCTATGATTTCTGAAAAATCCTTTGTTTTACCATCTTCTCTATCGGCGATATGCTTTAGACCTGCAAAACCTACCGCACCGGTTGTATAAACTCTATTTTTATAGGCATCCTTTGGCGGTACCAAACAGTTTGTCGTCATCAGTATCGGTCCGTTAAAGCTTTCAAATTCCTTATCCTGCTTCCACCATGCATTGCCATAGTTTCCAACAAAATGCTCATACTTCTTAAAGGCCGGATAGTAGTTGGCAGGCAGCATTTCAGAGTGGGTATATACATCTACACCTGTACCCTCTGTTTGCTTTAACAGCTCCTCCATATCCTTCAGGTCATGACCACTTATTAAAATAGCTGGATTATTTCTAACCCCTATATTTACCTTTGTTATCTCAGGATGTCCGTAGGTTGAGGTATTTGCCTGGTCTAACAGGGCCATCGCCTTAACTCCCAGCTCCCCTGACTTCAGGGTTAGCGCAACCAGCTCATCTGCTGTTGCATTTTCATTTGTTAAATCAACTAAAGCTTGTTGCATAAAGCTATATAACGCATCATCCTCATAGCCCAGATTAAAGGCATGCTCAACATAAGCCGCAAGTCCCTTTAACCCAAAGGTAATTAAGCTGTGTAGTGAACGAATATCTTCGTTTTCTATGGCAAGGAACCCAACCTCCGCCGCCTTAGCCTCAAAGGCCTCTAAGGAATCCGCTGACCATTGAGCTGATTCGTGTGATATATGATCAACATTGCCTCCGGCCTTTACAACCTGAGCCTTAACCTCTTCTCTTAATGAGATAATCGTCTTAACTCTGTCAACAAAGGCATCCTTGTCAAAGTTTGCGTTTGTTATTGTTGTAAATAAGCTTTCGGTAACATATTTGTCAGTCTTATTAGTGCTTAAGCCAAGCTTCTTAGCCTCAATATTGTATGCAGATAGGCCCTTTAGTAAGTATACCACTAAATCCTGTAGATTTGATACCTCGTCAGTCTTTCCACATACACCTCTTACTGTACATCCTACTCCCTTTGCAGCCTCTTGGCACTGATGGCAAAACATTGTACTCATAACATCCATCCTCTCCTGATATTTATTTCTCACATGAGACAATATTATCATCGATGGCGGCTTTAAACTGTGATATGTATCACCAGTTTTTTTGATATTTATCACTAAATAATAAAGGGATAGGACCACGCCCTACCCCTCAACTATACCCTGTATCAGACTGTCTTCCTTCTGCCTAAGCTGCTTTTTAAGTATCAGAACAAACCACGAGGTAAGCAGTATCCCCTTAAATACACTGGTCATGCTTATGCTCCACCATACGCCCTCCAGACCGATTATTGTTGACAGCAGCATAGCCGATGGTATTCTCAGAAAGTTAAAAGCAATTCCTATGATTGACGGCGGAACTGTTTTTCCTATACCGTTAAAGGCACCGCTGGTGGTTATTTCTATACACATGAAAAGCTGTGAATATCCCAGAATTCTGAGATAGACGATTCCTATAGCAATGGCCTCCTCCTCAGCTATAAATCTTGAGAATATTGATCCACCAAAGAATACAAACAATAATGTTGCCAATATTCCTACGACACTGACCAGACCTATTGCATTATAATAGCCCTTCCGTATTCTTTCCCACTTATGCGCGCCGTAATTCTGCCCTGTAAAGGCACTTAGGGCAGTGGAGAAGCCTCCTGCCGTCATCCATGAGAGGGCTTCAATCTGGCTGCCTACCCTCTGAACCGCCACTGGCACAGGACCCCAACGGGCTATAATTCTTGCAATCACCATGGCAAAGATAGAAAATAATCCGTTTTGCAATGCCACCGGAAGCCCCAGCTCTACAATTGCTGCTATTCTCTTTTTATCATAGGATGAAAATAAGCCCAGACCAGTAAATAGGGTTGAGCCTTTAACGGCCAACAAAAATATCAAAGTCACCATAAGCTGTGCCATGACGGTTGCAATGGCTGCACCCTTAACACCTAAGGCTGGAAACGGGCCGATACCCATTATCAGCATTGGGTCCAATACAATATTTATAGCCAGTCCTATCGAATTTATAATAAAGGGCAATCTACTGTTGCCTGAACCATTAAGGATTGCAGTAAATATGGGATTGATAAAATTAAACAGCATGCCACAGGATATGATTAATAAGTAGCTGGTTGCATTACTAATTACCTCTGTATCACCTAAATTAAAGAAGCCGATCAGCTGATGTCTGAATAAAAATAAAAGAAGCCCATATACTGCCGCTAATATCAAATTCAACTGAATTGATGCCTTTGCAACACTTTTGGCCGTATCCACATCCTCCTTGCCTATGGCCTGAGCCACACCCACCTCTGCCCCAATCTTTGAAATAAAGATCAAAGCCATGGAGAACCAAGTAAAGAATCCGGCGGTACCAACAGCTGCGACTGCAAGGCTTCCCAGTCTGCCCACCCAGAACATATCTGTTAGGTTATATGCCATTTGAATAAAGGAGGTACCCATTATCGGCAAAGCCAGCTTCAATAAGACCTTTGATATATTACCCTCAGTTAAATTATTTCCCTTCATACCCTTGCCCTCTTTCTATTAGCTTCTGCAGCAATTATGCTGCCCTAATAATTATACTTTCTGCGTCATAGGATAATCAAGTTAAATAATCTAAATATTTCGTGATGCTAATATTCTGCCAAGAACAGAAAAAGGAGCCTGCACCCGGCTCCTATCCCATTCTCACTAAATACCTTTTATAGCTTTATTTCTTCTGCTTCGTCAAAGCTTTTGCGAAAGATTTCCTTAGATTTAATTATGAAGTATAGCGCTATTGCTGCACAAATGCCTACAAAAATTTCTATAACCCATATATTTAAGCCGCTGGCCATCAGCAGAGGCAGAGGCGAATCTACTAGGAAATGTAGACAAATAGCCAGCACCACATACTTAAAGGCCTTTTTCTTTACCCCATACAGCACTACTAGTGTAAAGGCTATCTGCAAAGCCATGGCAAAGATTCTTTCAACTCCCGCCGTCAAAAATAAGTGGGAAGGGGTATTGATAAGCTGGTTTTTCAGAAGATATACAGCATCCGAAGGTAAATTTGCTGTTATGCTGTCAAAGGTCCCTGAATTTATTGAAAAGCTATAAAATATGCTATTGATAAAGGACAAACCAACCAGCAGTATAGCCTCAATGCTGCCGTGTCCTATACCAAAGGCTACACCGTCAGCCCAGCTTAGTCTATTTTTTAATAATAGCTTAAAGCCCAGAAATCTGCCTATTTCTTCAAACAATCCAGCTGTTAACCCTAAGAATATTCCCAACAGCACTACATTTGAGGCCATCTTAAAGTACCATGCCTGCTGGCTAAGGGCCTGCAGTAGGGGGACTCTTGTCAGAATTTGAAAAACAATGAAAACCAATGCACCAACCAATATCGATTTAATGGAGGCCTTTTCCTTTTTAACAAAGTAAATTGCAAGGCCTATAGGTAAAGCTAAAACAATGGTTAAGGAAATAAACATGAAGATGATTGACCAATTACTTACCATAAAATTCCCTCCTTTAATTTATAATATCATCGGCAAGACTAATGAACCTATTAGTAATATTATGATTGCCCCTGTCAGCAGCTTCCCGATCGGATGGGCATGGTTAATCGTCATGCCTATAGCAAAGCGTTTTTCCACCCATAGGGTTGGGTCATCGGGATTGTAATAAAACATCCCCAGCTTCCAGAAACTGTCGTCATCCCTTGCAATAAGTCGATTATTTCCCGTGCTGGGCTCCTCCTCCTTCAGCTTTATCCTGCTCCCGCCTTGACCGGTGGTGACACCTATATATGCTACCAAACCCAGTACGCCAACAAGCATTATAAGTGATACCACCATACTCCATCGGGAGTCCACCAGCTGAAGAACCATTAGCTGCGTATACAAAAGCTGCAGATTCAGAGTAACTGCCATTAATAGGGTAAATACCCCCCATCTCATGTTGGCCAGCTGCCCCCTTAGCAACGATGACTTTGGTTTACTTGGATTTACCGCAATTCTTGCATTGCTCATAACTCTATATATACCAAACATCATTAACGTTAATAGTATTTTAGTCATTGGTATCATAAATGCACTTGTAAGACTTTTATCACTGTAGCGGGTTATCTCTCCAACGGCATTGAAATGAGCCGGCAGCCTAGCAGGAAGATGGGGGTATTGTATCATTGTAAATAGAATACTAAATAAGCATATCGCTGCCGGTATCAAGAACCACCATGGTGATATGGCTTTTTCATTGGGCCTGAATTTAGTATCTACAATAACAACCTGCTTTTTGTCGATAAGCCATTTTTCCTGACCCTTTAGAGCCTTTACTTTGGCATGGATATAATAGTAGTTCAAGGACAAAAGGACAACAAAGGCCAAGGGGCCTAAAATGATATATATTTCCCTTCCACTGCTGTCATAGAAATATGCCAGCAGCCCGTAGATGATTATAGAGGTCACTGTAAAATTGATAAAGTATTTGTTTCTTAATAATTTCAGTCTATCGTCATTATGCTTTTCCTCCGGTATGTTTACCCCGAAAAACAGGTTACTTTTTGTTAATAGAGGCAGCAGTAAACCCAATAAAAGCAATGGCATGTATACCACTATAAGATTGATCATTGAATAGCTCATTCTCTTCCCTCCTTTATATAACCAGCATAATGCTTTTCTACTATATGAAAAAACGCTTCCTTTGTAACCCCTCTAAGAAAGGCTTCTGCTGTTATATTGCTCAGCGAATCCTCCAGGCTGGCAATATAATCCGTATTTTTCTCCACCTTTAACTCCGGGTTTATCATTACCCCGCTTTTTCTGTGGACCACGACCCATCCCTCCTGCCGCAGCTGAGTATAGACCTTATTTACAGTATGAAAATTGATGCCTATGTCGGAGGCCAGCTGTCTAACTGAGGGCAAATCCTCCCCCAGCCTCAGACTGCCGGTGGCTATTCCCCTTATTATTTGATTCTTAATCTGAAGATAAATAGGTATATCTGACTCAAATTCTATCTGAAGCAGCATGGTATTTTCACCTCCAATATTATATCTGTTATATATAATATATAACAGATATAATATTTTTTCAATAGTTCTTTTAAAATATTTAAGGCCTGTTTTCACAGGCCCTTAACATCAAAATTATTCTATTTTTTTGATTAGCATATCGGCAAGCTTATCGAAGCCACTATGTCTGAATTCTTCAATTGCTCCTGAGTTAACCGCCTCTATATATTCTTTTATTATGGGCATCTGCCCCCAATAATCAACACCAAGGTCCTCCGCCAAGCCTACGGTATTTCCTTTACCAAATAAATAATAGGGCTCGGGATATCCTGGCGGCTGCACATAGCTCATGTTTTCCACCAACCCCAAAATCGGCACCTTCATTTTTTCTGCCATTCTTATTCCCTTTTCAACTATCATACCCACTAACTGCTGTGGTGAAGTCACCATTATAATCCCTGTCAGCGGTATAGATTGCATAACAGTCAGAGCAACATCTCCCGTACCAGGGGGGAAATCTATAAGCAAATAATCCAGTTCGCCCCAGACAACATCCTTCCAAAACTGCTTTATTATTCCGCTAATTACCGGCCCTCTCCACAGCACCGGGTCAGTTTCCTCTGGCAGCAATAGATTCATAGACATTATTGAAATCCCTGCCTTAGATTTCACTGGCAACAGCCCGTCTTCAGTATTCATCGCTGGTCCCTTCAGACTAAAGAGCTTCGGAATGCTGGGTCCCATTATATCTGCATCTAAAATGCCAACCCTATAACCTTTACTATTAAGCGCTATGGCTAGGGCGGCTGTTAAGGAGGATTTACCCACACCACCCTTACCGCTCATTATACCTATAATGTACTTTATTTCGGAAGCTCTGTTAAGCTCTTCAAAGGCAATGCATTTTTCTGTTCCGCACTTCCCCTCCTTGTAGTGAGTACAACTATTACATTTTTCCATATCTATTCTCCTCTTTTTATTTTCTTTAGTATGCTTTAACTAACTGTGATAAATAAACAAACTGAATTCCCATAGCTTCAAGCTCTGGTATCATCTCCTTTATTGCCTCTGCAGTGACTACCCCACCTTCCGGTCCTACATGTCCGATTGCTACAGCATCACCATTCAATAAAGCAGCCTCTCCCAGCTGTTTAATCTGTTTCTTTATGTAAGCCTTATCCTTGACATTGTCTAAAAATACCGATCTTTCAATATATGGTACCTCATAGCTTAATGCAACTTCCTTCACTACTGAGTGCATAGTCGTTTTGCTATCTAAGATAAACATATTTTTTTCCTTCAAGATCTTAATTATTGTCTCTATGATTCTTCTGTCTTCAGTTGCTTTAGAGCCCATATGATTATTAACTCCTACAGCATAGGGGTTTTCTTCAACTGCTTCCCTCACAATTTCTTCGATTTTTTCTGTGGTGAGCCCCCCTCTTATTCCCTTTTCACCCAACCACTTAGGGTCACCATGGTGAGGTTCCATTGGTAGATGTATTATAATCTCGTGACCCTTGCTCATGATCATCTCTGAATCTGTTTTTGTATACTCTGAAAAAGGTAATACTGCACATGTAATCGGTATATTAAGTGCCAGCATTTCCTTTGTGCCACCGCCATTAAATCCAAAATCATCTATTACTATTGCTACCCTTCCACCGCTACGATTATCCATTCCTCTTATACTATTGCCTAATGTTTTTAAAAATCCTGCATGGCTACCTAAATTAAGTGCCACAATAGTTGTCATAAGCACAATGCAAAAAAGTATGACTAAGTGCATTTTTGACATTACTATTAAACGTATCCTTTTCATATTATCCCACCTCGTATAAATAATATTAAATACATAATTTTTGAATTAAATAGGGAACCTAATATAGAATATCAATGGAAAGGAGAAATATTATGTCAGAGGAAAGAAGAAATAACAGTAGAACTCAAAGCTCTAATGGCATCATGGGATTAATACTGAGATTTATTGTATCAGCTATAGTAGTGGCTGTAGCTGCCTTCCTTACACCAGGCTTCAGTATTAGCGGCATATGGAGTATACTGGTGGCTGCAGCTGTAATCTCTATTATAGATTATTTGTTAAACAGGTTATTAAATCTTGATGCTTCACCCTTTGGAAGAGGAATAACAGGGTTTTTAGTAGCAGCTGTAGTGCTGTACGCCACACAATATTTTGTTCCTATGATGAGGGTCACTATTTGGGGCGCAATTCTTGGGGCTTTAGTTATTGGCCTAATTGACCTCGTTATCCCAGGCAAGACAATGTAGTAGTTCTCATAAAGATCTTAATACATTCATAAACGAATCCCTTTTTTTGCGGATTCGTTTATTTTTTTGTGGTAGTAATCTTAAAATCATCCACAATAATTTGATTAATTATTCACAGTGGTTATCCACAGCCTAATGACCACTTACCCCCTCTATCTCAATAAAAAGATTTAATTGCTATATATTTTTCCACACTATCCACAATTTTTATCCACACGCCTATTGGGATTCTGCAAAGAATTTTTGCAATCCAGCATACATTGCCCAGGCAATTTTTCTTTGATACTTCGAATCGTTCAGCCTCTTTGCCTCTTCCGCATTAGATAAAAATCCGCATTCCACTAAAACTGTAGGTATGCTCAACTCATTGATAATATACACATTATCCTTTGAAAGTGCCACTCTTGAATTATTCTTATCAAGGGTGTTTATAAGCTCCTCTTGAATAAGCTCTGCTGCCCTTTTTCCACTGAGGTTGTCTTGTGGGTAAAAGGTCTGTGCCCCATAATACCGGGATTGCGGAAAGCTGTTAAGATGTATTGTAATAAAGATATGCGGGTTGCTCTCACGCACTATATTTTTTCTATTTTTTAGATCCTCTCGCTTTTTATTACTGGAGTTTTCCGAATACAAGCCTATGTCTTTATCTCTGGTCAATATCACAATTGCGCCACTTTGCTCAAGATACTCTCTAAGATAAAGAGCTATTTTGAGATTGATATCCTTCTCCAATATTCCTGATCTGCTTACGGCTCCAGGATCAATTCCTCCATGACCCGGATCAATTACGATTATCTTTTTGGTGGTGGGGACATTCATTGTCATAACTGCTCTTCTACTGTTATAAATTAACGAAGTCATCAAAAATGCCATAATAACTATCAAAAAAAGCAAAATCCGCCTTTTCCTTATCAATATAATCCGCAATTCTTAACTCCTCCTATAATTGTCTTATATGCTATTATATTTTTCAAGAAATTGTATCATTCATAAATTACTTGTACTATTTAACCGCCTGCTGCATTTTATTTTTCTTTTGTGGGAGAATACTATTGTTAATACCTATAAGGGAGCTGATGAAATGGAAAGTAGAAGGGATATAAATGCTATTCAAAAACAGCTTAAACTGCTTAAGGAGAATAATCAAAGATCACTTGAGTATCTATCAGCAATACAGCTGCTGATGGTGGAGGATAACAATGGTAAGTCTAAGGATTCAGGACTTTCTACTAACTTTAATAACTTGTCAAGCAAGCTTAATCATCTTTCTGAAGAGATTGAACTTTTGATGAATAACATTGATAGGTAGATAAAATCCATAGGATACTGAGTATGCAAAAAAGAAAAACCCCAAAATCCAATAATTTTGGGGTTTTGAGCAACAATTGTGAGTGTATTAATCAGGGGCTGAGGGCTATCTACTATATCTCTATAATGTATATTTAACATTAATATTGCTTTTAGATAAGTATTCAAGTATAGATTTAACTCTTCTTTCTCTACTTGATTTGCTTTTTGTTGAAGAACTCATGCTCTTCTTATAATCATTTATCGCACCTTCATAATTTATACACTTCAAATCAAGCATGGCTGTTATCCAAATTAGGTCTAGCACCCAACTTCCATAATTCAGGGCATCCCAGTACAAAAAATACGTCCTTTTCCATCTTTTGCACCTCGCTCATTAATCAATGTTTTTAGAATATTTCTATAAATGATCTATCAGCCTATCAAAGTCACTTTTAAATAATCTATCTTGAGTAATTCTGTATTTTTCAAATTCACTTTCAGCAAATGCCTTTGCCATTTCAGTAGTTACTTTCCCACTATCTTCAAGGATTTCTCTCTCATTGAATTGTAAGAATGCGTTCAATTTCTTTGACCAATCCTGCATCGTCATCGGAATATGTCTTCTTGCTTGGTCTTCTGCATAATCTAGATACATGCTGACAATTCTATCCAAACTCTCCAATTCCTCTTTTGATAAATAGTTTTTTGCAATAGATACATCATGCTTTACAATCTTTCCATCTGGTGCATTCTTCCATGTAGTCAAACCCATATGTTCCTTTGTAGCATCTGCTCTATTCATGATGACCTCTGCCGCTGTATGACCATGAATCGCAAAGTGGAGTTTATTTTGTACAATTGCAAAAAACTCTTTTGTAGTAGGAGCATTTACATTATAATCCATTGCTGTTGCGTAAATATCGGTAATCTTCTGATAAAATCTTCGCTCGCTTGCTCTGATTTCTCTTATTTCATCAAGTAAGTGTTCAAAATAATCTTCATCCAAAAAAACACCGTTTTTCATACGGTCATTATCAAGAACATATCCTCTTACAGAATAACTTTTCAAAATATTAATCGCCCACTGGCGAAACTGAACTGCTCGTGTTGAATTTATTCTAAATCCAACAGAGATAATTGCTTCTAGACTATAAAATTTTCGATTGCGCTGAACTTCTCGGTCACCTTCTATTTGAACTGTCAAGAATTCCTTGACAGTTGCCTGATCATCAATTTCATTTTCTTTAAAGGCTTTAATTAAATGTGAACTAATATTCTGTTTTGTTGTGTCATATAATATAGTCATCATTTCTTGAGTCGCCCAGACATTTTCCTCAGCATACATAACTTCAATTGACTTCTCGCCTGTCTCCGCTGTAAATGTTAAAAACTCAGCAGTGCTATTCCTGATTTGAAGTTTCCTGTATCCCATCGTCCTCACCACTTTCTTTCGGTAAAACTTCCATAATATCCCCAACATCAACTTTCAATGCGTTACAAACCTTAGCTAAGACTTCTGTTGTAATATTCTCATTTCGTCCAAGCTTTGCCATAGACGCCGTACTAATTCCTGACAGATTTATCAGGTCTTTCTTTTTCATCTCTCTATCAATTAAAATCTTCCATAATTTTTTATAACTTACTGACATGAATTCACCTCAACAATCTTTAAAGGATATATTATCATGTTGTTATATAGTAGGCACTACTCCTACATTTTTATTATATCAGAAGATTTTTTGATTTCAAATAATATTTACATCCGCACACTTTTTTGTTTCGATGTAAATACATTTTGGGGACTTGCGATGGATGCCAATGAAGCAGGTAAACCCGTCAAGATAATTTAATAATATTTTATGATCATATATTACTTGTGAGCACAGAGATACAGTTAAATGAATTTCAATGAAATAGAAAAGGATGTCTCTCAGACAGATAATTCCATCTGAAAAACATCCTATAAAAATTCTAAATATTTGTATCTCGAAGTTGCTTTCTTTATACTTGTTTGTCGCTTATGTGTTACTTATCGAGGCAAATCAAGCACATTTCAGAGCAATCCTCAACTCTTAAAACCCAGTGAAAAAGCCATTCTCTAAGTTTCAAAAGGTCCCACGTACTATCTCTTTGAGAACTGAGGCGCACGTCTCGCAGCCTTTAAGCCGTATTTCTTTCTTTCCTTTGCTCTTGCATCTCTAGTTAGGAAGCCAGCTCTTTTTAAAGGAGTTCTTAACTCGTCACTGGATTTAACAAGGGCTCTGGCAATACCATGTCTTAAAGCACCTGCTTGTCCGGTAAAGCCACCACCTGTTACTGTAGCAATTACATCGTACTTGCTTAATGTATCAGTTAAAGTTAATGGAAGCTTAACTTCTCTTTTTAATGTCTCATAGTTAAAGTATTCTTCAATGTCTCTTTTATTTATAGTAATATTTCCTTCACCAGGAAGTAATCTTACTCTAGCAATAGACTTTTTTCTTCTACCTGTTCCGTAATAAGCTAATTTTGCCATGATTTATATCCTCCCTTCAATATGGAATCGACTAGATTTCTAGTGCTTCCGGTTGTTGTGCTTGATGTTGATGATTTGGTCCAGCATATACCTTAAGCTTAGTTAACATTTGTCTACCTAATCTGTTCTTAGGCAGCATCCCTTTAACTGAGTTTAAGATTAACTTCTCAGGCTTAGTTTCAAGCATCTTTCTAAAAGAAATCTGTCGTAATCCGCCTGGATGTCCTGTATGATAGGTATAGAATGATTGATCTAATTTCTTACCGGTTAATTCAATCTTCTCAGCATTAACGATAATAACGAAATCTCCCATATCTAAATGTGGAGTAAACTCAGGCTTGTGCTTACCTCTAAGAATTTTTGCAACTTCAGACGCTAATCTACCTAAGTGCTTGCCTTCAGCATCAATTACATACCATTTTTTCTCTGCTTCATTTTGTTTTGGAATAAAGGTCTTCATCGTTTTCCCTCCTTGTTACTTGTCACTCTCAAATTCTTCAAAATACTTATGTCCGTCTTCATCTATGCGTAAAGATCCGGGGCTAGTGGATCGTTTATACACACTCTTATATATTGTAATACAACGTCCCTAGTGTGTCAAGGGAAATCAAAGGTATTTCGATTTTTTTTATCGCTAATAATACACCTTTTCTAGATATAGGCCCTGAGGCTGTGCTGTAGGCCCCCCCAAGCTTCTATCCTTCTCCTCTAGCATTCTTAACAGCTGTTGTGGTGTCATTGCTCCTCTACCTAGCTTCACTAATGTTCCCACTATAATTCTAACCATATTATAGAGAAAGCCATTGCCCTCGAATCTGAACCAGAGGCTGCTGTCCTTTAAATCCATTTTTATACTATGTATTGTCCTTATTGTATCCTTTACACTACTTCCGGTGGACATAAAACCAGCAAAATCATGGGTTCCTAATAATAATTCACTTGCCTCTTTCATTATGCCCAAATCTAGTTTATATGAAACCTGCATACTGAAATTTCTTAGTATCGGGCTTCTGTTTTGACCCATATAAATGTGATAGGCGTAGCGCTTTCCTATTGCGCTGTAGCGGGCATGAAAGTCCTCAGGAACCTCTTGGGAGGCAACAATGGATATATCCTCCGGCAGAAGACCATTTAGGGCCTTAGAGAAGCGCTCAGGCAGTATTGTAGCCTCTGTGTAGAAATTAGCCACCTGGCCTCTGGCATGAACCCTGGCATCAGTCCTACCGGCACCATTAATTTTGATATTTTCTCCCGTCAGCTTATGAAGCGCCTTCTCAACCTCCTCCTGGATAGAAGGTGCATTGAGCTGCAGCTGCCAGCCGGAATAATTTGTACCGTCATATTCAATTGTCAGCATTATATTTTTCATCAATTATCAGTCCTTGCATATAAGGAAAAAAAGGAGCAGCCTTGTACCTTTTCAGCAACCGCCCTTGAAGACTTGAGGCAATAGCCTCCTTTTCACTAATCCTTTTTCGATATCACTATCCTATATTCACTATCTTTTCCACTGCCTAGCTGAGCCATGAGACAAAAGGAACCGTCCCCTTTGTCTTAAAAGCTTATCCTGATATACACCAGTACCGCAAGCACCAGGCCGGTCGCCGTCATGCTGATAAAATCTGCTGTCGCCATCTTCAGCTGCTTCATTCGTGTCCGATTGTCGCCACCACGGTAGCATCTGGCCTCCATTGCCATTGCCAGATCATCGGCTCTTCTAAAGGCACTGATAAACAGCGGCACCAGCAGTGGCACCAGACTTTTGGCCCTATTAATGATATTCCCGCTTTCAAAATCTGCTCCTCTTGCCATTTGAGCCTTCATTATTTTATCTGTCTCCTCCAGTAGCGTTGGAATAAATCTCAAGGCTATTGTCATCATCATCGCCAGCTCGTGGGCAGGTACGCCAATTTTTGAAAAGGGCTTTAATAGATTTTCTATACCATCTGTCAGGGCTATAGGAGAGGTTGTAAGGGTGAGTAAGGATGTTCCCACCACTAAAAGCACTAGCCTCACAGCCATAAAGATACCTTGATTAAGACCTTCTCTGGTCATGTTTAAAGGTCCCAGCGTATATAGGGACTCGCCGGGTGTCATCAGCAGATTTATAAAAAAAGTTAATAGTATAATTACTCTTAATGGCTTCAAACCCTTGATCATATATTTAAAGGGAATCTTTGAAATTTGTATGGCAGCTGCCACAAACAAAACAATTAAGCCATAGGCTGCAAATTGATTTATGATGAAAAGGCCTACGATGTATGCCATTGTAATTAAAAGCTTAGTTCTGGGATCTAGCTTATGAATTGGTGAACCTGTTGGATAATATTGGCCTATTGTGATATCTTTAAGCATTTTTCTTACTCCTTATCCATTTCATTATTTCATCCCTTGCCTCTTCTATGGTTAGTATATCCTCACGTAAATGGATATCATATTCCTTTAGCTTTTTCATCAAATAGGTAATCTGAGGAATACCCAGTCCGATGGACTCCAGCTTCTCCACCTCTTTAAATACCTCTCGGGCTGTACCGGTCAAAGCCACCTTGCCTCTATGCATAACAATAATTCGATCTACCAGACGAGCTATGTCCTCCATGCTGTGGGAAACCAATATGACTGTGTTTTTAGCTTGCTGATGAAGTGTCTTAATTTGCTCCAGTATTTCATCTCTACCCTTAGGGTCTAGTCCTGCTGTCGGTTCGTCCAAAATTAATATCTCGGGTCGCATAGCCAGAACGCCTGCAATGGCAACCCTTCTTCTTTGACCACCACTTAGCTCGAAGGGTGAGCGATCCTTTAGCTCATCAAAGGGAAGCATAACCAGCGCCATAGCCTCTCTGACCCGCTCCTCCACCTCAGCCTCTGAAAGGCCTTGATTTATTGGTCCAAAGGCAATATCCTTATATATGGTCTCCTCAAAAAGCTGATGCTCTGGATATTGGAACACCAATCCCACCTTTTTTCTCACCTCAGCCAGCTTCACAGATTTATCCGTTATATCTGCACCGTTTATAATTATTCTTCCTGAAGTAGGCTTTAGCAAACCATTAAGCTGCTGAGTCAATGTGGACTTTCCTGAACCGGTATGTCCTATTAAACCTATGAATTCTCCATCGTTGATTTCAAGGCTGACATCATCCAGGGCCCTTGACTCAAAGGGACTTCTTGGATTATATATATATGTTAGATTCTCTATTTTAATTGGCATAGCTTCATCACCATCTCATCTACAGTTAGTATATCCTTGGGCATCTCTATGCCTTCCTTTATTAGCTGATGGGCTAATTCCGTTACCTGTGGCACATCCAGTCCCAAAGTCTTTAGCTCATCCACTCTGGAGAAGACCTCTCTAGGGGTACCCTGAGAAACGATTTTACCATCCTCCATAACAATAACTCTATCGGCATCAACTGCCTCCTCCATAAAATGCGTGATATGGATAATGGTTATTCCTTCTTCCTTGTTTAGCTTTTTGATCGTATTTATAACCTCTCTGCGACCTGAAGGGTCCAGCATTGCAGTTGGCTCATCAAAAATAATGCATGTTGGCCGCATTGCAATAACACCTGCAATTGCAATTCTTTGCTTTTGCCCCCCCGACAATAGATGTGGTCCTTTGTTTCTATACTCCTCCATGTCCACAATCTTGAGAGACTCGTTTACTCTCTTTAAAATTTCCTCTGACGGAACACCCATGTTTTCCGGACCGAAGGCAACGTCCTCCTCGACAATCGTTGCTACAATTTGATTGTCAGGATTTTGAAAAACCATGCCGGCTATTTGTCTAATATCCCATACTAGAGCCTCTTCCCTTGTATTCAGGCCCTTTACCTTGACATCTCCGCTGGTCGGTATCAATAGAGCGTTCATATGCTTTGCAAGAGTAGATTTTCCGGAGCCATTATGGCCTATAACCACCACAAACTCACCTTCATTAATCTGAAGAGATACTTCATCAAGGGCGGTTACCTGCTTATCATTGCTTTTATACTCATATACCACCTTTTCTATCTCAATCATTAGCTTTCTTTATCCCCTTCTATTTTAAAATAAAGCATAATATATACTATGATGAAATTGCATAATACCATAAAAGAGCATATAGTCTAGTTTATTCAAAGTCAAAATAACATCTATAAATTTAATGGATTAGCCCGTGGGGCACTAAGCAGGAAACTTTTGACTTTGTATAACCTGCTACTAGTCTTTAGTATCAATTTCCTCTATATATTTATATATTGCTTTTTTTTGTCGTTTTTAACCGAATTCACATTAATAATTATAACTTATTTCAAAATAAAAGACCATAAAAAATAGATGGGGAAATTGCATATTACACATGGGAAACATATATATTTCAGTTTATACAAAGTTAAAAGCTTATTGCGCATTGCCTAGTACCTTGCGTCATTTAAAGGCTGAGATAAATCCCGAGGAGAATTTTTCTGTAGCAAGGCGGAGGAAGAAGCAATATCGAGTAGTATTGCGACTGACGACAACGAAGCTACAGGAAAATTATACCGGAAGTTATCCAAATGTTTAAGTGACGCAAGGTGCTCAAGCTAATATCATTTAAAAATAACATAAATTAGCCCGTTGGGCACAAAGCAGGAGACTTTTGACTTTGTAAAAACATATCTTGCATCTTTCTTATGTAATTTTCCTCAAATGAAAAAAACAGGGACTAAGCTCAATACTTAATCCCTCCCATCTTTTAAGAATTATTTAATTTATCACTTATAATTAAACTAATTCAAGTATTACCATTTCTGCTGCATCGCCTTTTCTTGGACCAAGCTTCATGATTCTTGTGTAACCACCATTCTTTTCTTGGTACTTCGGTGCGATTTCATCAAACAAATTTTTAACCACTGTCTCATCTGTCATAAACGCTAATGCTTGTCTTCTTGCATGTAGGTCCCCTCTTTTTCCAAGGGTAATCATTTTTTCTGCTAGCCTTCTGGTTTCTTTAGCTCTCGCTTCAGTTGTCTCTATTCTACCACTTTTAATCAGGCTAGTTACCAGATTCCTAAGCATCAAAGTTCTATGAGCAGACTCACGACCTAACTTTCTATACTCAGCCATGCTAATCCCTCCTCACCGCTTACTTTTTAATCATCACTTGGTCTTAAACCTAAACCCAGCTCTGCTAATTTTTTCTGAACTTCTTCAAGAGATTTTTTCCCTAAGTTTCTTACCTTCATCATATCTTCTTCTGATTTTAATGTCAGCTCTTCTACTGTGTTGATACCGGCACGCTTTAAACAATTGTAAGATCTTACGGACAGGTCAAGCTCTTCGATAGTCATCTCAAGAACCTTTTCCTTCTTATCCTCTTCCTTTTGAACCATGATTTCAACGTCGTTGACATGTTCAGTTAATGTGATGAACAGGTTTAAATGCTCATTCATTATTTTGGCTGCCAGTGATATTGCTTCATCTGGTTTAATACTACCATCAGTAAAGATGTCAACTACTAGCCTATCATAATCAGTTACCTGGCCAACTCTAGTATTTTCGACAGAGTAGCTAACTTTCTTAACAGGTGTGAATATGGAATCCACTGGAATTACACCTATAGGCATGCCAGGCGTTTTATTGTTTTCAGCGGTGACGTAGCCTCTTCCATTGGCGAGATTTATCTCCATATGGAATTTTGCATCAGCATCTAATGTTGCTATATGCATATCCGGATTAAGTATCTCAACATCAGCATCAGCAATTATGTCGCCGGCAGTAATAACGCCTTCACCTTCTGCTTCAATACGAACGGTTTTAGGTTCATTGCCATGAAGCTTAATTGATAAGTCCTTCAGGTTTAACACTATTTCCGTTACGTCCTCCTTTACACCAGGAACAGTTGAGAACTCATGCAAAACTCCATCAATTTTAATAGAAGTAACTGCGGTTCCTGGTAAAGAAGATAGCATAATTCTTCTCAGTGAATTACCTAATGTCGTACCATAGCCTCTTTCTAGAGGCTCTACTACAAACTTTCCATAGGTGTTATCATCACTAAATTCAACAATTTCCACTTTAGGCTTTTCCATCTCTATCATTTTTAAACCCTCCCCTAAATCTATTCAATATAATATCGAGGGCAACTGATTCTAATATATTATTATCTAGAATATAGCTCTACTATTAGGTTCTCTGCAATCGGTAAATCAATATCCTCTCTAGCTGGTAATGCAACTACCTTAGCCTCAAGCTTTTCAACGTTTACTGATAACCAGTTTGGTACAGTGCCATTGAAGTTTTCAGCCAATGCCTTAAATTTATCTGACTTAGCAGATTTTTCTTTAACAGCAATATCGTCGCCTACCTTAACTAAGAAGGAAGGAACATCTACTTTCTTTCCGTTAATTGTGAAGTGTCCATGAACTACCAACTGACGAGCTTCTGGTCTAGAAGCCGCGAAACCTAAACGATAGATAACATTATCTAAACGAGTTTCCAGGATTCTTAGTAGATTATCCCCTGTTCTGCCGGCTTGCTTATCAGCTAATTCAAAGTAGTTTCTAAACTGAGTCTCAAGAACTCCGTAGAATCTCTTTGCCTTTTGCTTTTCTCTTAACTGAATACCGTAGTTTGAAAGCTTCTTACGGCTTGCACCATGTTGTCCAGGTGGCACATTTCTCTTTGTTATTGCACATTTATCTGTATAGCAGCGATCGCCCTTAAGATATAATTTCATACCTTCTCTTCGGCACAATCTACATACTGCGTCTCTATATCTTGCCATTATTTTACACCTCCCACTTAATTAAACTCTTCTGCGTTTTGGTGGTCTACAACCGTTATGAGGTATTGGAGTAACATCCTTAATTGAGTTAACTTCTAAACCTGCTGCTTGTAATGATCTGATCGCAGCTTCTCTTCCGGCTCCAGGTCCCTTTACAAATACTTCTACTGTCTTTAATCCATGCTCCATTGCAGTCTTAGCAGCAGTTTCTGCCGCCATTTGTGCAGCGAAAGGAGTGGATTTTCTTGAACCTTTAAAACCTAACTGACCTGCACTAGCCCAGGAAAGCGTATTGCCCTTTAAATCAGTCAATGTAACAATTGAATTATTGAAGGTTGACTGGATATGTGCTTGCCCACGTTCTATATTTTTACGTTCTTTTCTTCTACGAACGGTCTTCTTTTTAGCTACTTTTGCCGCCATGCTAGAATCCCTCCTTATCTATTATTTTTTCTTCTTACGACCTACAGTTTTCTTAGGTCCTTTTCTTGTACGGGCATTTGTCTTAGTCTTTTGACCTCTTACAGGTAAGCCCTTGATATGTCTGATACCTCTGTAGCATCTGATTTCTTTAAGACGCTTAATATTTAAAGCGATTTCTCTTCTTAAGTCACCTTCAACTGCATACCCAGCATCAATAGTTTTTCTTAATGCATTAACTTCTTCTTCTGTTAGGTCCTTTATTCTTGTGTCTGGGTTAATGCCTGCAGCAGCTAATATATTATTTGAAGTTTTTCTACCGATACCGAATATATAAGTTAAACCTATTTCTACTCTTTTGTCTCTTGGTAAGTCAACACCAGCTATTCTGGCCATAAATGATTACACCTCCTAATTCTAATACATACATCCTTCAATCATACAACAGAATTTAAGTCTGAGGAAATGTGATATATATGAATTAGTCTACACTGTCAGATACACTGACCAGCCGCGTGTAAACTAATTACCACAATTTTAAATTATATCATTAAACAAGACAAAATACTAGTAGGAAATTACTAGTCTAGCCTTGCTTTTGCTTATGCTTAGGATTTTCGCAAATAATCATTACTCTACCCTTACGCTTAATTATCTTGCATTTCTCACATATTTGCTTTACAGATGGTCTAATTTTCACTGCAATCCCTCCTTGACTACTTCTTTCTCCACGTAATTCTACCACGAGTTAAATCATATGGAGATAACTCCACAGTTACGGTATCTCCCGGTAATATACGAATAAAATTCATTCTAAGCTTGCCTGATATGTGTGCCAAGATTTCATGCCCATTTTCGAGCTGTACAATAAACATCGCATTTGGTAGTGCTTCCTTTATTGTACCCTCTACTTCAATCACATCCTGTTTTGACATTTGGCAACCAAACCTCCCATCTTAATCACGAGATCTTACTCCCAATCGTTCCAGTTCTCTTCTGATAAAGGCATTATTGATCTTCTTCTGATTAATAATTCGTTCTTTAATTTCATCTGAAGCCGCGTTAAAGATTGCTAGATGCTTCAGCTTTTTCTTCTTAGGCTTATCTATTCTTCTCAGCTCCCCATCAGAAATCAGTACATGCTGATCATCGACGATGCCTACAACAATAAATACCCTATCCTTGTCTCTGCCTTTAACGGATCTTACCACCTGGCCTATTTTGATATCATCATATTCCACAATATCACCTCATTTGCCGGATTATAATACTGTCAGTATCTCCGGCTCACCCTCAGTAATTGCTACAGTATGCTCATAGTGGGCAGAATACTCTCCATCCAGTGTCACAACCGTCCATTCGTCCTTTAACACCTCTACCTCATAGGTTCCGATGTTTATCATAGGCTCTATAGCTAAGACCATGCCTGCCTTCAATCGAACCCCTTTTCCAGGTGGTCCGTAGTTTGGTATCTGTGGCTCCTCATGCATCTTGGTGCCAATGCCATGACCGACATAATTTCTAACTACAGAAAAGCCGTAAGCCTCTACATGTGTTTGTATTGCATGGGATATGTCAGATAAGCGGTATCCTTCCTTTGCAAACTTAATACCCTCATAGAAGCTTTGTCTTGTAACATCAATCAGTTGCTGTGCTCTTTGATTGATGCTGCCTACCGGATGTGTTTTTGCTGAATCTCCATAGTATCCTTTATATAGAGCACCTATATCTATGCTTATAATATCTCCATTTTCCAGAGTTTTTAATCCAGGGATACCATGAACAACTTCGTGATTAATTGAGGTGCATATACTGGCAGGGAACCCCCCGTACCCCTTAAAGGCGGGAATAGCTCCGTGCTTAATGATATAGGCTTCTGCCATCTCATCCAGTTCCTTTGTTGTTATACCCGGTTTAATTGCCTCTCTCAACAATTCATGGACCTCAGCAACTATTCTTCCAGCTTCCTTCATTATCTGTATCTCTTGCTTTGATTTCAAGTAAATCATTACAAGTCTCCCCTCAGCACTTCAACAATTTCAGTAAACACCTTGTCAATATGCTGTTGGCCATCGATGACAGCTAGTTTGTTTTTTTCTTGGTAGTATGCGATTAATGGCAGGGTTTCCTTAAGATAAACCTCAATACGTCTGGTTACCGTTTCCTGATTATCGTCATCTCTTTGATATAGCTCGCCACCGCACTTATCACAGCTTTCACCCTTTGAAGGATTAAACTTAATGTGATAGGTTGCACCACAAGCTTTACAAATTCTTCTACCAACGGCTCTCTCTATTAGCACTTCCTTATCAACTTGGATGTTGATCACCTTATCCAGGCTAGTGCCCATGACTGCAATAGCATTATCTAATGCTTCTGCCTGAGCAACGGTTCTTGGAAAGCCATCTAATAGGAAGCCACCTTTACAATCCTCTTGCTTAAGACGGTCTTCTACTATGGCAACAACAATCTCATCGGGAACAAGTAAGCCTTGATCCATAAATGATTTTGCCTTTTTGCCCAGTTCAGTGCCTTCTTTAATATTATATCGGAATATATCCCCCGTAGAAATATGGGGAATGTTAAATTCCTCTGCAATGGCTACTGCCTGAGTGCCTTTACCAGCACCCGGCGGGCCAAGTAAAATCAAACGCATTTTACCATCTCCCGGTAAGAAAGATTAGATTCATGGGGGGCTTCCCCCATGAGTCTTTATAAAGCTAAAAGACTAATCTATTTTACTTCAAGAAGCCTTGATAATGTCTCATTAACATCTGTGCTTCAACCTGCTTCATGGTCTCCAGGGCCACCCCTACTACAATCAGTAATGCAGTTCCACCAAAGTTAATATTCATCCCGGTAACCTGCATAATAAGGTTTGGCACTAAAGCTATTCCAGCTAAGAATACAGCACCTGCTAAAGTAATTCTGTTCAGCACCTTGCTTAAATAATCTGAGGTAGGCTTACCAGGTCTAATGCCAGGTATAAATCCACCGTACTTTTTCATATTTGAAGCAACTTCAATTGGATTGAAGGTGATAGCTGTGTAGAAGTACGTGAAGAATATGATCAATACAGCATATAATACTGTATATAATATTACGCCCGCTATCTTAGGGCTGTTTGGAGAAAGCCAGTTGGTTATAAACATATAGAAACCGCTGTCTTGTCCAAAGAAATAAGCAATAGTTTGTGGGAATGCCAACAAAGACATTGCAAATATTACTGGAATTACTCCGGATTGATTTACCTTTAAAGGAATATGGGAGCTTTGGCCACCATACATCTTACGCCCAACTACTCTTTTTGCATATTGTACAGGAATCTTACGAGTTCCTTCTTGAATTGCAACAACACCAGCAATAATCGCTACAGCTAATATTAGGAAAACAATGATGGATACAATTGATATTTCGCCTTGTCTTGTCAGTAGGAAGGTTCTATAAATACTGTCAGGTACTCTAGAAACTATACCGGCAAAGATGATTAAAGAAATGCCGTTACCAATTCCCTTTTCTGTAATTTGCTCACCTAACCACATAAGGAAGGCTGTTCCAGCAGTTAAAGTCAATACAACAGTGATAACACTGAAGACATCTGTCTGAATAAGAGCACCTCTGAATAATCCGATGCTGATGGCTACAGCTTGAATAATAGCAAGGATTACAGTGGCATATCTTGTGTATTGAGCAATTTTCTTTCTGCCCTCTTCACCCTCTTTAGCCATTTCCTCTAAGCTAGGAATAGCTATAGTAAGAAGCTGCATAATAATTGATGAGGTTATATAAGGTGTTATGCTTAATGCAAAAATCGTCATGTTTCCGAAGGCTCCTCCGGAGAACAAGTCGAAGAAGGATAGCAATCCGGCCTCAGATACGATATTTTTTACATATTCAATATTGATACCCGGCACCGGAATAACAGAACCTAATCTAAAAATAACCAGCATTACGAAGGTGTAAAGTATTTTGCTTCTTAACTCTGGTATCTTCCAAGCATTTCTTAAGGTTGATATCAACTTATATCACCTCTACCTTTCCTCCAGCAGCTTCAATTTTCTCAACAGCTGACTTGGTAAATTTATTAGCTTGTATCGTTAAGCTTTTTTCTAAGTTACCATCTCCAAGGATTTTAACACCGTTCTTTTCAACCTTCTTAATCATACCTGTCTCAACTAATAGCTCAAGAGTTACCATTGTGCCATTTTCGAAAACATTTAGATCTTCGATATTGATGATATTGAATTGTTTCTTAAATATATTTGTAAACCCTCGCTTAGGAAGTCTTCTGATGATAGGCATTTGGCCTCCCTCGAAGCCAGGTCTTACACCTCCGCCGCTACGAGCCTTTTGACCCTTTGAACCACGTCCACCAGTTTTACCAATACCGGTACCAGTACCTCTACCTCTTCGCTTGGTATCACTTACCGCTCCTTTAGCAGGTCTAAGTTCATGTAACTTCATGTCTACACCTCCTTTGATTACATTTCGCTTACTTCAACCAAATGTCTAACTACATCGATCATGCCTCTTGTTTGAGGGCTGTCTGGTAATTCTACCACTTGACCGATTTTCTTTAAACCTAAAGCTTCAATCGTTTTTTGTTGTTTAGGTAGTGTACCTATTACACTTCTTGTCATTTTGATTTTGAGTACTTTAGCCATGTATTTCCCCTCCTAACCTAAGAGTTCATCTACGGTCTTTCCTCTTAGTTTTGCTACATCTTCAGCCTTCTTAAGCTGCTTTAAGCCATCTAAGGTTGCATTAACCATATTTCTAGAGTTGTTTGTACCTAAAGATTTAGCTCTGACATCCTTAAGACCAGCTAGCTCTAGTACGGCACGAACAGGTCCACCTGCGATGATACCAGTACCTTCTCTTGCTGGCATGATTAATACATTACCTGCTCCAAAGTGACCGATAACTTCGTGAGGAATAGTAGTTCCAACTGTAGGAACATTAATCATGTTCTTCTTAGCGTCTTGAATTCCTTTTTTGATGGCATCCGGTACTTCCATTGCTTTACCGGTACCAACGCCTACGTGACCGTTTTCGTCACCTACAACTACTAAAGCAGCAAATCTGAAGTTTCTACCACCCTTAACTACTTTAGTAACACGTCTTATATCAATAACTTGTTCTTTAACATCAAGTTGGCTTGCATCAATTAGCTTGCGTTGCATCTATTTCCCTCCTTCTTATTAGAACTTAAGTCCAGCTTCTCTTGCTCCTTCAGCCAAAGCTTTCACTCTACCATGATAAATATATCCGCCACGATCAAAGGTTACTGTTTCAATGCCCTTCTCAAGTGCCTTCTTAGCAAGAAGCTCTCCTACTAATTTCGCTGCAGCTTGGTTTCCTGCGTTACCCATTTGTGCTTTGATTTCTTTATCTAAGCTGGAGGCAGCAGCAAGTGTTTTTCCAGCAGCATCATCTATGATTTGAGCGTAGATGTTGGTTAAGCTACGGTATACATTTAATCTTGGACGTTGAGGAGTTCCAACTACTTTTCCACGGACTCTTTTATGTCTTCTTTGTCTTGTAAGGTTCTTACTTACCTTTTTAAACACCTCGTATCACTCCTTTCAATTACTTCTTACCAGTCTTACCTTCCTTACGTCTGATAACTTCACCAGAGTACTTAATACCTTTACCTTTGTATGGCTCAGGCTTTCTGTGATCTCTGATCTTAGCAGCGTAGTTACCTACTCTTTGCTTATCGATACCCTTTACAATAACTTCTGTCTGAGAAGGCACCTCTATGGTAAGACCCTCAGGATCGATCATTTCGATTGGATGAGAGTATCCTAAGTTTAGTACAAGCTTGTTACCTTGCTTGTTGGCCTTGTAACCTACACCAACTAATTCTAATTTCTTATGGTATCCGGCAGAAACACCTTGAACCATGTTAGCAACTAGAGTTCTAGACAAACCATGTAAGGACTTATGCTTTTTATTATCAGTTGGTCTTGTGATGTTTAGGACATTGTCTGCTTTTTCTATATTAATATCTTTGCTGATTTGTTGACTTAAAGTACCTAATGGTCCTTTAACTGTTACTAAATTATTATCATCAACAGTAATTTCCACGCCTTGTGGAACTGAAATCGGCTTAGAACCTATTCTTGACATACTTGCACCTCCTTGTAAGTTTAATGCGATTACCAAACGTAAGCTAATACTTCTCCGCCAACGCCTTCTTTTCTAGCCATCTTGTCGGTAATAATACCTCTTGAAGTAGAAATAATCGCTATACCTAATCCACCTAGTACTCTTGGCATTTCATCCCTTTTAGCATATACTCTTAAGCCGGGCTTTGAAATTCTCTTGATACCGGTTAGAACCTTTTCATTTGCTTTTCCATATTTTAATTGTATTCTTAAGATACCTTGCTTACCGTCTTCGATAACGTCAAAACCTTTTATAAAACCTTCTTCAAGAAGAATGTTTGCGATTTCTCTTTTAAGGTTTGAAGCAGGAACATCAACAGTTTCATGTTTTACTGCATTAGCATTACGAACACGAGTTAGCATATCTGCAATTGGATCTGTCATTGTCATTTTACATACCTCCTCTCCAAAACTACCAGCTGGCTTTTCTTACACCTGGAATTTGGCCTTTATAAGCTAATTCTCTGAAGCATATACGGCAAATACCGAACTTCCTTAGTACTGAGTGTGGTCTTCCACAGATATTACATCTAGTATATTCTTGAGTCTTATACTTAGCTTTTCTCTGTTGTTTTATAATCATTGATTTTTTTGCCACTACATTTTTCCCTCCTTACCTACTTTACAAAAGGCATTCCCATTAATTTCAGCAGTTCACGACATTCTTCGTCTGTTTTTGCTGTAGTAACAAACACGATATCCATTCCGCGCACTTTTTCAACCTTATCGTACTCTATTTCAGGAAAAATCAATTGTTCCTTAATACCTAAAGCATAGTTTCCTCTTCCGTCAAATGCGTTAATGCTAACGCCTCTGAAGTCTCTAACCCTTGGAAGCGAAATGTTCATCAGCTTATCAGCAAAGAAGTACATTTTTTCTCCTCTTAATGTAACCTTTGCGCCGATTGACATACCCTCACGGATTTTGAAGTTAGAAACTGATTTCTTAGCCTTAGTAACTACAGGCTTTTGTCCTGTAATTGTAGCTAATTCCTTAACAGCCACCTCAAGAGCCTTCGGATTATCCTTAGAATCGCCTACACCCATGTTAACTACGATTTTTTCTAGCTTTGGAATTTCCATGACGTTCTTATATCCAAACTTCTCCATCATCGCAGGGACAACTTCGCTTATATATTTATCTTTTAATCTAGCCATTATGAAATGAACCTCCCTTCATCCAGCATTAATCTAAAACTTCGCCAGTCTTTTTACTTACTCTTACCTTTTCTCCGTTAGCTAACAATTTATATCCTATTCTAACACCTTGGTTAGCTTTCTTATCGAATATCATAACGTTAGATACATGAATTGGAGCTTCTCTATGAATGATTCCGCCCTGTTGCATTTGTTGACTTGGCTTTTGATGCTTTGTCATCATGTTAACGCCTTCAACGATTACACGGCTATCCTTTGGCATAGCTTGAAGCACTTTTCCTTTTTTACCTTTATCTTTGCCAGAAATGACTACTACTGTATCACCTTTCTTAACATGCATCCGTGACACCTCCTTCATTATAATACTTCTGGAGCTAATGAAACAATTTTCATGAAGTCTCTATCTCTTAATTCTCTTGTAACCGGGCCAAAGATACGAGTACCCACAGGGTTCTTGTCGTCCTTGATGATTACAGCTGCATTTTCGTCAAACTTAATATATGAACCGTCTTTACGTCTGATATCTGCGGATGTTCTTACTACAACAGCTTTAACAACCTGGCCTTTCTTTACAACTCCACCAGGTGTTGCGCTCTTAACAGAACAGATGATCTCGTCACCTACTTTAGCATATCTCTTCCTTGTTCCGCCTAATACACGTATACAAAGTAACTCTTTCGCACCTGAGTTATCTGCTACCTTAAGTCTTGATTCCTGTTGAATCATCGGAATACCTCCCTTCACTAATGAAAATTACTTCGCCTTTTCAACGATTTTAACAAGTCTCCATCTTTTATCTTTAGATAATGGTCTTGTTTCCATTATTCTTACACGATCACCCATGCCACACTCATTTAATTCATCATGAGCCTTGAATTTCATTGTTCTCTTTACGGCTTTTCCATATAACGGATGACGTACGAAGTCTTCAACTAAAACTACGATAGTCTTATCCATTTTGTCACTTACAACACGACCTACTCTGGTTTTTCTAAGCGCTCTATCCACGGAATTTGCCTCCTTTCACACCCAAGTTATATCAACTATGCTTTTATTTGTTTAATTTCTCTTTCTCGAATCAACGTCTTTGTTCTAGCTATATCCTTACGAACATTTCTAATTCTTAAAGGGTTCTCAAGCTGGCCTGTCGCTAATTGGAAACGAAGATTAAACAATTCAGTTTTTAAATCCAGTAATTTTTGATTTAACTCAACGTCAGTCATATCTTTAAAATTATTAGCACTCATCAGCTTCACCACCCTTTACTTCTGATTCTTGACGTGTAACAAACTTACACTTGATTGGTAATTTATGCATAGCAAGTCTCATCGCTTCTCTTGCTCTTTCTTCAGATACACCAGCTATTTCAAACATGATTCTACCTGGCTTAACAACTGCTACCCAGAACTCTGGAGAACCTTTACCGGCACCCATACGGGTCTCAGCAGGCTTTTTAGTTACTGGCTTATGAGGGAAAATTTTAATCCAAACTTTACCCCCTCTTTTGATAGATCTAGTCATCGCAATACGGGCAGCTTCGATCTGGTTGGAAGTAATCCATGCTGGCTCCATCGCCATTAAACCAAATTCACCATATGATACTGTATTGCCTTTGTTGGCTTGACCTGTCATTCTGCCTCTATGAACTCTTCTGCGTTTTACTCTTTTAGGCATTAACATGCGTTATTCCTCCTTCCTGTAAGGCTTGACTATTATTTCGAGTCTCTTTTTCTACCTCTTTTGCCTCTATCATCGTACTTAGGTGCTTCTATCTCAGCAGGCTTTGCGAATCCGCCACCCTTTACCGGAAGAATCTCACCCTTGTATATCCATACCTTTACACCTAATTTTCCGTAGGTCGTATCTGCTTCATGGAAGCCATAATCAATATCAGCTCTTAAGGTGTGTAGTGGCACATTACCTTGGTTATAGCCCTCGGTTCTTGCCATTTCCGCTCCACCTAATCTACCGGAGGTAGAAACCTTGATACCCTTAGCGCCTGCTCTCATAGCTCTTTGCATTGCTTGCTTCATTGCTCTTCTGAAGGAAACCCTTCTTTCTAATGAGGCGGCAATGTTCTCAGCAACTAGTTGAGCATCTATATCAGGATTTCTTACTTCAATTACATTAACAATCGCTTGTTTGCTTGTAATTTTCTCGATATCCTTCTTAAGATCTTCAACCCCTTGGCCACCCTTACCGATAACCATACCAGGCTTTGCAGCGTAAACATTAACTTTAACTCTGTTATTAGCTGCTCTTTCTATTTCTATTTTAGAAACTCCAGATAAAAAGAGTTTTTTCTTAACATACTTACGAATATTATGATCTTCGATTAAGAAGCCGGAGAAATCCTTTTTGTTGGCATACCATTTTGTATCCCAATCCTTAATGATTCCAACCCTCAATCCATGGGGATTTACTTTTTGACCCATTCCTTTCCCTCCTTGATCTTATTTTTCCTTTAACACGACTCCGATATGGCTTGTTCTCTTGCGGATTGTTGTAGCGCGTCCCATAGCCCTTGGCATAAATCTTTTCATTGTCGGTCCTTCGTTGGCATATATTTCAGATACAAATAAGCTTTCTCTATCCATATTATGGTTGTTTTCAGCATTAGCAGCAGCGGATTGAATTAACTTGTAAACAATCGGTGCAGCAGCCTTAGGTGTTAACTTTAAGATAGCTAATGCCTCATCAACACTTTTACCTCTAACGATATCAACGACTTGCCCAGCTTTTCTAGGAGCAATACGTACAAATCTAACTATAGCTCTTGCTTCCACAATGACAACCTCCTTTCATAATGAAAACACAATTATTTTCTTTTAGTAGTTTTTTCAGTATCATCATGGCCTCTATAAGTTCTTGTAAGCGCAAACTCACCTAGCTTATGACCAACCATATCCTCAGTAACATACACAGGTACATGCTTTCTTCCGTCATGCACAGCGATAGTGTGTCCGATCATTTGCGGAAAGATAGTGGACGCTCTTGACCAAGTTTTGATAACTTTTTTCTCATCCTTGCTATTCATTTCCTCTATCTGTCTTAATAGTCCCTTATGAATAAAAGGTCCTTTTTTAAGAGATCTGCTCATTTAATTTCCTCCTTTCAGAAGCATACCATTCTTTTTTAAGCAACTTCCTGAAAACTATTTCTTCTTCTTTCTTGAAACGATAAACTTGTTAGAAGCCTTTTTCTTATCACGAGTTTTGTATCCAAGAGCTGGTTTACCCCAAGGAGTAACAGGATTTGGTCTACCTACTGGAGATCTACCTTCACCACCACCGTGTGGATGGTCATTCGGGTTCATTACAGATCCTCTAACGGTTGGTCTGATACCCATATGTCTTGTTCTACCTGCTTTACCAACTGTGATATTTTCGTGATCAAGATTACCAACCTGACCTACAGTTGCTTTACAGTTAATTGCAATATATCTAATTTCACCTGATGGCATTCTTAAAAGAGCATATTTCTCTTCTTTACCCATTAGCTGAGCACCATTACCGGCAGCTCTAGCAATTTGGCCACCCTTGCCAGGCTTCATCTCGATGTTGTGAACTACAGTACCAACAGGAATATTCTTTAATGGCAACGCGTTTCCAACCTTGATGTCTGCATCAGGACCAGATACAACAACGTCTCCAACCTTAAGGCCATGTGGTGCGATAATGTATCTCTTTTCACCATCTACATAATGTAGTAATGCAATATTCGCTGTACGATTTGGATCGTATTCGATGGATGCAACATTTGCATTGATACCGTCTTTATCTCTTTTGAAATCTATAATTCTATATTTTCTCTTAGCACCACCGCCACGATGACGAGTAGTGATTTTACCATGAGCATTTCTACCACCAGTTTTAGTTAGAGTTTCCAGCAATGATTTTTCCGGTTCTACTTTTGTTATTTCTTCGAAAGTGGAAACAGTCATTTGCCTAAGGGCTGGTGAAGTAGGTTTAAATTTTTTAACACCCATTATAATTTCCCTCCTTCATAATTCGAGTCTGGACTACATACCTTCAAAGAATTCAATTTCTTTGCTGTCTGCAGTTAACTTCACTACGGCCTTCTTCCAGTCTGGACGCTTGCCTATGTTGGCACCCATTCTCTTATATTTACCAAGCATGTTGATGGTATTAACTTTATCTACCTTAACACCGAAGATCTTCTCAACAGCCTTTTTAATTTCGGTCTTGTTTGCCTTTTTGCTAACAACGAAAGTGTATTTCTTGTCAGCCATGTCACTCATGCTTTGCTCTGTAACCATTGGTTTTATAATGATATCGTGTGGATTCACCATTATGCGTACACCTCCTCCACTTTTTCAACGGCAGCCTTAGTGATGATGAATTTATCATACTTAAGAATGTCGTACACATTTAATGTGCTTACTAAAGTGGTTTCAACACCCGGAATGTTATTAGCAGATTTAATAACTGCCTCATTCTTATCTGCCATTACGATTAATGCCTTGCTTTCAACGCTTAAGTTCTTAAGAATATTCACCATATCCTTTGTTTTAGGTGTTGTTAAGTTTAACTCGTCTAAAACTAAGAACTCCTTGCTGTTTACCTTTGAAGTAAGAGCAGATTTCATTGCTAATCTTCTAACCTTCTTAGGTAATGTATATCTATAGTCTCTTGGCTTTGGTGCAAATATGATACCACCGCCTGCCCATAATGGTGATCGGATTGTACCTGCACGTGCTCTACCAGTACCTTTTTGTCTCCAAGGCTTTCTTCCTCCACCTCTAACCTCTGATCTGGTTAAAGCAGATTGAGTTCCTTGTCTTTTATTAGCTAATTGGTTTTTTACAACCTCATAAAGTACGTGTTGATTTACTTCTACACCAAATATATTTTCATTTAATTCTAATTCGCTTACTTGTTGTCCTGAAACATTGTAAACCGCTACTTTAGGCATTTTAAATCCTCCTTTCTACAGTTAGATTATCTCCCCTGCTTAATTGTTATCTTTATTGTTAATAGACCCTTCTTTGGTCCTGGAACAGCACCCTTTACAAGCAATACATTTCTTTCAGTGTCTACCTTAACTACCTCAAGATTTTGAATGGTTACTTGCTCGTGGCCCATATGTCCAGCCAGGTTCTTCCCTTTAAATACTCTACCTGGAGAAGTATTAGAGCCCATAGAACCAGGTCTTCTGTGATATCTTGAACCGTGAGATTCTGGTCCTTTTCTTTGACCATGTCTCTTGATAACACCAGCAAATCCTTTACCCTTTGAGATACCGGTAATATCTACTTTATCGCCTTCAGCAAATAAATCAGCTAAAACCTCTTGACCAATTGTAAAGCTTCCAGCATTTTCAACCCTGAATTCCTGAAGGGCCTTTCTAGGTGTTACCCCTGCCTTATCAAAATGCCCTTTTAAAGGCTTTGTTACACTCTTAGTCTTAGCTAAGCCGTAACCGATTTGCACCGCTTCGTAGCCATCTGTTTCTGCAGTTTTAACCTGAGTTACAACATTGGCTTCTACTTGGATCACTGTTACAGGAATCATCAAGCCTTCAGGGCTGAAGATTTGAGTCATACCTACTTTTCTTCCTATTAATCCTTTCATATTTACACCTCCTGATAATCTTACAGCGGATTATGCTTTTGCACAATCATACTAAGAATCGGATGTATCAAACCATCACTCTATCTTAGTCATTACTGATTAAAGTTTAATTTCAATGTCAACACCAGCTGGTAAGTCAAGTCTCATTAATGAGTCAACAGTTTTAGGTGTTGGATTTAAGATGTCAATTAGTCTCTTGTGAGTTCTCATCTCAAATTGCTCTCTAGAATCCTTGTACTTGTGCACTGCTCTTAAGATTGTAATGATTTGCTTCTCTGTTGGTAGAGGTACCGGTCCTGAAACCTCAGCTCCACTTTTCTTAGCAGTGTCTACAATTTTCTCAGCTGATTGATCTAATACCTTGTGATCATACGCCTTAAGTCTGATTCTGATTTTTTGATTTTTTGTAGCCATTGTATTCCCCTCCTTCTCATCGCACGCGATTGTTTTACGTACGACTTAGACACTGATACACTGTTCCGGGTGTGTTGAGATTTTTTTGATACACATTTTGGAAATTCTACAATATTCAACTGATGTTTCCGCCATGTGCTTCATTAAAAAATCAATCTTTTATCCCCTTAGAGTTAATGGGATGTTTGATAAGGAACAAAATGTATGCAAATATCTCGTCGCCCGATTCTTGATCTAGCAGTTCTCAGCGAAAATTTCCTAACTCAGCAACCTTTCGCATCATCGCAACATAAACACACTAGATTAGTTTATATTAAATCCAGTGAAATATCAAGCTTTTTTTTACTTTTTTACAGCTTTTTTTATTATATTACGCCTATTTTATTAGGAGCATAAAGGCAAATTTAGAAGAAGAGATAAACTCTTCTTCTAATTATGCCAAACTTGATGCTAATGTGTAATTACTCAATAATAGAAGCAACAACGCCAGCGCCTACTGTTCTTCCACCCTCACGGATAGCGAATCTTAGGCCTTCTTCTGTAGCGATTGGGCTGATTAGCTCAATTACCATTGTTACGTTATCTCCAGGCATGATCATTTCCATGCCATCTGGTAGCTTGATTGATCCTGTT
>JAHDLO010000069.1 GCA_018432235.1 Clostridiaceae bacterium | reverse complement strand
TTTGTACTCTTCATTCTTAATATATTCATCTACCTGCAGTGTATAAATCTCGTAAGGAATTTCTGCCTCAAGTCCATTTTCATCGCTAATTCTTTTGATGCTTTGCACCTTCTTAGTTTCTGATAATATACCTTTTACTATTATTTCACTGGATTGTAATAGAGCTTTTTCATCTAAAGCTATTTCAGTAATATTTACCTTCAATCCCTTTTCAAAAGTGTCTTGATGCTCACTGCTATTCATTGCTAGCAGGTTTCTAGTGCTAATTAACAATGCAATCACTAGAATTAAATTAATTATATATTTTCTCTTCATGACATACACCTCACTTATTAATTTATCGAGCTAGCAGTAGCTTTATTAGCAATGTCATCAGACTCTAATGTTCTCAAATAGTAATATATATTATTTGATCCATCAAATTTTTTGATCGTACCATCCTTTAAAAATGCCGAAATATTTCTATCGAATTCTGTGATTTCTGTTTCAGACGAAAGGAGCATAACTTAAAAATTTTATTTCGTGTCATGACATTGGGGGAGCTTTATATTATTAAACCTCTTTAATTCAACAAGATATTGCTAGTTAGTTTCGTCTCCAAAGTACATTGTTTAAATAAACAGCATCGTCTGTAATAACAATTTTAAGTCCATGAGCGAATTTATATTTATCACTTGCATTTTGAGGGTCAATGGTAAAAAACACTAATTCTGCATTGCCATTGCCTATATTATCAAAAACAAATACATCAATGCCTTCTTCTACATAATAACTTGATAATGAAACTATTTCTTTTCCTTGTGTTCGATTTTCATATTCATAAGGCTCATGGTTATTGGAAGGTCTAGCAGCGTAAACTGTTATTTGGCCTGTTTCTTCTGAATACGAGATGGTGATACCGGTTTCTTGCCTCTTGCTATTTGTAATAATTACTGCCATGATAATCAATAAAAAAGCAAGAAACAGAATGAATATCCATAATTTTTTCTTCATCATAAACAACCTTTCTAATTTTAAAAGACAAGGGGGACGGTTCCTTTTGCCTCATTAGGTTTCTAATTATTTTAAATATACATAAGAAAAGGTGGTTGGTGAAATCTCTCCTGCCACCATTATAATTTATGTGCTTTTTGAATTATATAAGCTACTGGAAAATTACAATAAAATCGTATGCCTAATCCGTATATATACTTGATACTAAAGTGTGTCCCAAAATAATGCTAGAAATCATCACTAAATAGTCGATTTCTTGTATATATGAATAAATAATTGGATATTTATTGAATAATCCTAAATAAACCCATATATAGGACAGAGAAGTAAGAAGGGAAGGTAGGCCTAGTGATAGCAATCTTATTCTATCAAACCTTGGTACTTCTATTTCTTTTAAAGAAAAATTAGTATTGCTTAATCCTAGCAATACCCCGATACCCCCAAAGCATGCAATGGTTACAAGTGTTGTATATATCAAATTATAATTATAAGTCCTTTGTGCTTGAAATTTATGATTTCTAAGTAGAATTACTCCGCCTATAAGAAGTGTTGAAATCAATATTAAATAGCCGAGATTTTTAATAAATCTATTTTTCAAATCATCACCCCCAGTAATAATATATTTACATAATACTACTTAAGTGGATGATATACAATAATTTTCCAAATCGATTCTAATTTTGCGATTTCCCTATTATTGTTTTTTTTGCTCAATCATTATTGGTAATTTAAGTGGTTCATCAAAGAATTTAAAATAAAGGCTGACGGGTTCGGTTTTAATTGAATCATTACCTGAGTTTTTTGTCAGTGGTTCTAAATCAATTATAGTAGGATTGAGAGGTTCTCCATTCAATAAAATATTAGCATCCGATGAATGCAATATAATTCCCCATATACCATAACGATTGTCCTTTATACCAAAGCTATACCAATTTAAGTCTTGCTTTTTTTTCTCCAGATCTAAAATATCTGCTTTACTAACAAAGCCTACAGCAATAGTTTTCTTGTCCTCAAAAACATAAAAGTGTATTTTGTCCTCTTCCTCATATATGGCGACTTCCTGTTCAGGGTAAGATATAAAGATAAGCTTTTCAGTGGCTACTTCAGTATTTAAAGCAGTCTCAATTGCCTTAATGGCATAATGCTGTTTATTCTGTCCACAAGAGACTAGTAATAAGCAGATTGCTGCGATAATAAATAATTTTTTAAGCATATATTCCTCCTTTTCAATATAGTATACGTTACCAGTGAGTCATTTTAATAGATTTAATGGAATAGTAAATGAAACAGCAATACACAATTTGTCTATTGCTGTTTCATTTATTTAATTGGTCATCTAGCGGCTTAATGCTTTTGCAGCATTTTTTTAAGGTTAACCTCATTAAACTGTATGTTTGAATTTTTATTGATAATCAGTTTTTGCTGATTATCAATTTCAAAATAGGCTTGAGTATAGCTTAAAAGGGAAAAAGCATTTTCTTCTAAAATATTACTTTCCAAAAAGAAAACATACTCTTGTCCCAGCAAGATATCTTCGGGCTTGTAAAAGGCAAAAACAATATTAATGCTCTCATCTTTGTACTCTTCATTCTTAATATATTCATCTACCTGCAGTGTATAAATCTCGTAAGGAATTTCTGC
>JAHDLO010000016.1 GCA_018432235.1 Clostridiaceae bacterium | reverse complement strand
ACTCGTATAAGAGGCTGGTTTCACACTAATTACCATTCGATTAATAGAAAATTTGGTTAACAAGGTTTCTCTAAATCTTTATGGAGATTTACTCTTTTTAAATTATTAATTACCACACGATCTGACGTTTTGTTTGGCACGTTATAGATGTGAAAGCGCTGTCTTTAAATAATATTTAGAGACAGCGCTTTTTTTGTATTCCTCTGCAGCAAAAAGATTTAATAAAAGAAGCTCTACATCTTTAACCCCACATCTTTTTCCTGTATTCCGTCGGTGTCATACCCATTCTTTTAATAAACTGCTTAATAAAGTATGTATCGTATTTAAAGCCTATAGCCTCAGCAATTTCTGCAAGGCTCAGGTTTGTATGCGATAGTGCGTCACAGGCAATTTTAATTCTATGATGTATAAGATATTCCATAGCAGTGAAGCCAGATTGGGCTTTAAATTTCCTATTTAGGGATGTTCGATTCATATGGACAACCCTACATAAATCTTCAAGGGTGATATCATTTGAATAATTCGTGTGAATGTACTCAAAGAGAATATCTACTATGGATTTTGTTCTTTTAATAGCTTGAGGATTTTTTCGTTCTATGAAAATGTCCTCCAACAGGTAAAGGGTCTGCAGTAGATAACGTCGTATTCGACAGGTCCAATACCCATCACTTTGAGCAAATACCTCTGTACCCATGATGGCAAGCCATTCTGACAAACGAAGATAGGTCTTAGCAGGAAGGTCCATTGTACCATTGTAATACTGATCTCTGATCAAAAACATATTTATCAAATTGCGGTCATGCTTATCTTCGATTTCGATAAAGCAATCAGAGAGAAGGCGAACAAAGGTAAGAGAGGAATTCATAAAAATCGGATTAAAGCTGAAGGATTTCGCTGCAAGTCTAGTACCCTCAATAAATTTTAGATTATCGTACTGAGAAATAAGCATTATACAAGGAGCTGTCAATGTAACAGCCTTCTCATTCAATAGGAAGCTTGCTTTGCCGTTGGTTATAAGAACAATGCTAACACGTTCCTTCAGAGGAAGTGCTATAAAATCTTCATTGGCTTCAAATTCAATATCTACTACTCGCCTTCTATGACGATCATTTTGGGGCATACAATTACCTCCATTGCAAAATGTATAGCTATTTGCTTTCCATAATTCATTGTAACACGATAGGCAATTGTGTACAATAATGTGACAAAGATAGGGGGGATAGCATTGAGAAAACAAACCTTGGGTAAAAGATATCTAAAACTGGCTACAAAGAAACCGCTATTCTATTACGCCTTTCTGCTTTTAGGTTTGATGATTTTTTTATACCTGACATTAACAACACGTATTCATACCTCAGAGGGAGATAAAAGGCTTATGGAAATAATCTATTTTAGAGGGGGGCGGAGCCTATGAAGGGAAAGCATCTAAACTACTTTACAGCTGTACTCTTCTTATCTAAGTACATTAGGAAGCATAAAAGAAACTTTATTATGTTTTATATAGGGTGGTTCTTCGATATGCTACTGAGTATCACAATGCCTATTATGTTTGGGATCATGGTTGACCAAATTGTATATCATCAAAATCTAGACGCTTTTCTTCGTATAAGTTTAGTATTTGTCATTATGTCGATTTTTTCCTGCCTTTTGTATTTTCTCATCTATGCCCAGCATCAATACTTAATGACTATGTATGTGTATGATATTCAGCGAGATATTTTTCGACATTTACAAAAGTGCGACTCGGAATATATGTCAAATGCAAAAACAGGAGACATAATATCAATTATCCAGGACTACTCAAGAGAATGTATGCATTTTGTCATTCGGAATATCATACACACTGCCAATGCCTGTATAAATCTAATTTTGCTAACGACTTATATTTTTATGATTAGCCATAGGATGGGACTGTTAATATTAATCGCAGTACCTATATCAATAGGGGTAAGCTCCTTTTATGGTAAAAAAATCAGAAATTACGCTATCCAACAGCGGGAGCATTATGGCGGTTACATTAGCTATGTTTACGAAATAATTACAGGTATACGAGATATCCGCTTACTGGGAGCCACTAAAAAAGTAAATAGAGATATAGTTAATAGGCATAGAAGCATGTTTAATGTCAATATTAAAGCCGGAATTTCAACAATTACAGCACAAAATATTATAGAAGGCACAAATCTATTTATCAAACTTGCAATCTTTACAATGTCTGCCCTTTTAATCCGTCAAGGCAGGATGACTATAGGGTTGTTAACTGTTATAGTGGCGTATTTTTCTACTATTACCAACAAAGTAATGCAAGTAAGCGACTCATATCTAGATGCGCAGAATCGTATTGGATATATCCAGAGAATATATGATTTTATGAGCTCGCCGTCGGAGGAAACCTGGGAAGGAAAAGCTCCATTGAAGGTAAGTCGGGGGGAGATTAGCTTCGAGGGAGTAGCGTTTTCCTATCAGGTGGGCTATGAGGTTTTAAAGGGATTTTCTCTGAGGATTAAATCAGGTGAACGCTTTGCTATATGTGGCAAAAGTGGTTGTGGAAAAACAACTATTGGATATTTATTAATGGGATTTTTCAAGGTGCAAAGGGGAGCAATTATTATAGATGGACAAAGGCTTTCAGACTGTAGTCTTAGGTCTATTCGTGAAAACATTGGATTAGTATCTCAGGATGTACTTTTGTTTGAGGGGAGTATTAAGGATAATCTTCTATTGGGAAAACCAAAGGCAACTGATGATGAAATAATCGCCGCACTCCAAGCGTCAGGAATCTGGGAAACTATTTCTGAATTACCTGATGGTATAAATACAATGGTGAGTAATAGGGGTATAGGACTATCTGGTGGGCAAAGGCAACGGATTGCTATAGCTAGAATCTATTTGAAAAACCCTAAAATTATAATATTCGATGAGGCTACAGCAGCCCTTGATAGTGAAACAGAAAGACATATTCACGAAGCATGGGAATCGGTACTAAAGGGAAGAACCGCTATTATTATTGCCCATAGGCTAAGCTCCGTGATGCTTTGTGAAGGTGCTGCAATTATGGAAAATGGTGAAATAGTTGCTGTTGGAGCACCAGAGGACATGGAAAGGTCATGTGAGCGCTTTGATGAGCTGTTTGCATTAAAGGGGGAAGTAGGTTATGTGGATCAATATTAAATATAGATTGAAGGTGTTGCGTGTACTACTACCCTTTGCTGCTGGAGTAAAGGTATTTTTATTGGTTAATTTGATAATAGGTATTTCCATAATGGTAACTGGCTTTATCCGGCCTGTATTCTATAAAGTATTCATTGAAGAGGTAATATTAAAAAACAAGCTAAAGTTAATGCCTTATGTTATAATCGGTTATCTATCGGTATTTTTAGTGAATATGATGTTATCATATTTGAAAAATTACAGCGTCAATCGTCTTGTGAACCGTGTGACCTTTAGGGTTAAAATGAAGATATGGAGAGGCTTTCTAAGTAAGGAATTCCAAAGCTATGATCAGATGAATGTAGGAGATATGAAAATGCGGCTGGAGGATGATACTGCTTTTATAGCCTCATATGCGGATAAACAGACTGTGGATTATATAATTGCCTGCACTACAATCATTGCTTCTGTAATACTCTTATTTACGATCGAAGCTAGACTGGCTATATTCTCCTGTTTGGTAATTCCTACGACCTTTATACTGGATAATTATATTGCAAAACGTGAAGCTGTGGTACTTAACCAGAGAAGGGAAAGCAGTCAGCGGATGTCTAGCTGGCTACACTCGTCAATACAGGGCTGGCGAGAGATTAAAGCTCTAAATCTTCAAAAGCATCAAGAAAGAGAGTTTGCAAAGCATATACGTATGTTTGCAATATACTTTGGCACCTGGATAAATTATTGGGTGGCTCGTGTTCTGGTTATTCCTAAAATAAAAGAAGAATTCCTTATGCAGTTTTCACTATATTTTTTTGGCGGCCTACTTATTATGAGTGATAAATTAGAGGTAGGAGCTTTGCTGGTTTTCATGCAATACTATAGCATTCTGGAAAATGCAATTAAAAAGGTGTCGGCAACTGATGCTGAGCTGCTGTCGTCTACCCCACAAAGTGAAAGGGTATTAGAGGAGCTTTATCAACATGCCCTAATAAAAAACAGATCATTAATCCCTGGAAAAAGCAATAGTATTGAGCTAAGGGAGGTTTCCTATGCCTATTCAGGCTCGAGAGAAAAGGTAATACATAATCTCAGTCTGACTATTAGAGCGGGCGAGAGAGTGGCGATTACAGGTAAAAGTGGTGCAGGAAAAACAACGGTTCTGAAATTAATTACTGGTATGCTCCATCCCCAAAAGGGTCAGGTGTTTTTCTCAGGGGTGGATGTAAAGAAGATTTCTATTAAAGACCTTCATAATAGGATTGGATATGTTATGCAGGAGAATACGCTTTTCAATGCATCGATAAGGGATAATCTTCTCTATGGTAAAGCTAATGCCTCAGATGAGGAGTTAATTGCTGTCTGCAAAAGGGCCTTTATATTAGAACTAATACAATCTCTGCCTGAGGGTCTAGACTCAGTCATAGGAGAAGGTGGTATCAAGCTGTCGGGTGGACAGAGACAGAGATTAATACTTGCACGTATTTTCTTAAGAGATGTATCGGTTTTTATATTTGATGAAGCCACCAGTGCTCTTGATCAGCATAGTGAAAATATAATTCAACAGGCTATTAAAAGTATAGGGAAGAACAAAACTATTATTATCGTTTCTCATCGCCCGAGTTCAATAGCACTATGTAATAGATGCATAGAGCTATAATAGGAGAGGTCGCAATTAAAGTAAATATACTGTATACATATGTCGAAATATGTTGCTTTATGTCTGGATATTGCATATAATAGCCTTTGGTAAAGAGATAGAGAAAATAATAACAAACATCTATCTCCAGCAAAAAATAAAATGCGAAAGTGAAGGTGTCAGAGTGAGTCAGATAAACGGAACAAAAGAATGGTCTAACCCTACTCCAGCAGGCTTAGTTGCCTTGGCAGTAGCATGCTTCTGCTTTTTTGCCTTATTGTCAGGAAAGGTAACCAGTGCAGCGTTACCATTATTAGGTACATGGCTTATCGGAGGCTTTGTAGTACAGCTGGTGGTTGCCCTATTGGATTTAAAGAGCGGAAATACAACTGGAGGAAATACCTTTTTATTCTTCAGCGCATTTTTTATGCTGGTCGGCGGTATCGAAATGATAATGAAATTTAACGCAGCAAACAACGGAATTTTACTGGATGCACGCATCGATGGGTGGGCTTGGCTGGTATTAACCATTGTATTATACCTGTGGACACCAGCTTTCTTTAAAACCCCTTTAGTATTAACTTTAATCGTATTGGCATTAGATGTGGCGTTGCCCTTTATTACCTTAATGGATTTAGGTATATTACCTAAGAGCTATTCAGCTATTCCAGCTTGGGCACTGCTGATAGCAGGATGCTTAGGAATTTATTTATCTGCAGCAATGGTGGTCAATACCGCCTATGGTCGAAAGGTATATCCGATGCCAGGACCGATAATTAAGTAATATAGTACTTCAAGTAGATAAGATACAGCAGTAAGTAGGACTTCTCCGGTCTTATTACTGCTGTATTTTTGTTGATTAAAAAGCGATATATCTTAAGTGGACAGTCCCCTAAATGAAATAGGGGGAACACAGTAGGTGTTCTTATAAAGCCACGGGAGTATTTTACTCTAGAAGCATTAGTAATAAAGTCTAATGATAGAGAATAAATGGAAATGTTTTATTGACTAATAGTACTATATAGTGATATTCTTTGTGGTAATAATATGAATATGAGGAGGAGAGGTTTTATGAAAAGCAAGAGCACTATGGCGTTAGTTGAAGTAATTACAAGGTTTGCTGATTCTGGGTGGGACCTAATAGCTGTACCATCAAGGGCCTGGCTAGAGGGTCAGGGAGATGCCGACAGTCTGGTTGCTGTGATAAAACAGGCTGACGTAGAATGCGGCAGCTGTGGATGTGAATTTGACCCTCTTTATCAAAGGGCGTTGGCGCTATTGGAAAGAGGATAGCATAAAGGAGGCTTGTCATGCGTCATACAATGGGTCTATATGAAGAAGGCTTTGAAAAGATAACAAACGGTGAAAAGCTGAGGGAATATCGGTTATATGATGAAAAGCGACGAAGGCTACAGGTAGGAGATTTAATTGAATTTACAAAGCTGCCAGAGAAAACAGAGGGTGTTACGACAAGGGTCATTGGCCTTAGGATATATAAGGATTGGTATAGCTGCTATCAGGCGTTTTTTGAGGAGGATCTAAGGGAACACTATGAAAGCATAGAAGAGGCGGTAAAAGATACTTATGATAATTGGTGGCCCAAGGAAAAGGAAGAAAAATACGGCTGTGTGATTATTGAGCTGGAGCGGGTTTGATTTTCAACCTTACTAAATTAGAGGGACGATAGGGCTATGGCATATATGCATGCCTGTAGATAATAAAAGGAAGTCAAAGCTATTAATTTGACTTCCTTTTATGTGTATGGCAACATGTAAGGAAATATGGATATAAGCAGCTAAGTTGATATAAATCATGCTAACACGTTGGGGAAAGGAAGATGATTCTACATATGCATCTATTTCCACGATATTTAGCTGATGACTCTCCCAGTGCTCTGATTGGTTATTGCGTAACAGAGCCTTTATCACATTAAAGTAAAAAGGAATATGTGGTTTGTTGAAGTGTTGAAAAAGGCTATCTATCTTACCCTAACGATGAATTCAGAAATTCATTAATTCTAAAGGAATCTATAAGAGAATGCATCAGCTCTACATTATTTAAATCAATACCTGTAAGCTGAGTAATGCGATTTAATCTATATGCTAAAGAGTTTTTATGAATGAACAGTGCTTTAGAGGTTAAGCTAAGATTTTTGTTGTTCTGAAAATAAGTGCGGAGGGTCATATAAAACTCGGTGCCATTAATTCTGTCGTAGGTTTTTAGTGTTTCTAAATGTGGATGACAAAAGCCCTGTAGAGGTATTTTTCCTGCATAATTACTCAGTAAATCAAATATAGCATAGTCTGTATAATTGACTAATTGATTTTTAGCACCTATTCGATGGGAGAGCTTAATTGCTGAAACTGCTTGGTTAAAATATCTCTTAAATTGAGCTATATTATAAAACTCCCAGCTTACGCCTATGGTTATGTCGTTTTGACTAACCATTTTTTTTAGCTCATTTTCCTGATTATCATTAATTGAATCTACAACTATTGCCATATAGCCCTTGTATTGAACAGAATAGCCATTAGGAAATATTCTTTCTAATTCAAACATAATCGTACGCTTTAGATGACGATTGTACATCGGATATATATATCGAACCACTACAACCTTCAGCTGCTTTGGCAAATCGATTTTAGGAATTGATTTATTTTTGCCGGCAGTATCCAGCTCATCTAGTAGATTGTAAAGAATGGTGCTGTGCAATGATTTATTTAAGCTGCCGGATAAATCGTTTACAAATCGCTTATATAGAATCGCCCCCACCAATGGTAGCTGTACCATATGAGCCCTTGAAATAGGGGTGTGATGCTCTATCATTGTAATCCCACCTGTTAAATGGTTATTATGAATAATACGAGATATAAGCTTACTTTGATTATCATCAGCCAATCTAATTTTTATGGTATCGTTATCCTGTTTACTCCAGCCCTTCATGGATTCACAACTGTTTACCTTTTGCTTAAACTCGTCTGTACATTGACCATTCCTTATATTCTTTTCCCATAATGGGTCCATAATCTCAAATACCGTTGAATGGGCAATGATATTCATGCTGGTGTCTGTAAGTATGAGAGCATTACCTAATATTTTAGCGGCCTCGTTTATAAGATGTAGAATGTTGTTACCATCAAGGGCTGCTTGAGACAAAGGGAATAAAGCATTCTCAGCTTTTATATCCTCAAAGATTAAATCCTTTGCAAGGCAATAAATTTTATTTGCCTCATTCAAGCTAATACGAGAATAATTACTATCTTGTGGCAGATCCCCATCCCTTAGCTCATTACTACAGCATAGCATTATCGGATGATTAGCTGGAGCCTCTAGGGCTATTGTATTGCCTACATAGAGTACATCTTCCTCCCAGCTTTGAATTTGGCCTTCAACAAGCTTTACATCTGTTACTTTAGGAGAAATAGAGCTCTTAGTAATAGCATGAATCTCAAAAGTATGTTTTAAATATTTAATTAATTCATCATATCTCATAAAAAACACCATCTCCCTTCTAATACTATTTTAGCATACATCATTCCAGGCAAAAACATCAAATATTTAGAATAGTGCGAATAGAACGAAAAAAGCACCTAATTTTCGTGTTTTCGACACGTACTCAGTTCAACATCCCTTATGTTAAGATTAAGGTAATTAATTAGAAATGCTAAATATATAAGGAGGGATATAGAAATGATTACATCTTTCGGGGTTTTTGTTCCTATTATTATGGGGCGCGGGGCTTCTTATCGGACTGGTCTTAAGGTACGGGAGCTGGGTTGCAAAAAGGTTATGGTGGTGTATGACAAGGGGCTAAAGGAACTGGGAATAACGGATGTCATTCTAGATAATTTGCATAATGCTGGCGTGGAAACGATTTCCTTTGATGGCGTTGTGCCTGATCCTCCAGATACCATTGTTGAAGCAGCAGCGGCCCTTGCAAAAAAAGAAGGCATAGATGGCATTGTTGCTGTTGGTGGAGGCAGTGCTATAGATTCAGCAAAGGGCATCAACGTGCTGATGAATAACGAGCCACCTATTATGAAATATTTTGGTATTCAAAAAAATCTTAAGAAGGGTGTTCCTATGGTTTTTATACCTACAACCAGCGGAACAGGCAGTGAGGTTACAAATATGTGCGTAATTTCCTGCACCTCTATGGGGAATAAGGATAGTGTTGTAAGTCCTGTATGTGTTGGTAGTCTCGCAATCTTGGACCCAGAGCTAACCATTGGACTTCCTCCAAAATTAACTGCAGCTACAGGAATAGATGCCTTAGCCCATGCTGTAGAAGCTATAACAGGTGGTCAGGCAAATCCTCTTTCAGATGCTCTGGCAAGGGAAGCAATACGCATCATAGCAAAATGGCTGCCGGTTGCCTATAGAGATGGCAAAAATATTGAAGCAAGGGAGTATATGATTTTGGCATCAACCTATGCAGGTATGGCCTTTACAAATGCCCTTGTTCATCTCGGACATTGTATCGCCCACGCCCTTGGTGCTAGCTTTCATATTCCCCATGGCATTGCCTGTGCGGTGACATTGCCGGAGGTAATTGAGTATACCTCTAAAACAGAGTTTAAAAAGGTAAGGATGATTTGTGAATGCTTGGGGGTGGATGTTTCAGAGGAGGCTACAGCTGAGGCTATAGGTGAAACCGCCCGTAAAGCCCTACGTTCTTTGATAAAATCCCTTGATATTCCTAATATCAAAGAACTGGGTATTACATTGGAGGATGCTCAGAAGCTGGCGCCTAAAATAACTGCCGATAGTGGTATGGCCCTTGCGCCATATAGAATTACAACAGCCGGAGTTGCAGAAATCATAAAACATGCCTTTGATGCATAGTCCTACAAATCAAATATAAGGAGGTAACGGTTATGTGGTCTAAAGTTATTGTAGATATGAAGAACCAGACGGTCAAAAGAGAAGCACTGGAGGTAGAGTTGCAGGATTTAGGCGGGAGAGCTTTAATTGCACAATATCTAATAAAAAATGTTCCGCCGGATTGTGATCCATTAGGTAGTGAAAATCAACTCATATTCTGCACAACAATTTTTGCCGGCTCTAATCTCACTACTGCTAATCGGATGTCGGTCGGTGGTAAAAGTCCTTTGACGGGTGGAATCAAGGAAAGCAATGTTGGCGGTTATGCCGGTGCGCTATTGGCTGAGCATGGTGTTAAGCTAATAGTTGTAAAGGGGCTTCCCGAGACAAAGGGTCTATGGCAGCTGCATTTTGATCGTGAGGGTAATGTATCTCTAGAGGATGCCGAAGGCTATGAAGGATTAAACAACTATGAACTTGTTAATAGAATTCACAAAAGCCTTGACAATAGATTGGCAACGATTTCAATCGGGGCTGCCGGTGAAAGACTTTATAAATGTGCCTCGATTCAAGTTTCTGAATTTGCTTCAAATCATCCTAGCCGTGCAGCTGCAAGGGGTGGCCTGGGGGCATTGATGGGCAGCAAAAGACTCAAGAGCATAATAATTGAAAAGCCCCTTAATAAATTTACCTTTAATTATAATGACAAAGAACGGTTTAATGAAATAAGCAAAAAATTGAACAGGATGGTGGCAGAAGGAGCTAAAAATGATCCCTTCCATAATATAGGAACAATTGCAACCATAGAGGCAACCGGCGCCAATGGCGTTTTACCGGTAGATAATTTCTCAGGCAAGCTATTTCCTAAGTATGCTGAGGTGGGTTCCGGTACCTTTTTAACAAACCTATCAAACCGAGGAGGACGGAATAAGCTGGCATGCCAGCCGGGCTGTGCGGTTCAATGCTCCAATGAATACAGAGATAAATCTGGAGAGTACTTAACCTCAGGGCTAGAGTATGAAACTATTGCTCTATTTGGCCCAAACTGCCATATTTCAGATCTGGATGCAATAGCGATGATGGATCGCATGTGTGATGATTTAGGTATTGATACGATAGAGGCGGCTAATACCATGGCTGTTTGTATGGAAAGTGGCGTTTTAAACTGGGGTGATAGCGATGGTGTGATAAAGCTATTAAAGGAAATGACTGATGGGACTGAGTTTGGATATTTGCTTGGAGGCGGCTGTGAGGCCGTAGGCAAGAGCCTTGGCTGCAAACGTATTCCCACGGTAAAGCATCAAGCAATTGCAGGCTATGATCCACGAAATACCAAGGGGACAGGTGTTACCTATGCGACTAGTCCGATGGGGGCGGATCATACAGCTGGACTAACCATGGGTAGAGCCTTTGAGGATACAGGCAGAACAGCTCAAGCCTATGCATCAAATAAGCTACAGGTGGCTATGTGCTTCGCTGACTGTATGATGTGTATTTTTGCATTTTCACATATGGTACCAGAACTGCCGCTTCTAGCAGAGTTAATGGCTGCAATGTATGGGGGAAGCTCTGAATACGCACGCGTGACAGGGCTAGGGGTTAAAACATTGTTAACCGAAAGAGCCTTCAATAAAGCAGCAGGTCTGACAAAGGAAGATGACAGATTGCCGGACTTCTTTTATAATGAGCCCTCTCCTGCAACCGGATCAAGATTTGACATTAATGACCATGAATTAGATGTTATTTTTGATTTCTAATGATACAGGTTAATGATAAAAAAATCAGCTATGTAGCAGGAATGACGGTTGCCGACGCAATTGAGGCTTCAGGAGCTACAACATCAGCCATGACGATTGTTTTAGTTAACGGAAAATTCATATCCCTAGATATGCTAAATAAAACAGCCTTGAAGGACGAAGCAACCATAAAACTATTAATGCTCATATCCGGCGGATAATAGAAAAATATTAAATTTAACTTAAAGATGGGACCCAAAAGCACATGTGAATTAAAGTACAAAGGAAGGGAGGATAAGGTTAAAGCAATTATTTAGTACCATAAAACATAAGGGGGTCAAATGATGAGTAATGAAACAACTGTAAGGCTGAATGAAAGAAATCCGTTTAGGTGGGTCATGCTCCTGTTCATCTGTCTTTTTTACTTTACTATTCTTGGCTTTACCAATCAATCCTTTAATATTCTTCTAGCCACAATATCTCAGGATATGGGCTGGACAGCAGTTCAAAGAACTGCTATAGCTGGTGCTATGTCTACAGGCATGATATGGTTTGTATTTATTGCAGGCTCTACCTTAGATCGGTTTAGTGTTAAGAAAATACTAGGCTCGGCTGTGCTGGTTTGTGCTGCAGTCATATTTGCCAAGGGGCGAGCACAGGGCTTTACCACCTGGTATGCAATCATGTTTATCTTTGGTGTTGCCAGCGCCTTCTACATGCCGGCTACTACAAAAATGATCGGACTGTGGTTTGATGATAGGGAGCTCTATGTTGCCAATGGATTTTTAACATCGGCCAGCCCGATGGGGCAATTAACAGCAAATATGCTGGGGGTAAAAATAATGTCTGCTGTTGGTGGCTGGCAAATGCTCTATACACTAGTTGCGATTTGTGTGCTATTAATCGTAGTTGTATTCTTCTTTATTGCAAAGGACAAGAAGAGCAAGGATGCAACCTTAACCTCAACGATACTAGAAAATGCGGATCTAGGTTTTTGGAAAAACATTGGTGGCATTTTAAGGGTACCAATGGTTTGGGTATACTGTCTTTCTAATATGTTCTTCCTTGGAACGATATATGCTACAGGTGTTTTAGGACAATTGGTCTTCCAAACAGACCCAGGCTGGATGCTGGATAAGTCCATATCAGGAAAAATACCTGCTGCCAACAATATGGCCTCAATGATCGCCTATATCGTTGTACCATTAATAATAGCCAAAATAGGCAGACAGCATTACAGAAAGATTGCAATAATGGCAGGAATCATTGCGCCTCTTTGTTTCTTTACAGGTATTAGAAGCTTTAACTTTACGACAGCTATTATTACCTATGCAATAGCAGGCGTTATGTTTGGCGCCATAGTTCCAGCTTCAAAGGTTTTAATGCTGCAGCTGCCGGAGGTTAGAGGGCAGAGGGCAGGTACTGCTTTGGGGGTATATGTAACGATAGAACGGATTGGTATAACTGCTGCCATAACCCTCTTGGGTGGCTTATTGGCTGCTAATCCAGCAGGAATGTCAAATACCATTGCTACCTTCTTCCTAATTCAGCTCATGGCACCTCTACTGATCTTTGTCGCAGGCTTTATAGGTAAGAAAAAGGCCGTAGCTGAAGCAGCACAGAGTGAATAGTTTTCAAATAAAAATGCTTTAGGCTTAAGAGGAGGAGGTTATGGCTAACTCCTCTTGCCTTTAGTGATTTAAGACCTCATCATATCATTAATCCGTATTATGCTTTTTGGACTGATGCTTTCAGCCTAAGATGGCCTCACTAAAGGAGGGTTTTTAATGAAGGAATACGTAGGTAAGTTGCTTAGGATAAATCTCAGCTTAAACAAAATTTCAATAGAGGAAATACCTCATCAATACTTTAAGGACTATTTAGGTGGTTCTGGTCTTGCTGCTAAATATCTATATGATGAAAATGATTTTAGCGACGATGTTTTCAGTGAAAACAATAAGCTGGTCTTTTCCGTTGGGCCTTTAAATGGCACAAATTATCCCACATCAGGAAGGTTCAATGTATCGTGTCGCTCACCACTAACCAAGGCTTGGTTAGACGCCAGTGCCTCCGGTAGATTTGGTAATCTCCTAAAAAAAGCAGGCTATGATGTCATCATCATAGAAGGAAAGTCAGAAAAGCCAGTGTACCTTTATGTAAACAATGATGAGGTGCAGCTGAGGGATGCGACTGAAATATGGGGCGAAAAGACCTCAAAAACAATTGAACGAATAGCGTTGGAATGCGGAAATATTAAAGGAAGCTGCTGTGCAATAGGACCTGCGGGTGAAGGCTTAGTGAAAATGGCCAGTATAATATGCAGTGGAGGCAGAGCTGTAGGCAGAGGTGGAGCAGGAGCCCTAATGGGGTCTAAGAATTTAAAGGCAGTTTTTGTATATGGCGATAAAGGGATTAGCCTACAGGATGAATTGGGCTTTAAGGAAACGGTAAAGGCAGCTGTAGGCAAACTATCGGAGAATGATACTGCAAAGGCCCTCAAGGCTTATGGAACCGGTGTTTCAATGGCTTTGGCCTTTGAGTCTGGGGATGCGCCAACAAAGAATTGGAAGCAGGGCAGCTGGGATGGCTATATGAAAATCAGTGGTATTACAATGGCTAAGACCATGTTAAAGAAGTATGTTCCTGAATGCTATGCTTGCCCTATACAGTGTGCACGTCATGTAGAAATAGAAGAGGGTCCCTATGCAATGAAGGGTAACGGTCCCGAATACGAAACCTTAGGTGCATTTGGATCAATGTGTCTTAACGATAATCTTGAATCCATAGCCTATGCAAACATATTGTGCCGTGAATATGGTTTAGACACTATTTCGGTAGGCAGCGCCATAGCCTTTGCCATGGAGGCCCATGAGAAAGGCATTTTAGAAGAAAGTGCTGCAGCGGGTATTGATCTAAAGTGGGGTAATGTGGAGGCCATACTCTCCTTGATAGAGAAAATTGCAAGGGCTGAGGGCTTGGGCGAGCTTCTGGGCCAGGGGGTTAGGCGTGCAGCGGAGGTATTAGGGAAGGGCAGCGAGGCATTCGCAGTTCACGTCAAGGGCTTGGAGCTTCCTATGCACGACCCAAGAGCAAATTATAGTATGGCTACAACCTATGCAACCTCTCCAAGGGGTGGATGCCACATGCATGGTCCCTCCTTTATGTTTGAAAGAGGAAGGCTTTTGCCGGATGCAGGAATAGCGACAGCCTTCAGTCCCCACGAAACAGAGAATAAGGGTTATTTAGCAAAGGTAATTCAAGACTATGGGGCAGTAGTATGCTCTTCGGTTATTTGCATGTTCACTACTGTAGCCCTCACGCCCAGCGACCTATCTAAAGCGATAGAGCAGTCTATCGGCCTCAAGCTGGAGGCAGCAGAGCTACTAAAGGCAGGAGAAAGAATCGTTAACCTGCAAAGAGCCTTTAACATTAGATTAGGCCTAAGCAGTCAGGATGATACTTTACCTCCACGGGTTCTAACCTCTGTAGAGGGGGGACCAATAGAGGGGCGCATTCCAAATTTCCATCAGCAGCTGGAGGAATATTACTGCTTAAGGAAATGGGAAAAGGATGGAAGACCTTCTAAAGAAAAGCTCCTTGAGCTTGGACTGGAGTCTGTTAATAATGATCTTTACTAGTATTCGTATACATTTATATGGTGTTATTCCGGGAAAATATTTTGACCTTCAAATGCGCTTGCCTGAGGAGTTCAACTTAGTCGACATAGAAAGCAAAGTAGTTAGGCTATATCGGAGGTATATTTCAAAGCAATATATTACACCGGATGAATTGTTAAACCATGAGTGCATAGTTGCTGTTGACAGTAAGGGGCGGCATTTATCTGCTACGGAAAGCTTGAAGGGATTAAAAGAAATCTGGTTTATTATACCAATAGCTGGAGGCTGAGAGCAACATAAGAATGGGGGGAAAGTATGAAAATAGATTTGTCGGGAAAAACAGCCATAGTAACCGGTGCAGGCGGGGATATAGGGGAAGGCATTGTTGATGTGCTGGCAGGCTGTGGTGCGGATTTAGCTTTAGCTGATATCAATTTCGATGGTGTGCATCAGCTGGCGGCAAAAATATCTACCAAGCATAATGTCATGGCTAAGGCTTACAGATTAGATATTTCAAACGAAGAGGAAGTTAAGGCGGTATTTAAAGAGATATATAGCGACTTTAAGAAAATTGATATTCTTGTAGCCGGTGCTGGCGTGGCAGGAGAAGGCGCAAATTATTACCAAACATCATTAGATGCAGCTAAAAGAATCATAGATGTAAATCTTCATGGAACCGGTATTTGTATCAAGGCCGCATTGGACTATATGCTTCCTAAAGGCTATGGGAAAATCGTTACGATTTCCTCAGTAGCAGGAAGAACCGGCACTGTCGGAACACCAAACTACGCGATATCAAAGGCGGCCATTATAGCCCTAACACAATCAATTGCAAGAGCCCATGCTAAAGAAGGAATAAATGCAAACTGTGTTTGTCCGGGATACATTCTAACCGACATGTGGCAGAAGGGTGTAGAAAAATACAGCAAATTTCTTAATAAAACACCTGAAGAGACCTGGAAGCTATTAGCTTTAGATAAAATGGCTACGGGAAGGGCTCAGGAGCCGGAGGATATTGGATATGCAGTTGCTTTCCTAGCCTCAGAATTATCCAGAAACATAACAGGTCAAGCATTAAATGTCTGTGGTGGTGCAAAATTCAACTAGTGCTTTGTGTCATCCAGTCATATCGCGACTGACGACAACCACAGGGAAATTGTATCGGGTGCTATCCAATGTTTTAAGTGACGCAAGTTTCAACTGAAGCGACAATATAAGGGGGAATTAAAATGGAAAAAATTGATGGTGGAAGACTATTTGCTAAGGCATTGAAAAGAGAAGGTGTAGAATGTGTATTTACCTTGTCCGGGGGACATATAATGCCAATTTTGTATGGCTGCCGTGAAGAGGGAATAAGGGTAATAGATGTCAGGCATGAATGCTCAGGCGGTTATGCTGCAGAGGCCTATGCAAAGGTAACCGGAAGGCCTGGGGTGCTAATTACAACTGCGGGGCCAGGAATCACCAATGCCACGACTGCTATGGCAGAAGCAGCAGAAACAGGTATACCTTTAATACACATAGGAGGAGGCTCTCCCCTTAGAGAAAACGATACAGGACCTCTTCAGAACGTTGATAGCTTTGGCGCTATGAGTATTTTCTGCAAATGGTCTAGACGAATATTCAGCAGCAACAGGATACCAGAATATTTATCAATGGCCTTTAGAAATGCATATAACGCAACTCCAGGCCCTGTTTATCTTGAAATTGCAGCAGATGTCCTAAACCAGAGCTATGAAGTGGATACAATTTATTGGCCTAATGATTATAGAGCTAAAACAACCGCCTTCGGAGATCCTCAGCTGATTGAAAAGGCGGCAGATGCTTTGGCGGCCGCAAAGAAGCCTGCTATGATTATTGGGGAAACAGCTAGATTTTCAAGTGAATATGCAAGGTCGGTAGAGGAGTTGGCCGACTACTTAAAGATGCCTGTATTTGTTCAGACCACCTCCAGAGGTGTATTTGCAGATGAAGGCGAAAATGAGCTGTTCTGCATTGGTGATGGGGCCATAAGGGGAGCAGATGTCGTATTGGAGCTTGCTGTAGACCATAGCTACAAAATAGGTAAGGGAAAGGCACCTAGAATTAATGCCGATGCACTAAGAATCATGGTGCATCCGGATCTTACTAAAATAGGATATAATGCGCCCGCCGATATTGGTATTGTTGCAGGGGCCAGTGCGGCTGCTAAGCAGATATTAGAAGCACTTAAGTCTAGGGCAGAGACTAAAGCTACAGATGCTTGGTTGATCGAAGCGAGGGAATTAAATAGAGGGCTGAAGGAAGCCTTTGTTTCTGCTGCTGCCTCCACCATTATACCTGCTCACCCCGGAAGAGTTGCCGCGGAGGTTGCGAAATTTATTAGCAGCGAAGCAAAGGACTGGCACGTCGTGTGCGATGGTGGCGATTCAGCCAGCTGGATTGACGGAAATTCAATAGCCCGATATCCAGGTCAGGTGATAAGATACGGACCATTAGGAACTATTGGAACAGGTCAAGGCTATACCCTTGGTGCATGGGCGGCTGATGGTAAACCAGTGCTGTATTACACAGGCGATGGCAGCATTGGATTTTATGCCATGGAGTTTGAGACCTATGTGAGAAATAATATACCTGTAATTTGTGTTATTTCCAACGATTCAGCCTGGGGCATGATAAAGCTGTCGGAGGAAGCAAAACGACCGGATTACATCAATAAAAACGGTCATTTAGCCACTACACTATCCGAAATGTTTCCATATGAAAGGCTGGCGGAGCTTTGGGGAGGTGTAGGGATAAAGGTTAACCACTATGATGATATTATTCCTGCCATTAGAAAGGTGAGAGCTTCAGGTAAGCCTGGAATTATTAATGTAGAGGTGGATAAAACCATGATGACACCGGCGACAGCTGCCTTCGCCGGTACTAAGAAAAAATAGAAACTAATTAGAATCACCCTGCTGTAGAATCTCAGAGCAGGGTGATTGAAAGGTGGAGAAGGGCAATGAGAGCTTGTGTCAAAGAAGCAAAATGTAAGTTGACTGTAAGGGAAATAGATATGCCACAACGATTTGAGAAGGATGATGTCTTAATTAAAGTAACAAAGGTAGGTATATGCGGTTCAGATGTCCATTTATGGGAGCTGGAGGATAGAATTGGCTTGGTAATGGGGCATGAGTTTTGTGGTGTGGTAGTTGATCCTGGAACCAGCAGCTTTAAGGCTGGACAACGAGTGGTTGTAATACCAAAGGGGCCTAGAGGCTATTATTCGACGCCTGGTGTTCATGCCCAAGGAGCCTTTGCGGAATATTTCTATGCTGCTGCAAAGTTTGTCAGAGCAGTTCCCGACAATATAGATGATAATGCAGCAAACATGATTGAGCCCTGTGGAATTGCCTACAAAGCAGTATTAAAAGCCAACATTCAAGTAAATGATAAGGTGCTTGTAACTGGAACGGGAATTATTGGATTATTGGCTGCTGCATGGGCAAAGGCTATGGGGGCACAATATGTTGCTTTAACAGAAGTCAATGATAATCGGATTGCTATTGCTGGTGAATTAAGCGATGCTGATGAAGTATTTGATGCTAAGGCTATCAACATTGAAAATCAGTTAACTGATGCAACTAACGGAGGCTTTGACAAGGTTATTGAATGCACAGCTGCCACATCCGCCATAAACCTAGCGATAAATGTTATGAAGCATGGCGGAAGGATGATACTCTTAGGTGTCAACTATAAGCAGATTCCTATTAATACGCTAAAAATAATGATGAATGAGCTGGTTGTAGAAGGCTCTTTTGGCTCCTCAGTTGTGTTTGACAAGGTTATAGAGCTGCTCTCTCAAGACATGATAAACATAACAAAATATATAACGAAGGAAATCGGCTTTAAGGAGATACAAGAGGCCTTTGAAGAGCTCCATAGTGGGAATAGCAGTAATATAAAGATTGTAATATCACCTTGAGCAAAAGAACCTTTCTAGCATGTCTATCTGCAGTTTTCTGATGTGATTACTGGCATGGGTTATTTGCTATGATTTAAAATTGGAGTCGTATTTGAGAAAGTTATTTTACAAATCACGTTAAAGGAGAGATTCAAAAATGATTTCAGCAGTTATTATGGCCTCTTATCTACTACTGACAATAGGCATAGGATTTTATCTATCGAGATCCAATAAAAATGCAGAGGATTTTTTCGTAGCCAAAAAAGGATTGGGCATAGGTTTAATAATCCCATTATTATTTTCAGAGCTGGTTGCAGGTGCAGGTACAATTGGAAATGCAGAGATGGCCTTTCGTTCTGGTCTGTCATCTGTATGGGCTCAGTGGGGAATGGTTGTGGGATGCTTATTATATGTATGTTTGGTCAGCAGATTTTACTGGGTTATGGGAGATAAGCTTCAGGCTATGTCAGTACCTGAGGCCTTTGGACACTATTTTGATGAAAAAACCCGTATTGCTGCTATGGTCATGATAGCTCTCGCCTATGGCATAATTTATGCGACTCAACCAGTGTCGGCAGCTGCAATTCTAGCTCCAATGTTTAAGGCCAACACCACCATAATGGCTTGGATTGTTGGGATAATAATCGTAGTTATTACTATTTCCGGAGGACTTAGGGGTGCTGCGTATATGAGCGTAGTACATTCCTTTGTCATGTATTTTGGTATGTTTATTACAATGTTCTTTGTGCTGAGATATATAGGCGGCTATCATGTTATGAGAGCAGCACTACCACCTGAAATGTTCAGCCTTGCAGGACCAGGAGTGCTGACGGTTATTGCCTGGGTATTAGGTACTGCCTTTTCATTTTTAACAGCATCTACTGTAGTTGCGGTAACCTTTGGTGCCAGCTCCTTAAAGATTGCTAAGTATGGCATTATAATAGGTGCTATATTAATAGTCCCCTTTGCATTGGCACCTGCCTTTATAGGACTAACGGCCAAAGCAGCTTTGCCGGAGCTTATTGCTAAAAATGCATTCTTTACGATAGCAGCAAATGCAGGTGATGAAATAGCGGGGTTGGCAAGCATGGGTGTGGTGGCAGCAATACTTTCCACGGCACCAGTTGTTTTACTTATTACTGTGACTACCCTCACGAGAGATCTATATAAGGGTGTTATAAAGCCTAATGCAACAGACTCAGAACAAATGATGTTTTCGAGAATAGCAATTGCTGTAATTGGTCTTGGAGGGACATACTTTGGTCTGCAATCTACCTCCATATTAGGACAGCTACTGGGGGCATTACAAATCAGATCAGTTGCAGGAATAGTGTTGGTTATTGCCTTAGCATGGCCAAGGGTCAATAGCAAAGCAGCTTTTTACTCTATTGTATCCGGTGGTGCCTTAGCTGCTGTTTGGCATTTTAGTGGCAATCCCTTTGGGCTAGAGCCCCTTTGGCCTTCCCTTATCCTAGGTATACCTATTTTAATAGCGCTAACCCTCTTAAATAAGGACAAGATTTCTTGTGAATATAAAAGATACAAGCTGTTATGTCATGATAGCAGAGAGTTAATAAAGTAGCTATAGGTCAGAGTTTGTTAACAATGAGGGGGATGAATAGATGCATTCTGAAAATTTGGAGGAAAAAAGATATACTATCCTGGAGGCTCTGGAAAAGCTCGCTCCCAGTATTAAAATGGTAATACCACTCGATATTTCTGTTACGGTTACGGATACAGAGAAAATACTGGTTAGCTATTCCGCTGAAGCAGCCAAGGAGGCCACAAAAAACACTTCTCCCTACAGCTTAAGGGGAAAGCCTTTACAGAAAGCCAGTGGGCCGTATAGATCAATCAAATTTGGTGAATTACAAGAGACCATTTATCCTAAAGAGGTTTATGGTGTACCCTTTAAATCTTATGCTGTGCCTATACAGAATGAAGCTGGCTCAATCATTGGTTCCTTGGCAGTAGGCGTTAGTCTCCAATATCAGGAGATGCTTATGGCATCAGTTGAAACATTAGCAGCTACATGTGAAGAGGTTATTGCCTCAACTGAAGAATTAGCTGCATCAGCGCAACTGCTTACAGAAGGAATCACCAATGTAAACCATTTAAGTGCGGAAATGTCTGAAGAGGTCAATAAGACAGAGCTTTTATTGGCATTTATTAGGAAGCTGGCGTCAAGCTCAAATCTTTTAGGATTAAATGCAACAATAGAGGCAGCTAGGGCTGGAAAGGAAGGGCTAGGCTTTCAAATCGTAGCTTCAGAAATTCGAAAAATGGCAGAAGATAGCGCTAAAACTGTCATTGAGATTAAGACGATTCTTGAGAAGGTTGTCAAAAAGGTAGCCAGAATAAGCGATGAAATCCCAAAGGCGTTACTTCATTCACAACAGCAGGCATTAGCTTCTAAAGAAATTGCCGATGCGATAATTTCTTTAAACACATATATTACAGGCATTGAGGATATAGCTAAAAAGTTTTAGGCTAATAATATGACGATCGATTTTGAATTATGATTGGAGGTAGGCTGTATTGAGTCTGTGGACTTGATACGGCTTTTTGATTTAGAAAACAAAAGGTATAAAGTCTTTTGTTCAAGGCTTTTAATGTGATAGAATTCAGTCTAAAGAAGGAGATAAAAACCGTCCTGTGGTATGTATGCAGAGGCTTATATTATTGTTATATTTATATTGTAGATATTGGCTTTACTAGGGAGGGAAAGATTTGGAATATGAGATGGACTTAAGCATTGATCCTAACAGAAAAGAGTATTCAGCCTATATAAAATTAAACTATTCCTTGGATATAAAAGACATAGGAGAATTTCTGATACATAAGGCGTCAAAGCTTAAAAGCATATTATATAATGGCTTTCCCATAACATGGTTTATGCAAGAGGTGAAAATGAGCTTTATACCAGAGGCTATAAAACTAGTGTTGAATTCTCCAAAAGGTCAGGTGAAGGATTTAGAGACAACAATAGAATTTTTTATTGAAGGCACAATTGACAAGATCAATAGTGAGATGAATCAAATCAGCAATAACTACATTGAGTTAAATATATATTCACCATGGTATCCAGTGCCCTACAATTTACCTAGGACTAAAGGGAGTATATCAATTAAGGGTTTAGAGGGGTTTTATGTGGTTAAGGGAAGCAAGAATAAAGCGGTATGGACATTAAATTTAGAAGGCAACGATAACTATATAATTGCATATAAAAATCCGAAGATAGAGATTATTAATGGTGATAACATTTCTATCCGGCTCATCTTTGATGGGAGCACATCCTCCTCCGCATATCTACCGCTTATAAATAGAAATGTTCAGGAGATACTGAGATGCTTTGAACAATATTTTTCTACAAAAGCATCAGTACAGGAGAAACTTGATATTGTAATTGCGCCAAGGGCAAAGGGGGGCGGGTATTGTCGAGATAATCTGATTGTTATGAGTATTGCTGAGATGACTGAAACACAATATGCACAATTTTTAGCCCATGAATTATCCCATTTATGGTTTAAGGGGGCAGAGGTCCTAAGCTGGGAAGATTGGCTGAATGAAAGCTTCGCTGAATATATTTCACTGATTTATATTGAGGAAAAATACGGAAAAGACTTATATGAAAAAGGGATACAAAAGCTTAAGCAATATTCTAACTCCTGTCCCCCAATAAAAGGATCAGATAGAAATAGTGAAGAGGGCTCTAAAGTAAGATATAAGGGGACTTTACTATTACATGAGCTACGACAGCATTACGGCTTGGATGCTGTTATTATGATAATGAATGTATTGATACAGCTAGAGGAAAAGACAACAGAAAAGCTAATTGAGGCAGTGGGACAGAAAAACCCAGAAATAGCAAGTTTTTTAGATAAATATCTTGAGGAATAATCTATTTGTCTTTAGCATTGAATATTTTTATACAAGTTCCTATAACCAAGGATTTATCCTATGGTTAAGCTTGATATATAGTGTCAACCCTTTGATTAAACACAATAGACAGCTCCGCTGGGGTAAAGCGGGCTGTTTATTGTGTTTTTTTATTTTTGTTTTAATATTAAAATCTCATTACACTTCTATTCCCTGCATTGACATTTATAACCAAGAGGAGTAAAATAAAATCTCGTTCTCAAAATCACTTAAAGAAGCTTTAAGGAGGCGGTTAAATGATAGAAGTGCAATCCTTATGCAAGAGCTTTAAGGTTTCAAAAAGAAAAGCCGGGATAGGTGCTGCCATTGGCTCCTTTTTTAACCCACAGTACAGGACAGTTGAGGCCCTGAAAAATATCTCCTTTACTATAGGGGAAGGCGAGATCGTCGGCTATATAGGACCTAATGGCGCAGGGAAATCCACCACCATAAAGGTAATGAGTGGTATACTGGTGCCGGATAGCGGGCGATGCAATATACAGGAAATAACCCCTTGGAAAAACCGTATTAATCACGTGAAAAACATCGGCGTGGTTTTTGGACAACGGTCACAGCTATGGTGGGATCTCCCGGTGTTGGATTCCTTCAATCTGCTGAAGGATATATACAAGGTGCCGGAAAAAGAATACCAAAATAACCTAGATTTACTTACTGCTACCTTGGATTTATCAGACATTATGACGACACCTGTTCGTCAGCTAAGCCTTGGACAAAGAATGCGTTGTGAAATCGCCGCTTCTCTATTACACAGCCCCAAAATCCTATTCTTAGATGAACCAACCATCGGCCTTGATGCCATTTCAAAAATCGCCGTAAGGAATTTTATTAAAACAATTAATAAAGAAAAAAAGGTGACAGTGATACTGACCACCCATGATATGAATGATATTGATACTCTGGCAGAAAGAATAATTCTGATTGGTAAAGGTCAAATTCTCTTGGATGGGGCTTTAACAGAGCTGAAGCGTAAATTTGCCACACACAAGACAATTACCGTCGATTATTCAGAGCTCTATAGCGATATCAATATAGAAGGCATTAGGATTTTATCGCAGGAAAATCAGCGTCTGTCTTTATCGGTGCCCTTAGACCGTTTTAATGTATCGGAGGTCATAGGTCAGCTATCACAGCAGATGGAGATAATGGATGTTTCGGTGGAAAACAGGCCGATTGAAGAAATCATAGTAGATCTGTATAAGGAGCATCAGCTATGAAGCCCTATATTTCGCTTTTTAAAATGAGGGTGCTGAAGGGCTTGCAATATAAAACTGCAGCTATTGCAGGTATTCTGACACAATTTTTCTGGGGTATAATGTATATCATGATTTTTGAAGCCTTTTACAGCAGCACTACCAATCCGCAGCCAATATCATTGGTTGAGCTGGCACAGGTGGTTTGGCTTCAGCAGAGCTTCCTTGTCTTCATAATGCTGTGGTTTAGAGATAATGAGCTCATTACACAAATCACCAGCGGTCAGATTGCATATGAATTATGTAGGCCGATGAACCTTTACAGCTTTTGGTACGCTAAGCTAATAGCTCAAAGGCTTTCAGCGGCAATGCTACGTTGCCTCCCAATTCTTCTGGTGGCTTCATTGCTGCCGGAGCCATATCGATTTTCACTGCCTCCGGACTTAATTACCTTTTTGCTATTTATAGTCACCTTGTTTCTTGGACTTCTGTTGATTGTTTCTATTTCAATGATGATATATATTTCTATTTTTTATACTATGTCGGGAACAGGCTCGTTGTTGATATTTGGCGTATTTGGAGAGTTCTTCGCAGGTATGCTTATTCCTGTGCCCCTGATGCCGGATGCACTAAGAAGAGTGGTTTATTTACTGCCCTTTAGATATGCCTCTGACCTGCCCTTTAGGATATATGCAGGGAATATAGGTACAAGAGAAGCAATCATCAGTATTGGTGTTCAAATCCTCTGGCTGTCAGTTTTAGTATTAATCGGTAGGATGTGGATAAAAAATGCATTGAGAAGAGTTGTAATTCAGGGGGGATAAAGAATGAAGCTATATTTCAAATACATGTCTGTTTTACTAAGAAGTCAAATGGCATACAGGGCCTCATTTATATTGCTTTCAATAGGTCAGTTTTTTGTTCCTTTTTTGGCTTTTATATCTATAGTTCTGTTTTTTCAAAGGTTTCCTTCTGTAGTAGGCTGGAGCCTATACCAGGTGGCCCTATGCTATTCTGTGGTTCATATGGCCTTCGCCATAAGTGAATGCTGTGTTAGGGGCTTCGACAGCTTTTCTAGCTTAATCGTCAATGGGGATTTTGACAGAATATTAGTTAGACCCCGCTCAACGGTTCTTCAGGTATTAGGCTCAAAGTTTGAATTTACAAGGGTTGGGAGGCTGACTCAGAGCCTAGTGGTACTAATATATGCATTAATTAACTTAGATGTTCAATGGAGCCCCTACAAGCTATTAACTCTCCTATTTATGATAATAAGCGGAGTGTTTATATTTTCTGGTATTTACATACTGGGGGCCACCCTATGCTTCTGGACGGTAGAGGGGCTGGAGGTGGTCAATATCCTTACCGACGGTGGCCGGGAGATGGCCCAATATCCTTTGAATATTTATAAGGATTGGATGAGGAAGTTTTTTACCTTTGTCATTCCCTTCGGCACGATAAACTATCTTCCTTTGATGTTTATTTTTGATAAAACGGAGGGGAATAGCTTAGTGTATATGTTGATTCCTTTGGTGGGCATATTGTTTATTATACCCTGCCTGATGATATGGGGTTTTGGTGTGAAACAGTACCAATCAACAGGCTCATAAGGCTATCCGACATAAGCGGAGAGACCCTTAAAGACTGCCTTTGTCACAATTTCCGCCATCTCCTTGGCGGTTTTTTTCATGCCCTCCTGCAGCCATTTCTGGATTAAGCCAATGCTGCCATTAACAGCAAATATGATATAGTATTCCAGCATCTCCTCGCTTATTTTTGCATTGTAGTGTATCTCCTTGAAGCTTTGTCGCTGCACCAGCATCATCACTTCCTTCTGTAGGGCAATGTCACCATTGGGTCCTAAAAGCACCTTGCATAATTCTGCATTAGCCACGATATACTCAAATATACTGACTATCATTTGAAAGGATTCGGCTTCGTAGCCCTGGAAGGTATAGCTCTCCAGATATTGCTTCAAATCTGCTAAAAGCTCCTGCTCTATTTGCTGCATTAAGTCATGCTGGTCCTTATAGTGGGCATAGAAGGTACTACGGTTAATATCTGCTGTTTCACAAAGCTCTGTTATAGTTATTTTGTCAATGGATTTCACTTTAAGCAGATCAATAAGGCTATCCTTTAAGGTCAGCTTAGTATATTTAACCCTTCTGTCAATTTTTTGACTTTTCATGCTTGCGAACCTCCTCCTAATCAATTAAACCATCTAAAGTGTGATATTACACCATGGTACAATATTAGATTTGATATGCAATGCTCAATTTATTAATTATCTATAAAAATCCGACAAATATTAAATATGTGTTGCTCAAAAGGCATATTTTAATAATCTGTATGTTGTAATCCAACACTGTGTTTATTATAATTTATTTATGCTTATTATGCAACAGCTTGTTGTTTAACAAAATGGGAGGGAACTTATGGAAATATTATCTAGAGGGATTATCAAACATAAGAGACTGGTGATGCTGATATTTATAGCAGTTGCCCTTGTATGTGCTGTATTACAGCTGGGGGTGCAGGTGAACTATAATGTCGTAGACTATTTACCAGAATCCGCACAATCGACGAAGGCCCTAGAGGTGATGGAGGCGGAGTTTCAGGAGGCGGTGCCTAATGCCAGAGTTATGTTGAAGGGTGTTTCTCTAACGGAGGCCCTTAGCTACAAGGAAAGACTGGCGGAAATAGACGGTGTTTCAGGGGTGCTTTGGCTGGATGACATCGTTGATATTAAGGTTCCGCTGGAAATGGCAGACACAGAAACCGTTGAAGCGTATTATAAGGATAGCAATGCGCTGATATCTCTTTCTATCAGAGAAGGGGATGAGGTGGCAGTCACAAATAGCATCTACGAGGTAATCGGGGAAAACAATGCCTTGGCGGGGGTAGCTGTTGATAGGGCAGCAGCTCAACAGATGACCGGCAATGAAACCTCAAAGGCAGTGCTGATATTGGTTCCGGTTATTATACTGATTCTGGTGGTATCCACCAGCTCATGGTTGGAGCCTATTCTATTTTTAGGTGCCATCGGAATATCCGTGCTCATCAATATGGGAACCAATTTAATGTTCGGTGAGATTTCCTTCATTACGAAGGCCGTCAGTCCAATATTACAGCTGGCAGTATCGCTGGACTATGCTATATTCCTACTGCATAGCTTCGAAAAATATCGAGGACAGATTCCAGATCCCAATAAGGCTATGGAGAAGGCTATTAAGGAGTCCTTTTCAGCGATTGCAGCCAGTGCTGCCACAACATTGTTTGGGTTTCTAGCTTTGGTGCTTATGAAATTCCAGATAGGCTCTGATTTAGGACTCAACCTAGTTAAGGGTATAATGCTAAGCTTTATAACAGTAATTATATTCTTGCCAGCCCTAACACTGAGCAGCTACAAGCTTATTGACAAGACCAAGCATCGGAGAATTTTATCAGAGTTTAGGGGTGTCAACAAAATTGTATCTAGAATTAAGCTGCCAGTTTTAATTCTAGTTATGCTATTAATTATTCCAAGCTTTTTGGCCCAACAGGAAAATAATTTTATATATGGCACTGGAGAGCTAAGTGCAGAGGGCAGAAGTGGTCAGGATGCCAAGCTGATCGATCAGGAGTTTGGAAAAGCAACAGCAATCGTCTTATTGGTGCCAAAGGGAGAGGTTACTCAGGAAAAGTTGCTGGGGGAGGAGCTGAAGGCCCATCCTCATGTCACTCAGGTGATTTCCTTCACCGCCATGGTGGGGACTTCTATACCAGAGGAGTTTTTAGATGCATCAATCACCAAGCAATTCTATTCAGAGAATTATAGCAGGATAGTAGCCTATACCGATACATCAGAGGAGGGTGAGCTGGCCTTTAGGGTAGTTGAAGAGGTGCAGGCGCTGGCAGAGAAATACTATGGCGATGCGGTTTATTCCTCAGGGCAAAGCGTTACCCTGTATGATATGAAAAATGTGGTCACTAGGGATAATAGGATGGTAAATTTATTTGCAGTTATAGCGATTTTTTTAGTATTGCTTATTACCTTCAAATCACTTTCTATGCCTTTGATTTTGCTTATAACAATAGAGTCGGCTATTTGGATAAATTTATCGGTGCCATATTTCACAGGCAGCCCTATGCAATATATTGGCTATCTTGTCATCAGTACAGTACAGCTGGGGGCAACAGTAGATTATGCCATACTCTTAAGCACTCACTATATGACCAATAGAAAAAGCCTAGGCAAGCGGGCTGCATTAGCCAAAACCGTAGGGGAAACCTTTAGCTCTATCCTCATCTCAGCAACAATATTGGCACTGGCGGGGATTACCCTTTGGTTGACCTCAAGTAATCCAATAGTTGCAGAAATGGGTGTTTTGATCGGTAGAGGAACAATACTCTCCATGCTTTTGGTTGTAGCCTTCCTGCCGGCGTTATTAAATACCTTTGACGGTGTCATAGGCAAAACCAGCCTTGGATCAGAATTCTTGAAGGGAGAAATTAACAATGAAGAAATTATATAAAGGTGTTGCAGCAGTGTTAATATCGGCAGCCTTAATTACTCCTCTTTTTGGTGAGGGGGCTGCCACAAATCAGCTTTCAGTTACAAGTATTCCCGATACACAGGTAAAGACCACTGCCAGAGAAGAGGTCATTTACGCTAATCTGATGGCAGATGGTAAAATAAAGGAGATATATGCTGTCAATATTCTGGAAATACCCCAGGCTGGTATTGTTACAGATTATGGTCACTTTACTTCACTAAAAAACCTGACAAATACCGAAGAGATAACATTGAGCAATGACCAAGTAGTCGCAAAGGCATCAGAGGGACGCTTCTATTATCAAGGAACGCTAAAGGAGCAATTGCTGCCCTGGCGCTTTAAAATAGATTATTATTTGGATGGTAAGAAAATTGATCCTTCTGAGCTGGCGGGGCAGGAGGGAAGCTTAGAGATAAGGGTGGAAAGCAACGGAAATTCAGCGGTAGACCAAAGCTTTTTTGACAATTATCTCTTACAGGTGGCAATAACCTTAGATGCATTAAGCAGCAGCAACATTAAGGCTGAGGGTGGCACAATTGCAAATGCTGGCGAAAATAAGCTTATTACCTATACGGTTATGCCCGGCAACAATGGCAGCTTGTCGGTTAAAGCAGATGTTATTGATTTCAGCATGAAGGGTATAGAGATATCTGCAGTGCCCTTTTCAATGATGATTGATGCACCAGATACTGGTGACATGACAGATAATATGAGTACCCTTTCTGAAGCGATTGCTGCTCTAAATGATGGTATCGGCAAGCTGGAGAAGGGTGCAGCAGAATTAAATCAAGGGGCATCAGAGCTGGCGGAGGGCTCTAAGGCCTTCAATGATGGCTTAGTAGCCATAAAGGGCAGCTCTCAGCAGCTTATTGAAGGCTCCAGTGAAGTAAAAAATGCATTGAATACCATCGCGGCATCCCTACAGCGGCCCTCAGGGGGAATGGACCTCAGTGCTTTAGCTCAGCTGCCGGAGGGGCTTTCACAGCTGGCGGCAGGGCTGGATGGGATTTCACATGGCTTGACACAGCTGAAGGAAAACTACGCTAAGGCCTACGCTGCACTAGACTCAGCGATATTGGAGCTTCCAAACAGTAATATATCACAGCAGGAGCTGACGGCTCTTTACATGGCGAATCCAGGCAAAAAGGATATGATTGATCAGCTGGTGGCATTCTATTCAGCAGGACAGAGGATTAAGGGCACCTATGAAGCTGTTAATCCAGCCTTTGCAGCGGTTGAAGGTAGTCTTACAGAGATCATAGCTTCAAATAATACCATAGCAGCTTCCTTAACTACAATTTCAACACAAATCGGGGCAGCCATGGCGGGACAGCAGGGACTGGATCAGATGTCGCAACTAACAGAAGGCCTTTCCAAGCTTTCAGCAAATTATAATGGACTTCATGAAGGATTTATTGCTTACACTGGTGGGGTAAACCAGTTGGCGGAAAATTATTCTCAGCTTAATGCAGGTGTCATAGGTACCGCAGGTGGTACAGCTGAAATTCACGGTGGCATAAATCAGCTGCATTCAGGCAGTAAGGAATTAAGCAATGGCGTTAAAAATATGCCGCAGGAAATTGAGAAGGAAATTGATAAAATGCTGAGTCAATATGATAAGTCAGATTTTACACCAGTTTCCTTTGTATCAGATAAAAACGATGGGACTAAAGCGGTTCAATTTGTCATTAGAGCAGAAGCTGTTGAAAAAGTAAAGGTTGAAGAAGCACCTAAGCAGGAAGCAGAAAAGGATAATTTCTGGACTAGATTCTTAAAGCTTTTTAGACGTTAATAACTAATATTAGAAAGCCCCTATTATTTTCTCATGGGGGCTTTTTGATTTCATTGGAAAACAATGGCGGCGAAGCTACTTGTGCTCTTGGATACTTACAAAAAGGTAATGTACCTAACTAAAAAGTGGGTACTTGTCATAAGGATTATAAAATATATAATAATACTAAATACAGGGAGGGATTCAAATGAAAATCAAATATAATTTGTACCAGATTGATGCCTTTACTAAAAGGCCCTTCACGGGTAACCCAGCCGGCGTAATAACAAATGCCGATGGGCTTAGGGAAGAAGACATGCAAAAGATTGCCAGAGAGCTTAATAATTCAGAAACAGCCTTTATCTTTTCTTCAGAAGACAATGATCATGATCTATATATTCGGTATTTCACACCGAAAATGGAGGTGCCAATTTGTGGGCATGCCACTATAGCTGCCCATTATGCAAGGGCAATTGAAAACAACCTTGATACAATCCAGGTTATGCAAAAGAGTGGTGCAGGGGTGTTGCCGGTTAAAATTGAAAAAAAAGAAAATGATTACAGCATCATCATGACTCAAGGAAAAATAGATTTTGGTGATTACATAGAGGGTGTAAATAAAAGCAGCTTATTATCTGCCTTAGGGTTAACAGAAGCGGATTTGCACGAAGAGAGCAGAATACAAATTGTATCTACGGGACATTCAAAGGTGATGATAGGGATTCAAAATCAGAGTAAGCTAGATATGCTGGAACCTGATTTTTCTAAACTTGCCATCCTTAGTAAAGAGATTGGCTGCAATGGGTATTATGTGTTCACACTGGATTCAACAGAGGCGGATATTTTAGTAAAGGGGAGAATGTTTGCACCTGCCGTCGGCATTAACGAAGACCCTGTCACCGGCAATGCCAATGGGCCATTAGGTGCATACTTGATAAAGCACGGCATGGTAAGTCACAATGGCTCACACTTCAAATTCAAGGCAAAGCAGGGAGAGGCTATGGGTAGGGCAGGCGTCATAGCTGTTGAGGTAGAAATTAATAACGAACAACCGACAGCGGTAAGAATTTCAGGAGATGCGGTTATTGTTTTTAAAACTGAGTTAATCCTTTAAAACGGATTGACTATAGGGTTCTTTTAGGGTAGCTAGCCTTATATAATATTATTAATAGTGATAAGATATTATGGAATAAAAGAAAGGAAAGTGATCCCGATGAAAAAATCTCGTTCCCTTCGAAGAACCAATGTGTTTCAATTGCTGGTAAGTATTGCAATACCCCTAATAGTAGGCTTCCTGAGCGCCCGGCTTTCAGGCAATACCATGGAGGATTATCAAAATCTGATACAGCCCGCCTTTGCACCGCCTTCTTGGGTATTTCCTGTGGTTTGGACAATACTATATATATTAATGGGTATTGCATCCTACAGAATTTATAGCTTAGGTAGCTACCGGCCGCAGGTAAAAAGCGCCCTAATCTTTTATGGTCTTCAGCTAATGGCCAATTTTCTATGGTCGATTCTGTTCTTTGGGCTACAGCTTCGGGGGATTGCTCTATTATGGCTGATTTTCCTATGGATTTTAATACTCATTACCACCATAAAATTCTACAGGCTGGATAAGGTGGCGGGGCTTCTGATGGTGCCCTATCTCCTATGGGTAGCCTTTGCTGGCGTACTCAACTACTATGTTTGGCAATTGAATAAATAGCTAAGTGTTTACATATATTTATGATATTATGAGTATGATATACATGCCCTCAGGGGCTCTTTTTTTTAGAACATGATAATTTTATGCTTCAATAAGGAAGGAAAACTAAACTAAAGAGGGAATTATTACTAAGTAGGAAGGGTCTGGTAGAAAATAAATTGTCCTGTTTTTCAACTGACTGGTCTATCTTACAGCTGCCTAATTCCGTGTATACTTTAATGATAGTATATTCGTTTGCTTATTAGGAAGGGGAGTTTTATAAAGCGATTATTATTTACATATTATGGAGGGATTAACAATGAAACATATGGTAAGAAAGCTAGCTTTTTTATTTGTGGCTTTAGCTATGGTTGTAAATTTGGCAGCCTGCAGCAATACAAGCCCCACAGTAGAGGAACCCAGCAATGAGGGAAAAGAAATTCTAGAGAAGGCAAAGGTAAGAGTAGCAGCATTAAATGGGCCTACTGGCATGGGAATGGTCAATCTGATAGAAAAGGCAGATGCTGATGAAGCAGAAAATGCTTATGACTTCACATTGTTGGGAAGCCCCGACGAGCTGGTGGGCAAAATCATTAATGGCGAGGTGGATGTAGCTGCTGTTCCTGCCAATCTTGCTATGGTTTTATATAATAGGACTGAGGGACAGGTACAGCTGGCAGCGGTAAATACCCTTGGGGTACTATATCTTCTGGAAGACGGAGATACCATACAGTCAATGGCGGACCTAAGAGGCAAGACCCTCTATTCCAGTGGGAAGGGATCGATGCCGGACTTTATATTTCAGTATCTTTTAAAGGCAAATCAGCTTCAGCTGGATAAGGATGTCATAATTGACTTTAAGCTACAGCATGCAGAGCTGGCGGCGGCCATGGCAACAGGGGATGTGAAGCTGGGCTTACTGCCTCAGCCCCATGTCACCAACGCCATGATGAAAAACCCTGATCTTAGAATCGCACTGGATATCACAGAAGAATGGAGAAAAGCAACAGATAATTCAGCTGAGCTGGCTATGGGAGTAATTATTGTTCAGAAGGATTTTGCAGAAAATCATAAGCCAGTATTAGATGCCTTCCTTGACGAATACAAGGCATCAGTAGATTTTGTCAATAATAGTCAAGCAGAGGCAGCGGAGCTTATAGCAAAGTATGGGATATTACCAAACGCGGCTGTTGCTAAAAATGCAATTCCCTACTCAAATATCGTATACATTGATGCTGAAGAGGCCAAGGCATCCTTAGAGGAGCTGTACCAGGTGCTTTACAGCTTTGAACCAAAATCAATCGGGGGAAAATTAGCTGATGAAGGCTTCTATTATAAGAAATAGCAAAACTATGCTGTACAAGCTGTCCATACTCATGTTTTGGGTGCTGATATGGCAAATGGTTTATATTAAAATCGGGAGGGACATCTATGTCCCTTCTCCATTAAATGTGCTGCTGCGATTGAAGGAATTATTGGTATTGACCAGCTTTTGGGCTTCTGTGGCACATTCTATGCTTCGGGTGGCTGCGGGGCTAATAATCTCCATGGTAGTCGGGGGGCTGTTAGGTATTCTCTGTAGCCTAAACCGGCTGCTGCATGATCTGCTACAGCCCATGATAATAGCAATAAAATCGACGCCGGTGGTGTCTTTTATCTTAGTTGCCATCGTTTGGTTTCCTTCGTCACGGATTCCAGTTTTTATCTGCTTTCTGATGTGCTTTCCTGTGATCTGGACAAATGTCGTATCTGGCTTTAATAGCGTTGACAAAAAGCTGTTGGAGATGGCGCAGGTTTATCGGGTTAGCCTATTTAATATCACAAAGCATATCTATTTACCCAGCATTAAGCCATATTTTTTTGCTGCTTGCATCACCTGCCTAGGTGTTGGCTGGAAGGTAAGTGTGGCTGCAGAGGTATTGAGTCATCCAAGGTACGGGATCGGCACGCAATTATACAGCTCAAAGGTTTATTTAGATTCTACAGATTTATTTGCTTGGACATTGGTCATTATTTTATTAAGTATAGCCTTTGAATTGCTGTTTGTAAAAATGATTGAGCTAAACAGCAACACAAAGGTGAAGGGTTATTCCGCTGCAAAGGGGGCAAAGGAGAATGACAATAGAAGTACAGCAGATATATAAGGCATATCATAGCCTTCAGGTCATTTCTGATTTGAACCTCAGCCTCGGCGATAACAAAATTCATTGCTTTTTTGGTCCCTCCGGCTGCGGAAAGACAACCTTAGCAAATCTTATCGTAGGTTTATTGAAGGCCGATAACGGCACTATAGCGGGATTGCAGGATAGACGGATGGCCTATGTATTTCAGGAGGACAGACTGTTACCCTGGGCCACAATCCAGGAAAACCTCAGCTTTGTATTAAAAAAAAGCTATGACAAGGATAAATTGAGGGCAGTCATCGATTATCATCTTAAGCTGGTGGAGCTAGAGGCATTTAAGAACAGCTATCCTGCAGAATTAAGCGGTGGGATGCGGCAGAGGGTTGCATTAGCAAGGGCTTTGGCCTATGAAGCAGAAATAATGATCTTGGATGAAGCCTTTAAGGGCGTACATTTAGAGCTAAAAAGCGCTTTAATGGACTATGTTGGGAAATATGTTGAGGAAAGAAGGCTCTTAACCATTTTAATTACACATGATATGGAGGAAGCCTTATATTTAGCAGATGACATTTATTTTTTTGAAGGGCTGCCCCTAAAGCTAATACGTCATGAAACCATAGACATACCCAAAGGGGAGCGTAGGCATAGAGCAAAGGATCTAGCGGCATATAAAGAAAAACTATTCAGGTGACAGGGGGACGGTTCTCTTGTCACCTTTTTGCGTTTAATTTAGAAGGGCTTTACTTGTTTAATATACAAGCAAAAACGTGTCAAACAAAACGTCCCTTTGACTTCTTTCAGAAAAACGTGCCAAACAAAGCGTCCCCTTGACTTCTTCAGGTTAGCTTTAAGGACTGATGGCCGTTTATCATAATATTAAAAAGCAACGCGTCATTAAAGTTTCTTAGATCAAAGCCTGTTATCTCTTGGATTTTATTTAGTCTGTAAATTAGAGTGTTTCTATGAAGATAAAGGCTTCTGGAGGTATCGGTGATATTCAGATTGTTTTTAAAAAACCCTCGGGCGGTTACTAATAGCTCATTGTTGGATATTATTTTGTCTATGCTGCAATTAAAATGCTTCATCAAATACGATAGCTCCTGCGGTGGCAGTCCGGAGGTAAGCATTGGAATGGCCAAGTCTTTGAAGGTGTAAGTATTTTGCTCCGGAAGAAAGACCTTGCCTAGTTCTATAAGGGTCTCCGCTGTTCTTAAAGAAAAATGCCAGTCCTTCACATTTTCAACAGATGCACCGATACCAATTTTAACCTTATATAAAAGCTCGGTAGCCAATACATCAGACAAGTATGCGGGATGTGCTATGTCCTTGTCGTCATTTCTATTGATAACAGCATAGGTATTGCTTTTGATTTGCACTATTGGGTCACCAAGAAGTGCCGTCAGTATTTCCTGCAGGTTCCCCATAAGCTCTTCTGTGGCCTCAACAGCCAGAAGGCGTACACTGCCCTTTGGATTGATATCATGCTTTAAGCAAAGGGTCTCCAGTGAGGGATCGGAAATGGTATTTAATAAAATGCCCTTAAGAAATTCATTTCTGGAAAAGCCCATATCCTTGGCACCTATAAAAACCTCAATAATTTTTGCAAGCCTTCTGTTATCCGCATCAATTCCCTTTATGGAGATAATGCACCTTTCCTCCTGATGATGGCTGTAGCAATAGATATATCCCTCGAATTCAATTATAAAGCTACTGCTGAAATCTAAGGCAGATACATGCCTGTCATAGCTGCCTATTCTATTAAAATCAGTACTATGAAGAATATAGCCACTGTCATCGATAAGGTTAAATTCAGTATCAATGATATCCTTCAAGCCATGTAATATTGTCTTCATTTTTTGTATGCCCATTGGGATATACCTCCATTTATTGTAGCCCCTATAGCATTGATGAAACGACATATCATATTGTGAGTAATCAAAACACTGCCATTTCCGTTTCCTTATCAAATACATGGCATTTATCCATATTCATTGCAATTTCAATATTTACGCCTACTTGGACCTCTAAGCTGGGTTTCACAACACAAATGAATTCCAGCTGGTCTGCCTTTATATGTAAATGGGTTTCTGTGCCCAACAGCTCCTTTACTTCTACTGTGCCCTTTAGGCAGCAGCTCTCATAAGGAAAATCAGCCTCGGCTATCGCATGAATATGATTTGGCCTGATGCCTATAATTACTTCCTTGCCCACATAGTTCTTGGCCTTTATAAGCTGAGCTTTATCAGTGGGGAACAACAGCCTGTGGTTGTTGAAGTCGGCGTAGATGCTGCCCGCCTCCTCATGGATGCTGCAATTGATAAAATTCATTTGGGGAGAGCCAATGAAGCCGGCGACAAAGAGATTTGCAGGCTTCTCAAAAATAGTTTGGGGCTCAGCAACCTGTTGAACAACGCCTTCATTCATAACGACAATACGGGTGCCCATAGTTAAAGCCTCAGTTTGGTCATGGGTTACGTAGATAAAAGTGGTTTGGAGGTTTTTATGAAGCTTATTCAGTTCTGATCTCATTTGTAGCCTAAGCTTAGCGTCAAGGTTGGAAAGGGGCTCATCCATCAGGAAGATTTTCGGCTCTCTTACGATGGCCCTGCCTAAAGCCACTCTTTGACGTTGCCCACCTGACAGCTCCTTGGGCTTTCTATTCAACAATGCTGCTATATTTAAAATTTTGGCAGCAATATCAATGCGCTCTTTAATTTCCTCCCGTGATTTTTTCTGAAGCTTAAGGCCAAAGGCCATGTTTTCGTAAACTGTCATATGGGGATACAGGGCATAATTTTGAAACACCATTGCAATGTCTCTGTCCTTAGGCGCGACATCATTAACCAGCGTATCATCTATGTAGAGCTCACCGGAGGATATTTCCTCCAATCCTGCAATCATCCGCAGACTGGTGGATTTTCCGCAGCCTGATGGACCTACTAAAATAATAAATTCCTTATCGCCAATTTCCAGATCCAAATCCTTTACTGCATGAAATCCATTGGGATAAAGTTTGTTAATACCCTTCAATGATAGACCAGCCATTCAAAACGCCTCCTTGAAAAATTTTACTTTTATTATACAACAGCCATTCATAAACATATATTGGAGGATGTTATGAAAATTATATGATAATTTGTGCAAAACAGATATGTTAAATTTTCACATTTATTATCAGTAAATAAATTATCGGAAAACTGTTGACGAAATTTCCAGTGGGAAGTTATAATTTCTATATATTAACAATTTTGTATATTCTAACAATAACATATTTTTTGTATTGTCTACAAGACGGGAATTTCCATAACATAAGGCAGCTAACAGGTAAATATGCAAGGGAAAGGTTGATGCAGCTTGATTGCGAGCTTAAAGCGGTTTAATACGTTACGAAACCAAATTGTGTTTATCTTTCTAATTGTGATGATACTGGTGCTGTCTATTGTAAGCGTCTGCACCTTTAATATTGTATCAAATTTGCTAAAGGCTAATGCCGAAAAGCAGATACAGAAAACAACGGTACAAATAAGCGAGCGGGTGGATGCCCTTTATCGACAAATTGATATTATATCTAAGCAGGTGATTACGGATGCCTACGTACAGCAGCTTCTGTTGGATGAGGTTGAGGGCAGAACAGTTAATTTTGATAAACGGCAGGCGCTGATGAAGGTGATGAATGGTTATCATGCCTATGGCGACGGTATTCATTCCTTTGAGTTGTATCAGAAGGATCAAAGTAGGCTATTTCCCTTAAACGGTACCACCTTATCTCATCGTATCGATCCTAGCTGGATTGAAAGGGCCAGAGCAGCAGGCGGGAAGCTTGTATGGATTGGTACAGACCCCAAAGACCCCAAGCTATATATAGGCATACGTCAGGTTAGCTTAATGGATAGATGGTTTTCTAACGGCGGGTACTTATTAACCCGTGTGGATGCCAATTATTTCAGGATAAAGGAAGCACCCTCTGGAGAGCATTCAGAATATATGGCTATTCTTGATCGTCAGATGCTACCGGTTTTTTCTAACTATGATGGTGCACTAGAAGAAATATTAGTCGAGCATCAAAAAACAATGAAGATTGATGATATAGATTTCATCGTATCTAGGGAGACATCGACTGTTACCGGCTGGACCACTGTGATATTAACGCCTGTTAGTACAGTAATGCAGGGTCTATCAGTTCTAAAGGCTGCAATTTTATTTTCTGGCATTATAGGCTTTTTTATTTTTTCATTTTTCTCCTTTTTCCTATCAACCATGATCACGCGACCAATTTTAAATCTCATTAAGACAATGCGAACTGCAAGAGTAGGGGGGCTAAAGCCTATTGCAGAAGGTGCATCAACTGTGGAATTCGCTGAGCTAAATAGAACCTACAATCAAATGGTTGAAAACACCAATCATCTGATCGGCGTGGTCTATGAAAAGGAGCTGCTTCTGAGCCAGGCGGAGCTGAAGGCACTGCAGGCCCAGATTAACCCTCATTTTTTATACAATACACTTGAGGCGTTGTACTGGTCTCTGGAGGAGAAGGAGGAGGAGCTGGCTGAGGTGGTGGTGGCCATGTCCAATTTATTCAGATACACCATTAGTAATCCTAAGCTGGAGGAGGAATGGGTATTTCTGAAGGAGGAGCTTCAAAATGTAGAGGCATATCTCCAGATAATGAAAATGCGTTTTGGGGATAGGCTTTCATGGCAGGTCTCCGCTCCCCCGGAATGTCGTGTCAGGATACCGAAGCTGCTGATCCAGCCCCTTGTGGAGAATGCAATATTACACGGTGTAGGAAATAAAAACGGAGCGGGTATGGTTTCTGTGATTGTTGAGGATGACAAGGTCGCATCGAGGCTACTAATCAAGGTAATGGATGATGGTCCGGGGATAGACGAAAACACTCTTAATTCAATAATGCAATCATTAAAGCTGGGGAAGGTGTCATCGGTAAAGGGAAAGGGTATGGCGATTGCAAACGTTCACAAGCGACTTCAGCTGTACTTTAAGGAATATGAGGATAGTGGACTATGTATTGAAAGCAGTATAAGTCAAGGCACAGCTATAGCGTTTATAATCCCTTATTAAGGAGGCGTTTAATTGATGTTTGCCAAGAGAATTTTAATCGTAGACGACGAACCAAGGACAAGGCAGGGCCTAAAAAAGACCCTAGGGCTGTGGTCGGAGGGAAAATATGAAATTCTTTGTGCTGAAAGTGCTCGGGAGGCCCTTGAGCTGCTGGAGCAAAAAACCATCAACCTAATTATAACGGATATCTGTATGCCTGAGACCTCAGGATTAAAAATGCTGGAGACACTAAAGATTAAAGAAAATAAGCTGGTGGTGATTATTCTATCTGGTTTTCCGGAATTCGACTATGCGCAGCAGGCGATACAGCTGGGGGTAGTGAATTACTTACTGAAACCAATCAATAAGCATAAGCTGATAGAATCAGTTGAAAAGGCAATGGAGGTAGAGGCAAGGCTGCAGCAGGCAGGGAAAATAGAAAGGCTTATGGATGGAAAGCTCCTGAGGGTTAGAGAGGAAGATTACACCCATCAGTCTCCTATTAAGGAAGCCCTCAGCTTCGTGGAAGCAAATATAGCAGGGCAGCTGAGTTTGAGGGAGGTTGCCAATCATGTACATTTAAATTCCAACTATTTAAGTGTCCTTTTCAAAGAGCAGACCAATTTGACCTTCAGCGAATATGTGACCCGTCGCCGGCTTGAGAATGCGAAAAAGCTTCTGCTGTCAACGGATATGACAATAGAGGAAATTGCTCGAGAGGTGGGCTATCAGACGGCTAAATATTTCATCAAGCTCTTTAAGGAGTTTGAGGCCATGACCCCCAGTCGATTCAGAAAGGCAAACGATATCAATATCATCCAATAAAAGTGGTATTTTCCCTAATCACTGTTACCTTGTAGCTGCCAAATTATGGTGATAGACTAAGCTTGTAGAGAATATTCTGAAAAGTGAGGGGGATAATTCAATGTCAAAGAAGGGATTTTCGCTGGTGCTTATTCTTACAATGCTGGTCTTTTCTGTTTTAACAGGCTGTACCGGAAATAATGCTGAAGAAGTAGACAACTCATCTGAGGGGGCAAAAATTGAGGACGTAACAATCAAATTTATGTACCTATGGCCGGAGGGCAGCTCAAGACAGCAAAACATGATTGTAAATGAAATTATCGATGCATATCAATTAGCTAATCCACATGTAAAAATAGTTCAAGAGGTATTGGAAAATGAGCAATATAAGACGAAGCTACAGGTTATTTCTGCTTCAAATGAGCTACCGGACGTCGGATTGACCTGGCCGGCAGGCTTTATGGAGCCCTATGTAAAGGGAAATCGTTTTACACCATTGGATGATATTTTAACTGGCGGCTTAAAGGATTCCTTTGTACCTGGAACCACTGAGGCTTATGCTATAAATGGAAAGACCTACGCATTGCCTCTGGAGCTAAACATCGTACCGCTATATTATAATAAGGCAATCTTCGCAAAATATAACCTAGAGGCGCCTAAAACCTACGAAGATTTTCTAAAGGTTGTAGATACTCTTGTGAAAAACAATGTTGTGCCGATAGCTCTTGGCAACAGAGATCGCTGGACAGGGTCATTATGGTATATGTATCTTGCAGATCGTCTTGGGGGTCCTGAGGTATTGACAAATGCTATTAACAGAACCGGCTCCTTTGAGGATGAGAGCTTAATAAAGGCTGCGGAGGAGGTTCAAAAGCTGGTTAATATGAACGGCTTTGTCAGAGGCTTTAATGGGTTGTCCAACGACGAAGGAAAGGCTGAATTCCTCAATGAAAATGCCGCTATGTACCTAATGGGCTCATGGGAGCTACCAAATTTCACCACAAATGACGAAATACCACAGGAGTTTAGGGACAATGTAGGCTACTTTAAGTTCCCTACTATAACCGGAGGCAAGGGTGATATAGACAGCTGGGTTGGTGGACCTGGTGTAGGATTATTCGTTGCAGAAAACTCCCCAGTAAAGGAAGAGGCTAAAAAGTTCGTGAAGTTCTTTGTTGAAAGCTGGGGACAGCAGGCAGTTTCAAGGGCAGGAGTAACCCCTGCTACAGCTGTTGACACTTCTAAGCTACAGCTGCCACAGCTATATATAGATGTATTAAACGATCTGGGTAGAGCAAGCAATATGACGCTATTTGCGGATGTTCAAATGAGTGCTGCCGTGGCACAAACCCACTTAGATATGATACAGTCCCTTTTCGGAAATCAGGTGACGCCCGAGGATTATGCCAAGAAGCATGAAGAGGCGCTAAAGGCGGACAGTAAATAGGTGAATATGGTAAGAAAGGGCATATCATAGACGAGATATGTCCTTTCTTAAAAATACACTGTCTGAAAAGCATCAACTTATCTCAATAGAAGGGGGACAAAATAAAATGGATAAAGTCATGGGAGATAAAAAAGTTATCGCACTGTATGTATTGCCAGCGTTGATAGTTATAATGACTTTAGTTTACAGTCCTATTGTAATGACCGGCTATTATGGTTTGATGAAATGGGATGGCATAGGCAATATGGAATTTATAGGTCTCAACAACTATATAAGGCTCTTATCAGACCCTTTGTTCTGGAATAGTGTGTATCATTCCTTTCTTCTTGCAATATTTTCTGTCATTAGCTTAATGGGCTATCTGACAATAGCCTTGGTTCTGTCGGGGAAAATCAAAGGGGCCAGTATCTTCAGAAAGCTTTACCTGGTTCCCATGCTGCTGTCATCGGTGGCAATAGCACAGCTCTGGATGAGAATTTACCACCCGACAAACGGGATATTAAATAGTTTACTTTCCTTTTTAGGCTCAGACAACATCCCCCTATGGCTGGCAGATCAAAAAATCGTTTTATACTCCGTATTTATCGCTATCATATGGCAATATGCCGGCTTTTATATTCTAATCTATTACGCAGCACTGAAAAACATCCCGGAGTCCTTGATAGAGGCTGCCAGAATAGATGGTGCCAGTCCCTGGCAAATTGCATATAAAATAAAAATACCCTTAATCCTTAATGTCATTAAGGTAACGGTGGTGCTGGCGGTTGTTGGCTCTCTTAAGTACTTTGACTTAATCTATGTCATGACCTATGGCGGACCCGACGGAGCCAGCGAGGTAATAGCCTCCTATATGTATAAGCAGGCATTTCGTTCATATAATTTCGGATACGCCAGTGCAATCGGCTTCTTTTTACTGTTGATCTGCTTGGTGATAACCTGGTTAATCCGAAGACTGACGGCTTCTGATGAAGAAATCCAATACTAGGGGGAGAGATGATGAATCGTGTAATGGAAAAGAAAAGGACTGGAATAAGGGTCTATAAACCAAACCCTAAACTCTCCAAACCTTCAATTGGAGCTACTGCTGCTAAGGGAATTCTATATTTTTTACTTGTAGCATTGGCAGTTATTCAAATTTTCCCTTTAGTGTGGCTGCTGTTTTTCTCTTTGAAAAATAATCAGGAGGTATTTAACACGCCGCCATTGGCTTTGCCCACCAATCCAAGATGGGAAAATTATGTGAAGGTTTGGACGAGAGGGAATATCGGACAATATTTCTTCAACAGTGTTTGGATTACTGCGGTTGCAGTTATTATTACGATTCTGCTGGCAAGCTTTGTAACCTATGCCATCACCAGAATGAAGTGGAAATATAGTAGCCTAGTGCTGGGGATATTCATGGTGGGGATGATGATTCCTGTTCACTCAACATTGATTCCCTTATTTAGTCTCTTTGTGAAGACCAAGCTGATTGATAAGCCCGCCGCCATAGTACTGTCCTATATCGCCTTTAATTTGCCGGTGACGATTATGATTTTACTGGGCTTCTATTATACCCTCCCACGGGAAATTGAGGAGGCGGCAATTATTGACGGGTGTTCGGTAAACCGTATGTTCTTTAAAATTATATTGCCAATGACGACTCCGGTTATGGCAACCACTGCTATTATAAATATGATATACAATTGGAATGAATTTGTTTTCGTTAATACCTTTATTAGCTCTGATAAATACAAGACCTTAACCGTGGGGGTTCAAAACTTCATAGGACAATATGGTGCTGATTGGGGGGCAATTGGTGCAACCCTTGTCATTAGTATTTTACCGATTTTGCTGGCGTATCTGGTTCTGAGTGATCGTATCGTTGAAGGGATAACCTCGGGATCTATAAAAGGATGAAGATTAAGTAAAATGAGGAAATTGCATAATACCCTGGGTGTGCAGCATGTTTATACAAAGTCAAAAGTTTCCTGCTTAGTGCCCCACGGGCTAATTTATGGAAATTTTCAATGTTATTAGCCCCTAGCACCTTGCATCACTTAAAATATTGGATAACTCCCGGTATAATTCCCTGTAGCTGCGTTGTCGTCAGTCGCAATATAGCTGGATATTCCTTCTTCCTCCGCCTTGTTACAGGAAAATTTTCCTCGGGATTTATCTCAACTTTCAAATGACGCAAGGTACTAGGCAATGCGGGATAAACTTTTAACTTTGTATAAACTAGAATATAAATAGACTTACTTGATAATATGCAATTTCTCAAATAAAAAGGGGGATGACGATGACAATAATATGCAACCCGATATTGACGGGCTTTAATCCTGATCCAAGCATTTGTCGTGTTGGGGAGGATTACTATATCGCAGTATCTACCTTTGAATGGTTCCCTGGGGTGGGTATCTATCATTCAAGGGATTTAAAAAATTGGCGGCTGATAAGCAGGCCCTTAAAACGAATTAGTCAGCTAAATATGATGGGAAATCCAGATTCCGGTGGTATTTGGGCGCCGCAGCTATCCTACTGTGATGATGAATTTTGGCTAATATATACCGATGTTAAGGTGGTGGAGGGGCAGTGGAAGGATTGCCATAACTATTTGGTCACCTGCAGCAGCATCGATGGCGACTGGTCTGAGCCCATTTATTTAAACAGCTCTGGTTTTGATCCCTCCTTGTTTCATGATACTGACGGAAGGAAGTATTTAGTCAATATGGTTTGGGATCAACGGATGGAGAACCATAATTTCTACGGAATCAGATTACAGGAATATAGCCCTAAGGAAGAAAAGCTGGTGGGAAAAAAGGAAATCATATTTAAGGGCACCGATCTTAAGCTAACGGAAGCTCCTCATTTATATCAAATAGAGGATTACTATTATCTGCTGACGGCTGAGGGTGGCACCCGATATGATCATGCTGCTACAATAGCACGGTCAAAGGCCATTTGGGGACCATATGAGGTACATCCAGAAAATCCCCTACTGACCTCATGGCCCTATCCCCGTAATCCTCTGCAAAAATCCGGTCATGCCTCCATTGTAAAAACCCATACTGACGAGTGGTTTCTGGTACACTTGACGGGCAGACCGCTGCCAAAGGAGAATCAACCCTTGCTGGACCATAGAGGCTATTGCCCTCTTGGCAGAGAAACGGCAATTCAAAGGCTGGAATGGCGAGATGGCTGGCCCTATGTCGTGGGCGGCAATCAGCCGTCACTTGTCATCGAAGGACCCAAGACCCCTGAAGCAAGGTGGGAAAGGGACTACGATGAAAGGGATGACTTCGACGAGGGGGTATTAAATCAGCATTTTCAGACCCTACGGATACCGTTAGGAGAAAATATTGTATCCCTTAAGGATAATCCTGGACATTTGCGGCTTTATGGAAGAGAGTCCTTAACATCAAAATTTACACAGGCCTTTGTGGCTAGGCGTTGGCAGCATTTCAATTTTACAGCTGAAACAAAGGTTGCCTTTAAGCCCACCAGCTTTCAGCAATCGGCTGGGTTGGTAAACTATTATAATACACAGAATTGGACATCGCTGAAAATATCATGGCATGAAGAAAGAGGAAGGATATTAGAGCTATATACCTGTGACAATTTTGTATTTCAACAGCCCCTTAGGGGTAAGGAAATCCCTATTCCGGAGGAAATAGATTATATCTATCTGAGGGTGGAGGTAAAAACCACTACCTATCAGTACTTCTATTCCTTTGACGGTGAGCAATGGGTTGATATTCCTCTGGTGTTTTACGCCTATAAGCTTTCGGATGACTATATTCAGGGTGGCGGCTTCTTTACAGGGGCATTTGTAGGCATGCAATGTCAGGATACCTCAGGTGAAAGGCTTCATGCAGATTTTGATTATTTTATTTATAGGGAGACCGCTTTTTAGCTATATGGTTTATTTCATCAAAGCTTAGAAAAATAAGCCGTGTTATTTAAGATTTATAGAATATAGGCATTGTTAAATGATAAAACGGTGCAATTAAGATAAGCAGTATGCTAATACAAAGACAAAACTAAAGTATATTTGCACTCCCCTGGTAATAGATAATTTCCTCAGGTAATTTTGATCTGTGAAGCAAATACCTTGTGTTTGGAGGGTTTATAATGGAGATTAATTGGGTCTACAGCAGGCCTTATCGCGCCTGTGAATGGATATGCCGTATGGTTTATCTGAATATGCTATGGCTTATGGCAACCATCCTTGGCTTGATCCTATTTGGGGTGTTTCCGGCAACGGTGGCTATGCTAACCGTAATGAGAAAATGGCTATTACAGGAGATAAACACTCCGATTTTTTCAACCTTTGCCGCCACATACAAAAAGGAGTTCTTAAGGTCAAATGGCTTGGGGCTGATGATGGCTGCAGCAGGCTTTATAATTTATCTCAATTTCTCCATTATAGGTGCAATAGGAGGCGCAATATCCTTTGTGTTATTAGCAGGACTCATCAGCACTGCGATACTATATGTCATTGCTTTGTTGTTTGTTTTTCCGACATATGTTCATTACGAGCTTAAGCTTACGGACTACATAAAGGCAGCCCTTGTGCTTGGCATACGCAATCCGTTGGTACTGATGGCTTTAATCTTGAGTCTGATATTACTGTATTTTCTATTTAACCTGGTGCCGGGACTGATGCCCTTCTTTATCGGCAGCGCCACAGGACTAATCCTTATGTGGTTTGGTTCCCGCAGCTTCAAAGAGTTCAAACCGAATTAGCCAAACTCCCCCTTTTTCTTAGATTGAAGGTGCAGAGCCCTAAGGTATCTGCACCTTCTTATTTCGTGCCACGGGGACGTTTTGTTTCGTGCCACGGGGACGTTTTGTTTGGCACGTTTTTTCATATTTTCTGCATATATAGCAATTCTGACATCCTTCTGAAGGGCGGCTCTTTGTTGATTCATCAAAAATCAACTAAGGGGCGTATTCTTTTGCGTTAGCGCTTCACACGCTTTTTATAAAGTCCCAGTCCTGCAGTCGTTTAAAAATGTTCGGGTGCCACAGGGACGTTTTGATTGACACGCTCATTTAGCTTTCATTTTATATAAAGGGTAGGCTGGTAGCATCCCTTTTATCTATAATCCCATTTGCCATGAAATAACTCCCGATTCGCGTAGCGAGAAATATGACAAACAGGCTATTATTAATTATCATGTGAAAATAAATATCATTGTCCTTTTGTTTTATTCAAAGCCGAAGGGCATATGGGGTTAAGCATTGGGAAAATGGATTAAGGAGAGTGGAATTATGGATGCAGCAATAAGTGAGAAGGACCAACAGAAGCAAATGATACTCAATGAAGGCCTATGGCGGGTTATGCTGAAAATTTCATGGCCTGCCGTTCTGGCAATGGTACTTTACGGATTAAATTCAGTTTTTGATGCTATTTTTGTAGGGAGATTTGTTGGAGAGACAGCTTTAGCTGGTGTATCTCTGGCCTACCCACTGTCACAAATCACCTTGGGCTTAGGCTCCTTGATAGGGGTAGGCGCAGGGTCCGCCATAAGCATTGCCCTTGGTGCAAAGGATTATGAAACCCAGAAAAAAATGCTAGGCAATGTTAATTATCTTTCGGTTATAATATCGATAGTGTATGTCATTTTAGCATTGCTGCTGACGGAACCTTTGGTACGGGTGATGGGAGGTACAGGGGAGACACTGGGGATTGGAACAGTGTATTTTAGAATAACAATTTTCGGAGCCTTATTCTGGATTCATGGTTTGGCGGCAAATATGATCATCCGGGCTGAGGGAAAAATGAAGTCTGCCGCAGTTATAATGGGCTTAGGGCTGTTGGTCAACATTATAGCAAATTATGTGTTTATTGTATTGATGGATATGGGCGTGGCCGGGGCAGCATGGGGAACTAATTTAGGTATGCTGGTATATACCATATTGAGCATGATTTACTTTGCAAGGGGGAAGGCCTCCTTTGAGGCAAATCCCTTTGCCTTTAGACGGGATAAGGCCATTCTGAAGGATATCTTCTCCATGGGAATTGCGTCCTTAATCATGTCGGTTATGAGCATTATTCAGGCGGTGGTTGTTTTTAATGCCTTGTCCAGATATGGAAGCACCTATGACCTCGCTCTATATGGTGCCATATATCGACTATTCACTTTGTTGCTGACACCAATATTTGGCCTGATGAGGGCATTACAGCCGGTTATAGGTATTAATTTTGGTGCAAAGAAATATCAACGTGTCACTAAGAGCTTCAATATTTTTGCCGTTGCCAGCACCATTATGATGCTGCCCTTCTGGATCGCCATTATGATAATGCCTCAGGGGGTATTGGGACTGATGTTCCCTAACAAAATTTTTGATTCCACAAGTCTACAGTACTTCAGAACCTATATGGCACTATTGCCACTCCTGCCAATAATCTTCATGGCCATGACCTTTTTTCCGGCAATCAATAAGGGGAAACCAGCGGCTATTTTGGGCATAGCAAGGCAGCTGATATTTTATATACCGGTAATGCTGATTCTACCAAGGCTATTTGGAATACAGTGGGTGTATTATGGCACTCTGCTGATAGATTTTATTATAGTGCTTTGGGTCTTTATACTGGTTAGAAAAGAATTTAGTATATTAAAAGCAGCATAAGTCAAGAGAAGCCAAGGGGACGCTTTGTTTGACATCCTTTACGCGGAATCCCATCTTATATTGTGGCGCTATTGAAAATGTGCTGAAAATGACGGAACTAATTTGATTCGATAAAGATCAAATTAGTTCCGTCTTCTTATGATATGATGAGCCTTGTACGACATATTCTTGAAAATTCGCTTTTAAAATGATATCTTAGATATACCAAAATCAATGTATAAAGGGAGCTTGGTATGTTTAATAAAGAAAATGAAGGCTATTATTTTCAATATAGCAGCAAAGTGCTGGAGGATTTAAAGTCTAAGGACAGCAAGCTGGCGGAGGCCATCGACAGGATTGGCCTAATTCAGCGGGAAATCATGCCGGAGTCTTTTTCTGCTATGGTTTTTAGTGTCATAAGCCAACTAATATCCAAGAAGGCAGCCAATACCGTTTGGGGCAGATTAAACCTACTTGTAGAGGCGGTTACCCCGAATGAATTGGCGGCAGCAGAGCTGGAGGATATCATTCAATGCGGTATGACAAGGCGTAAGGCTGAGACAATAAAAGCATTGGCAGTGGCTGAAATTTCAGGGGAGATAGATTTTTCTAAGCTTCATTTATTGTCAGATGATGAAATTATCAAAACACTATCAGCCTTTAAGGGCATCGGTGTTTGGACAGCTGAAATGCTACTGATATTTACCCTCAATCGTATGGATGTTGTCAGCTACAACGATTTAGCCATACGGAAGGGAATAATGAAGCTATACGGATTGGAAAAGCTGACAAAAAAGGAATTTAATGAATATAGAGAAAGATATTCTCCCTATGGGTCGGTGGCATCCTTGTACCTGTGGGAGATATCTACATGGTAAAGGTGCTCAAGGGACGGTCCTGATTTATCAGGACCGTCCCTTGTAATATATTGTTTTAAGGAATTCTCTAAACAAAATTGAAAAATGAAGCTCAACCTGTATTTGGAGAGCTGAGAATTTAGCTGCAATAGCTGCAATAAGAAAAGTGAATTTCAGGAAGTGGTTACTGAAACTTGATTTTATCTATTTTCAGTACCAAGGTTTTAACCTGCGGCTATGCTGATAAGAATAAGGAAAAAATTTACCACTTCATATGTAGCAAAAATGGTATTTGAGGTATCAATGAGCTAGTGATAACATTTATATATACCTAATTAGAATGAATATTTTAAATTGTTAGCTAACCACATTAATAGCATTTAGGTTCACGTTTGGAGGAAGAGAGGAGATGTCCTATGCTAAGTGATAGATTGACGAATCTGCTAAGCTTGTTATCACAGGACGATTACCAAACTGCAGAGAGTTTGGCAGAAAAATTGGTCTTAAGCGCCAAAACAGTAAGAAATTTATTAAAGCAATTGCAGGACGAATTATCTGGTAATGGTGCGAAGATTATAACAAAGCATGGCAGCGGCTCTATGCTTGAAGTATATGACCTTAGAAAATTCAATCAACTCTTGACTAATCACCATTCAAGCATTCCCAGTTCTCCGGCAGAACGTGTTCAGTTTTTATTGGAACTTTTTCTAAATAACAAAGACTTTGTTAAAAAAGAAGATTTAAGTGATATGCTTTGCATTGGAAAGAAAACGTTAACAAACGACTTAAAAAAAACAGAGGAAATTTTAAATCAATATCATATCACCTTCGAAAGGAAGCCCTATTATGGCATGAGGGCTTTGGGAAAGGAATTCAATATTAGGCTATGCATTGCAGAATGCATTCAAAAAAGAAGGACTAGAAATTCCCTCTTAATGGATGATCAAGAGAAAAAGGACATGGCGCTAATTGAGGGTTGCATTATAGAGTGCTTTGAGGATGAAACCTACCAGATATCTGATATTGCAATGGAAAACTTAATCATTCATATGTATATTGCTATGAAGCGGATTCAAGCAGGACAGCATGTTTTATCCCTCCAAACCGAAGAAGACAAAGATGTCGGAGGAGCAGAATACCGATTAGCCGAAAAGTGTGCTAGTAGAATTGGTGAGAAATTCTCCATTCAATTCCCTAAACAGGAGGTGGCTTATTTAGCAGTCCATTTGGCGGGAAAAAAGATAGCCAAGGGAAAAAATGATGACAACGGAAATATTGTCATCAATAATCAAATTAGTGAATTGGTAAGGGATATGCTGGAAGAGGTTTATCAGGTTTTTCGAATAGACTTTAGAAATGATTTGGAGCTTATTATGTCATTGGGGCAGCACCTGGTGCCACTGACAGTAAGAATAAAATATGGTATGCGAATGAAAAATCCAATACTGAATGAAATTAAGGAGCGATTTAGCTTAGCCTTCATTATGGCTTCTCAGGCATGTGTGGTCATTAAGCAACTATTGTTTAAAGAGCTGGATGAGGATGAGCTGGGCTATATTGGGCTATCCTTTGCACTGGCATTGGAGCGCCAGCGGACCCAGATTAAGAAAAAAACCATACTGTTGGTGTGTTCATCGGGAGTAGGAAGTGCCATGCTATTGGTATTTAAACTGAAGGAAACCTTTAAAAACTATATTAAAGCGGTTCACACCTGTGATTTAAGATCCGTTGGAAAGGTGGATTACTCCAAGTTTGATTATATTTTTACTACGGTTCCAATTAATGTACCGGTGCCTATACCAGTTTATGAAGTAAACTTTTTCATGAATGATGAGGATATTTATGCTGTAAGGCAGCTATTGCAGTCAAAGCAAGAAAGTAGAATAATTCATTATTATCCGGAAAACCTTTTCTTCAGTGGCGTGGACCTGCAGCATAAGGAGGCAGTGATTCAATATATGTGTGAGGAAATTGCCAAGAGAAGGTCAGTGCCGGCGGATTTTTATGAAGCGGTTATAAAGCGGGAAAGTTTAGCTAAAACCTCCTTTGGAAACAGAATTGCAATGCCTCATCCATACAAGGCACTAACAAAGGACAGCTTTGTATGTGTTTGTATTTTAAAAAATGATATTTCATGGGATGATGAACAGCAGGTAAGGGTGGTGTTCCTCATATCCATACAGGACACTGTGTCTCAGGACATTAAGGAGTTTTATAAAATTACCTCTAAATTATTATTAAGTGAGGTATGTATTACTGAGTTGATTAACAATAGCACCTATGCGTGTTTAAAGGAAATTTTAGTAAGGCTAGAAAATCAACAGGGAGGGGATTTGGATGAAAGACAGCAATGAGAAAAAGTATGAGTTGGCCTTTGAGATTATCCTAAAGGCGGGAGATGCAAAAAATTATGCAATGATGGCAATAGAGGAGGCAAAGGGATTTAATTTTAAGGAGGCCAGAAATTACCTGGAGCTATCGGAGGGAAAAATGAATGAAGCTCACGATTGTCAAACCAGCATGATCAACCAGGAGGCCCAGGGTAATAAGGTGGAAGTTAATATTATTTTAGTCCATGCCCAGGATCATTTTTCCATGGCAGTAACCGCCAGGGATATGGCAGAGCAATTCATTAATCTATATGAAATTCTTTGTGAAAAAATATAATCATTTTATTGAAGGGAGGATATAAAGATGAGAAAAATTATACTGTTTTGTTCCCAAGGCATGTCAACCAGTTTATTGGTCAACAAAATGAAAAAAGCAGCTGAAGAGGAAGGATATCAGTGTCAAATTGAAGCCTATAATCTAGCCTCACTAAGCCAGAAGGCGCCAGGTGCAGATATTATTCTTTTGGGACCCCAAATCCGTTTCCAAGAGAAGAAGATTAAAGGGCAATATCCGGAAAAAATAGTGATGGTCATTGACATGACAATGTACGGAAGGATGGATGGTAAAGGGGTGTTAGATTCTGCCAAAAAGCTATTGGGAGACTAACATAAAGATGTTTAAAAGGAAATCCTTTGAAATAAAAAATAAATGAATAAAGGGGAGAGTTGATGATGAAAGAAAGATTTATGAATGGTATGCTAGCAGTTGCAACCGCAATGAATGGCCAGCGTCATTTAGCTGCAATCAGAAACAGTTTCATGAATTTATTGCCTATCATTATTGTCGGGTCATTCTGTACGTTATTTACCAATGTTGTTACCAGCACACGGGAAGGATTCATGAGCTTGGCAAATATTCCTGGGCTAGAGTTTTTATCTAATCTTGAACCAATGTTTTCAGCAGCCAATTATGCCACCATGAATTTCTTGGCTATAGGAATTGTTATCCTGCTGGCTACTGAATTAGGTGAAGCCTACGACATTAATGATAAGGGCTTACCCCTGGTGGCATTAGGTGCCTATATTTCCCTTTGTGCCACATCAATAATTGTTACCAGCGCTGGCGGAGAAGCCATTACTGTCAGGAATGTTTTGGCAAGCAGTTATACTAATGCCCAGGGGTTATTTGTAGGTATGTTTTCTGCCATTGCCGCCACAGAGATATATTGCCGTTTAGTTAAAAACAAAAAACTGAAGATTTCTATGCCAGACAGTGTACCCGGCAACGTGGCGAGATCCTTTGAAGTCTTATTTCCTGCTACCATAACTATTGTTGCCATCTCCGGTATTGGCATGATATTTGAGCTAGGGGTGGGTATGACATTATTTGATGCCATCGCTAGGTTTGTTCAAGCGCCCCTAAGCAGTGTTTTGACTGGATTGCCGGGATTTATGCTATTCGTATTTATGTCAACTCTTCTATGGGTATTTGGTATCCATGGTACGCAAACCTTAAAGGCTGTCTCAGAACCAATTTTAATTGCAGCCCTGGCACAGAATGAAGCGGCTTATGCTGCGGGTCAAGCAATTCCCAATATTATCAGCAGACCCTTCTTAAGCAATTATGCCACAGTTACGGGAGCAGGGGTCACTGGGGGACTGCTCATAGCAATCTTCTTGTTTTCTAAAAGAAAAGACTTTAAAGCCATTGGAAAGCTGGCCATCCCTTGCGCTATCTTTAATATCAATGAGCCCCTTGTCTTTGGTCTTCCCATTGTATTAAACCCATTGCTGGCCATTCCATTTATGCTGACTCCGGTAATCACCTCCGCCTTTGGCTATTTTATGACATCTATTGGCTTTGCCGGCCGCTTCGTGGTAAATGCCCCCTGGACAACTCCGGTAGGTATTCAAGCCTTTCTTGCATCAGGAGGAAGCATGGGGGCTGTGGTTACCCAGCTATTAGTGATTTTAATTGCGGCAGTCATTTACAGTCCATTTGTTATTGTTGCAAATAGGCAGATAGAAGCCAATGAAATAGAGGAAAGTGTTTAAGCATTAATTTGAAGCCAAATCAATGATAGCCTAGGAGTGATGATATTTCCCATGAAAAATCAAAGGGGCGGAAATAAAAACAACAAAAAAGTAAAAAAGCATCGGCATTTTAAGTCTGTTTTTAATAAGGCGAATATGAGTGAAGGTAATAGAATGAAATTGGAAAAGCTGGAAAGCCAAGAAGCCTTAAGAAGAGAGGAAAGCACCCGGCAGCTTGAAACGATCTTTTCCAGGGCCAGATTCCTTACCTACATTTGTTTGATTTTATTGCCGCCCTACGGGATATACCGAGTATGGTATAGACACTCAACCTTTAATAAAACGGAAAAATACCTATGGACCTTCGTCACTATCGTATTTATTGCTAAGCTCTCAAGGCTGATTTTCAACTGGTAACAATAGAAAGGAAATATTTAAAGTAAGCCATTTTAAATAAATCCATTAACGAACGTAAGGAGGAATAAATATGACGAGGAGAGAATTTCCCAAGGGCTTCCTATGGGGTGGTGCCACCGCAGCCAATCAATTTGAGGGAGCATGGAAAGACGGCGGAAAAGGGATTTCCGTTGCCGATTGTGCAAGGGCAAAATTTGATATCGATGTAAAGGACTATAAAAAGCAAAATGCCATCACCACCGAGGATGTTTTGAAGGCATTGGAAACGGAAGATACGGTATATTATCCTAAACGTCGAGGGTCAGATTTTTATCATCATTACAAGGAGGATATTGCACTCCTGGCAGAGATGGGCTTTAAGTGCTTTAGAATGTCCATTGCTTGGTCAAGGATATTTCCCAATGGAGATGACAGTCAGCCTAATGAAGAGGGCTTGGCCTTTTATGACAGGGTCTTTGACGAGTTGCACAAATACGGAATTGAACCCCTAGTGACCATGTCTCATTATGAGCCGCCCATTAATTTAGTGCTTAATTATGATGGCTGGTATTCCAGAGAACTAATCACATTGTTTACAAGATTTGTAGAAACAATCTGTACCCGATATCGAGATAAGGTAAAATATTGGTTGACATTTAATGAAATTGATTCCATGATACGCCACCCCTATACAACCGGTGGATTAATTGAAGATCGATTTCCGGGGAAAAATTTTGAGGAGGTTATCTTTCAAGCCATGCATCATCAGTTTGTGGCATCGGCCTTGGCGACAAAAATATGTCATGAAATTATCCCGGGTTCCATGGTTGGCTGCATGCTTACCAAACGTACCTATTACCCCTATTCCTGCAAGCCGGAGGATGTATTGCTAACCCAGCAAAATATGCGTGGCACCTATTGCTATAGCGATGCCCAGGTATTCGGTGAATACCCCTCCTATCTACTGGCTAGGTTTAAAAACAAGGGAATTAACATTGTGAAGGAACCCGGTGACGATGCCATTATGAAGCAATACCCCGTAGACTTTGTGTCCTTCTCCTACTATTCATCCCAATGTATAGCAGAGCCACGGGAAGGGCTGGAGCATGCAGTTGGTAACAACAGCACCGCCTACAAAAATCCGTATCTGCCATCCTCTGAATGGGGCTGGCAAATTGATCCCATCGGTTTGAGGATTTCCTTGGTAGACCTGTATGACCGTTACCGAAAGCCACTGTTTGTGGTTGAAAATGGACTGGGCGCCAAGGATGTTGTGAAGGAGGATGGAACCATTGATGATCAATATCGCATTGATTATTTCAGTGGACATTTCAAAGCGATGCTGGATGCCATCGAATATGACGGCGTAGATCTTATGGGCTATACCTCGTGGGCCTGCATAGATTTGGTATCGGAATCAACAAAGCAGATGAGCAAAAGGTATGGCTTTGTATATGTGGACAGTGATGATTACGGTAAAGGTACCTTTAAACGAAAAAGAAAGAAGTCCTTTGGCTGGTATAAAAAAGTGATTGCAACAAATGGTGCCAGTTTATTTGAAGCATAAATTCTGGTGATTAATGAGCAAAGGAGTGGCAATATGATTGTAATCAATGCACCTTTAAAAAAGGAAATATTTCAAAAAGTAGCAGAGGAAGCAGGCTTAATTTATTTAAAAACCAGTGGGATGAAGCTATATTTTGAAAATCCCACAGAGGAAGCTGATCAGGCCTTTGCTGAAAAGCTGAAGAAGCTTTGTAAAAAAAATAAGGAGCTGAGTGCCATCTACTTTAATGTAGTGACTGAAGGCTGACATAGGGCGTTTAAGAAGGTGAAAAGGCTGAGAATGTTTTTCACCTTCGATTTTTTATTAAATAGTCAATTAAAGGAAAGGATAGGGCTTGCAGAGACATGATTATTGAATCTTTTTCAATGAAGCAAGCATAACACTAATGTTGAGGTGACTTTATGGGAATTAATATTATACTAAACCAGATTTTAATCATGTTTTTATTGATGGCCTTTGGATATTTTTTGATTAAAAGAAGAGTATTAGACAAGCAGGGAAGCAAACAGGTTTCTAATATGCTGTTAAAAACTATAACGCCAATGGTTATTATCAATGCCTTTAATATCGAATTTTCCCTATTGAAATTAAAGGAGTTGGGCTTGGCCCTATGCCTAGGACTAATTGTTTTGGGGATTGGATTCATCATAGCCAGATTATTTTTAGGAAAAGGAAATCGGTTGGAGCAATTTCCAGCAGCATTCCCAAATGTAGGATTTTTCGGCATACCTTTGGTACAAGGACTACTGGGAACCGGTGCAGTATTTTACCTTACTATGGTAATTGTAGCCTACAACATTTACTCGTGGACCTATGGTATCTATCTAATTTCTGGACAGCGGGATTCCTTTAGCCTAAAAAAAATATTGACCACCCCTGCATTCAAAGGTCTTGGCATCGGACTACTGATCTTTATTTTCCCGTGGACCTTGCCCAGTGCCCTATCAGATAGCATTAGGATAGTGGCAAATTTGAATACCCCTTTGGCCATGTTCATCTTAGGCTCTTATATTGCAGAAGCCCCGTTGACATCTATCTTTAAAGGAAAAATGGCTTATAAAACCTGTTTGATTAAACTAATTATCATTCCAACAACAATCGTATTTGCTTTAAAGCTAATTCCAAATCAATATGAAACATTAAAAATGGTGCTGCTGATTGCCAGTGCTGCCCCCTCTGGGGTAGTCATGGCAATGTTTACACAGCATTATAATGCAGATTATTCCTATGGCGCACAGATTATTTCCCTATCCACCTTATTATCAATTATATCAATTCCTGCCATATTAACAGTGGCTATGAATATATGGTAGCTAAGCAACTTACTAAAAATTAAGACAAGATTAAGCAAGGAGGAGAAGGACAATGGCACAACACAAAATCACGATTATCAATGAGGCGGGCATACATGCGAGGCCAGCCAGCCTACTTGTAAAGAAAGCCGAGGTTTTTAAATCTGAAATCAAGCTCATTAAGGGGAAAAGTTTTATAATGCCAAAAGTATCATAGGTATCTTGAGTATGGCTGGAAGGAAGGGTGATGAAATCATTTTAGAAGCAGTGGGTGAAGACGAAGAGGAAGCCCTTGAAGGCATAATGAAGTTATTTAACAACGGATTTGGAGAATAAGATTGCTACCTGAAGGTCGTGCCACGGGGACGCTTTGTTTGACACCTTCAACTTAGAAACCCTGCTTATACATGGCGCTGTGAAAATCTGTCGAAAAGGACGGACCTGGTTTAATTCCACAAAAATCAAATCAGCGCTGTCCTTTTTGAATAAATTATGTCGTATGAAACCAATGGAACTTTAGTTATAATGAAGGATAGTAAGGTGGCAAAATGAGACTTTACTTGACCCAGTATTTAGCACCACCCTTTTGAAATGGAGCTATTGTAATGTGCTGAAAAAGGGAGGGCCCCAATTTGCATTCGACAAAATGCAAGTCAGGTCCCTCCCTATTTCAGTAGACATATCCCTTATCTCATACCGCTGCTTTTTTTATATGTCTGAACCAATGGCATATTATATTTGTCCTGTATCCTTTTAAAAACTTCATCTCTATCCGTACTTTTAATAAATTTCATAATCTTGATATTGTTTTTGAAAAACTTACTTATTTTACTTGATGAAGGATAGTGAAAATTAATAACCGAATAACTGCTTCTGTCAAAGGCATCTTTTTCTGTCGATATCCCTTCAACTTTCTGCGTATCTATTAAGATATAAAATCCAGTATCCTTTTGTAATATGAAGCGTTCACCAAATAATACTCTTAAGTCATTCACGAAGTGAGTGTAGGCATATACATTAAAATCTCCATTCTCCAACATATCTTTTGCAAAATTCATTTTTTCCTCGTCATTTTCTAATGTATCTATCTCTTTTTTTAGTTGCGTTGTAAAGCTTTTAATAAGCCTTTTCTTATTGCTAATACTCACTAATATCAATGCAGTTACTGAAGATAGTATCAATCCAGCAATAAAATGGATCTTTAATATTTGCTGCAAAGATGCACCTACAAAAATACCAAGAGCTACCAATAGGCCGACAGTAACCAAAAAAGTAATTGGTATATGTACTTTATAAACCTTCTGACTCAGCTTAATTGATTGCTCTTCAATTTTCTCCTGTTCTGAGAGTTCCCATTGTTCTAGTAGTGACATTGTGCTTAGTTCATTCATAAGTCATCCTCCATAAGTTAATTGATCATATAAGGCAAATGCTATATGTAAGTGTTAAGAAATGAATATGCTAACAAAAACATAAGTCAACCTATCTACCTAGTAAACATTGTATTATATTGAAATAAATGTATTATTCAATTATAAGCTACTGATCTAAAAAGTACACAGGTATTTAGTACTGTTTCTATTGAAGAGTATTTGAAAACCTACTGGCATGGCATAGAGGATAGACTTTCAATGGGACTCTCGTAAGATTGCAATATGGAATGGATGGATTCGAGATAAACGTATGAAACCAATGGAATTTTAGTTATAATGAAGGATAGTTAGGTAGAATTTCGAATTATAGTATATAGATTAACTCGACGAAATAGGTCAGGGGGGCATGGTAATGAAAATATTGCACACTGGTGATTGGCATATAGGCAAGATTGTAAATGAATTCAGCATGCTGGAGGATCAGGCGCATGCTTTAGAGCAAATGATAGCTTTGGCAAGGGAGGAGAAGCCCAATGTTATAATCATTGCAGGAGATATTTACGATAGGAGCATTCCTCCAGTGGAAGCTGTGGCGCTTTTGGATAGGATTTTCAACACTGTGCTATTGGAGCTTCAGATTCCGATTTTGGCCATAGCTGGAAACCACGATAGCGCTGAACGGCTATCCTTTGGCAGCAGCCTATTGAACAAGAATGGCCTATATATCGCAGGAAAATTCGACAAGGAGCCTCGGCGAGTTACGGTAGAAGGGCCCCATGGCCCTGTGAATTTTTATTTGCTGCCCTATACAGACCCCAAGGAGCTAAGGCATATTTTAGGGGATGAGGAAATTACCAGCCACGACATTGCTATGCAGAAGATCATACAGAAAATTAAGGGCGACATGGTGGCGGGCAGCATCAATGTTTTGGTGGCCCACGGCTATATCACCAATTTTCAGGAAGAAAGCAATGAAGAAGAAGGACAGGCAGTTACTACGGCTGAGGCGGTCATAACCTCAGATTCCGAAAGACCCCTAAGCATCGGTGGCACGGATATGATTAATGGCAGACATTTTGACTGCTTTCACTACACTGCCCTTGGGCATTTGCATGGGCCACAGAAAATAGGCAACGACAGAATAAGATACTCCGGTTCACTATTAAAATATTCCTTCTCGGAGACCAACCATAAAAAGGGCTTCACCCTAGTCAATATAGATGCCGATGGTGAGGTTAGTATAGACCATAGGGAGATAAGCCCTAGAAGAGATATGCGGATTATAAAGGGCCCCTTGAAGGAGCTGATAGATCCAGCTACATATGCAGAGACAAACCTCCAGGACTATATTCATGCAATACTGACGGATCAGGAGGAGCTGGTGGACCCAATATCCAAGCTGAGGGCTGTATACCCCAATATCATGAGCCTTGCAAGGGAAACCAATGCTATGCGGGAGGAAAGCAAAACCGCTGCATCGGCTGGCTACAAAACAAAATCAAAACTGGTGCTCTTTGATGAGTTTTATAGGGTAATCACCGGTAAAGAATTGGACGACAGAAGGTACACGGTTATTTCTGAGGTTATTGAAGCAGTTGAAAGGGAGGGGAATAGATGAGACCTTTAAGACTGACCATCAGTGCCTTTGGCCCCTATGCAGGTATTCAGATGGTAGATTTTACAGAGCTGAGGGGGAAGAATATCTTTCTGATCACCGGGCCAACAGGGGCAGGAAAGACCACCATATTCGACGCCATCAGCTATGCCCTTTACGGTGAAGCCTCCGGCAGCAGCAGAAGCAAGGATAGCCTTAGAAGTGATTTTGCCTCGGAGGAGGCCCTGACCTATGTGGAACTGGATTTTGAAATAAGGGGTAAGACCTATAGGGTTAAGCGGATACCCCAGCAGGAAAGAAAAAAGCTAAGGGGTGAGGGAACCTCCCTTAAGAATACTGAGGCAGAGCTAATACTGCCAAATGGAGAGATCATCACCCGTGTTACTGCTGTGGACGAAAAAATCATCGATATTTTAGGGATCAATAAAAATCAATTCCGACAAATCGTTATGCTGCCCCAAGGCGAGTTCCGAAGGCTCATTGAGGCCGATAGCCAGGAGCGGGAGGCAATATTTAGACGGATTTTCGGCACTGAGGCCTTTGAAGCCATTCAAAAAAGGCTGGAGGAGGAAAAAAAGGCCATTTATAGAGGGATTAGCGAAGGGCTAACCAAAAGGGATACCCATGTAAAAAACCTAGAGGTCGGCGAGGATGAGGCTTTAATGGGTCTAATAACCGCTAAAGACCACAATATCGTTGAAATTATAGATAAGGCCTCAGGGCTAATTGATAGGGATGAAGGCTTAAGCAAAGAGATAGAGACAGAGCTAGGAAAGTTGGCCCTAGAGCAGGAGGCGACACATAAAAGAATCATTGAGAGTCAGGAGATTAATAGGAAAATATTAAACCGAAATGCCCTTCAAGCTGAATATAACAATCAGCTACTTAAGGAGTCTGAATATCAAGGGCAGCAGCAGCACCTACAGCTGTTGAGGAAGGCACTGCCGATTATAGAGCTGGATACTGGCTATCTACAGCAGGTGGAAAAGCATCGACGGCTGCAGCAGGAATATCATGCTGCTATGGCAAAGCTGGAGGCGGACAAGGCAGCCTTTACCATGGCTTCAACCACCCTAAAGACCCAGGAGGACAAGGCACCCGAAATGAAAAGGCTGTCGGAGGAGCTGGCTGTTCAAAGGGCCTATGAGGACAAGGTTAAGGCTTATGAGGTTAAGCAGCAGGGGATTGCGAGCCTTCAAAAGGAGCTAAAGGACAAGGAAGCGGCTTTGAAGCAGCTAAGGGAAAGGCTTCAGCAGGAGAAGACTCAGCTGGAAAGCCTGCAGCAGAGGCTAAAGGATATCCAAGCAACGGAGCTTCAGCACCAAAGACTACAACAGCAGCAGGAGGAAAAGAATAGAGGAGTTCAGGAGATTCGGGAATTATATAAATATACTCAGCAGGTAATAACTAAGAAAAGCACATACCAAAAGGAAAGCAAGCTTTTTGAAGAGCTAGACAGCAATTATAAAAAAACAAAGGGCTTCTATGAGGCCAAGGAGGAGCTATTCAAAAGGGGACAGGCTGGATTATTGGCTGCAGCTCTAGAGGTGGGAGAGGCCTGCCCGGTCTGTGGCTCAACCCACCATCCCAGTAAGGCCAAGACTGTAGCCGGTATTCCAACAGAGGCTGATTTAAAGGAACTAAAGCTGAAATATGACGATATCGCTGCCCAAAGGGAAACTAAGCTATCGCAGCTATCCAGCCTAAATGCAGATGTTAAGGGGAATCTGGAGGAGCTATTGGCACGTAAAGAAAAGCTGCTGCCGATTCTGGGGGAAACGGCTCTGACCCTAGAGGAGAACGCCCTTCAGCAGCATCTGACAGTAATAGGTCAGGCCCTCAGTGGTGAATTAAAGGGGCTGGAGACAGAGCTGAAGCAGAAGGCGGCTTTGATAAAGGAAAAGCCCAATGTGGAAGCCAGCATAAAGCAAGGCGAAGCCAATATAGGTAAAAATGAAAATTTACTTTTAGAACTGGATAAGGCCTATACCAATAGCTATGGCAGGGTAAAGGCAGAAGAGGAGCTGCTGATCAGCATTGAAGGGGAGATTCCAGAGAAGATTAGGTCCTTAAGTAAGCTTCAGGCACGGCTAATGGGGCTGGAGGAAAGCCATAAGGCCTATGAGGAGGCCCTAAAACGGGCTCAGGAGGCCTTTAATAGCTGTAGCAGCCGACTTTCCTCTCAACAATCCAGTGTTGAGCTTATGGGTAAAGGGCTAGAGGCCTCAGACCTGGAGCTTCAGCAGCTGAAATCCAAGCTGGACAACCGTATTCTGGCGGCGGGCTTCGACAGCTATGAGGCATTTAATGCCCTAAAGGCAGATGAAGAAAAATTAAAACGGCTTGAGGAGGCCATCAATACTTATTATCAGACATTAAAATCTCTTAAGGACAGACTGGAGCTGGCAAACGGTGAGACATCGGAGCTTAAGGAGGCTAATATTGAGGGACTGGAAGCTGAAGCTGCAAGGCTGAAGGAGAAAAGGTCACAGCTTGAACAGATGGAAAAGGCTTATTATACTAGGATAACTAATAATAAAAAGGCTTTAAATGAAATTAATCGGATCAATAAGGCCCTTGAAAGAGAGGAAGAACGATATGGTATCGTTGCTGATCTTTCCAAAACCGCCAATGGTGATAACACGGAAAGAATCACCTTTGAAAGATATGTGCTGGCGGCCTATTTTGATGAAATCATAGCTGCAGCTAACCTGCGTCTGGTGAAAATGGCTGGGGGCAGGTATCTGCTGAAGAGAAAGGAAGAAAAGGGTAAGGGCAGAGGTCAGGAGGGCTTGGAGCTGGAAGTATTTGACCATTATACAGGAAGAGCTCGTCACGTCAAGACCCTTTCAGGCGGAGAAAGCTTCAAGGCCTCTCTGGCACTGGCTCTAGGATTGGCGGATGTTGTACAATCCTATGCCGGTGGCATCAGTGTCGATACCATGTTTGTCGACGAAGGCTTCGGAACCCTGGACCCGGAATCTCTGGATAATGCCATCCAATGCCTTGTTGATTTACAGCAAAGCGGCAGGCTTGTGGGAATTATCTCCCATGTGCCGGAGCTTAAGGAGCGGCTGGATGTCAGGCTGGAAATTACCCCTGCCAAGGAGGGCAGCAGCGTCAGGTTTGTCATATAAAGATAAATTGTGGCATGAAGAAGGCTTGGGCTATAGCCCAAGCCTTCTATATTGTAGTAGGATAGTTCTAATATAATGCTAAAAGTTAGCTGTACAAGGTTAGCTTACAGCTGGATAAAGTCGCTTAATGGCATTCAGTTTTAAACAAAGGCCCTCACTTTAACCAAGGCCATGTAGTTTAATAAATCACATGATTCCACGGCAACCTCAGAATGATAAAAACACATGCGCCATCAGTCGGAGCCAAGGGAAATAAAGGTTTCCTCCGCTTGCTTCGCCTTTATATAAATTATAATGTCTCCCTCCAGCAGCATTTCCATAGGATTAGGAGAAATCAGCATAGTTTCTCCACGGCGAAGGGCAACAATGGTGCCGCCAGTTGCCTCCCAAAAGCCTGAGTTCAGAATGCTTTTATTTAAAAATATGCTCTCTGCCACTGGTATCTCCAGAAACAAAAATTGATTGTATTCATTAAAAACAGATAAGGAATATTCCGCTATCGATTTTAAGGTGGTGGTGATATGCTCATCTAAGCTTTCCCTCTGATCCAATAAATCCTTAAGCTCATTTTTAAGCACCACCATCTTATCCTTTTCATGAAAGTCCCGCATAAACATAGCAGCCATTGACTTAGATAGGACATTGATGCCGCTGCCGGGTACCACCTGAACAATTTTATATTCCTCCAACAGGGCAATGGATTTTCGTATGGTCTCAGGAGATACATTGTAGCTGCCTGCCAATACTGATCTTCCCTTTAATTTTGAACCCTCGATAATATTACCCTCAGCAATCTGCTTCGCAATATCAAAGGCTATATTTCTGTATCTTGAGCTCTGCTTTAACATAAACCCTCTCCCGCCCATAAAAAATATTAATTCTATATCATCATACAATCTCATTATGTCCATTGTCAACTTTTATTAAACAGCATGTAGTGCATGGTATCAGGGGACTCCACAGGCTGTATCCTCAATTTTTTCCATGGTGAAATTTGACTAGTGACAACTTGCGTGATACAATAGGATTGTTAGTTATGATCGTGTTAAGACAACTGATATTTTTTTTGAATTTAAAAATAATTGCAAAAAGACGGGAGGTGTAGCTTGAAAATGCTTGAATTTGCGATTTCACGTTGGCAAACAATTCTAAAGATGACAATAGACCATTTTACAATCGTAGTTATTGCTATGATAATTTCTATCATAGCTGGGGTTGCAGTGGGTGTGCTTATCACCTACAAAAAATCCTGGGCAAATGTTATTTTAAATGTTGCCAACATTTTGATGACAATACCCAGTTTAGCATTATTCTCAATTCTTATACCAATAATGGGTATCGGAAGGGCTCCTGCCATAGCAGGTCTTGTTCTGTATACACAGCTTCCAATCGTACGGAATGTCTATACAGGAATTGTAAATATTGACCCTTCCATTATAGAGGCGGCAAATGGCATGGGCTTATCAAAGGCTAAGATTATGTATAAGATTAAGCTGCCATTGGCCTTCCCTGTTATCATGGCCGGCATTAGAACCGCAGCGGTAATGGGAATAGGCATAGGGGCTATAGCCGCTTATATCGGAGCTGGAGGATTGGGAGAGTATATTTTTCAAGGTATTAACAGAGGCAACGATAGGATGATCCTCATAGGTGCCATTATGGTGTCTGTCATTACCATCATCATAGACAGGGGCTTGGGAATGGTTCAAAGGAGATTTGAAATATAGCTTAAGGAGGGGCGATAGATGATAAGATTCGAAAAGGTAGTAAAGAAATATAATTATCAGGATAAAGCAGCGGTGGACAATTTAGATTTGCATATCAATAAAGGTGAGATATGTATGCTGGTGGGACCCTCCGGCTGCGGAAAAACCACAACCATGAAAATGATTAATAAGCTGATTAAAGCAACCACAGGAAAAATCTATATCAATGAAATGGATATTGAAAAGGTTGATCCAATAAAGCTAAGACTAGATATCGGCTATGTGATTCAGGATACCGGGCTTTTTCCCCATATGACCATTGCAGAGAACATAGCGACGGTGCCGATGGAAAAGGGCTGGGACAGAAATAAAATCAGACATCGGGTGGATGAGCTATTGGAGCTAATGGAGCTGGACCCGGAAATATATAGGGACAAAAAGCCCAAGGATTTAAGTGGTGGTCAAAGACAGCGGGTAGGTGTGGCAAGGGCCTTAGCGGCTGACCCCCCAATTATGCTGATGGATGAGCCCTTTGGTGCTCTAGACCCCATAACAAGAGGAAAGCTGCAGGATGAGTTTCTAAGGCTTCAGGAAAAGATAGGGAAGACCATAGTATTTGTTACCCATGATATGGATGAGGCTATAAAAATGGGGGATAAGATTGCCGTTATGCGGGATGGCAAGCTTGTGCAATTTGGGACACCCAATGAAATACTATCTAACCCCGCAGACGAGTTTGTATCAGAACTGATTGGCGGAAACGGCAGCTTAAAAATAATGAATCTGATTAAATGTAAAGACATTATGAGAAGCATACCAAATATCGATGTGGATAATTCTGTCGATGAAGCAATGAAGCTGCTATTAAAGCTTGGTGTCAGAAATATTCTTGTTACCGATAAAGGACAGGGCTTACTGGGTTATGTCAACTATGACAGTCTGGCAAACCATAAAGCAACGCTGAAGGAGCTCTTAAAGCCTATCGGAGAAACGGTAACACCTAAGACCACTCTGCAGGACACCCTTTCTAAGATGTTTAGTCTGGGTAGAAAAACGGTATTTGTGTCCGGAAGCAGGGGTAGGGTAGATGGCATTATAACAATGGATGACCTACTAAAGGCGGTGAGTGATAATGACCAAAGCTCAGACATCATCGCTTAGATTAAGAGATGTTTTATCCATCTTATTTATCATCAGTATTGGCGTTGCCTTCAGTATCTATGTTGTACAATATCCTCAGGATAGGATTGTTGAACGCTTTATAAGCTATAGTAAGATTATCAATGCCATATTACAGCATTTGTATATTGTTGCTATTTCAAGTGCTTTAGCTCTGTTAACATCGGTCCCATTGGGAATAATCCTCACAAGGCCAAGGTTTAAGAAATATTCGACTAAGGTACTGACGGTTGTAAATATCGGTCAAACGATACCTAGTCTTGCTATAGTGGCATTATTTGTAGGGTTTTTAGGCATAGGCTCAAAGACTGCCATTTTGGCCTTGTGGATATATTCCCTATTGCCTATTCTTAATAATACACTGGTGGGTATATTAAGTGTGGAGCCTTCTGTAATAGAGGCAGCCAGAGGTATGGGCATGCCAACAAAAAGGATACTTTATAAAATAGAATTGCCCTTGGCGTTACCGATAATTATTGCAGGTATTAGAACCGCAGTAACAATTAATATCGGAACGGCAATACTGGCAGCCTTTGTCGGGGGCGGAGGCCTTGGGGATCTCATCATATCAGGAAATAATGTCAGCAGATGGCAAATATTAATGCTGGGGGCGACCTTACCGGCGCTTATGGCAATTTTAGCGGATATTGTATTTGGCGTGGTTGAAAGAAGGACCATAATATAAAAAACTGTAATAAAACAAGGGGGAAATAAAATGAGTTTTAATGGAAAAAAAATGAAAAGAGCAGGGCTATTATTGGGTATCCTGCTGGTAATGACCACAGTGCTGTCGGCCTGCGGCTCCACATCCTCTAGTGACGCCATAAAGGTGGGCTCAAAGGACTTTACGGAGCAGCTCATCCTAGGACAAATAACCATTCTGGCGCTGGAGGATGCAGGCCTGGAGGTTGTTGATAAGACAAATGTAGCAGGCTCAGATAAGGTGAGAAGCGCCTTAATCAATGGTGACCTTGACGTATATTGGGAATATACAGGAACTGCTTGGCTAATGCATTTGCAAAATGACGAAGCAATCACAGATTCTCAGGAGGCCTATGATTTGGTTAAGGCCGCCGATGAAGAAAATGATCTGATCTGGCTGGATTATGCACCCTTCAACAATACCTACACCATCATGATGAAGAGAGAGGACAGCGAGGCTTTGGGTCTTAAAACCATCAGCGACCTTGCAGCTTATATCAATGCAAATCCAGGGAGCCTTTCCTTTGGTGCAGACCATGAGTTTACCGCAAGACCAGATGGATTACCGGCCCTTGAAGAGGAATATGGCTTTGAATATGCAGGTAATTCACTGAAGGTAATGGATATCGGTATTGTATACAGAACCCTGAAGGATGGTCAGGTGGATACAGGCATGGGCTTTGCCACCGATGGTCGTATTGCCGCCTTTGATTTTATTAATTTAGAGGATGATAAGGACTTCTTCCCGGTTTATAATCCTGCAGCTGTTGTTAGAGCAGATGTGTTGGAAAAGCATCCAGAGCTGGAGGATGTATTAAATAGGGTAGCGGAAAAGCTGGATAATGAAGCCATGACACAAATGAATTATCTTGTTGATATTGAAGAAATGGAGCCCCGTCAGGTGGCTGCTGACTGGTTGAAGGAAGTAGGCATTATCGATTAAGAAAAGCTCATTGCAATAAATGAAACAAATAACCCATAGTCACTGGTTTGAAACAGTGGCTATGGGTTTTAATATTAAATAAATATTGGTTTAAGGTTATTCATTTGAGTTCACATCAATAGAATTTAACAGCGAGGCAAAATATCAATTAGATTATGATTTATTAAGGATTAGACTTTACTTTAAATAACTCCTAATAGCCTCTATGGTTTCATTACTTATAACATGCTCTATTTGACAGGCATCTTGATCAGCGATTATAGGATCAACCTTAAGAACCTCTGTTAAAAGCTTAAAAATAGTCTCATGCTTTTTCGAGGTTAACTCCGCCAGCTCAAGGCCTGCTGGTGTTAATATTACCTTCTTATATTTTTCATTGATAATGAGGCCCTTCTCCGCAAGAGTTGACATCGCGCTGTTGGTGCTGGCCTTGGTAACACCCAGCTTTTTTGCAATATCAGAAACCCTGGCTCCCTCCTCTTCAAGAGAAAGGACGTAAATAGCCTCTAGATAATTTTCCATGGTATAGGTTAGCTTTTTCATGAGTCTCCTCCAATTTTCATTTATAGTACTATTATACTTTAATTATTCTTTGTTATAAAGCTTTCAAGAAAAAGAGAGGACACATTATGGCGTGTATATGATACAATAAAGTTAGTTATTTCTAACATAAAACAGAGCCCTCCTTCATAGCATAACTGAAGTCAAATTGAGAGCTCTTGACTATATTACAAAATTTTTATTAAGAAGGTGTATATATGCTGAGTAGGGATTATTTTATTTTTAATACTCAGAAGAGAGACTGTCGGATATCAAGCCTATTTAATAATACCTTTTGTGGCACCATTTACGATAACGAGATAAGATTGCCCCAAGAGCTGGGGGATGGGTACTGTAAAAGAATCATCGTCAAGCCAAAGCTTGAAATAGCAATCACAGATATTAGGCTAAGGGAGAGTGTAGAGCTGGGGGCTGGCTTAAATATCCATAGCTACGGATTATCCTTCTGTTTAGGAGAAGGCATTCATTGGCGGGTTGAGGGCGCTAAGGATGAATACGCCATTGGTGAGGGGGAGGGCTATGCCTTTAAGGAAATGGAGGGTAACGGCATATGCAGCTATTTGTCAGAACGCAGGTTTGTAGGCATGAGCATACAATTTTCTAGGGAGCTTATTGATAAGCTAATAGCTTATTTAGGAAGAGCATATGCTGAGAATGTCATAACCTATGGCAACAGTAGCTTTTTTAAGGCGAAATATTCTCCTGCCTTAAGGCTGATATTAAATGACATTTTAAATTGCAGCTATACTGGTGATATTAGGCGAATTTATCTTGAGGGTAAGGTACTGGAGCTATTGGCGGTTTATTTGAATGAAATAATATATGAAGAAAGTAAACCAAGGTCAGAGGTTAAGCTCTCCGTCACGGATATGGAGGCCTTAAAGCTGGCAAAGGACATTCTGGATTTTAGTATTACAGCACCGCCAACAATAGGGGGGCTGGCAAGGCAGGTGTGCTTAAATGAATATAAGCTAAAGGCAGGCTTTAAGGTCCTATATGGTATGCCGATACATGCCTATATTATTGATCAGCGTCTGCAGATGGCTCGGCTGCTCTTGGAGGAAAAGAGCTTAACGGTAACTGAAGCGGTGATACAGGTGGGGTATAGTGATGCCAGTCACTTCGCAGAAAAGTTCAAAAAAAAATATGGGATTAACCCTTCGGAGCTTACGAGGCTTCGGAGAGATAAATAATGCATGTAATGGCAGAGAAAACAGCTTTCTCTGCTTTTATCCTTTTGGGTATGTATATACTAAATGATTTTTCCTTTGTAGTCCCAATCATTATACTGTTGATATTGCTATCGATAGCTTGGTAATACTGTAAAATAAGGGTTGTCATACAATATAATATGGTATATAATAACAAAAAAGTAACTTGATAGAAAATGCTAATTATTTTATACTAGGATTTGTAGTAAGAAAAGACTAAATTGAATCGATTGATTTAAATAACTTGTCTGGAGGTGATCAATCATATGAATTATTTGGCCCGAAGACAATTCTTGGCTTTCCTTACATCGGTGTGCCAGTTTATATTATTCGGCCTGATATTTATGCTATATATCGTATTCATTCCTTGGCCGCCAAAAGCATGGGTTTTGATTTTGCCGTATATCGTAATACCTATACTAAGTGCTTTCTGTTGCTGTTATTCTATGAACCGAAGTAATTTTCATTTTAATCCACAGAATAGGATGTCTAAAGCCTCTGTTTACAGATTGGCAGTTCGGCTTCTATCAGTAATTTGCTTTCTTTTAATGGGGTACATTATAAGCAAAAAACAGTTTGTTCCGATTTTTGTTTCGAATTTGTTAAATATTTTTGGAGAACACGCTGGCACATTAGCATCAATCCTAAGTAACTATTTTCTTTATATTATAGTTGCCATTTTTCCAACCATATTTGCCTTTACTGAATATCTATTCGTTGCAGTAAAAAATGATTACAGCGCAAAAAGTTAAAATAGTAACACTCCAGAGCAGATCAATAAAGGTTTTGCGGAAATAAGGTCTAAACATTAGATAAAAAATCTAGCGTTTAGGCCTAAACTGCTTTAGGAGAAAAGTGCCAAATTATAATGGCCAGATGAATTTACTTGCTGGCCCTAATGTCGAAATAGTCCTTGCTTAAGACTTTGATAAATAGTATAATGAGCATGGAAAACTAAATACCTTAATTAGGTTTAGCAGTCTAAGACTGCTAATTAAAAGGGAAGTGGGTGAAAATCCCACGCGGTCCCGCCGCTGTAATAGAGGAGTTTCTGCAATAATCCACTGGGAAACCGGGAAGGGTGTAGAAATGCTGATACTAGAGCCAGAATACCTGCCTATGCAATGCACTGTCAACTCTACGAGCGATGGAGGGTGTTTAGAAAGCGTATGATATTACGTGGCTTACACACAATCCTTCTGACTTTGGTTAGAAGGATTTTTTGATTTAAGCTGCTTGTTCCAAAAGACTCAACAACTAAATAAGTGACCATTGGTACAATCCTTAAAGGATTGTTTAAAAGGGAAGCTCGGTGAAAAGCCGACACGGTCCCGCCACTGTGATGGATAGAGCTCTGCGAATACCACTGTACGCTGTATGGGAAGGTGTAGTGCTTGTGATGCCTAAGTCAGGAGACCTGCCAATGGGAAAAACGCTGTTTATTACTCACGAGGATGAGGAGGTGTTATTGAAGAAGCATGGATGATTCCTATGGCTTTTATTGATAATGCCCTTTCTAGAAGTAGAAGGGTTTTTTTATGCAGTTTTCTAGATTTATTGCTTTAGGCTCAGCAGGCGGCTGAGTTATATTCCTTTGAGTTTGAAAACGAATGACAGAGTGCTAAAATAGGAGGCGTAAAGATTGAGCTTAGTAGCATATATGCAGGATCCATTGTTGATGATGCTCAGCAGTATATTGTTGGGGCAGTTTATTGGAAAAATTAATTTTAAAGGCTTTAAGCTGGGCAGTGCGGGCGCTTTGTTTGTTGGCATAGGTATGAGCTATTATGTCACCGACTATCTTCTGAGGTATAATAGGTCGGCTACTTTTTTAAGGCCAGAGATCCCTTCTGCGGTATTTCAATTGAGCCTTATGGGCTTTATTGCCTCTGTGGGTCTGCTTGCTTCTCAGAATATTAGGGGTATCATAAAAGAAAATGGCTATCGATTTATGGTGCTGGCGGCTGTGGTGACCGGCAGTGGTGCCATGACAGCTTGGGGCTTTACAAGGCTTTTAGCCCATGCCAATAAAATCAGCATACTGGGCACCTATCCTGGGGCCTTAACCAGCTCCCCGGCCCTTGCAGTTGCATTGGAGCTGGCAAAAAAACTAGGTGATAGTGGTGAGGTGCAGGTTGGGCTGGGTTATACAATATCCTATATTCCTGCTATTGCAACGATAGTGCTGTTTGTTCAGCTGCTGGCGAAGGGACATAAGGATAATGGGACATCTCACAAGGCTTTACAGGAGCCTACAGTGGAAAAAACAGCAGATTTCAATATCATTGCCTTTGCTATTGTAGGCGTTGTAGGAACGATTATAGGTGGTTTTAGCATACCCTTGGGGAGCTTTGGAGAGCTATCCCTTGGAGCCACCGGCGGAGTTTTGATCACTGCACTGGTGCTGGGGGACAGGAAAAAAATTGGTAGCCTTAGCTTTGACATGGATAAAAGGCAGCTGGGGGTTGTAAGGGATATATCGCTAAATATGTTCTTGGCCACCGTGGGCTTTAATTATGGCTATGCTGCCCTTAGTATGATAAAGGAGACGGGGATAACTCTTTTAGCAGTCGGTGCAACCACTACGATAATAAGCGTTGGGATTGGGTATTTAATAGGCAAGCTTTTAGGGCTTTCGACAGTTAATCTGATTGGGGGTATCTGTGGTGCCATGACCAGTACACCAGGGCTTTGTGCATCGATGGAGGCCCTTGGCAACGACGAGGTAACGGCTGCCTATGGGGCGGTATATCCCTTTGGATTGTTTTTCAAAATACTGATGATAAACATACTATTTAGGCTATAAAGGAGGCAGAAGGATGAATATACATGAATATCAAGCAAAGGAAATATTAAGAAGCTATGACGTGGCTGTACCCAATGGCAGTGTTATTTCTGATGCCCAGGAGGCGGAAGGCGCAGCATGGCGGATAGAAACGGAGGTTGCTGTGGTTAAGGCCCAGATCCATGCTGGAGGAAGAGGAAAGGCAGGCGGGGTAAAGATAGCGAGGGGTATCGATGAGGTGAAGGCATATGCAAAGGAGCTTCTAGGAAAGCAGCTGGTGACCCATCAGACCGGCAAGGAGGGAAGGACTGTTAGAGCCATCTTAATAGAGGAGGGCTGTGAAATTCTAAAGGAATATTATTTGGCTCTCACCCTAGATCGGGAGGCGTCAAGAATAGCCATGATAGCCTCAGAAGAGGGTGGCATGGACATCGAGGAGGTGGCGGCCGCCACACCTGAAAAAATCTTTACAACGGTCATTGATCCCTTAACCGGAGCAACTGAATTTCAAGCAAGAATGCTTTGCTACAAGCTAAACATCCCCAATGGTCTTATTAACGATGTGGTGAAGCTGATGTTAAATCTCTATCGATGCTTTATCGAAAAGGATTGTATGCTGGTGGAAATCAACCCTTTGGTTATTACTAAGGATCAAAGGTTGATGGCATTGGATGCTAAGTTTAATTTTGACTCAAATGCTTTATATCGTCAGCAGGAGGTAATGGCCTACCGAGACCTAAATGAGGAGGATGGAAGGGAAATTGAGGCATCAAAATATGGCCTTGCCTATATATCACTAGAAGGGAATATCGGTTGCATGGTCAATGGTGCTGGTCTTGCTATGGCGACTATGGATATGATTAAGCACTTTGGTGGCGAGCCGGCAAATTTCCTAGACGTCGGCGGTGGAGCCTCAGAGGAAAAGGTGAAGCAGGCCTTTAAAATCATCCTATCGGATACCCAGGTAAAGGGGATATTCGTCAACATCTTTGGGGGTATTATGAAGTGTGATGTCATTGCTAAGGGAATCATCAAAGCCGCTAAGGAGGTAGACCTTAAAGTACCGCTGGTGGTGAGGCTTGAGGGCACCAATGTGGAGGCAGGTAAAGCGTTTCTTGAGGCCTCAGGCTTGAAAATAGAGACGGCAGAGACGATTGGTGAAGGGGCTAAAAAAATCGTTGAGCTGACAAATCAGAGGGGGGGCTACTAGCCATGAGCATATGGATAAATAAGGATACAAAGGTAATGGTACAGGGGATAACCGGTAAAACCGCGGCTTTCCATACGAGACAAATGCTGGAGTATGGGACTAAAATCGTTGCTGGCGTAACCCCCGGAAAAGAAGGCTCAAGCATTGAGGGAGTACCGGTATTCAATACGGTAGAAGGGGCGAAAAGAGAAACCGGAGCTAATGTTTCCGTGATATATGTACCAGCCCCCTTTGCAGCTGATGCCATTATGGAGGCTGCAGCAGCTGATTTAGATTTGGTGATATGTATAACAGAGCATATACCGATTAAGGATATGACGATGGTTAAACGGTTTTTAGAGGGACGTAAAACCAGATTGATCGGACCCAATTGCCCGGGGATAATAACCCCTGAGGCATGTAAAATCGGCATAATGCCGGGCTATATCCACAAAAAAGGTAGAATAGGCGTAGTTTCTCGTTCTGGTACTCTAACCTATGAGGCTGTACATCAGCTGAGTCAAAGGGGGCTGGGGCAATCGACCGCTGTAGGCATCGGTGGCGATCCCGTTAATGGAACAGATTTTATCGATGTGCTTAAGGCATTTAATGAGGATGAGGCAACTGAGGCTGTGGTAATGATAGGTGAAATCGGAGGGAACGCGGAGGAAAAAGCGGCTTATTGGATTAAGGAAAATATGAAGAAGCCTGTGGTGGGCTTTATCAGTGGGTTAACGGCACCTGAGGGTAAGCGTATGGGGCATGCGGGAGCCATCATATCCTCCGGCAAAGGAACGGCTGAAGAAAAAATAAGGATAATGAAGTCCTGCGGAATTGCTGTGGTGGAGAATCCAACACTGATAGGGAAGACAATGGCGGAGCTTCTGGAGATTATAAAGGGAAAAACTAGATTTGCGCATCTCAACAGAGATGAAATATGATCCTGATTGGAATTTGGAAATATAAACTGGTTATATTTTACAGAAAGGACCCGAAATGGGTCCTTTTTAATGAAGTATTAAAGTGAAATTTGCCTACTCAAAGGGGCAGCATTGACATTACCTGAGAAATATATTCGAAGGATAGGCTGTAGTATTTTTTTGCTAAGTCAGAGTTTTCCTCCATCAATAAATCTGCAAGCTCCTTGGCGTATGTATGAATTTCCCATAGCTTTCTCTGTTGTATGAAGCTGTCAATTGCCTTTGTATAGCATTCAATTGCCTTATATGAGTTACCCGCCCTTCTTTCCAGTTTTCCTTGATTAATTAGAAGCCCAGACACCAGTTGCGGATCCTTTAAGCCTTGGATTTTTTCATAATAGGTATTAATCAGACCTTCAGCCTCAGCTGTACTGTCTACTTCTATTAACATTGAAATCTTTTCTATGATATTCATATAATATTCCCGCTGGAAATCACTATTTTTACATATGGTTATAGATTTATCTAAAAGCTTTAGGGCTTGTTTCTGCATGCCTTCTTTTAATGCAATTAAACCTAAGAGGCAATATATTTCCGTCCATACTAATGCATTGTTAAGAGCAATATTGATTGAATTTGCTGCTAAAATTCGTTCCTTAGCCAAAGACAGATTGCCTAATCGATAATGCAGGTATCCGCTTCTTACGTAGCAATTCAGTAGTGTGTCATTAACCTGTTCCTTTTTACAGAAGGAAATGCCATTTTCAAACCATTTAAGAGCAAGAGCTAATTTCCCTATATTTAAATATCCCATAGCGATATTAAGCTGAAGCTCGGCTTTATAGTTTTTAAGCATCAGCGCATTGCCATCAATAATCTGAAGGCCCTTCTGAAGGGCATCTATAGCAAGGGGATAATTATTTGAATTTAAAAGACATAAGCCCTTATATAAAAAGGCGTCCACCAGATTTTCTATTGACGAGAGCCTGATTAGCTGATGTATCGCATTCTCTAAGGCATCAGCCCCTCGCTCATATTGACCGAGATAGTACAGACATTTACCTATGTATAGCATGGCATTTGTATGAAGCAAGCTGCTTTTAATCTGAGTTTTGGCCACAATTTCGTAAAAAAGCACAATTGAGTCATCATATTCCTGCTTTATGTAGAGGTTTGCTCCATTAATGAACTTTTCCTCAATTCCTTTTAAATGATCATCCTCATCCTCCAAGAAATATGTCACAGGCTTAGAAAGACGACTTGCTATCAAATTCAATACCTTCATTGAGGGAGTTACGGTGCCCTTTTCAATCTGGCTAATATATCCCTTAGTAAATTCTTCTCCACCCAGCTGCTGTTGTGTCATCCCAAGGGATTTTCTCAGAGCTTTGATTTTTTCACCTATTTCCATAATATCAACTCCTTAGGACTATTATATCAAAAATGTTTGATATAATTAAACTTGTTTTGTATAAAAAATCCAATTTGTCTACAATAACGAATCGCTATGTTTACTTTTATCCCATAGCCAGTAATGGGATTTATCTATCCATATAAACAAAATATAGGAATATTGTGCCTACATAAAAAAGTGTAGAACTTAAATGTAAGTGTATAATATAGATGCATAATATTTGAATTTGTTGCATGGATTTACTATTTATTTATGTAATAGATTACGATACAAATAAACAAAAAAAACCTACTGGATTAAAGTAGGTTTTAAAAAGGATTTGCAGGAAACTTTTCCTTCAATATGTTTATTGATCGTAGCAGCATCAGAATAGCCGATATTTAAGTAATATATAGCTGCTGCTGTGTAATCCCTAAGGATTTCCTCAGCGCTTTGATTTTTTTACCTATTGCCATAATATCTGCTCCCTACATATTATCATACCAGAGATTGGTAAAGTTTGATATAATTAAACTTTTGACGAAAGTAGATTTATTTACGGTGGAGGTATATAATCAGAGGTATTTAATAAAAGATAAAGAATAATAGTATTATTAAATTAAATGGTGAAGGAGTCGGAATATGAGTGAATTAGTGCTTATTGCACCCTTTGAAAATCTTGCAGCCTTAGCTAGAGAAATAGTAAGGGCTGAAAAAATAGACATTGCTGTTATGGTTGGAGACCTTCAGGAGGGAGTGGAAGCTGCAAAAAAAGCAGTGGCTAAGGGAGCACAGGTGATCATATCCAGAGGCGGAACCTACACCATGATAAAAAATGCTGTCAAGGTTCCTGTGGTTGAAATTGAATTAAGCTCCTATGATATTCTTCGTGGCTTTAACGAGGTCCTAAATACCGGTAAAAGAATTGCGGTAACAGGCTACAAAAATGTGGTGCTGGGTTCTGGCACCGTTGCAGAGCTTCTTAATTTAGATGTTGAGCTTATCGTCTATGATGAGGACGAAAAGGTGCCGCATTTAGTCCTTGATGCAAAAAATAGAGGCGTGGAGATTTTTATTGGAGATGCCATAGGCTATAAGGTGGCCCATAGGCTGGGCTGCGAAGGCTATCTAATAACCTCTGGTAAGGAATCCGTTCAAAATGCCATCAAAGAAGCCAAACGGATTCTATATGTATCAAAGGTGGAAAAGGAAAAGGCTCAAAAGCTTAAGATGATAACAGATTTTGTTCATGATGCCATTGTAGCTGTTGATGATAAAGGATGTGTCACTATGTTTAATTCCTTGGCTGAGGAAATATTCCAACAACAAGGAAGTATTACTATTGGGAAGCAAATAAATGAAATTGTTCCCGGTTCAAGATTACCGGAGGTTCTTAGAACAGGTCAGCAGGAATTGGGGAGCATACAGGATATTAACGGCATGAAGGTGGCGATAAACAGGGTTCCAATTATAGTGGACAATAGAGTTATAGGGGCAGTTGCAACCTTTCAGGATATTACCCAGATTCAGGAATTGGAATATAAAATAAGAAAGGTATTGGTGAAGAAGGGCTTGGTAGCTAGATATTCCTTTGATGATATTATTTATAAAAGTCGACTGATGAAGGAATGTATTAGTAGGGCCAAAAGCTATAGTGCCATTAGCTCACCTGCATTGATACTGGGGCAATCTGGGGTGGGAAAGGAGCTATTTGCACAAAGTATTCATAACTATAGCAATAGAGCCCAGGGGCCATTTGTAGCTGTCAACTGTGCCGCCCTTCCTCCAAATCTTCTGGAAAGTGAGCTGTTCGGGTATGTTGAGGGTGCATTCACAGGTGCTCGAAGAGGTGGAAAACCAGGAATATTTGAGTTAGCCCATAAAGGCACCATCTTCCTGGATGAGGTGGGAGAGCTGCCGCCAGAGTTTCAGGCAAGGCTTCTGAGGGTACTGCAGGAAAAGGAAGTAATGAGGATTGGAGATGACAAGGTTATACCTATAGACGTAAGGATTATAGCTGCAACAAACAAAGATATTGAAAGGATGGTGGATGAGAAAGGCTTCAGGGAGGACCTGTATTATAGGATAAATGTTCTAACGTTATATATACCATCCTTAAATGAAAGAAAAGAGGATGTTGGACCCCTTTCAGCATTTTTTTGTAGAATGTACTCAAAAAAATACAATAAAAGAATAACAAGCATTAGCCGTGAAGCGCAGGAATATCTTAATGTCTATAGCTTCAAAGGAAATGTAAGGGAGCTGGAGGGTATAATGGAGAGGGCGGTGGCTCTTTCGAAGTCTTCGGTCATAGAAATAGAAGATGTGCTGCCAAATACAAGCAAGAGCTTCATAGCAAAAGCTGAGGGTGTAAAATATGCCAGCATAAGTCTTAAGGAGCTTGAAATTCTTCATATTAAGGATACGGTAAAGAACTGTGGGGGCAATATAAGCAGAGCAGCTGAAATATTAGGCATAAACAGAAGCACCCTATGGAGAAAACTAAAGGGTTAAACGGTTGCAAAAATCATCGATGTTTAAAAATGCAACACTTATATGTTGCAATATATAACACTAATTAACAAGCCCCCAACAGGGGCCTTTTCTTGTTGTATAAGAAAGTCCTATTTTTTTACTATGAATTCTTATACAATGGGGGGTTGTTAAGGGGGGTGTCTCCCCTTATTAAAATAAGGAGGGTACAGCGAAGCGTCCTAGGGCGAGTAGTGTCACGAATAAGTGGCACTTCGGTACGAGCGTTGCCGAGACGGTGAGGCAGCAGGGTGCTTGCACCGCATGGGTTCTCTGGAAAACAAACGTGGCGAAGCCACTTTTGTTCGTTGATTTTAAACATGGCACGTAAATTGCACTATAAGTCAATGAACTAATAAAATGTTTAAGGAGGCTGTATAATGAAGATTATGAAAACGATTCAAAAGGTTCCGGGAGGGATGATGGTAGTTCCTCTTTTATTGGGGGCAATACTTAATACAATTGCACCTGATGCCCTACAGATAGGCGGTTTTACAACTGCACTGTTCAAAAACGGAGCCTTGCCGCTAATAGCGCTATTTGTACTATGCATGGGGGCCCAGATAGATATAAAAAAGGCAGGGGTACCGTTATACAAGGGTATATCCTTAACCGCTGTTAAATTCCTTGTGGGCGCAATATTAGGATGGGGAGTTGGTCAGATATTCGGTCCAGCAGGGCTTTTGGGAATAACGCCACTTGCTATCATTTCTGCCATGACAAACTCAAACGGAGGCCTATTTGCTGCTTTAACCGGTCAATATGGAGATGCTACAGACGTTGGCGCTGTGTCCATTCTGTCCTTGAATGATGGCCCCTTCTTTACTATGATTGCATTAGGGGCAACAGGACTGGCAAAGATTCCATTAATAGCCTTTGTTGCTGTTTTAGTACCGATAGTATTAGGCTTTATATTAGGTAATATGGATGAAGATTGGAGAAAGCTTTTGGCTCAGGGACAGACATTGCTGGTGCCATTCTTTGCCTTCCCCCTTGGAGCTGCCCTAGACTTCAGAACTGTCGTTAGTGCCGGTCTGCCGGGGATAATTCTTGGCGTTATGACGGTGCTGATAACAGGGCTTGGCGGTTATTATGCCTACAGGCTATTTGGTGGTAAGAAAGCAGTTGGTGCCTCAATAGGTACAACAGCAGGAAATGCAGTAGGCACCCCGGCAGCAGTTGCAGCAGCAGACCCATCAATGGCGGCCATAGCAGCAGTGGCAACTGCTCAAATAGCAGCATCAGTTATAGTAACGGCAATACTTTGCCCATTGTTGGTATCATATCTTGATAAATTGGATAAAAAGAGACAAGCAACAGCATAGGAGGAAATATGACTAGATTTTTAATAATTGCCGATGATTTTACTGGCTCTAATGACACAGGTGTTCAACTGAAAAAGCGGGGGCTAGAGACTGAAGTTGTTCTAGATGCCAAATCCATAGATAATAATAAGCTTTCCTATGTAGTAGATACAGAATCGAGAGGTCTTGACTATGAAGGCGCTTATCATAGGGTTAAAAGCATGGCGGAAAATGCCCTTAATCACAGCTATCAATATGTTTATAAAAAACTAGACTCAACCTTAAGGGGTAATATAGGGGCCGAGATAAGGGCTGTCGATGAAATCTATAAGCCTGATTTAATTCTTTTTGCACCTGCATATCCTGAGAATAATAGAAAAACGATATCAGCAGTTCAAATGCTGAAGGATATCCCGATAACACAAACTGAAATAGCGAGGGATCCCATAAAGCCAGTTAAGGTGGATAATATTAAAATGATACTAGAAGCAGAGCTGAAGGAGTCTGTCACTCACATATATCTAGAGGAATTAAGAAATGGCACGCAGGATTTATCTTTATCTAGGATATATAGCTTTGATGCAGAAACAACTGAGGATATGTTGTCTATTGCAAGACTTGGGATGACCTCTAACAAAAAAATACTTTGGGTTGGCTCCGCAGGTCTGGCTAATGCCATGCTGGAGGTGCTTTATCCTATTAAGCCAGTACTTGCAGTTGTGGGAAGCGTCAGTGATATATCAAGACAGCAGGCGAATTACATGAAGGGTAAGGCAGATATCATCAGAGTGGATATAGACAAATTGATAGCTGAAGAGAACATTGAGCCAATCAAAGTAAAGGCCATAGCTTCTCTTAAATCCGGAAGGGATGCAATATTAATATCAGCATCAACCAGGCAGGATTATGAAAAGTCGATAGCTGCAGGAAGAGACACAGGAAAAACCCCTGCAGAGGTTAGCAGCTTTACTCAAGATATACTAAGTGAAATTACCAAGGGAATTCTAACTGAATTTAAGCCCAGTGGAATGTTTTTAACAGGTGGAGATACTGCCATAGGAGTAATAACTGCAATAGGAGCTACAGGGTCTAGGGTTATTGAGGAGCTAATAACAGGAATACCACTAATGGCATTGAAGGGTGGATTGTGCGATGGCCTTTATATAGTTACTAAGGCAGGTGCCTTTGGAAATGAGGATTCACTGGACTATTGCATAAAAAAGCTAAAGGAGAAATGCTAAATGAACTTAATTGCAATTACAATGGGAGATCCTGCAGGTGTAGGCCCAGAAGTGGCTTTGCAGGCTATTACAAGAGCACGGGATGTTAAAAAGGGATATATTATATTCGGTAGCGTTGAGGTAATAAACTACTATATAAAGCTCTTAAATATAGATATGGAAATGAATATACTTGAGGATGAAACAGGATTTAATCCCGACAAAATAAACATTATTAATGTTGTTGAGCTTAAAATGGAGGATTTTACATTTGGACAGGTATCCCCCATCTGTGGAGATGCGGCATATAAGTACATTGAGAGGGCCATCGACTATGCCCTTGCGGGTAAGGTAAGTGCTGTTGTTACTGGTCCTATTAACAAGGAAGCCTTAAATCTAGCCGGACATCATTATGATGGCCATACTGAAATATTTGCAAAGCTCACAGATACGAAAATATATTCTATGATGCTGTCTGGAGGTCCCTTAAAGGTAGCACATGTATCAACCCATACCTCTCTGAGAAATGCATGCGACAGGGTTAAGAAGGAAAGGGTATTTGAAGTAATTAATCTGGCAAACAAAACATTAAAGCAAATGGGATATGAAGAGCCTATTATTGCAGTAGCTGGCTTAAATCCCCATGCAGGGGAATCGGGACTATTTGGCAGGGAGGAGATAGAAGAAATCTCGCCTGCTATAGAACAGGCAATAGCGGAGGGCATCAAGGTTCAGGGGCCAGTACCACCGGATACAGTGTTTTTAAATGCGGTTAAAGGCCAATATGATATAGTGATCGCTATGTATCATGATCAGGGTCATATCCCATTAAAGCTTTTAGGCTTTGATATAGGCGTAAATATGACTATTGGACTTCCTATAATCAGAACATCTGTAGACCATGGTACAGCCTTTGGCAAAGCAGGAAAGGGGATAGCCAGCTACAAGAGCATGGTGGAGGCCATGAAAATGGCAGAGCTTTTTTTGGGAAAATAAAATAATGGTGGTCTTAATAGATCAACAAATAATAATTATTTGTCAGTACATTTGTAAAGGAGGTAGGAGGAAAACTATGGGTTTTCTCCCTACCTTTATAATTTTAAAAAGGATTTGCAGGAAACTTTTCCTTCAATATGTTTATTGATCGTAGGTTAGTATGTTTTTTAGGGACCAGTATAATCATATCCTCCCCATTAAACTCTGACACTTCAAGGTCAGCCAATATCAGCTCATCTGCTAAATCATCAAAAAGCACCTGAGGTGCAATGATTAATCGATCATGTTGGATTTTTAATCGACAGCCGAATATTGGGGCATGCAGCTCAACGCTATGCAGCTGTATTGTACAGGTGACCTCTAAAAAGGGTTTAAGAATTTCTTCTAGCAAGGTATTTCAGCTCCTGTCATATATATTCATAAATAAAGCATATCCTATATTTTAACATTACATAGCAGCACTGTCGATATTTTTTAAATTCTCTTGTTCCCCTTGGGGGAGGGGTGTATAATGGTATTAATTAGAAAATTATTTAGGGGAGTGTTATTATGGCATATATTGAAGTGAATTTTCCCGGCGGCAAAAGGGTAGATGCTGCTATTAATGGTCATGTTGTTGCAACAGATCAACCAATAAACTCTGGTGGTGAGGGTAGCGCACCTACGCCCTTTGATCTGTTTTTATCCTCTATCGCCACCTGTGCGGGTATATATGCGCTAGGTTTTTGCCAAAGCAAGGGGATAGATACCACTGGCTTAAGTCTGGCGATGGATGTCAGGAAAAACCCAGAGGTTGGTTTGATTGACTTAGTTGATCTAAAGCTAACCCTGCCGGAGGGCTTTCCCAAAAAATATGAGGCAGCAATAATCAATTCCATGAACCTGTGTGCTGTGAAAAAGCATATGATGAATCCACCGGAATTTAATATTGTGACCAATAGCAGTGATTTTGTTGTAGCAGCATCAGAATAGCATGGCATCACTATCTTTATTGGCAGTCAGAAGACAAGAAAGTGTTAAAAAAAGTCAATGAATTGATAAGAGATATAGAAAGAAATGGTAATCAAGGATTAGGAAAACCAGAGGCGTTAAAGCATGAGCTGTCGGGATATTGGAGCAGAAGGATAACGGATGTTCATAGACTTATCTATAGTATCGATGATGAAAATATCTATATTGCAAGCTGTAAGGGACATTATTAAAACAAGTTAATAAGAAAGTAAAAGTAGGTGGATACTAGAGAACAGCATGTAAAAAAAGTCTAAGCATGGTTGCTAAAGGGAGGTAGCTGAAAAATCAGCTACCTCCCGCCATTAGCCACTATTTACTTAAATAATCACATACCGCTCTTGTATACGCCTCAGTCGTAGCAGTACCACCTAAATCTCTAGTCAAATATTTACCTTCCTTGATTACTGAAAAGACGGCCTGACGAATATTTTCCGCTGCTTCCTTTTGCTTTATATAATCCAGCAGCATCGCAGCTGAAAGGATACATGCGGTGGGATTAGCCAAGTTTTTTCCAGCGATATCCGGTGCGCTGCCGTGAACAGCTTCAAAAATAGCGATATCATCACCAATATTTGCCCCTGGTACTAGGCCAAGGCCGCCAACTAGGCCAGCAGCCAGATCAGATACAATATCCCCATAGAGATTAGGCAACACCAGGACATCATATTTTTCTGGATACATTACCAGCTGCATACACATATTGTCTACGATTACCTCTTCATAGGCTATTTCAGGATATTTGGCAGCAACGCGTCTGATGCAGTCTAAAAAGAGTCCATCTGAAATCTTCATGATATTGGCCTTATGAACGGCAGTAACCTTTTTACGATTGTTATCCTTGGCATATTGAAAGGCAAATTCTCCGATTCTTAAGGAGGCCTTTTCAGTGATGATCTTAATCGATTCTGCAACACCCTCCGTTACCATATGCTCCAGGCCGGCGTATAAATCCTCTGTATTTTCCCGTACGATGACCAAGTCAACATTTTTAAAGGGGGTATTCAGACCGGGAAAGCTTTTTACCGGGCGAACATTGGCATAGGTATTATATTTCTGTCTAAGGGTGACATTGATACTTTTAAAGCCCTTGCCAATTGGGGTAGTAATAGGCCCCTTGAAGGCGATTCTATTTGTGCTGATGCTCTCCAATAGCGCCTCAGGAATAAAGGCGCCTGTGGCTTTATAGGCATCCTCACCACCATTGATTTTTTCCCATTCAATATTGACACCTGCAGCCTTTAGCACCTCCACTACAGCAGATGAAACCTCTGGTCCGATGCCGTCTCCGGGAATTAGGGTTACTGTATTCATATTATAATACCTCCAAGCTTGACTTAGTATAGTTTAAGGAACCACCGGCCAATAGGATTTCAATATCCCGTGGCGATCCAACAAATTTACATTTAATACTATGGCCCTTGGTCAGATTAGTTAGTTCTATAACATCACCGTTGCTTAAGTCGCCTTTAATATCCTCAAGCACCAGATCGTCACCGGCATCAATAATATCATAATCCGTTGTGTTTACCAATTCTAGGGGAACTATGCCACTGTTAATCAGGTTTGCCTTATGGATTCTGGCAAAGGATTTTACGATGACAGCCTTAACGCCTAAATATAGTGGTACTAAGGCAGCATGCTCACGGCTGGAGCCTTGGCCATAATTTTCGCCCCCAAGTATGAAGCCCCCATTATAGGTCTCACAGCGCTTCCAAAAATCCTCGTCTATATTATTGAAGGAATACTTGGAGAGATGAGGGATGTTGGAGCGATAGGGCAGTAGCTTAGAATCTGATGGCATGATGTCGTCGGTGGTGATATTATCTCCGGTCTTTAACAGCAGTTTGCCCTCGAGAGTAATCGGCAGCTGGTTATTTATAGGGAAGGGCTTGATGTTTGGTCCCATTATCACCTTACTGTTGGTCTTAGCCCCTTGTGGAAATATAAAATAATTACGCTCTGTTGAAAAGGCTGTAGGCTCCTTTATCGCAATGTCCTCACCAAGGGTGACAGGATCAATTAAATAACCGCTAATAGCAGAGGCGGCAGCGGTTTCTGGGCTGACTAAGTAAACATCAGCGCTTTTGGTCCCGCTTCTTCCGCAGAAATTACGGTTAAAGGTCCTTAGGGATACACCATTGGATTGTGGTGACTGCCCCATGCCTATACAGGGTCCGCAGCTGCATTCCAATATTCTGGCTCCTGCAGCAATCAAATCCGATAAGGCACCATTATCCGCCAGCATCTTTAAGATATTGCTGGAGCCGGGGGAAATACCTAAGCTGACATCAGGATGTACGCTTTTGCCCTTAAGGATAGCGGCAGCCTTCATTAGGTCCTTATAGGAGGAGTTGGTACAGCTTCCGATCAAGACCTGATTTACCTTTAAGCCAGGTATATTGGAGATATTATCCACATTATCTGGGCTATGGGGTTTAGCTGTCATTGGGGTGATATCCGCTAAATCTATGGCTATGCGCTCATCATAATCAGCATCCTCGTCGGCAGCTAAAGCCATCCAGTCGGAGGCTCTGTTCTGAGCGGTTAGATATGCAAGCGTTATAGCATCTGAAGGGAAGATGGAGGTGGTGGCGCCAAGCTCTGCCCCCATATTAGTGATGGTGGCTCTATCCGTTAGAGAAAGTGCCGCAACACCGTCACCGGAATACTCTATGACCTTACTCACACCGCCCTTTACCGTCAGCTTTTTTAATATAAACAGGATGACGTCCTTAGCTGAAACCCATGGCTTTAGCTTTCCTGTCAGCTGAATATTTAGCACCTTTGGCGCCTTCAGATAGTATTTGCCGCTGGCCATTCCAATTGCTACATCCAATCCTCCTGTGCCAATAGCCAGCATACCCATGCCGCCGCAGGTTGGGGTATGGCTATCGGAGCCTATCAGGGTTTTTCCGGGCTTTGCGAAATTTTCCAGATGCAGCTGATGACAGATACCATTACCGGGTTTGGAAAACACAATACCGTATTTAGCCGCCACCGTTTTTATAAACTCATGGTCATCGGCATTTTCAAAGCCGGTTTGCAGGGTATTGTGATCGATATAGGCAACAGAAAGCTCTGTTTTTAAGCTATTGACGCCCATGGCCTCCAGCTGCAGATATACCATTGTTCCGGTTGAATCCTGTGTCAAGGTTTGATCCACTTTAATACCGATTTCTTTGCCGGGGGTCAAATCCCCACTGATTAAATGCTGCTCTAATATTTTGTAGGTCAAGTTTTTTTTCATTGTCATCACTCCTATGCTTCCATTGAAATACTGGCTTCATTTATAACATCCTTATAGAGGCTTAACAGCTCAATATCTGTTAGAGCTCTCTTTATGGCGGTGGATGTGGTGCGCACCTTATCTAGTAACAGGTATGAAGTAGAAACATCAATAAAAATATTATATAGGGCTAATCTATTCTTGAGGGCCGCTGTTCCGGAATGCTTACCGATAATGATTCTTCTATCCAGTCCCAGCTCATCGGGATTTATAATTTCATAGGTCGAGGGATTCTTAATAATCCCATCGGCATGGATGCCGGATTCGTGGTGGAATATGCTGTCCCCCACAATAGCTTTCCAGCCGGGTATATATCTATTGGAGGCCTTTGCAACGTATTGGCATAGGTCCTTCAGTTTGCCAATGTTGTAGGCTGTCTCCACACCCATTGAGGTCCTTATAGCCATGATTACCTCTTCTAGGGAGGCATTGCCGGCCCTTTCACCCAGCCCATTTACTGTAACCCCCATGTAATTTGCTCCTGCCATAGCTCCGGCTATAGCATTTGCCGTTGCCATACCCAGGTCATTATGGGTATGCATCTCTATATCAATATCAACATGATCCTTTATTTTCTTTATCTTATCATAAGTCGTCATAGGATTGAGAATTCCGACGGTGTCACAGAACCTGAATCTATCTGCACCGGCCGCCTTAGCAGCTTTAACAAAACGCAGTAAAAATTCCTCATCGCCTCTGGATGCATCCTCACCATTCACCGAAACATAGAGACCGTTTTTCTTTGCATACTCAGCCGCCTTTACCATCTGCTCTATAACTCTTTCTCTGGTGGAGTTCAGCTTGTGCTTTATTTGTATGTCGGAGGTGGAGATGGAGATTGCAACCGCATCAACGCCACAGTCAATAGATTCTTGAATATCGGCAATTACCGCTCTGTTCCAGCCCATTATGCTGGCCTTCAGATTACTCTTAACGATTTTCTTAATTATGTTTTTTTCATCTTCTCCCATTACAGGAATACCGGCCTCGATTTGGTCGATTCCTACCTCATCCAGAAGCTTTGCAATAAAAAGCTTTTCTTCATTGGCGAAGACAACACCCGCCGTTTGCTCACCGTCTCTTAAGGTGGTATCTAGAATTTTAATCTCTGCCATTTTGTCTCCTCCTCTTCAATAATACTCAACTATGTGAATAATTATATATTGGTCGTGCAACTGAGTCAATAGTTTTTTAGCGAAAAATGAAATTTATATATATTAAACTTGCAAAATAAAGCTATAACGATATATATAAACCGAAAAAATTAAATAAAATGAAGTATACACACGCATTGTATTGCATATGCAATATGATATGATGCATATTTCAAAAATGTTACGGTGACATAATTATGCATACGTTTGCATAATATACACAATTATAAGCTTCAAGATCAATGTAAAAATTTGTTAGCGTGTAATATTTAAAATATGATAGATAATAAGAAAAGAGAGGTTTTTGATGCAGATAATAAATAAGCTGGAGGATTATTATGATATTTGTTAAGAGTACACAGAGAGGATTAGGCGTAGAGATATTAGGCGATTATTACGATTTTCAAAGGCTTTACGATGCCCTCTACAGCATTGTTGGAGAGGATGGGAAATATAGGGAATACAGGCTGTCTAGGCTAAGGATATTGGGGCTATGCTATGATATACGTCATGCCATGATGGGGGATAGGGAGTATGAGTTTGTGGAAAATAGTATCAACACTGATATTCTAAAGTCAAAGGGCTTTATTGCACCCGAAAAAAATCTTTATCTTAAAATAAATGTTTTTTGGCCTGAAATGCTGTTTATTCAAATGGTGTTAAATGATTTTGTATTGCTCTACGGTAAGCAGAATTCAAAGGAATACTTTGATGCCTTGATAGATACAAGAAATGTATGGGATCAATCGATAGCTATGATTAGACTGCTACAGTCGGAGGTTGCTAAATGCATAAAAGAAACCACAACTGATGCCACCTATAGAAGGATGCTGGGTTATATGGTCTCAAAATATAGCAGCTTTCAGGGCTTTTTACCCCAGTATGTGGATTTGCTGAATGTAAAATATATAAAAATGTCGGAGGATAAGAGGTTGAAGAACCTTTCTATCATGGCTAAGCGGATTATTGAGAGGGGACAGGAGTATCAGATGCTTAGGACGGAAATAGAGGAGGCGGCTCAGCAATACAAGTGCGCCATCGAGGAAATACGGATAAGCTCCCAATATCCTGAAAATTATGAATGGTAGTCTAAATAGGATTTAATAATCTAATTATGCGATTTTACTGTCAGCCTCCCTCATGGCTTTAGCTCTATTGTCTATAGCTTCATAAATATTCTGCCAGCAGCTAACTCTGGTGATCCCGTTGATTAAAGGCAGCCTGTTATAATTGCAGTCCATAAGCAGCACCTGGAAGCCTGCCCTAGCCAGCTCAAGTGCATTTTCATGTCTATCCTCTATAAATATATGGCAATCCAGCTCCTTGGCTTGCTGTACCTTATGATGACTACCCAATAAATAGAGCTGTCCTTTAGGAAGGTCCTTTTCCATAAACCATTTTTTTGTCACCTGCTCCATGGTTTTATCTCTAGCAGTGACATAATAAATACTGTGTTCATTATTCAATCTTTGCAGCACATCCCTAGCATGCTGGCGAACACTGGCGGCCGCATGCAGCTCCTTACCGTAGCGTAGATAGAACTCTAAATACTCATCATTTGATATATTCAGAACCTCATTAATTTCATAGCGGGTAACCTCATGGGGCTTTACATTTTTGTTAAAATAGCTATTGGCTAATTCCAGCCAATCGTAGGCCCCTGTTATCGTACCGTCGATGTCAACACAAATATTCAGCTTCATGGCTTCAGCTCCCTTCGATATATTTACAACTGCTTCAATTATAGCTGTAGGATTTTAAATGCAGGTGAAATGCAGGTAAAATTTTGGTTAAAGTGAAAGTGAGAAAATCATTGAATGGAAAGGATAGCTAACGAAAAATTGAGTCCCATTGCCAAGCAGGACTCAATTTTTTTGAACAGAATATTAAAATATAAAATGTGCTATTAAAACGATTATAGGCAAAGTGATCAGTGTACGCTGAATGAATATTACCACCAGGTCCTTAAAGCTTACGGGAATTTTTGAGCCCAGCAGCAGACCGCCTACCTCCGACATATAGATGAGCTGTGTAACTGACACACAGGCAATCACAAAGCGGGTCAGTTCACTTTCGATTCTGGCACCGATAACTGATGGAAGGAACATATCAGCAAAGCCCACCACCAGGGTTTGAGAGGCCGCCGCCGCTTCAGGAACCCTTAAAAGCTTCAATAGGGGAACAAAGGGCATTCCCAGCCAGGTAAATACCGGGGTAAACTCAGCAATAATCAAAGCAAGAGTTCCCATTGCCATTACTATGGGCGTAACCCCCAGCCACATATCCAGCACATTTTGCAGTCCGCTTTTAATCACATTAGAAACAGAGTTGTTTTTATCTGCTCTTGCTACTGCCTGCGCCACTCCCCATTTAAAGGAGGTATAGCCTGCAGGTATCTCCTCAAGGTTATTTGTGCTCCCCTCCAGATAATAGCTATTGGATTTTCGAGAAAGAGGAGGTATTCGTGGAATGATGATGGCTGCCACAACCCCCGCAAAGGAAACCGTCAGATAAAAGGGCAGGAACATATGACCAAGATTTACCTGCGATATTACCACTAAACTGAAGGTAATGGATACCGCTGAGAAGGTGGTGCCAATAACCGCCGCCTCTCTTTTTGTGTAATAGCCCTCCTCGTATTGCTTGCTGGTCAGCAGGACACCAATGGTGCCATCACCCAGCCACGATGCAATACAGTCGATGGAAGAACGGCCGGGTAACGTGAATATAGGCCGCATAATTTTGGTCAAAAGAGCGCCTACAAACTCCAGAAGCCCGAAGTCCAGCAATAAAGGCAGGAAAAGGCCTGCAAATAAAAATACAGAGAATAATATTGGTATTAGGTCAAAAAGTAAAAGTCCGCCAGTGTTTTCGGAATAGATCCATTCAGGACCCAACTGGTAAAGGGTTATAACAGCAAAGATACTGCCTATAGCCCTTAATGCCATCCAAAGGGGAGATATGTCAAAAAGATTTTTTGTGAAGCTGTTTTTCTCCAGGAAGGCAGGCTTAGCCAGCTTATATACAGCTGTTCCCAACAAACAGATCAGCATGAAGGCTGTGGCTATAGCAGGAAGTAGCTCCCCCAAGAGGGCCAGTAGGCTATTAGAGAGAATTGCTATTGGTATGGTGATATCCCCATTATAAACAATAGGTGTCATAAACAAAAGTATACCTACTAGAGATGGTATTAAAAATAATAATACAGATTTAAGATTAGTTGTTTTTTTAGCTTGCATTAAAATCTGCTCCTTCTGTGTTAATATTTATGCAACATTATATATAATAATACGAAAAAGCCTCTGATGCAATAGTACACATATTAATTATATGTAACAAAAGCACTTCGGTATTGTTAGAATAGTTTGAAAGCTTATAGCTGTACTTTGAAATGCTTCTGCCGTATATACCGACAGTTGGCTTAATAGTATAATATAAATGGGATAAATTTCATAGGGGGTAAAATGATGACAACATATTTATTATATGGGGGTACTTTGTTTTTATTTGCTATATCCTACATAAAGGATAAGGAAAAGACAAAGATTGCTTTGAAAAAGGGGTGGAAATCCTTTGAAAATGTGATGCCTCAATTTTTAGGCATCATCTTTATAATCGGATTGATGCTGGCGGTGCTTAAGCCGGAGGTGATTTCCAGTCTGATCGGCGGAAATTCAGGCTTTCTAGGCGTTGCTGCCTCTGCTGTAGTGGGGTCCATTACCATGATGCCTACCTTTGTGGCCTTTCCGGTGGCTGACATGCTATTGAAAAATGGCGCAGGATATCCTCAAATCGCTGCCTTGGTTTCAACACTGACGATGGTTGGGGTGGTAACCTTTACTATGGAAACTAAATACATAGGCAAAAGGGCGGCCCTATATAGAAACCTGTTGGCTTTTCTCTATGCCTTTATCGTAGCCTTTATCATAGGCAAGGCAATGGGGGTGGGGGCATGAAGCGACTGATTAAAAGATATTCCTTTTTTCTATACGCTCTATTGGCAGCTGTGGCTATAACCGCACTAAACAGAGAAATCGGATTCAAAACCTTTGCTTTAGCAGGCGCCAGCTTTAAGCAGATGCTGGCGGTGCTGCCGCCGATTATGCTTTTATTGGGGCTTATGGACGTATGGATTCCCCGGGAGAAGATGATCAAATACATGGGGGACAACTCAGGCCTTATCGGCATTTTTTTAGCCATACTGATAGGCTCCATAGCAGCAGGTCCAATGTATGCCGCCTTTCCCTTTACTGCAGTGCTGCTTAGAAAGGGGGTAAAGTTCAGCAATATCATCACCTTTATGGGGGCCTGGTGCGTCACCAAAATACCAACGGTGATGTTTGAGCTGGCGGCTCTGGGCTACAGATTTACCTTTGTCCGACTACTGATCAATATACCCGGCATCATCATTATGGGTCTTATGGTTCAATGGCTCCTAAAGGAGGAGCAGCTGAGGGAAATCTACTCAAGTGCCGAGGGGATGGAATAGGTGGATATTCAGGTTTTATGGTATATTATTTCTTGTGAATTAAAATAATATTGAAATATGTGTCGTTTTTCTGTATACTTAAAGCAAATGAAGTATGAGGAGTATGTTTTATGATAGAGGTTGTTCTTAACTAATAATTGAATAAAAGGCTTAAAGGCAAAGACCCGGTTTTGTGGGTTTATTTGTGATGCCTTGAAGCTTTTCAATAGGTTAAGAACACGGATAGCCTTAGTACCTTGTGTCATATAAATAATAGGATAAGGCCTAAAGAGAATATTCATATCGGAAGACGTAAGCGGCAGCCATATCAGGCGATATTGCAACCGATGACAACGAAGCTATATGGAAATTTCATTAGGAACAGTCTATAATTTACTAAGACAAAGTACGAGATAAAGCATATGCAGGTATTTAGAAGAATTATACCAGTATCAGCCGTGGGGTCACCACGGCTTTTTTGATGCAATTTAATCTTCTGAATTCATGCTGCTTTTATAATTGATTAGTATCTTCTCTGAAGAAAGTGATCGATATGATTTAAGCTAAAGGCCGTAGGTGAATTGTTTTTACCTATGGTCTTTTATTTTTTGATTTACTTAGGCAATGCATGGGAGGGATGAAGTGTGTTATGGGTTTAAATAGAAAAATAGACCTAAAAAGCATATCTTGAATGGAGGAATATGAATGAATAAGCATGCAATGGATTTGTTGGAATTTAGCCAAATTAAGGAGGACCTGATGGGCTTTGCCATATCTCAGCAGGCTAAGGAAATGATAGCTGCGCTAATGCCCTATACAGATATCAATTTGATTAAGAAATATATGCTGGAAACGACTGAGGCAAGAGGGATAGTCGATATCAGCTCCAGCGTACCCATCCACAGCTTAAGCGGCATGAAGACGATTGGTGATAAGCTAAAGCGCCAGGAAAACCTGCAGATTAGTGAATTGGAAACGACAGCCTCTTTTATAGAGGAGGGGCGAAGACTGAAGCGCTTTATGAAGGGTAAGGCTGAGGCAGCCCCCACCATTACCGAATATGCCTTGACCATTGCGGAGCTGGCGGATATAGCTGAGGAAATAAATCGCTGCATTTCCAGAGGCAGAGTACTGGATAAGGCCAGCAATGCCTTAGCAAAAACAAGAAAAAGAATCATAATAGTTGAGGAAAGAATTAAAAGCAAGCTGGATGTCTATCTAAAGGTCAGTCAATATAAGGCCTATCTTCATGATGGCTTGGTGAGCCAGAGGAATGGTAGATATGTTGTTCCGATAAAAAGTGAGCATAAAGGCAGCTTTGAAGGCAATGTACTGGATGTTTCCAGAACCGGTTCTACAGTATTTATCGAGCCTGCGGCCGTCAAAAGATTGCAGGATGAGCTGGATGGCTTAAGGCTTGAAGAGGAAAATGAAATATATAAAATACTGTCTGGGCTTACGGCGCTGGTGGCAAGGCAAGAAAGGGAAATTCATTTGAATATGGAAACCATGATATACTATGATTTTCTGCTGGCAAAGGGGAAATACAGCAGGGCCATAGGCGGAAAAGCAGTTAAGCTGAATACAGGGGATTATATAAAAATTGACGGGGGGCGGCATCCGCTGCTGGGGCAAAAGGCAGTGCCGTTGGATTTTGAGATAGGTGGCAGCTATAAAAGCCTGATTATAACCGGGCCAAATACAGGGGGTAAAACCGTAGTATTAAAAACAGTGGGCCTGCTGACCATGATGGCTCAGTCGGGGCTGCATCCCTCCATTAACGGCGAGGGAAATTTTGCAGTATTTCTGGATATTCTTACAGACATAGGAGACGGTCAAAGTATCCAGCATAATCTAAGCACCTTTTCCTCTCACATTAAGAATATCATCGGCATACTGGATAAAGCAGATAAGCATACCCTTGTCATATTGGATGAAATAGGAGCAGGCACCGATCCAGGTGAGGGAATGGGCATTGGGGTGGCTGTACTGGAGTCCCTCTACAGGAAGCAGGCAACTATAATTGCCACCACCCACTACAATGAAATAAAGGACTTTGCAGCAAATCAGGAGGGCTTTATTAACGGCTGCATGGACTTTGACATCAATACCCTTAGCCCTCTATACAGATTGAGGATAGGTGAGGCGGGGGAAAGCAATGCCCTATTAATCGCTCTAAGACTGGGCATGGGAAAGGCGCTTATTGAAAGAGCCCATGAGATAACCTATAAGGAGGCTAAAGCATATGAAGCCTTTAAAATTCCTGTGGCATCCGACAACAGCCCAAGCCCTGTTGCTGAGGCTAAAAAACAGCTGATAGAGGAGGCGTCTGAGGTGAAAAAGGCTAAAGGCGTTTCCGGCTTTAAAATAGGAGACTGTGTCTTTATCAGTACAATGAATCGAACAGGGATTGTCTGCGAGGCTGAAAACAGCAGGGGCGAGCTGGGGGTCATGGTGATGAAGAAGAAATTTAAAATTAATCATAAAAGGCTTTCCCTGTATATCGAGGGGGGAGAGCTGTACCCGGAGGATTATGATTTTGATATCGTCTTTGAAAGCAAGGAGGACAGGAAGAAGAAAAAGCTAATGACAAAGCGGCATGTCAAGGGTGTGCAAATAGAGCATAAGGAATAGGGAATTTTTAAAGCTGTCAAAGCACGAGTTTAGAAGAATTACCCAAAAAATATTTAAAAGCCTGAATTTTAAGTTATAATGTATATAGCCGATGTCTATGCAGGATACTTTCATTATAATATTAGTACCTCGTCGCAGTTAAAACTTGGGTTAATCCCTGAGGGAAATTTTCATAGGGCAAGATACTAAAGGCCTTAAAGGGCTTAGTTAAGGACTAACCGGTGCTTTGGTCATTTAGGTTGTTAAGCTCCAGCATCAGGCTTTAAAATATAGAAGGGAATGTTAATATGGCTAAAACATTAGTGCTGGCTGAAAAGCCCTCCGTTGGAAGGGATTTGGCCCGTGTATTGAAATGCAGTAAAAAGGGAAATGGATTTTTAGAGGGAGATAAATATATCGTTACCTGGGCCCTGGGGCATCTTGTAACCCTGGCGGACCCGGAGGAATATGGCAAGGCCTTTAAGGATTGGCGTCTTGAGGACCTGCCGATACTTCCGGATGAGCTTAAGCTGGTGGTGATAAAACAGAGCGGAAGGCAATTTCAGGCTGTAAAGGCGCAATTGCATAGAAAAGATGTTTTTGAAATCGTCATTGCCACTGATGCCGGCAGGGAGGGTGAGCTGGTGGCCCGATGGATATTGGAAAAGACCAATGTTAAGAAGCCTATAAAACGATTGTGGATATCCTCTGTTACCGATAAGGCAATACAGGAGGGCTTTAGAAGCCTGAAGGAGGGAAAGGCCTACGAAAACCTATATCACTCAGCGGTTGCAAGGGCAGAGGCCGACTGGCTAGTGGGTATAAATGCCACCAGAGCCCTGACTTGCCGTTACAATGCACAGCTTTCCTGCGGTAGAGTTCAAACCCCAACCCTTGCAATTATTGCAAGACGTGAGGAGGAAATAAAGAGCTTTAAGCCCAGAAGCTTTTATGGTATAGCTGCTGCAACAAAGGATTTAAAGCTGGTTTGGCAGGATTCTAAATCCAAGGATACAAGGAGCTTTGACAAGGACGGTGTGGATCAAATCCTTGCTACCCTAAGGGGTAAGGATGCAGAGATTGTGGCTCTAGACAAGGCCTATAAGAAGAAGCCTGCACCATTACTATACGATTTAACTGAGCTTCAGCGGGATGCCAATAAAATGTTTAATTTCTCTGCTAAGGATACCCTTTCAATTATGCAGAAGCTTTATGAGGAGCATAAGCTGTTGACCTATCCCAGAACGGATTCCAGATATATCACCACCGATATGGTAGCTACTCTGAAGGATAGGGTGAAGGCCTGCGGAGTAGGGTCCTATAGCGGAGCTGCAGCAAAGCTTTTAAGGGGTACCATAAAGGAAAATAAATCCTTTGTAGACAATAGCAAGGTTACGGATCATCATGCGATTATACCTACGGAGCAAAGGGTATTTTTAAGCGAATTAAATGATAAGGAAAGAAGAATATATGACCTGGTGGTTAAACGCTTTTTAGCCGTTCTGTATCCCCCCTTTGAATATGAGCAAACCACCATACGAGCAAAAATAGGAGCAGAGACCTTCATTGCCAGGGGAAAAACGATTTTGAGTCAGGGCTGGAAGGAAGTCTATTCCTATGATGATGAGGAGGATACCGAGGAGGGTGTTGCTGAGCAAATATTACCAAGGCTTGAAAAAGGACAGCAGCTTAAGGTCCTTTCCTTAACACAAACCAAGGGTGAAACTAAGCCTCCGGCGTACTTCAACGAAGCGACGCTGCTATCGGCTATGGAGAATCCTGCAAAATATATGGCAGGGGAAAGCAAGGAGCTGATAAAGACCATAGGGGAGACTGGAGGCTTAGGCACCGTCGCCACCAGAGCAGATATTATAGAAAAGCTATTTAATACCTTCCTTTTGGAAAAGAGAGGCAAGGACATATTCACCACCTCCAAGGGAAGGCAGCTGCTGGAGCTGGTGCCGGAGGAGCTGAAGTCACCGGCCTTGACAGCTCAGTGGGAGCAGCAACTGGGTAGTATTGCCAAGGGCAGCTTAAATAAAAATAGCTTCCTGAAGGAAATGAGGGGCTATGCAAAGTCAGTGGTAAAGGAAATTAAAAACTCTGAAGAGACCTTTAGGCATGATAATCTCACCAAAAATAGATGTCCGGAGTGCAATAAATATATGCTGGAGGTCAAGGGTAAAAAGGGAAAAATGCTAATCTGTCAGGACAGAGACTGCGGGTATAGAAAAAGCGTTGAGGTCACCACTAATGCCCGATGCCCCAATTGCCATAAAAGAATGCAGCTGAGGGGTGAGGGAGAAGGTCAAACCTTCTATTGCAGCTGTGGTCACAGAGAGAAGCTTTCTACCTTCAATGAAAGAAGAAAGCAGGAGAAAAGCAATGTTTCAAAAAAAGAGGTGGCACAATACCTCAAGGATCAAAAGAAGGCAAAGGATGAGCCGATAAATACCGCCCTGGCGGATGCATTATCAAAACTAAAGCTATAAGGTTTTAGAGACTCTGTTAAAACAGCAGGATATGCTGGTTTTAAGCAGAGTCTTGTTATGTATGACAGAGGATTTTCCGATGAATTCTCCCGGAATTTTGAGAGTAGACCAAATTATGGAAGGATAATATGATTTGTTATAGAATAAGATTTGTATATATTTTAAATTTATTAGTCCCTTGCAGGGTACTGGAATGGCGGGGTATTATGAGCAAGCTAGATGAGATTTATAATACGCTAATTCATATGGAACAAGAAGAAGGCAGGGGTGTTTCTGCCAATGAGCTCAGCAGACATACAGGCATGGATAGAGCAAATACCAGTAGATATTTAAATCTGCTGGTACAGGAGGGCAGGCTTACGAAGACCGAAGGAAGACCGGTATTCTACAGATCTGCGTCAAAGCTTAAGGCGGATTCCTGTGATTTTACTACGGAAAAAAATCTGGACAAAATTGCTGTCGCTCAACAAAGCCTGAGGGTTCCCATACAGCAGGCCAAGGCAGCGATACTATATCCTCCCAGAGGACTCCATACATTGATATTGGGAGAAACCGGTGTGGGTAAATCAATGTTTGCAGAGTTGATGTATGGGTTTTCTAAGGAATCCGGTATTATATCAAAGGATGCGCCAATAGTTTGCTTCAACTGTGCTGATTACGCCGATAATCCTCAGCTGGTAATGGCACAAATCTTTGGCGTGAAAAAAGGAGCCTACACAGGTGCCGATAAAGACAAGGTAGGGCTGCTTAAGAAGGCTGACGGGGGTATCCTATTCCTGGATGAGGTACACCGGCTATCGCCCCAGGGACAGGAAATGCTATTTACCTTTATTGACACTGGATGCTTCAGGCCACTGGGTGAAACAGATAAAACCATAAGGGCAGATGTTCAGCTGATAGCCGCCACCACAGAAAATCCACAATCCTTCCTGTTGAATACCTTCTCCCGAAGAATACCAATGATCATCACCTTGCCCCCATTGCGAGAAAAATCCTTGAGTGAAAGGTATTATCTGATAGAGTATTTTATAAAAAAGGAGTCGGAGCGGTTGGGCAGGAGTATATATGTCAGTAAAAACTCACTGACATCCCTATTGCTATATGAATGCACCAATAATATCGGACAGCTGGGCAGTGATATTCAGCTGGCCTGTGCCAAGGCCTTTGTAAATTACAAATCAAAAAAGGAGGATTATCTTCTTATAACGCAACAGGACATCCCCCAGCATGTAAAAAAGGGTCTTATGAGAATAAACGAATGCAGAGAAGAGTTGGATAATCTTCTAAATAGCAAGGGAGAAATTCTCAGATTCAGCTATAAGGAGGACTGTGTACCCAATTTTACCAACGAATGTGTTGTGGAGGAGGACTTTTATGATGTTATAGAAAAAAAGCTGGAGACTTTAAAATCGGTGGGAATGCAGGAGGAGGAAATCAATCAGATTATAAATATAGACATAGAGAGTCATTTTCATAAATATTTGGGCAATCTCAAGGAAAAGGTCAAAAAACAGGAAATTGTAGATCTGATAGATTTAGAGGTATACGAGGTTGGGGAGGAAATGCTGCGGTTGGCGGAGATGAGGCTTAATCGAAGCTTTGACAATAAGCTTTTTATTGCTCTGGCACTACATCTTCAAAGCTTTGTTGAGCGCATAAAACGAGGCGTAAAAATATATAATCCCAGACTAAATACAATACGGGCTGAGTGCTACAATGAGTTTATTGTGGCTATGGAGGCAGTAAAGCTTTTGGATAATCGTCTTCAAATACAAACGCCACTTGACGAAATTGGTTACCTAACACTGTTTTTTTTAGCCGATCCAATGAATCCTGGAACAGAGGAAAAGGCAACGGTGGGTATCGTAGTGATCATGCATGGCAACTCCACTGCCAGTAGTATGGCGGAGGTGGCTAATGCATTGGTGGGAGTTGACCACGCCCTGGCTATAGATATGCCCCTTAGCATGAAGCCGCAGGAAATATATGAAGTTACAAAAAATCTCGTCATGAAAATCCATCAGGGGAAGGGTGTCATATTAATGGTGGATATGGGCTCCCTCACTAATTTTGGCGATATGATTTATGAGGAAACGGGAATAATTGTCAGGACTATTGATATGGTTTGTACCCCTATGGTAATAGATGCCTGTCGTAAAGCTGTCCTTGGAAGGGACATCGGCGAAATCCTTCAGAGCTTCAAGGAGCCAACGCCCATTAACAGCAGAATGCTGAGGAAAAGAGCTATAAAAAATAAGAATATTATTATCACTGCATGCTTTACCGGTCAAGGCGCTTCAGAAAGATTGAAGAGAATCATCGAGGATAGGCTCTCCGACAGCTGTGGCATAGAGGTGATTCCCCTTGATATTATCGACAGACGAAAATTTTTGGCAATGATTGACGAACTCAAGTCAAAGCATAATATCTTGGCGATCGTAGGAACTGTAGAGGTTCATCTTGACAATATCCTGTTTATATCTGCCCAGGAGATTATTATGGGAGAGGGATTGGAGAAAATTGAGGTCATTGCAGCTGAGGAGGAAAATTTCATAAAAATAGGTGAGGCCCTTAGGAATCATCTGGATGCTATTGATTCGGAAGAGCTGGTGGCGGACATTAGACAGATTATGAATCGAATTCAGCTGGCGCTGAAGCTGGAAATAAAGGCTGAAGTGAAAATAGGAATAATACTGCATATGTGCTTTATGACGGAAAGACTGAAAAAAGGGGAAAAACCAGCGGCTTTTGACAATCTACAAAGCTTCAAGGACGAATATAATAGAGAAATGCTGCTGATTAGAAATTGCATAGCGCTATTGGAGGATAACTATCATATCGTTGTAGGTGAAGACGAAATCGCAAATTTGTGTAAAATGTTCTTTTTAAATATGACCGATGCTAATAGTGTGTAAGTGTGTAAATGAGTGTGTAGTTAATGCTGCACACTTTTTTTATCACTAAATAATTGAATAACAGTATGCGAACAATTGAAAACACAACATTTTTGATTTTTCATAAAAGTCAAAAAATAATGACGATTTGCTAATCAATTTGGCATTACTTTTGCAATATATAATGCTGTAATTGATTTGAAAGGAGTGTGATTTTATGGAGCGAGCAACCGTTGTCATAAATAGTAAGGCCGGTCTTCACGCAAGGCCAGCCAGCATACTGGCAGGAGCAGCAAAGCGCTTTGCATCAGATATTACTCTGCAAAATAGCGATAGAACTGCCAACTGTAAAAGTCTTTTGTCCATCCTCTCGCTACTGGCGAAATTTGGAGATAGTGTAGATATTTTAGTGGAGGGTGAGGATGAGGCTGATGCAGTAAGGACCATGAAGGCGCTTTTTGAGGAAAGACTTAAGCATGAGGATTAAGTAAAGGAAGGAGGAGAAAATGAAATATTTTGTTGGTATTGATGGAGGTGGTACAAAGACTATACTGTATCTTGGAAATGCGGAAAGGGTTGTTTTAGCAGAGCTTCAGCTGGGGAGCAGCAATCATCATAGTGTTGGACTCCAGGCGGTTAAGGCGCTTCTGCTGGAGGGCTTCAATTATTTTGAAGAAAAAAACGGCATCACATTGGACAGCATAGAGGGGATTTGCTTCGGCGGTGCAGGTATTGACTGTCCGCAGGATGAAGCCTCAATCAGAGGATTGTTTAGAGAAATAGGGTATAAAAATGGTTTGTCGATTTATAATGATTCTATTGTGGCTTTAGTGGCTGCCAATGGCTCAAAGCTAGGAGGCATATTAATAAGCGGTACAGGTTCCATTGCATTGGGCATTGACAAAGATGGTCAGCTCCACAGAGTAGGGGGCTGGGGACATATTATAGACGACGGCGGCAGCGGCTATTCGATTGGTAGAGATGGCCTGAAGGCTATTATGGAGGCCTATGACGGTAGAAGAAAACAGACAAAGATATGGGAGAAGGTAAGAGATTATCTGAAAATCACTAATCAAGAGGACATCATTGCTTTTCTTTATTCGCAGGAAACCAAAAAGCATCATGTTGCTGAGCTTGCCCCATGTATCGTTGAATTATACAAGACGGATGAAGCAGCAAGAGAGATTGTTGACAGGAATATATCGGAATTATGCAGTATTATAGCCTGCTTGGCCAGAAGATTGGCGAAGACGGATTTCCCACTGGGATTATGTGGGGGAAGCTTTGAAGGATCGCCCTTAATCTTGGAACTGTTTTCCACAAGGCTACAGGGGCTGTTGCCTGAGCTTAAGCCACATCTGCCCTATAGTAAAGCGGCAATGGGAGCCCTGATGCTGGCGGTGGAAGAATTTATGGATAGCGGCAGTATTAGAACAATAGTTTAGGGGGTAAGGGAATGAAAAATATCATGCTGGTTTGTTCTGCAGGAATGTCCACCAGCCTGCTGGTATCTAAAATGCTGGCAGCGGCGAAAAAAAGAGATTTAGAGATAAATATATATGCCGTTTCTGAAAGTGAGGCAGGTAAAAATCTTGATCGTGTGGATGTTTTGCTGCTAGGACCTCAGGTCAGGTATCTGCTGGGGAAAATGGAGAAGCGGGTTGCTGACAGAGGTATACCTGTTGCGGTGATTGACAGTATTAATTACGGCACAATGAATGGCGAGGCCGTTTTAGATCAGGCACTAAAATTAATGGGAAATTAATTGGGATTAGAGATTAATAATCGAATCGAAGGGGGATTAAAATGAAAAAATTCTTCGAATTTATGGAAAAGTATTTTATGCCCGTTGCGGCGAAGGTAGGGGCACAAAGACATTTGGTAGCAATTCGTGATGGCTTTGTTGCCATTATGCCGCTGATTTTAGCGGGCTCCTTTGCAGTATTGTTAAATAATACCCTGCTGGAATGGGTACCTGCCTTTGAGTTTATGAGGGGAATCAACGGCAATGTATGGTGGGGTACACTGGCTATTATGACATTAGTTATCGTTTTTTCTGTTGGCTACAGTTTGGCAAAGGGCTATGATGAGGATGGTTTGGCCGCAGGCTTGATAGCTGTGGCAGCCTTTATAGCAGTGACACCTCAGGCCCATGGCGATGCAGGCTGGGGCTATATACACCATGGCTTCTTAAATGCAACCGGTCTATTTACTGGTTTGTTAGTTTCAATTCTGGCTACTGAAATCTTTGTAAAGCTGACTAAGAGAAGACTTGTCATCAAAATGCCAGACTCTGTGCCGCCGGCAGTGGGAAGAGCCTTTGCTGCTGTTGTTCCAGGTATTGCAGCAATATATACACTCAGTATTATCGGGCATTTATTTGCTGTCATAGGCGATACCAGCATCTACGACTTCATATTTACCACTATCCAAGCACCATTACAGGGCTTTGGTCAGAATGTAGGCTCTGCTATGGTATTATCTATGCTGATGAATCTTTTATGGTTCTTTGGATTGCATGGCGCCAATATCCTAGATCCGATAATGAATTCCATTTATATGCCGGCATTGGAGGCAAATGCCGCCGCGATTCAGCAGGGCTTGGCTGCCAGCTATAACATCACAAGGGTTTTCTTCGATGCCTTTGTACATTTAGGCGGCTCAGGGGCTACACTAGGTTTGATAGCCGCCATCTTCTGGAGCTCAAAAAAGCGTCAGGACTACAAAACTGTGGCAAAGCTGGGACTGCCCAATGGTATTTTCCAGATCAATGAGCCCATCATATTTGGTATTCCAATTGTTTTAAATCCAATTTTCTTTATCCCCTTTATCATCACACCGGGGATCTTAACCTTGATCGCTTATTTGGCTACTGCCAGTGGCTTGATACCACCTACCTATGTTGCAATTCCTTGGACCTCTCCTCCGGGGGTGGGTGCCTTCCTGGCAACCGGCGGTAATGTCATGGCGGCGGTGGTGGCATTGGTAAATCTCGCTGTGTCGGTGTTGATTTACTGGCCGTTTGTTAAAATCGCCGAATACTATTATGACGACGAACCAGAAAAAAGCAAAATCTAATATTTTTAGAGGTAAGGGTAATAGGATTACCTTTACCTCTATTCCAATAATTTGACAGGAGTGATATCGCCATGGAAAAGGAGCTTAAAATTGCGGTTATCGGAGGAGGCAGCAGCTATACGCCTGAGCTTATAGAGGGCTTCATTAAGAGAGCAAAGGAGCTGCCTGTAAAGACCCTGTATCTTGTAGATATTGAGACAGGAAAGGAAAAGCTGGAGATTATTTATCAGCTGACAAAGCGAATGATAGCAAAGACCGGTCTGGATATAGAGGTATATAAGACCCTTGACAGAAGGGAAGCCATTAAGGATGCAGATTTTGTTATCACTCAAATAAGGGTTGGGGGCCTAAAGGCAAGGGCAATGGATGAAAGAATACCCTTGAAATATGGTGTTATTGGTCAGGAAACCACTGGACCGGGGGGATTTGCAAAGGCCTTGAGGACAATTCCTGTGCTGTTGGGGATATGCAAGGACATCGAGGCGCTTGCACCGGAGGCTTGGCTGATTAATTTCACCAATCCGGTTAGTATTGTAACGGAAATGATTCACAGGTATTCAACAGTCAAGACAATCGGATTGTGCAATGTCCCCATCAGCATGATTAATAATGTCGCCAAAATATATGATATCGATAGCAGCAGGGTCAGGATTGATTTTGTCGGGTTGAATCATATGGTATATGGCAAAAAGGTTTATATTGATGGAGAGGATGCAACCGCTGAGGTGTTGAAGGGCTTGGTTGAGGGGAAATCCATGAATATGAAGAATATTAAGGATCTCAATTGGGATGCCGGCTTTATTTCAGCTTTGGGCATGCTACCCTGCCCTTATCACAGATATTTTTATTTGAGAGATGAAATGCTAGAGGAGGAAATAAAGGCATTGGAGGAAAAAGGCTCCAGAGCAGAGCAGGTGATGAAGCTGGAGGAGTCACTATTTAAGCTATATCAGGACCCTAATCTTGACAGAAAGCCGAAGGAGCTGGAGGAAAGGGGCGGGGCCTATTATTCCGATGCAGCAGTCTCCCTTGTCAGTGCCATCTACAACGATAAAGGTGAGATTCATACAGTTAATATTCTCAACAAGGGAGGAACCCCGGACCTTTCAGAGGACGTGGTTCTGGAGACAAATGCCATGATATACAGGTCAGGGGCCAAGGCGTTGTCGGCAGGAAGGCTTCCTGAGACGGTTAAGGGCTTGATTCAGGCAGTTAAGGCCTATGAGGTGCTTACAGTGGAGGCAGGCATCAGCGGTAATTACAATACGGCAATCATGGCGCTGCTGGCGAATCCGCTGGTGCCATCATACAAGGTGGCAAAGGATATACTGGATGATATTATTGCTGCCAATACCAAGTACCTGCCACAATTCAGCAAGGACAAAAACACAGCAAGGGGAGAATAGCATGGAATTTGAAGTCATAATATTTAACATCATTACCCATAGCGGTGAAGCAAGAAGCTCCAGTATGGAGGCAATACATCATGCAAAATCTGGGGACTTCGTTAAGGCAGAGGGCTGTATTGAGGATGCGCAAAAAAAACTAGCCTTAGCCCATGAGATTCAAACCACGTTAATTCAACAGGAGGCCGGAGGAAATAGGGTTGAGCTTTCGCTGCTGATGATTCATGCACAGGATCATTTGATGAATGCCATAACGATTAAGGATATGGCAAGTGAGTTTATTGCTCTTTATAGAAGCATGCCGGCATATAGCAAGGAGGGATAGCATGAGGAAATTGGGAGTTTCAATTTATCCCGGCAGCAGCACCCTTGAGGATAATATCAGCTATTTAACCAAAGCTGCTAATTATGGCTTCAGCAGAGTCTTTACCTGCTTGATTTCCATGGAGGGGGATAAAAATAAGGCTCTTGAGGAATTCAGACGATTAAACCAGCATGCCAGGGATTTAAGCATGGCGGTTTTTGCAGATGTCAGCCCTGCGGTATTTGAAGGCTTCCATGTCAGCCATCAGGACTTAAGCTTTTTCGCAGATTTAAAGCTGGCAGGCATACGGCTGGATTTAGGCTTCAGCGGCATGGAGGAGAGCTTTATGACCTATAATCCCCATGGGCTTAAAATAGAGATCAATATGAGTAATGGGACCAGATATCTGGATAATATTTTGTCTTATCAGCCTAATCTCGAAAATCTGGTGGGCTGTCATAACTTTTACCCCCATAGATATACTGGTTTATCCAGAGGTCATTTTATGATAACCTCCAGAGATTTTAAAGAAAAAGGTATCAGGACTGCGGCCTTTGTTTCCTCCAATAGTGGTAGCATTGGCCCATGGCGGGTTAATGAGGGGCTTTGTACCCTGGAGGAGCATAGAGGCCAGCCTATAGCGGTGCAGGCAAAGGATATTTTCAATACACAGCTAATCGATGATGTCATAATTGCCAATGCCTTTGCTTCTGATGCTGAGCTGAAGGCTTTAGGAGAAATGGATAAAAATATCTTAGAATTAAGGGTAGAGCTTATTGATGCGCTGCCGCAGCTGGAGAGAAGGCTTGTATTCGAGGAGCATCATTTTAATAGGGGGGACGTCTCGGACTACATGATTCGTTCTACCCAGGGAAGGATCAAATATAGGGATGTCAGATTTGAGCTGATCAATCCGGCTCCAATCAAAAGGGGCGACATACTCATTGAAAGCTCTCTTTATGACAGATATGCAGGAGAGCTGCAAATAGCCCTTAAGGACATGGAGAACAGTGGAAGAACCAGTGTCGTAGGTAGAGTGAAGGAGGAGGAGCTATTCCTGATTGACGACATAAAACCCTGGCAAAGCTTTAAATTTAAGTAGCTTTGGATAAAAAAGGGATTAGTGAGGCCATGAAGGGAAGTTTAATTATGCAAATAATAGTGGCGGATAATTATGATAGCATGAGCAAAAGGGCAGCAAATATTATAGCCAGCCAAATTACCCTAAAGCCAGATAGCGTGCTGGGGCTGGCGACAGGCGCCACCCCCACCGGCACCTATCAGGAGCTGGTGAGAATATACCAGGAGGGCAGGATAAGCTTTAATGATGTCGTCACCTTTAATCTTGATGAGTATTATGGGCTGGAGAGAGTCAATGAGCAGAGCTATTGGTATTACATGTATCAGCATCTTTTTCAGCATGTGGATATAAAAATGGAAAATGTATATATACCCAATGGTAGGGCAGCGGATGTAGAGGCAGAATGCAGAGACTATGAGGAGAAAATAAGCACAAGGGGTGGCATAGACCTACAGCTTTTGGGTATTGGCAGAAATGGACATATTGGCTTTAATGAGCCAGATATTCAATTTGAGGCCTTAACCCATCTAGTTAAATTGGATAATGAGACGATTGAAGCTAATTCTCGTTTCTTTAGCTCCATAGATGAGGTGCCCAGAGAGGCCATCAGCATGGGCATAAAGACAATAATGAAATCTAAAAAAATACTCCTTTTAGCCAGCGGCGAAGAAAAGGCCAAAACCGTATATAGAATGCTTAATCATAAAATAACGCCGGAGCTTCCTGCATCTATATTGCAGCTGCATCAGGCGGTTACGGTGATATTGGATAAGGCCGCAGCGGCATTATTGGTGGCGGCTACTTATAAAAAACTCTAGAATTAGGGTTTTTTATTTTTGGAGCCTCTATTGATTGTGGCTGTTATATTAATAACATCAAGCCTTAGATTTGTTTAAAATTACGGCGCGCATAAAAGAATAATCAAAACTTAATAAATTTTCAAATAAATCATTGTTAACGTGTGCATTGTGTGATAGAATAAATTCGAGGTGGTAATATGAGTGTTACTATAAAGGATATAGCAAATATTGCAAACGTTTCCCATACAACGGTTTCCAGGGCTTTAAACGACAGCCCTTTGATCAATCCGGAAACCAGAGACAAGATAAAGACCATTGCACATGAATTGAATTATACCCCAAATTATAGCGCCAGAAGTCTGGTGCTGGAGAAATCCTATAATATAGGGCTATTCTTTTCTACAATCACAAAGGGTACATCCTCCCACTTCTTTCACGATGTGGTGAAGGGTGTCAATCATATCATAAAGGACAAATACAGCTTGATTGTAAAGGGTATTGACGACTACCAGAACTATAACCTGATCAACAAAAACAACTTCGATGGCATCATTGTAATGACCCAGAGCACAAAGGACAATGCTTTTATTTATAGGGTGTTGGAGAAGAATATTCCCACGGTTGTATTGAATCGTGAGGTTGAGGAGCCCAATTTGATTAATATTCTATCGGATGACAAAAGAGGAGCCTATAAGGCTGTTCGGCATTTGATCGAAAACGGGCATAGAAAAATAGCCATAATTGAAGGGCAGGAGGGCTTTAAATCCACTCTTGAAAGAAAAGAGGGCTATATGGAAGCCTTAATGGATAATGGCATATCCATCAGCAAGGCCTATATCGTGAAGGGGAACTACGATTTAGAAAGCGGCTATAGGGCAATGCAGCAGCTTTTACAGCTGGAGGATCTCCCTACTGCTGTATTTTGCTCCAATGACGACATGGCTGTAGGTGCTATGAAGGCCTTGGGAGAAAAGGGTATCAGTATACCTGATAAAATGTCCTTGATAGGCTTCGACGATAATATCTTCACATCATACCTCACTCCCGCACTAACCACCATAAAGAGACCCATTGAAAAGATCAGCAAGGAGGGAGCTGAGAAGCTCATCCAATTGATAGAAGGTATTGATGTTCCGAAGGAAAGAATCTACCTGAAAACTGAGCTGGTGCAAAGAGAATCCGTAAGGGCAATCAAATAAGCTAGTACCTTGCGTCGCTTAAAAGCTGTAGAGTAGGTTATCCAATATTTAAGTGACGCAAGGTACGAGTTAAGAAGCTGAGGCTATATACATAAAAATATTTTTTTGCTTTTCTATGCACACGTTAACATTTTTATTTCCTAAATATAATACTTTAAGCTAGAAAACACTGAAAACTCCGGACAATACAGTTAACAAAAATATCACAAAACATAGGGCCGACAGCTCGGTGAGTATAAACCCCGGTGAAGGGCAAGGAAAATTGCCTGCGACTGTAAGGACTATTCTCAAGACACAACAGGGGCACTACTGATATCAATAGGCCAAAGAAATTTGAAAAGGAGCGAGAATATGGCAGAGGTAATTTTAAAAAAGGTGGAAAAGGAATATCCCAATGGATTTAAGGCGGTCCATGGCATCGATCTTCAGATAAAGGATGGAGAATTCATGGTTTTTGTAGGACCCTCAGGCTGCTCAAAATCCACAACGCTTAGGATGATTGCAGGCCTTGAGGATATCACCGGAGGGGAGATATGGATAGGTAATAAGTGTGTTAACGAGGTGCCACCAAAGGATAGAGGGATTGCGATGGTATTCCAAAATTATGCGCTGTATCCTCACATGACAGCCTATGAAAACATGGCCTTTGGTTTGAAATTTCAGAAGACACCTAAGGATGAAATAGAAAGACGTGTTACTGAGGCGGCTGATAAGCTGGAAATCACAGACCTGCTCAAGCGGAAGCCTAAGGAAATGTCCGGAGGACAGCGACAAAGGGTGGCGGTAGGCAGAGCGATTGTTAGAAAGCCGGAGGTATTCCTCTTCGATGAGCCCTTGTCTAATCTGGATGCAAAGCTAAGGGTATCCATGCGGGTTAGGATCAATCAGCTGCATCGACAGCTGAAGGAGGAAGGACAACCGGCAACCATGATCTATGTTACCCACGATCAAGTTGAGGCTATGACCATGGGGGACAGGATTTGTGTAATGAAGCTGGGAGAAATTATGCAGGTGGATACCCCTTTAAATCTTTATAACAAGCCCGCCAACAGATTCGTAGCTGGCTTTATAGGTGCCCCCGCCATGAATATTGTCAAGGGGGAGCTGATAAAGAAGGAGGGCCGCCTTGCGGTTAAAATAGATGCACTTGAATTAGAGTTGCCGCAGGAAAAGGCTAAGAAGGTTGAGGCCTATGTGGGAAAAAATATATGGTTCGGTATCAGACCTGAGCATATTAAGTCCCATGAAACCCATTCTAATGAAGCTTCAAATTATGCTTCCGGTAATATTTCAATCATCGAGCAAATGGGTAATGAGGAGTTTGTATACTTTGATATACAGGGCAATCAATACATATCAAGGCTTAATCCTGATAGAATTAAAAAATTGAATTTGAGTGAGGATTATAGCTTCTGGTTCGATATGAACAAATGCCATATCTTTGATTTTGATACGGAAGAAAATATATCACTATAGAGAATGGGGAGTAAAGCCATGAGTATAGAAAGCTTTATAGATAGCTATTTAAGCAATTATACCCCCTATAAGGCAAGCTGGAATTATGAGGATGGCTGTATTTATAAGGGGGCTATGGATTTATACAGGGTAACCCAGCAGGAAAAATATCTTGCCTTTATATTGGATCAGCTGGAGGGCTTTGTGACTGCTGAAGGCGGCATTATCAATTACAGACCAGAGGAGTTCAATATCGATAATATCAATGCTGGAAAGGTTTTATTTGATATTTACACGCTTACAGGACAGGTAAAATATAGGCAGGCAATTGAACGACTGAAGGGACAATTAGATAAGCATCCAAGAACTCAGGAAAAGAACTTCTGGCATAAAAAAATATATCCCAATCAGGTTTGGCTGGATGGCCTTTATATGGCTATGCCCTTTTATGCCAAATATGAAAAGGTTTTCAACCGTGGAATATACATAGAGGACATCTGTCATCAGTTTTTAAATGTGAGAAAAAGAGTATGGGATGCCAAAAAGCAGCTTTACTATCATGGCTATGATGAAAGCAGAAAAGAGGCCTGGTGCGATCCCAACACAGGATTATCCAAGAACTTTTGGGGAAGGGCTATGGGCTGGTATGCTATGGCATTGGTGGACACCTTGGAAATAATTGCTGATGAAGAAGCCTATTGCAAAGCACTGAAGGAAATGCTGGTGGAGGCCCTAGAGGGCTTACTAAGGTATCGAGAGGAAAAAAGCGGCCTGTGGTATCAGGTCATCGATGCTGGTCCTAGGGAAGGCAATTATTTGGAAACCTCCGCATCATTGATGATAGCCTACACCCTCATGAAGGCAGTAAGGCTAGGCTATATCCCTGAGGCAATGAAGGCGTATGGGCTTAAAGCCTTTGAGGGTGTTATCAATACATACTTAGATTCAGATAACAAGCATTTAGGAGGCATATGTGGCGTTGCTGGCCTGGGAAATACCCCATATCGAGACGGCAGCTATGAGTACTATATTTCTGAAAAAATCACCATCAATGATCCAAAGGGTGTGGGGGCCTTAATGATGGCCTATAGTGAGTATTTGTACTAGTTTTTATGCCTTAATGCACAAGCATAGGCTAAAAATAAATAGATGAGGGAGGATATTAATTTTATGAAGAAGAAGTCTAGAATGTTAGCTATGGTTTTAGCATTGGTAATGCTGCTGGCGGCCTGTGGCACTACAAATCAGCCTGCCAACAACAACCCAGCAGAAGACAATGCGCCTGAGGAAGTGACATTAAGATTTTCCTGGTGGGGCGGGGATGAAAGACATGAAAGTACTTTAGCTGCCATCAAATTATTCGAGGAAAAAAACCCAAGCATTAAAATTTCTGCAGAATATGGCGGCTGGACAGGACATCAAGAAAAGGTCACCACACAGATTTTAGGTAACACTGCGCCAGATATATTGCAGGTAAACTGGAACTGGCTATGGCTATTCTCAAAGGATGGCAATGGCTTCTACGACATGAATGAATTAAAGGATATCATAACCCTGAGCAACTACGATAAATCATTATTAGATCAAATGACAATTAATGGAAAATTAAATGGTCTGCCTGTAGGCGTAGGCGGCAAGGTCTTCTATTTTAATGAAACCACCTATCAAAAAGCAGGGCTTGAGATCCCTAAAACCTTTGATGATTTATTTACAGCAGCTGAGGTATTTAAAACAAAGCTGGGCAAGGATTATTATCCCTTCGACTTTGATCAATACAATGCCTTCTTAATGATTTTATACTATTTAGAGCAGCAAACCGGTAAGCCCTTTATCGTTGACAACAAGGTAGCCTATACCAAGGATGAGTTAATTGATGGACTTAACTTCTATCAAAAAATGGTTGATGCTGGCGTAACACCTTCCCTTGAGGTTAGAGGGGCAGCAGGAAATGTACCTGTAGATCAAACACCTGGTTGGATTCAAGGTAAATACGGCGGAACCTATGAATGGGATAGTGCCATTCAGAAATTCCAAGCTGCCCTTGAGGGAGAGCAAAAAATCGTTGCAGGAGATTACTTGAAGGATTTTGGACCACATAGCTCAGCTTTAGCAAAAATTTCTATGGGCTATGCCATCAATAAAAATACTCAGCATCCCGAGGCAGCTGCAAAGTTCTTAGAGTTTTTGACCTCAGACCCAGAGGCCACTGAAATCCTAGGAACCTCAAGAGGTATCCCAGCGAATTTAAGTGCTTTAAAAACCTTAGAAAATAAGGGTATGCTGGCAAGCTTAACCTATGATGGAAACGTAAAGGTTAAGGCCAACCTAGGAAAGGGTATTTCACCATATTTTGAAGATGCAGAGCTTCAAGCCTTCTACAGATTGGTAATGGAGGAGTTTGGCTACAAGAAGATTAATGCCACAACAGCTGCTGAGAATATTATCACAACAGTTAATACATTAGTTGCAGAATTATCTAAATAGGGGAGGGGGAGCTTTCTCCCCCGCTTTATCCTAGAAGGAGGCAAATATGAAGCTAAAAAAATATGAAGGATATTTCTATATACTACCCTGGCTGGTGGGTCTCCTGGTATTCACTGCCTATCCCTTTATTGCATCCTTTGTGCTGAGCTTTACCGATTATAATCTACAATCAAGCCCAAATTTTATTGCCCTTGGCAATTACAAAAAGATGTTTGAAACAGAGCTATTTAAAACCTCAATTAAAACTACATTCATCTATGTTTTTGTTACTGTTCCTTTAAAGCTGACCTTTGCGTTGTTCATTGCCTATATATTGAACTTTAAGCTAAAGGCGGTTAATTTTTTCAGAACTGCCTATTACCTTCCTTCCATTCTAGGGGGCAGCGTAGCAATAGCAGTTTTATGGCGGTTTTTGTTTGCAGACAGTGGACTTATAAATATCATTATAGGGGTATTCGGTGCCGATCCCATCAGCTGGCTGGGAAATCCCAAATATGCCATATTTACCATAAGCCTTTTGAGGGTATGGCAGTTTGGTTCTCCGATGGTAATCTTCCTGGCTGCCCTTAAAAATATACCGGAATCGCTTTATGAGGCTGCCAGAATCGATGGTGCGCCAAAGACCTCAATATTCTTTAGAATCACTTTGCCATTGATCACACCGATTGTGTTTTTCAATTTTATTATGCAGCTGGTGCAAGCCTTCCAGGAATTCAATGGCCCATATATCATTACCGGCGGCGGGCCCTTGCGTTCTACCTACTTATTTCCGCTATATATCTACGATAATGCCTTTAAGTACTTTAGAATGGGCTATGGCAGTGCATTAGCCTGGTTCCTGTTTATTATAATCATGATATTTACTATGATAACCTTTAAGTCAGAAAAGTACTGGGTTCACTATGATGGGGGCGATGAATAATGAAAGCGAAGCAAGAGTCACAAATCAATCATCAGGAAGTTAATGACCTATTGGAAAATGATATGCTGCTGAGAAAAAGAAGAATAAGGCGAGGTAAGATTAATAGTGCAGTAAGATATGCCATATTAATTGCTGTTGGGATTCTTATGCTATATCCTCTGGTGTGGCTAATTGGCGCCTCCTTTAAGACAAATGCGGAGATATTCACCTCCATTGGCTTTATGCCAAAGGAGTTTGACTTCTCTGGCTATATTAGAGGTTGGAAGACCTCCACAGAATATACCTTTGCCACTTATTTTGCTAATACCTTTAAAATCGTTATACCAAAGGTGATTTTAACCGTGATTTCCACAACCGTTACCGCCTATGGATTTGCTAGGTTTAAATTTAAAGGGAAAAAACTACTATTCTCAATACTTATAGCCACATTGCTGCTGCCAAATGTTGTACTAAGGATACCACAATATCTTATGTATAGAGAGTTCAATTGGCTGGATAGCTATAAGCCCCTAGTGGTGCCAGCAGCCTTTGCGGTGGATGCCTTCTTCGTATTTATGATGATACAGTTTATGAAGGGCTTGCCTAAGGACTTGGAGGAAGCTGCGGTGATCGATGGCTGCAACTCTTTTCAGGTGCTATGGTATATTCTCATCCCTATGCTGAAGCCGGCAATGATTTCCGTTGCATTATTTCAATTTATGTGGACCATGAACGATTTCCTGGGGCCTCTGATTTATATTTCCAGTGTAAAAAAGTATCCGGTTTCTATAGCCCTAAAGATGTCTATGGATGCCAGTACCTTGGTTCAGTGGAATCAAACCCTTGCCATGTCGGTAATCGTCTTGATCCCGTCACTGGTGGTATTTTTCATCGCACAAAAGCATTTCGTTGACGGCATATCCACAACCGGCATGAAGGGCTAGCAGAGAGGTGAATTATGAAATTCGATATTATTTCCATTACGGCAACAACAATAACCATTGAAGTTCTTAATGATGAGAAGGTTTATTCAAGGGAGGGGCTTGTGCTATATCTCAATAATAGCCCTGTCCTGGAGAGTAAAAATAATGTCACCACCCTATTTAATTTAAAACCCCAAACCCAATACCAATTATATATAAAAAATGCAGTCACCAATGAGGTCAGCAGCACTGCTACCTTTAAGACGTCAGAGGAGGCACTGGTCCTAAATGTAAGGGATTTTGGTGCTGTGGGCAATGGCAAGAACTATGATACGGCAGCAATTCAAGCAGCCATCATGGCCTGCCCCAAGGGTGGCAGGGTAATCGTACCTGAGGGCAGCTACTTAACTGCCCCCTTATTTCTGAAGAGTCATATCACATTAGAGCTTAAACGGGGGGCTGAGCTCCTTGGCAGCAGCGAAAGGCTGGATTATCCCATATTACCGGGTATTATCAAGAATTCAATGGATGAAGAATATTACTTAGGCACATGGGAGGGGGAGGCAGTAGACTGCTTTGCCAGCCTAATAACGGGAATCGGTGTAGAAGAGGTGGTTATCACAGGAGAGGGATGCATTAATGGCAATGCCTCCCATGAGAATTGGTGGCATAAGGCCAAGGAAAAGCGTATAGCCTGGAGGCCTCGACTGGTTTTTCTAAGGGATTGCAGAGATATGACTATAGAAGGAATAACCTTAAAGAATTCCCCTTCATGGACCCTTCACCCGGTATTCAGTAAAAATTTAAATTTCATTAACCTAAAGCTAATAAACCCAAAGGATTCCCCCAATACCGACGGTATTAACCCAGAATCCTGCAGTGATGTCTTGATTTTGGGTGTGGACTTTTCTGTGGGGGATGATTGTATCGCCATAAAATCAGGAAAGCTCTATCTTGGGAGAAAATTAAAAACACCATCAGAGAACATATTCATCAGAAATTGCCATATGAAATTTGGTCATGGGGCAATTGTACTGGGCAGTGAAATGTCTGGCGGTATTAAAAATGTTTTCGCCAGCAGGTGCATATTTCAGGAGACCGATAGGGGCATAAGAATTAAAACCAGAAGGGGCAGAGGCAAGGACGCTGTTATTGACGGTATTTACGCTGAGGAAATCCTGATGAAGGGGGTACTGACACCCTTTGTGATTAATGCCTTTTACTTCTGTGATGAGGATGGAAAAACAGAATATGTATGGAGCAAGGAAAAGCTACCGGTGGATGAGGGTACCCCCACCATAAAAAATATTGCCTACAAGAATATTGAATGTGTAGACAGTGAGGTGGCAGCAGGTTTTTTCTATGGCCTTCCGGAAAGAAAAATAGAAGGTCTAAGCCTAGAAAATATAACGGTGTCCTTTTCAGAGGCAGCAAGGCCCGACTATCCAGCTATGATGAGCTTTTTGGATAAGCGGGTGAAGGCAGGCTTCTTCATAGGTAATGCCATAAATGTGACAATAAAGAAGGTTTCTATAGATGGTGCAGCAGAGGCCGCCTTCAGGTTTGAAGGGGTTGAAAATCTAGATTATTAAAGGAGGAAATAATATGCTGGAGACAAGATACGCCTGTAGCAGCAGAGAGGCAAAGGGCTTTGGTACAAAGGCGCTGAGGGAGGAGTTTCATATCGGGGGCTTGTTTAAGCCGGATGAAATCAAGCTGGCCTACACCCATTTTGATCGGATGATTGCCGGTTCGGTTTTCCCTGTAACTGCCCAGCTGAAGCTGGAGCTAGGAAAGGAAATCGGCGCCGAGTATTTTCTGGAAAGAAGAGAGCTGGGTATTATTAATATCGGTGGCGCTGGGGTTGTTACTCTAGAGGGTGTAGCATATCCACTGGACAAAAGAGATGGCTTGTATGTTGGCATGGGGACTAAGGAAATCATTTTTAAATCCGCCGACCCTTCACAGCCGGCAAAGTTTTATATCAACTCTGCCCCTGCCCATACCACCTACCCCACCACTAAAATCAATATCAAGGATGCAAATCCTGTTAAGCTGGGCACCACGGCTGAGCTGAATCAAAGAACCATATATCAGTATGTACATCCTAACGTGTGCAAATCCTGCCAATTGATTATGGGGATGACCATATTAGAGGAGGGCTCTGTGTGGAATACGATGCCTACCCATACCCATGACAGAAGAATGGAGGTTTATTTCTATTTCGACATGGCGGAGGATGCTATGGTATTCCACATGATGGGGGAGCCACAGGAAACCAGGCATATTATTATGCGTAATGAAGAGGCCGTCATATCCCCCTCATGGTCTATACATTCAGGGGTAGGGACTAAAAAATACACCTTTATCTGGGGTATGGTGGGAGAAAATCAGACCTTTACAGATATGGATTTTATCGATAGCAAAGACTTACTCTAAGCCTTTATTGGCATTTCCCCCCTATATAGTTAAGGATTAAAGAGTAAATTAGGATATGACTAATAAATCTTTAATCCTTAATTAGTGGTTTAAATCACTGAAACTAAGGAAGGTAATAAAAGGCTGAGGTTATTATCTTTGGAGAGGAAATGACTCTGCTGAACCCTTGCATCGGTTGGGGGTATGGGTGCCAATATATAAGCAGGAATTACAGAAGGGAGGCGCTTTTCATGGAATTAAACAAGCGGAATTATAGTGATTTTATAGAGTATCCCGAAAGAATTATTCAATTTGGAGAGGGGAATTTTCTGAGAGCCTTCACCAATTGGATAGTAGATACAATGAACAAAAAAACTGGCTTTAATAGCGGTGTGTTGGTGGTGCAGCCCCTTGAGCAGGGCCTGGTGCCTATGCTGAATCAGCAGGATGGCCTTTACACCCATTATATGAATGGCATAAAGCAAGGGGAGGCCCTACGGGAGCATTACGTTAATAGCAGTATAACCAGAGGGATTAACCTATACACCGACTATAATGCGTACTTAGATGCTGCTGAGAATCCTGATTTGCGATTTGTCATATCCAATACAACGGAGGCTGGCATTGTGCTTAACGAAGGGGATAAGCTTGGAGATAGACCTCAAAGCAGCTTCCCGGCAAAGCTAGCGGCCTTTTTATATCATCGCTTTATTGTCTTTAATGGCAGCCGTGACAAGGGTTTAATTATATTTCCCTGTGAGCTAATTGATCGCAATGGCGATAAGCTGAAGGAAATCATCCTAAAGCTGGCTCATAATTGGCAGCTGGAGAAGGCCTTCATCGATTGGATTAATGAAGCCAACACCTTTTGCAATACCTTAGTAGACAGAATCGTGCCGGGGTATCCCAAAGAGCGAATAAGAGAAATTGAAGCAGAGCTGGGCTATAGGGATAATCTGGTGGTGGAGTCAGAGCAATTTCACCTTTGGGTAATTGAAGGGCCCCAATGGATAAAGGAAGCGTTTCCCGCTTATAAGGCCGGCTTAAATGTTTTGTTTGTAGAGGATATGACACCATACCGTACCCGTAAGGTAAGGATATTGAATGGTGCCCATACGACAATGGTGCCGGTGGCCTATCTTTATGGCTATGATACGGTAAAGGAAAGTATTGAGGATGAGGTTGTAGGCCGATTTGTGCTGCAGACCATAGAGGAGGAGATTATTCCTACTCTGGATTTACCCTTGGAGGAGCTGAGGCAATTTGCCTCGGATGTAATCGATAGATTCAGAAATCCCTTTATTAAGCATTACTTAATGAGTATTTCATTGAATGCCATGAGTAAATTTGAAACAAGGGTGCTGCCCTCCTTGCTGCAATATATAGAAAGAAAGCATCAGCTGCCTAAAGGGCTGGTCTTTTCCTTGGCTGCCCTAATCCAATTTTATAAGGGTGAAAGGGAAGGAGAACAGATACAGCTGTCGGATGATGCTCACATACTGGCGCTCTTTAAAGGACTATGGGAAAAGCATGACGGCACTAATGAAGGCCTTCATGCCATTGTGGTATCTGTACTGGGAACTGAGGCTATTTGGCAGTCAGACCTCAATAGGGTAGAGGGCCTTGCTGTTGCAGTGACAGAAGCCCTTACAGCAATTGAAACCAAGGGGATGAAGACCGCTCTGCAGGAGCTGGTAAGATGAGACGGTTTATTAAAATCAATACAAAGGACAATGTCGCTGTGGCCTTAGTGGATCTCAATGAGGGAGAGGCAATAACCTTTAGGGATTGTGGCAGCTTAGTATTAAAGGAAAATGTGGCAAGGGGTCACAAGTTTGCCGTAGAGGACATATCTATAGGAGAAAATGTGGTGAAATACGGTTTTCCTATAGGTCATGCAGCAGTGGACATTAAAAGCGGTGACTGGGTCCACTCTCATAATATTAAGACCAACCTTTCAGGAAATATCGCCTATGAATATCATCAAAGCATAAAGCCGCTTGACATACCTGCGACAGACTTTAGCTTTAAGGGCTATCTCAGAAAAAATGGTAAAGTCGGCATAAGAAATGAGCTATGGATTATACCCACCGTTGGCTGTGTCAACGGTACCGCTGAAAGAATAATTGAAGCCTTTAAGCAGGAAATGCAGCCGAAGGGCATAGATGGTATAGCGGTATTCAAGCATAATTACGGCTGCTCGCAGCTGGGGGATGACCATATCAATACAAGGACGATATTAGGTAATATAGCCAAGCATCCCAATGCCGGAGGGGTGCTGGTGCTGGGTCTGGGCTGTGAAAATAATCATATGACGGATTTTAAAAAAGCCTTAGGTGAGTATGATGAGGCACGGACAAAATTCCTTGTGACACAGGAGGTATCGGATGAGGTAGCAGAGGGCGTCAGGCTGCTAAAGGAAATATATCAGAAAATGGCACAGGATGAAAGGGTGGAGCTGCCGATTTCAGAGCTGAAGATAGGATTAAAATGCGGTGGCTCCGATGGCCTATCAGGCATTACGGCTAATCCACTGCTGGGGGCCTTTTCGGATTATATGATAGCACAGGGGGGCACCACTGTCCTAACAGAGGTGCCGGAAATGTTTGGTGCTGAAACTATTTTGATGAACCGAGCAAGAGATGAGGCGGTTTTTAAGGATATTGTTAAGCTGATCAATAATTTTAAGGAATATTTTGTAGCGTATAAGCAGCCGATATATGAAAATCCTTCTCCGGGAAATAAGGCTGGTGGAATCACCACCTTAGAGGAAAAATCCTTGGGCTGCACCCAGAAGGGTGGAGAAGCCACAGTGGTCGAGGTGCTGGGCTATGGCGATACCCTTAAAACCAAGGGCTTGAATCTATTAAATGCCCCCGGCAATGACCTGGTGGCAGCTACCGCCCTTGGGGCAGCAGGCTGTCAGCTGGTGCTCTTTACCACCGGAAGAGGTACTCCCTTCGGCAGCTTTGTACCCACCATGAAGATATCAACAAACACTCAACTATATAAGCTTAAGCCCCATTGGATTGATTTTAACGCTGGTACCCTTATCGAAGAGGTGCCTATGGATGTCCTGCTGGAGAGCTTCATTAATTATGTTATCAGGGTTGCCAGCGGAGAGTGGGTTAATAATGAAAGGCATGGCTTCAGAGAAATATCGATTTTTAAAACCGGAGTGACCTTATAAGCTAGGAGGCATAGAAAATGATTACCAGTAAAGCGACATTAAAAGAGATAGTAGAAAGGGAGGTGAATCGGGTACAGATAACCGATGTTCACACCCACATATATTCCGCTGATTTTGGAGAATTATTGCTTTGGGGCATAGATGAGGTTCTGACCTACCACTACCTGGTGGCGGAGTATTTCAGATATTCCACTATGGCATACGAGGAATTCTTCAGTCTATCAAAAAAGCAGCAGGCGGAGCTCATATGGGACACTCTGTTTATAAAGCACAGCCCCATTAGCGAAGCCCAAAGAGGCGTATTGACCATATTGGCACAATTGGGCTTGGATGTATCATCAAGAAATTTAGAAGAGTATAGAAGCTTCTTCGCAGGATTAACCCCTCAGGAATACATTGACAAGGTCTTTGAAATTTCAGGTGTCAAGGAGGTCGTAATGACAAATGATCCCTTTGATCCATTGGAAAATCCGATATGGGAAGTCGTAGGGAATAATGATGCCAGATTCAAAGCCGCCCTCAGAATCGATCCCCTATTAAATCAATATCAGCAGATATTACCACAGCTTCAGGCATGGGGCTACAGGGTGGATAAGGGGCTGAACAAACAAACCTTAGAAGAAATTAAGCGTTTCCTGAGGGATTGGGTGTTGAAGACAAAGGCCTTATATATGGCCTGCTCCTTACCTCCGGGATATAGGGTGCCAGAAAATTCTGAGCGCGCTATGATCGTAGAGCATTGTATTATTCCGGTATGTAAAGAGCTGAATATTCCCTTTGCCATGATGATCGGTGTTAAAAAGCATGTTAATAATGAGCTGGGGCTGGCGGGAGATTCCTTGGGCAATGCTGATATAGAAACCATCGAATACCTATGCAGAACCTATCCGAAGAATAAATTTATGGTGACGATGCTGTCTAAGGAAAATCAGCATGAGCTGGCGGTAACCGCAAGGAAATTCAGAAATCTGATGGTCTTTGGCTGCTGGTGGTTCTTAAATAACCCCAGCATCGTAGAGGAAATGACCAGAATAAGACTGGAGACACTGGGGCTTTCCTTTATTCCTCAGCATTCTGATGCCAGGGTACTGGATCAGCTGATTTATAAATGGGTACATTCCAGAAGAATTATAGCCAATGTCCTGACGGAGAAATACGCAGATATATTAGATAATCATTGGACTGTTTCAGAGGAAGAAATCATTCGGGATGTAGAAAATCTATTCAGTAATAATTTTTGGTGCTTTTTAGGTAAGTAATTTCATATTTTCAGGGAAATACTTGCATCGTTATAAAAGGAGGCTTTATTTCCTGCCTAATTGGAAGGAGTTACATGAGCACATTACTCAATAATAAAAGAAGACGATTTGTGCTGGAGGGCGATATGTGGAGGGTAGTCCTTTCCATATCGGTGCCTCTGGCGCTATATAACGGCTTTAACCATCTCTTCAGTCTTTTGGACACCATGATGGCGGCCCACATAGGCTCGGAGGTGGTTTCTGCTGTTTCCTACCTCTCACAGATAAAGACCATGATTACAGCCATAGGTGGCGGTCTTGCGGTGGCAGGAGGCATTATAATAGCCAGGTATTATGGTGCCGGTGACGGAAGAAGCGTAAAAAAATATGTCAACACGGTGCTGTTTTTAGCTATAGGAATGGGGTTGGCATTACTAATTTTGCTGCTTCCCTTTACCACACAAATACTGCGGTTAGCCAAGACACCGGAGGCCCATATCAAGATCGGTACCAGCTATTTTATTGTAGAAATACTTACCATAGTGGCAATCTTCATCAATAATGTATATATAGCAATTGAAAAGGCAAAGGGCAGCACAAAGACCATATTCCACTTAAATTTATTGGTTCTCGCCCTAAAGCTTGTGCTTACCGCTCTGTTTGTATATGTACTGAACTACGGCATAACAATGATGGCTGTAGCCACCCTAATATCTCATATTGCTTTAACCATTATAGGCATGTCCAATATGATGAAGGCAGATATCGAATTCCGAATTAATCCCAAGAGTGTGGATATATCCATGGAGACCCTCAAGCCTGTGTTTAAATTAGCATTACCGATTTTTTTTGAGCGGTTTACCTTTAGTCTGGGAAAGGTTATTGTCAATTCCATCAGTGCCTTTTACGGCAGTATGGTGGTGGGGGCCTTGGGAGTTTCCAATAATGTTGCCGGAGTAATCACCAGCACCACCAATGGCTTCCAGGATGGTGAGGCTGCAATAATTAGCCAAAATTTAGGAAACAAGAGCCTCAATAGGGCGCTGGAGGCATTTAAAAAAACAATGCTGGTATGCATAGGCCTTGGGGTTGTTGGCTTGGTGTTTACTAATTTGTTTATGAGGCAGATTATAGGGATATTCGCTAAGGGAGATCAGGAGTTTGCAATAATGATCAAGGGAATTTTAAGCTATGAGATACTGGCCCTTGTCACCCTTACCATTACCTCTGCGGTTATGGGCTTGCTTTATGGCTTTGGTTATACAAGATTGACACTGATTATCAATTTTTTAAGGCTTTTTCTCTTTAGAATACCCACCCTGTATCTATTGAAGAATTATACCGGATTAGGCAGTGAAAGCGTAGGTATAGCAATGCTTATAAGCAATGGCATGGTGGGAGTGACCGCTTTGGCTGTGGCCTATGGGGTCATTAAAAGAATGCAGAAAAAGGGAACTGTAGAGCTGCTGCCTACCGAGGACTAAAACGAAAAAGGTATTATCAGCCTATTTATAGTAAATTACTATAGTAGGCTTTTTTATTTTTTGAAAAGCTAGAAGGAAATACTTGCCCCACCGGCTAATTTGCATAATCTTTAAATACGATTAGCCCTAGGCAATGGGCGATAAGCTTTTAACTTTGTATCTACTAGAATATATATGCACTCCCATTATATTATGCAAAGTCTCATTTTTAATGTTGGTAGACATAAGTTGTGATATAATTTAATTTATAGAGGATTTTTCTGCACAATGACGAATAATCATACAGTGGCTGAAGGATATTAGATCAATTAAGCAATTGGAGGAAGGTAAAAATGCAAAAGAAATTAATTGCTATAGCCCTTGTGGTGCTGCTTGGGGCTTATTTAATTTATATACCATTTAATAAAGCAGGAGAGGATCAACAGCAGGAAAGGGAAAATGAAATTTTAGAGACTGAAAGAGAGGCGATCATTGCTCCCTTTTATGAGGCAACCTCACAATATCCAAATATTGAAGCGCTTGAGGGCTTCGATTGGAGACAGTTTGAAGGAATAACTCTAAATTTTTTGGTGGAGAACAACATTAATGCAAACCTTCTCACAAAGGAAAGCCATCAGTTTACAAAGGTGACTGGTATTAATATTAATATTAGACCTATGGATTTTAGTACGCTGGTTCAGAAAATTAACATTGATTTCATATCCAAGACCGGTAAATATCAGCTGGTTTATGTGGATCCATATCAAACCCTCAACAGATTTGCAGAAACGAATCTTGAGGACCTAAGTCGTTATAACAATAGTCTTGATTTGCCTGGGATTCCAGGGGGAGTAGAGGATTTTTTTCCAGAGCAGATAGCGGTAAATTCATATTTCTTAGACAAGGAGGCCTTCTATACGATTCCCTTCGATACAACCACAATGATATTGTACTACAGAAAGGATGTATTTGAGGCCTACAAGGATGCCTTTATGAAGGACAAGGGCTATGATTGGACACCGGGTCTGGAGAGCTTTACCTGGGAAAGATATATTGAAATTTCAGAATGGATTGATAAGCATGTACCTAAGGATGTGGTGAAATACGGCAGCGGGCATATGGCACAAAGGCATAATTCCATATTTTGTGATTTTTCTAGTCTTTTAGCCTCCTATGGGGGAGACTATTTTAGAGACACAGATGTTAGCACCCTGGGTTTAAGAGAGCCGAAGGAGCTGGCCATAATGGAACCAAGCTTTGTAGAGGCATTAAATATGTATAAAAGAATAATAAAGGTATCTCATCCCGATAGTGTTAAATGGGATTGGTATGATGTTGGTGAGGCCTTCAAAAACGGAGAAGTCGCTATGATGCCCAATTGGGATGAAAATGCCTCTTCCTTTGAAAATCCTGCGACATCTAAGGTTGCTGGAAAGGTGGGGTACAGCATATTACCCTATGGTTCTGTCCGAAGTGCAAATCTATACGGTGGTTCAGGTATAGGTATCAATAAACACGCAAATGAAAGGGAAAAGCAGGCGGCATGGCTGTATATTGTTTGGGCCACCTCACCACAGACACAGTTGTTTGTGTTAAAGCATCCAGAAGGCGGCGGAATACCTCCCAGAAGCTCCGTGTATAAAGATGATGAAATAAAACAGGTGATAGCCGGAAAAATAGATGACTACGAGAGGTTCAATACCATGCTGCAGCTGCCGACAGTCCTCAGGGCATGGGAGGAAAAAAATGTTTATTATAGGCCTAAAATCGGTAATTTTTATTATGTTGAACAGATACTGATCAATAATCTTCATAACATGGTAATAAACAACCTGACTGCAGAGGATACTGCTGAAATGATACACAATGAAATAAGCGCGCTAAATAACAACAGATAGTCGAGGGGTTAATTATGAAGAGTGTTAGATTTATCAACAGCCTAAGGTTTAAATTCATGGCAATAACCATAGTGTTTATATTGGCGCCCATCATTCTGTTTTCATTGATATATTCTAACCTGGTGAAGGATATCATCAGCAAGAAATATAGTGAATCAGCTATACAATCGGTGTATGAGGCAGGTGAGAACATCGACTTTATCTTGAATGATTTGCAGGAGTTTTCAAATGCAATCCTCTCCAATCGAGATCTTATCGATGCTTTAAATAATCCGTCAATGATGGAGCCGGTTTCCTTCCGAAACCTTCTAAGGGGTTTTTTTACCTCCAGAGAGGATATTGACGGCATATATGTCTATTCAGATTTTAGCGTATATTCTGTGGGCACAATAAAGGTTACGGAGGAGGACGACTATATGCCCATCAATGAGCTGTATAAGTCTGATGGGGAAATTGTATGGCTAAATACTAGACATGAAAAGATAAAGGTTTTAGCAGGAGAATTTGAGAAATACTATTTTTCACTTGGTAGAAAGCTTATAGATTTCAATACCCTCGAGGAGTTGGGGCTATTAATCATTGATATTGATGAGGGACTCATGGTGGATTCCTATAAAAATCTTATTAGCGGAGACGAAGAGGAAATAATTATCTATAATGATAAGGGAGAAATCGTGAGTCATACCGATAAAAGCAAAATTGGCTCTAGTATATCCGACGAAGTATTTGCAAAGGAGATCGCTCTTGCAGACAACAATAGCGGATATCTTTCCTTTAAGGATGAAAATGTAGAAAAAATTGCCATTTACTCCACCTCTAAAATCAACAGCTGGAAAATAGTCAAGATAGTGCCCTATTGGTATTTGTATCAGGAGCTGGATGAAATACAAAGCAATTTTATCCGAATGGGAATCGTGTATGCCATTATAGCGATATTTCTAATGCTGTTTATTTCAATTAAGATAACTGAGCCGATTGTCACCATGATGAAGGTGATGAAGCGGGCGGAAAATGGCGAGCTGGATGTTAAGCTAAGCATCACAGGAAAGGATGAAATAGGCCAACTGGGCAATAGCTTTAATAATATGATCATTAAAATGAAAATGCTGATAGATCGTTTGGTGGAGGAGGAGAGATTGAAGAAGGAAATGGAGCTGGAGGTGCTGCATGCCCAGATAAATCCCCATTTTTTATACAATACCCTAAATACCATACGATGGATGGCAAAAATTCAGGGGGCTAAGAGTGTCAGTAGCGCATTGACGGCTTTAATTAAGCTTTTGATGGTCAGTATTAATTTCGGTAAGGATATGATTTCCTTAGAAGAGGAAATAGAATATGTTAAAAATTATATATTGATACAACGATTGAGATTTAATGAAAGGTTTTCGGTGGACTATATCGTAGATGAGGCATGCATGGCCTGCTATGTACCCAAGCTGATACTACAGCCTATAGTAGAGAACTCCATTATCTATGGTCTGAAGGAAGAGGATTCTGAAGGTTTACAAATCACCATCAAGGCCTATAGGAGGGAAGATTCTTTAATAATAGAGGTCAATGATAATGGTCCAGGAATTAAGCAGGAAATATTGAAGGATATTTTAAAGTCGGAAAAGGATGTCAATAAGTTCAGCAAGGTGGGGTTGAATAATATCAATCAAAGAATTCAGCTGAGCTTTGGGGATACTAATGGGATTGAGATAGATTCCCGAGAAAAACAGGGAACCAGCATAATAATTATGCTGCCCTACAGTGTGGAGTAAGCCATTTCAAGAGGACGGGGGGGTTATATGTATAAGGTTCTAATTGTAGACGACGAGGTGTTGGTAAGAGTTGGCTTGAAATCAACCATTGATTGGGAAGCCCTTGGCTTTTCGGTGGTGGCTGAGGCCTCAAATGGAGAACAGGGCTTTGAAGCCTACAAAACCTATAAGCCGGATGTAATTCTTACCGACATCATTATGCCTAAGAAGGATGGTCTATGGCTGACTAAGCAGGTTAGACAGCTGGATGCACAGGTAAAGCTATTGATTTTAACCTCCTATGACGATTTTACTTATGCTAGGGAGGCACTAAAAAGTGGTGCCGATGACTATATTTTAAAGCTGGAGGCTGAGGATGAGGAGCTCATAAAAATAATGACCGCCATTAAGGAGCGCCTCGACAATGAGCTAAGTCAGCAGGAAAAATATGATCGATTAATTAAACATATGGATACTAACATTGGCGGTATGAAGGGCAGAATACTGGAGGATTTATTGAAGTCTGCTATGGTTGTTGATGAGAGATTACAGTCCATGTGTTTAAGCTTAAATTTTCCTATAGTGGATACGAAATTTTCATTGATCGTTTTTTCCAGAGATGATTGGGAGCGCAAAGTGGATTTTTCGACTGAGGAATGGCAGCAGATGAATAGTGCAGTGGTCAACATTGTTTCAAGCATATTGGAGGAAAGAAGGCTTAGCTTTTTAATTAGGGAAAGCAATAATCAATTCATCTTCCTGATCGCCTCCGAAACCATAGACGCTGTCCAGATATCTCGAATAATTGACCTTGCCCGCAGCTCGGTGCTTCAATATTTTGAAATCCCCTTAAGTGCGGCGGTGGATAATATATTTGAGGACATAAAGCTTTTGCCGGAGCTATATAAGGATATGAGTCAAAAGCTGGAGCAGCTCTTTTACTTAGATGAAAGCAGTGTTATTAATGCCTCTGAAAGATCTCTTCAGAAAATTAATATTTTCAGCATTAAAAAGAGCTATGTTCAAGCTCTGCTGGATAATTTAAATGATGAGAATGAGGAAAAGGCAATGGCAGTACTGAAGGAAACGGAGGATTTTTTCAGAAAAAACAATGTGAAGGATATTGAGGTTAAGCTTTTTTATTCCAACTTACTCAGCAGTATTTTTGATCGATACTACCATTGCTTTTCAAAATCAGAGGAGCTACAGGATTACACCTATTACCACAGCAAAATCATGATGACGGTAAAAATGATAAAAATTTTAACCTTAATAAGGGGAATTGTAGCTAAGGCAATAAAAAACATCAAGAGCTACAGACATAACAATTCAAATCATATCATCAGGGAAGCAATAACGTATGTAGAAAAGAACTATCAGAAAAAGATAACCTTAAAGTCATTGGCGGATCATGTCAATCTTTCTAAGCACTATGTATGCTATTTGTTTAAAAAAGAAACGGGAGAGAATCTCTCTCACTATATCAATAAACTACGGATAGAAAAGGCTAAGCAGATGGTGGTTGAGTCCAACTGCAAAATTAAGGAAATTTATACGGAGCTGGGCTTCGCGGATCAGCAATATTTTTCAAGAACCTTTAAAAAGCTAACGGGAATGACAGTGATGGAATACAGGAATAGCGTTTTGAAGCCTAATAGAGAATAAAGAAAAGCTTCAGGTGGATAGCGATGGTGAAAAGTGAAAAGCGAATAGTGATAAAAGCTTGAATGGCAGCGTGGGACCTCGGTCTTGTGCTGTCTTTTTTTCTTTTTTTGCTTTGAAAAATGCTAGATGCTATAGGACATTAAGTTAAAAGCTTTTAAATTTGTATAAACACACTGCTTATATTTTTCTGAAACTTTTTCTTTGGATAATATAATGCAAATTACTTAATATAGTGCAAAAACCATCAGCGCATTTAAAGGGAAAACGCAATGAATGCAAACGTTTGCCCAAAAGCGCACAAAAAATATTAATTGCGTGCAAAGGTGTCTATGCATTATCAATTGATTCAATTTTCTGGAAGTTAACTTCTTAATAAAGTCCACAACAAAAGAAATCTCGTCCATTATATTTCATTATAAAAACTGATATTGTTTATCTATAGTTGTGCATGTATCCTATTTCAGGGATAAAATTTATAGCAAAGGAGACGGGTATCATGGAGAATGTCTCAAGGCTTAAGCTCATAAATATCGAAAAATCCTTCCCGGGTGTAAAGGCCCTGAGTAATGTAAATTTCAACGCAGACAAAGGTACAGTTCATGTCCTGTGCGGGGAAAACGGTGCCGGGAAATCCACCCTCATGAAGATTATCAACGGCATCTATCAGCCGGATGGTGGACAGATCTTCATCAACGGTCAAGAGGTAAAGGTACAAAACCCAATTGCAGCAAGGAAACTGGGGATATCCATGATCTTTCAGGAGCTAAACTATATACCTGAAATGACCATAGAAGAGAGTTTGTTTGTTGGCAACTGGCCGAGAAATGCAGTTGGTAATGTAGACTGGTCGGAAATCAGAAAGAGGACCCTCGAGCTTTTAAAAAAAGAGAACCTCAACTATTCTCCTGAAACAAAGCTGAAGGAGCTGACGGTTTCAGATATACAGATGCTGGAGATATTAAAGGCTGTTTCCTATGACTCTGACATTATCATTATGGATGAGCCTACCTCTTCTATTACTAATAAAGAGGTCGAGGTATTGTTTGATAAAATTAACGCACTGAGGTCTAGGGGTAAAAGTATTATTTATATATCACACAAAATGGATGAAATATTTAAAATTGCCGATAGGATTACGGTTTTCAGAGACGGCGTTGTGGTGGATTCCAGACCAAAGGATGAATACGATATGGAAACAGTGATAGCACAAATGGTGGGTAGGCGATTGGAAAACAATTTTCCAAAGCAGGAGGTAGCAATCGGCAGTAAGGTGTTAGAGGTTAAGGCGCTGTCTGGTGAGGCCTTTAGCGATATTAGCTTCCATCTGCGTCAAGGTGAAATCATCGGCTTTTCAGGATTGATGGGAGCCGGCAGAACAGAAATCATGAGAGCGCTTTTCGGCTTGGATCAGTATCGTTCCGGCGAGATTTATATCAATGGTGAAAAAGCAGCCATTAAAAATGTGAAGAGTAGCATCCAGAGGAAAATGGTGATGCTTTCGGAGGATAGAAGAAGATTCGGAATTATCCCAGTAAGGAGTGTTAGGGAAAACGTTTCTTTAACCAGTATAAAAAAATTCATAAACGGCGGTAGGCTTCATGCTAAAAAGGAAATAGACACCGTTAACGAATATTGCAAAAGAATGAATGTTAAAACACCTAGCATAGAGACTTCAATTGAGGCCCTAAGCGGTGGAAATCAGCAGAAGGTAATATTAGCCAAGTGGATGGTGACAGACCCGGATGTATTAATATTGGATGAGCCAACAAGAGGTATTGATGTAGGTGCAAAATATGAGATATATAAGCTGGTAACTGAGCTGGCAAGCCAAAAGAAGGGTATAATTATGGTTTCTTCAGAGCTTCCGGAGCTAATCGGTATGTGTGACAGAATCTATGTGGTTGCAAAGGGTAGAATCGTGGGTGAACTCAATAGGAATGAATTTTCGCAGGAAAATATAATGAGATATGCAACAGAAGCAGTAAGCTAAGTGGAGGTGTAAAAATGGATATTAAAAAGCTTTGGTCAGAAATTAAAAGTAAATACAGTATATTTCTAGTGCTGGCGGTACTGTTTGTCGTCTCTTGGATTGCAAACGAGAACTTTATGTCGGTAAAAAATCTATCCAATATTTCAATTCAGATAACAGTGGCGACAATCTTGGCCTTTGGACAAACAATTTTGATTATATGCGGCATGCTAGACTTATCCTCGGCCTCCGTTTTGGCATTGGCAGGGGTATTATCGGTCTCCACCTATATTTCAACAGAGTCCTTATTGTTGGCCTTTTTAGTTGCAATAGCTGCATCTGTAGCCTGTAACATTATAAACGGTCTTATGATAACTAAATTTAAAGCACCACCCTTCATTGCAACCCTAGCAATGATGACTATGGCAAGAGGCGCAGCATTGCTTTATACAAATGGTCAGAATATTTATCAGATTGGCAGATATGTCAAATTTGGACAGGGAAGTATTCTGGGTGTTCCAACACCGATTATCTTCATGCTGGGTACTTTAGTGGTTACCTGGTATATATTGAAGCACACTGTCTTGGGAAGGTCGGTATATGCCATTGGCGGAAATGAGGAGGCGGCCAATGCCTCAGGTATAGATGTCAATAAGGTAAAGATGAAGGCTTTTATTATTAATGGCATATTTGTCGGTATCGCAGGGGTAATATTTATGTCCAGAGTTAATGGCGGCATGCCAAATGGTGCTGTTGGCTATGAATTCAAGGCCCTGACGGCAGCTGTTATAGGTGGAACCAGCTTCACAGGAGGTATAGGTACCTCACTGGGTACATTAGCAGGCTCCTTTATTGTAGGCTTCCTGGACAATATCATGGTTCTGTCTGGCGTAAACTCTTATCTTCAGCAGATCGTAAGAGGTGCTATTATAGCCCTTGCAGTTATCTATGACATCTTTGCCAAAACAAAGAGAACTAAGGCGAAGCTTGGAAATATCGAAGCGAAAAATAAGGTTTAGGTAGAGTAATCTATTTAAATAAAAATCTTTAAGGGGGAAAATGTATGAAAAGATGGTTAGCAGTTATTTTAGTCGTAATGCTATTAATGACAGCATTGGCAGGCTGTTCAAAGCCAGCTGATAATGAGGGTCCAGCAGAAGGTGGCGACAAGCCATACAGAGTTGCCTATATTGCAAGAGCTCAGGCAGACTCCTTTGCAGCATGGATGGCGAATGCAGTAAAAGAAGAGGCAGAAAAATATGACAATATAGTGGTTGACATATTTGACGGTCAGGCTTCTGACTCTACAGAAAATGCTTTGATAGAAAACGCTATAACTAATAAATATGATGCTATTATCATTCAACCAAACAACGGTGAGGCCCAAAGACCTTATGCAGAAAAGGCTGTAGCAGCTGGCATCATCACAATCACAACCAACGCTCGTATTGATGGTATTAAAGGTGCTTCCTCAGTTGATGCAGACCCATATGCTCAGGCTAAGGTAAATGCTGATGTAGCTGTATCTCAAATACCACAAAATGCAAACGTTGTAGTATTAAACGGCCCTCCAGGAAACTTCCATGCTGACGCTAGACGTGAAAGCTGGAAAAAGGAATTCTTCGAAAAAAGGCCTGATGTTAAGATTGTTGGAGAAGAAATTGCAAACTGGAATAAGGACGAGGCAATGAACTATATGGAAACATGGGTTCAAGCCAACAGCAAAATCGATGCCATTATTTCTATGAATGACAACATGGCAGCAGGTGCCCTTGAGGTTATCAAGGATGATGCCAGATTTGCAGATATCCTTGCCTATGGTGTGGATGGAACTGCTGAAGCAGCTTTATTAATTAAGGATGGTTTAATGACATCCACAAGTCTTCAAAGTGCATATGCTTTAGCTGAAGCACTTCTTGACACAGCAAACAAGCTTTTAACTGGTGAAGAGACTCAAATTGACATCGATATCGACTGTCCGTTAATTACAATCGATAACGTTGATCAATACATTGAAATGCATAAAAGAGCTGGTGCAATAAGATAGTACAACAAGTTAACCTGGTGCGCGACTATAATAGTCGCGTACCCATTTTAGATTAAGGAGGAAGAAAAAATGGACAAAAACAACGTAAATAACAAGGCAATTTTTATGCAGGGCACCAATAATATGGTTGTTAGAGATGTACCACTTCCTGAAATCAAAGCAAATGAGGTTCTTATCAAGGTAGACACTGTTGGCATTTGCGGCTCAGATGTACATTACTATCAGCATGGTCGAATCGGAGATTTTGTTGTTGAAGGCGATTTTATCTTAGGACACGAATGTGCAGGTGAGGTAGTAGAGGTAGGCAGCGAGGTTAAACATCTTGTGGTAGGTGACAGGGTAGCCTTAGAGCCAGGAAAGACCTGCGGAAAATGCGAACATTGCAAGGAGGGCAAGTATAATCTTTGTCCTGATGTTGAGTTCTTTGCTACACCGCCATACCACGGCGTATTCACAAACTATGTCGCTCATCCAGAGGATATGTGCTTCAAGCTACCAGAAAATGTTTCGAACACAGAGGGTGCCTTGGTTGAGCCGTTGGCGGTGGGACTACATGCGGCTGCCATAGGAAATGTAAAGCTGGGGGATACTGTTGTGATATTTGGGTCCGGCTGCATAGGACTGGTAACCCTGTTGGCCTGCAAGGCTAGAGGTGCTTCAAAGGTTATCGTGGTGGATGTATTGGAAAATAGGCTTCAAACTGCAACTAAGCTGGGGGCTACAACGGTTTTAAATCCTAAAAATATTAATGCCATTAAAGCAATTGAGGAAATGACCAACGGCAGAGGTGCTGATGTGGTAATTGATACAGCAGGTGCTGAGATTACAGTAAAGCAAACGGTAGATGTTGTTAAGCGTGGCGGTACAATTGTATTAGTTGGTATGACCCCTAAGGATGAGGTTGAATTCAACTTTATGAAGCTTATGGGTAAAGAGGGAGAGGTTAAAACCATATTCCGTTACAGAAACCTGTATCCTGTTGCCATCAATGCTATTGCCAGCGGTGCCATCAATGTAAAGGATATCGTCAGCCATGAATTTGATTTTGACAGCACAAAGGCGGCCTTTGACTTTGTAGCAGAGCACGCCAGCGAGGTTGTAAAGGCAGTTATTAAAATCAAATAACAGCATCCGAAGAAAGAGGTGTAAGTATGCTTTTTATAGGTATAGATATAGGCACTTCCTCAGTAAAGCTATTAGCCATTGATGAAGGCGGAAAGATTGTTAATACCATCAGTCGTGATTATCCCCTTTCCTTTCCTAAACCACTGTGGTCGGAGCAAAGCCCGGAGGATTGGTGGAAGCAATCCCTTGAGGGCCTAAAGGAGCTGCTGGCAGGATTGAATCCGGCTGATGTAAAATCCATCAGCTTCAGCGGACAAATGCATGGCATGGTAACACTGGATGAAGAGGATCGAGTTGTAAGGCCTGCAATTCTTTGGAATGATCAAAGGACTGAAAAGGAGTGTGATTTTTTAAACAATACGATAGGGAAGAAGAATATTTCCCTATGGACAGGAAATGTTGCCTTGACAGGCTTTACTGCCCCCAAGGTATTATGGCTAAAGGAAAATGAACCAGAAAATTTTGCTAGAGCCAAGAAAATCATGCTACCGAAGGATTACCTGGCCTATATGCTTACAGGAGTCTTTGCCACAGATATGTCGGATGCCTCCGGTACCCTGTATCTTGATGTCAAGAGAAGAGGATGGTCTCAGCAAATGCTGGATATTTTAGGAATCTCCACAGAGCAGCTACCAAGGCTATATGAGTCCTATGAGGTCATTGGCTGTGTAAAGCCTGAATTGGCAGAAATGCTGGGCTTAAGCCATGACGTCCAGGTGGTTATCGGTGGTGGGGATCAGGCGGTGGCGGCCGTCGGCGGCGGTGTCGTGGGTAAGGGCTCCTGCTCTGTATCCCTGGGAACCTCAGGCGTTGTATTTACCGCTAATGAGGATTTCTTTGTGGATGAATTTAATAGTCTGCACTCCTTCTGTCATGCTGATGGCAAATACCATCTTATGGGGGTTACTTTAGCAGCTGCGGCATCCCTGAAGTGGTGGGTGGAAGAAATCAATAAATCAGAGGATTATGACGGTCTTCTAAAGGAAGCAGAAGAGGCTAAAATAGATGATTCATTATTTTATCTCCCCTATCTTATGGGGGAAAGAACCCCTCATAATGATCCAAACTGCAGGGGTACCTTTATAGGGATGAATATGACCCATGAAAGAAAGCATATGACAAGGGCTGTTTTAGAGGGTGTTGCCTTTTCTCTCAGAGATACCTTTGAAATCATGAAGGACATGGGGGTAAACATCGACAGCATCAGCATAAACGGTGGTGGAGCTAAAAGTAGGTTATGGTGTCAAATCATAGCAGATGTACTGAAGGTACAAGTAAATAAGCTGAATACCAATGAAGGTCCCGCTTATGGGGCAGCAATATTGGCGGCAGTGGGCCATGGTTTATTTAACACCGTTGAAGACGCTTGTAAAAGCTTCCTGAAGATATCGGAAACTATTGAGCCTAAGGAAGAAAATGCTGAGCTGTATGATAAAAAATACAGTAGCTTTAGCAAAATATACCCTGCAACTAAGGCGCTGTTTAAGCAGCTGATATAGGATTAAAGCCTGGTTATTTTATTAGCCGGGCTTTTTTGATGTCTATAGATCATATAGTATAAAACAAGCCCTCTTGGGTTGTACCTTTTTACCAACTTGATTGTTTTATGGGAGTTAAGTTGGTAAAAAGGTACAATTCTTAATAGTTAAACTATTAACAACTAGATTTTTAAAGGCTTCAGGAGGTTGGCACGGTACTTGCTACATAAAAGGAGTAATAGGGAGGAGATTATAGTGGCAAACGCGTTTTATGAGAGGATACAAGCAAACCCCATTATCGCAGCTGTAAACGATTTAGCAAAACTGGAGGCAGCCATTGAAGCACCTAGTGAGATTATTTTCCTATTGTCTGGAAATATCCTAAATTTAAAGGATATCGTCAAGAAAGTAAAGGATAAAGGTAAAGATATCTATATTCACCTGGATTTAATGGAGGGCTTCTCAAGGGATGCCATTGCCTTAAGGTATATTCACCAGCAAATTCGACCGGATGGTATTATTACAACTAAAAGCAGCTTAGTAAAATTTGCTAAGGAAATGAATATATTTGCTATTCAGCGACTTTTTATCATTGATTCACTTTCACTGGAAACAGGAATCAAGTCAATTCACAGTACAAAGCCCAATGCCATTGAAGTATTGCCTGGAATAATGCCAAAGGTGATCCGAAAAATTAATAGTGAGACTAAAATACCAATTATTGCTGGTGGGCTTATTATTGATAAGGAGGATGTCATTGAAAGTCTAAAGGCAGGTGCTGTTGCCGTTTCTACAACAAAAGATACCGTTTGGGGGCTATAGGAATTTTCTTTTTATCTAAGGAAAACGTTTTTAGTCATATTTTAAGAAGATTCTCATAAAATGATAGTGAACTTGTCCACATAATCTTAAGCTTATAAATAATTGCTGGGAGGGGGAATTCATAGGGCTTTACCGTTTTGAAGAGTATCGAAGCATATAAAATTAAAGGGGGAAGAAGAATGCAAGAATTTATAGCAGAAATTATTGGAACGATGTTTTTGATTATTTTTGGTGGCGGTGTTGTTGCAGGTGTCTTATTACACAAGTCAAAGGCTCAAAATGGCGGATGGATAGTTATCACCATGGCTTGGGGAATTGGTGTTGCTGTTGCTGTTTATTTAGTAGGGGGAATAAGTGGTGCGCATCTTAACCCAGCGCTTACGGTGGCACTGGCATCTATTGGCGAATTCCCTTGGAAGGAAGTGCCTGCATATATTTTAGCTCAAATGATTGGTGGATTTTTAGGCGGCGTAGTCGTTTGGCTGCATTACCTGCCCCACTGGTCTGCCAGTGAAGATCAAGCTGCAAAGCTGGCTGTTTTTTCAACAGCTCCTGCTATTCGAAGCTACAAGGCAAACCTATTAAGTGAAATTATTGGTACATTTGTATTAGTAGTAGGAATTTTAGGTATTGGAGCGAATAAGTTTACTGATGGATTAAATCCATTGATCGTCGGTTTTTTAATTATTGCCATTGGACTATCTTTAGGCGGAACAACAGGCTATGCCATTAATCCAGCACGTGATCTTGGTCCAAGGATTGCACACTTCCTACTGCCAATAGCGGGAAAGGGAGATTCTGATTGGTCATATTCATGGGTTCCGGTAGTAGGTCCAATCATCGGCGGACTATTAGGTGCACTCTTTTATGTCACATTTCTTAAAATAATCTAATAAATGCTTAGGATAATTAGCATGGTTCATTAAGTCAAAAACAAGGGGGAATTGTTGTGAAAAAGTATATTATGGCATTAGACCAAGGTACCACCAGCTCAAGATCCATTTTATTTGACCATGAGGGTAAGGTTGTGGCCACAGCACAAAAGGAATTTACTCAGATTTATCCAAAGGCAGGTTGGGTAGAGCATGATCCAATGGAAATTTGGGGAACCCAGAGTGGTGTAGCAAGAGAGGTGCTGGAGAAATCGGGTATTAAGCCCAATGAAATAGCTGGTATAGGTATTACCAACCAGAGGGAGACAACTGTGGTTTGGGAAAAAAGCACCGGCAGACCGGTTTACAACGCAATTGTGTGGCAATGCAGAAGAACAGCAGCTATCTGTGATGACCTAAAAAGAAGGGGTCTGGAATCGTATATTAGAGACAATACCGGATTGGTGGTTGACGCTTATTTCTCAGGCACAAAGGTTAAGTGGATTCTTGATCATGTTGAAGGCGCAAGAGCAAAGGCAGAAAATGGTGAACTGCTATTTGGTAATATCGATACATGGCTAATCTGGAATCTGACAAGGGGCAAGGTACATGTCACCGACTATTCCAATGCCTCCAGAACAATGCTGTTTAATATTAAGGAACTAAAATGGGATGAAAAAATTCTAAAGGAATTAGATATTCCTGCTGCTATGCTGCCGGAGGTGAAACCATCAAGCCATGTTTACGGTCACACAGATCATGAGACCTTTGGCGGAGCAGAAATTCCAATTGCAGGTGCTGCAGGAGATCAGCAGGCAGCCTTATTTGGTCAGGCATGCTTTGAGCCGGGAATGGCTAAAAATACCTATGGCACCGGTTGCTTTATGCTGATGAATACCGGAGATAAGTTTGTACCATCTAAGAATGGTCTATTAACCACTTTAGCATGGGGCGTTGACGGAAAGGTTGAATATGCATTAGAGGGAAGCATTTTTGTTGCCGGTGCATCTGTTCAATGGTTAAGGGATGAGTTGAAAATCATCCGTGATGCCGCTGAGACTGAATATCTTGCCACTAAGGTTAAGGATTCCAATGGTGTTTATATGGTTCCTGCCTTCGTTGGTATGGGCGCACCCTATTGGGATATGTACGCAAGGGGGACCATTGTCGGTCTAACCAGAGGTGCAAAGGCAGAGCATTTAGTCAGAGCAACCCTTGAATCCATAGCCTTCCAAACAAGGGATGTGCTGGAGGCAATGCAGGAGGATTCAGGAATTAAGCTTCAAGCATTAAAGGTTGATGGCGGCGCTGTTGCAAACAATTTCCTAATGCAATTCCAATCCGATATCCTTAACGTCAATGTCGATCGTCCTGAAATTACTGAAACCACAGCATTGGGTGCAGCATACCTAGCAGGCTTGGCGGTAGGCTTCTGGTCAGATAAATCTGAGATTGCCAAGAAGTGGAGCGTGGATAGAACCTTCACCGCTGCAATGGCGGATGACCTGCGAGCTAAGCTATACAAAGGCTGGAAACGCGCTGTGGAACGTGCCATGAAATGGGAAGAGGAAGCATAGAAGCTCTTTACACCATCATGGATTAGTGGTATAATTGAGATAATAGCATATAAATGGCTGAGACTTGGAGAGCCACACAAGACAACCTACTAACGATAGGTGTGTTTTGTGTGGCTCTTTTTATTACTAATCAAAAAGAAATCGGAGGAGTGGATGAGGATGTATGATGTGGCCATAATTGGTGCAGGGGTAATCGGTACGGCTATTGCAAGGGAGCTGTCTAAATATAACGTCAAGGTAATAGTCCTAGACAAGGAAAATGATGTTGCCAATGGGACGACGAAGGCAAATAGTGGCATTGTTCATGCCGGCTATGATGCCAAGAGTGGGACTCTAAAGGCAAGGCTGAACGTGGCAGGAAATGCCATGTATGAGGATTTATGCAAGGCCTTGGAGGTACCCTTTAAACGAATAGGATCACTGGTGGTTGCCTTTGATGAGGAGGATATGGCTACGCTACAGGAACTTTACCAGCAAGGGCTTGATAATGGCGTACCTAACCTTCAGCTGCTAGGCAGGGACGAGGTAAAGGAAATGGAACCCAACCTGAGTGATGAAATCATTGGCGCGCTTTATGCGCCTTCAGCCGGCATTGTAGGGCCATGGGAGCTGGCTATTGCTTTGGCTGAAAATGCTGCTGATAATGGCGTTGAAATACGGTTAAACGCAGCTGTAACACAGATTGAAGCAAATGAACAGGGATTTTTAGTAACTGTTGATGAAGATACACTTCAGGCTAAATACATCATTAATTGTGCAGGCTTATATGGGGATAAAATTAATAATATGGTCAACACCCCAAGCTTTGAGATAGTACCCAATAGAGGGGAATATAATCTCTTTGATAAAGGGGTAGGGGACTATGTTAATCACGTGGTGTTTCAAACGCCTACCAAGCATGGTAAAGGTGTATTGGTGCTTCCGACGGCCCACGGTAATTTAATGATTGGCCCAACTGCTGAGCCGGTAGATGAACCAGAGGCTGTAGAAACGACTGAAGTAGGATTGAAATTTCTGCGGGAAAAGGCTAAGCGGGTGGTGCCTAAATTTCCTTTCCAAGCGGTTATTACCTCGTTTGCTGGATTAAGAGCAAAGGTAAAAACGAATGATTTTATCATTGAAGCATCAGCGGAGACAAAGGGCTTTATCAATGTTGCGGCAATTGATTCTCCTGGATTATCTGCTGCTCCTGCGATTGCTGAAATGGTTGTTGGCATGCTTAAGGATATTGCCGGAGGCTTTGCAGTAAATTCAAGCTTTAAGCCTAATCGGAGGCCCAGCATTCATTTTATGGCGCTTTCGCCTGAAGAGAAGGCTGCCCTCATCGCGAAGGACCCCCGATATGGCAGGGTGATATGCCGCTGTGAGGGTATTACTGAGGGTGAGATCGTAGATATTATTAACCGAAAAGCCGGTGCAACAAGCTTAGATGCTGTCAAGAGAAGAGCTAGAGCCGGCGCTGGACGATGTCAAGGAGGTTTCTGCGGCCCAAGGGTGATGGAAATTCTAGCTAGGGAGCTAAAGGTAGATATCACTTCAGTAGTGAAGGATAGGAAAGCGTCATACATCTTAACAGGTGCTACAAAATCCAATGATGAGTACGGGCTTCCGAGTCAGCAGGTTGCAGATTCTCAGGACATTTAAGGGGGAGATGAGTTGAAAAGCTATGAAATTGTCGTAATTGGTGGAGGACCAGCGGGTTTGGCCGCTGCAATAGAAGCGAAAAGTAATGGCGCAAAGGATATCCTTGTAGTAGAAAGGGACAGAGAACTGGGGGGGATTTTGCAGCAGTGTATTCACAATGGCTTCGGACTTCATGTTTTCAAAGAAGAATTAACCGGCCCTGAATATGCAGAGCGTTTTATTGAGGGACTAAAGCAGCAGGGAATTGAATATAAGCTAGATACAATGGTTCTGGACATCACTGATCATAAACAGGTGAGCATGATAAATCCTGAGGATGGTTTTCTACAGGTGCAAGCTAAAGCGGTGGTTCTAGCCATGGGCTGTCGTGAAAGAACCAGAGGAGCCATCAATATACCGGGTTCAAGGGCATCCGGCATCTTTACAGCGGGAACTGCCCAACGCTTTGTAAATATGGAGGGCTATATGGTCGGTAAGGACGTGGTTATTCTAGGCTCAGGGGATATTGGCCTGATCATGGCCAGAAGAATGACATTGGAGGGAGCAAAGGTCCACGCAGTTGTAGAATTGCTGCCATTTTCAGGGGGATTAACAAGAAATATTGTTCAGTGCTTGGAGGACTTCAACATTCCACTGCTTTTGAGCCACACTGTAACCAATATCGTAGGCAAAGACCGGGTAAAAGAAATTCAAATTGCTGAGGTAGATGAAAATCGAAGGCCTATTCCCGGAACGGAGAGAAGCTTTAAATGTGACACCTTATTACTTTCTGTTGGATTGATTCCGGAGAATGAGCTTTCCAAAAGTGCAGGCATCCGGCTGGATGGCATAACCGGTGGACCAGTGGTAAATGAATCAATGGAAACCTCCATCGAGGGGATATTCGCCTGTGGCAACGTTGTGCATGTCCATGATCTGGTGGACTGGGTGACGGAGGAGAGTCGAAGGGCAGGCAAAAACGCTGCCAGATATGTTCAAAATCAACTGGTTCAAGGAGTCAAAACCATTACCACGAAGCCCGGGCAGGGGGTTCGCTATGTTGTGCCCCATTATATAAGACCGGAAAATATTGAAGATAAGCTTAATTTAATGATGAGGGTAGATAATGTATATCATGGCGCTAGGCTAGTAATAAAGGAAGATGACAGGGTGATTAAAAGCATAAAAAAAGCCCATCTGGCACCGGGTGAAATGGAATCCATTAAGCTAACGAAACAGGAATTAGAGACTATAGCGGGTAAAGAGATCACCATTGCCCTTGAGATTGAGGAGGCAAAAGAATGAGCAAAACTGTAGAAATGATATGTATTTCTTGTCCAATGGGCTGTAAAATGGCAATTGAGACAATAACCAATGGGGTTACCAGGTACAAGGTTTCAGGGAATAAATGTCCTCGGGGCGAGCAATACGGAGTTAAGGAAATGACAAATCCGACACGAATGGTCACATCCACCGTTAAAATGAAAAATGGTCATTTGAATCGCTTACCCGTCAGAACCAGCGATGCTATTCCTAAGTATAAAATATCTGAATGCATGGCGGTATTGAAGGCAGTAGAGGTTGAGGGACCGGTTAAGGTAGGGGATGTTATTATTAATAATTTACTAGGATTAGAGATAGATATTATAGCCACTAGAAGCATGTAAAGGTAGGGGAGAAAATGAAAAAAGCAAATGTTACGCACTTAAACTACAACAAGGGACTGTCCCACGACACAGAAGAATTTTCTTATAAGGATCTGTTTCATCATTTAATTGACGGAATATTGATCATAAGTTCTATCGGAAGGATTCTATACGTGAATCCCTCCTATGAGAGGATGTTTGGTGTCAGTAACATTGCATTAATTGGAAAGAGCATCTATCAGGTACCAAATGATGATATCGTATTGTCCGCCATCAAGCAAAAGAAGAGACTTAAGGGCTACCTCAATCTTCCCTATAAGCATATCAGGATTAGTGCCACAGCCTCGCCCCTGATCAATGATTGCCAGTATAGTGGTCTAATGGCCATTTATAGAGAGGAAACCACAGGGCATGCACCTTTTATCGAAACGCTTCCGCAGTTGGAACGTAAAGCTGTAATACACCCTTCATTTCAGAAAATCATAGGGAAAAGTCCGTTATTACTGGAGGCTCTGATCGTAGCTTCAAGAGCGGCAAGGACCAATTCTACTGTTTTGATTATGGGGGAGAGCGGCACTGGGAAGGAATTGGTTGCAAAGGCAATTCATGAGGCAGGTCTCCATCGGCATAAGCCCTATATTAAGGTGAACTGTGGTGCAATACCTGCTAACCTTTTAGAGTCGGAATTATTCGGTCATGAGCAGGGAGCCTTTACAGGAGCCGTGAAGAGGAAGATAGGGAAATTTGAACAGGCTAACGGCGGCACTATTTTTCTGGATGAAATAGGGGATATGCCTATTGAAATGCAGGTTAAGCTATTGAGGGTACTGCAGGAAAAGGAGTTTGAAAGGGTTGGGGGAAATGAAACCATACAATGTCATGTTAGGATTATTGCAGCAACCCATCGGGATTTAGAAGAATTGATAAAGGAAGGTAGCTTCAGAGAGGATTTATATTACCGTCTTAATGTTGTACCCGTATATTTGCCTGCATTAAGAGAAAGAAGAGAAGATATTAAAAGTCTATGTCATAGCTTCATGGAGAAAATTAAACTTAAGACAGGTGTCACGATAAAAACCATAGACCAAGAGGTTATAGAGGCTTTTCAGCATCATCATTGGCCGGGAAACATTCGAGAGCTGGAGAATTTAATCGAGCGCCTGATGGTGCTTCTGGAAGGAAATGCAATTACGCTATATGATATTCCTTCTAATATATCTCACACCTATAGAGCCTGCTTTAGGCATCAGGAAGCACCTTCACTTATTAATATGGGAGATAACGGAGAAATCGCGCCACTGGAGAATTACGAAAGGGAAATCATCCAAAGAGCCCTCCAACAATTTGGCAGCTTTAACAAAGCAGCGAAGGCTCTGGGGATAACCCACAAGACAGTGGCCTACAAGGCACGAAAGTATAATATCATAGATTGAGACAAAGGCGACGGTTCCTTTTGTCTCATTTTGACCACTCAAAGAAAGCTTGAAGCCTAGTTTTTACAACAGGTTTCAAGCTTTTTTGTTTCTCCAACTGTCAAAGAAGGGTGCAGTCTAATAATAGCTACCCTCTTATTTTATCCCATAAAAAGAAATATTATTACAAAAATCAACAAGTATATTGAAATATTATTTCAAATATAATATAATAAAACCATAGAAGAAGTTATAATAGTCTGAAAAATTTAAAACTTCAGTTTAAGAGAATAGAGGGATGGGCATGTATATAGAACTTAACGGATTAACCACTGAGGGCAGAAATGAGAATAGCAGGAACATTGATACAATGTCGACTTTGGAAATGCTGGAGACCATAAACAACGAGGATAAGCTGGTGGCTTTGGCGGTTGAGCGGGAGCTGGCCAGTATAGCAAAGGCTGTAGAGGCGATAGCAGAGGCCTTAGATCATGGCGGTAGGTTAATTTATATTGGCGCCGGTACCAGCGGCAGACTAGGCATTTTGGATGCCTCTGAATGTCCTCCGACCTATGGCACAGACCCTTCCATGGTACAGGGAATTATAGCAGGCGGTACAGAGGCCATTTTAAAAGCAGTTGAGGGGGCCGAGGACCGAGAGGCGGAGGGGGAGCTGGATTTGAAAAAAATCAGCTTCTCAGCAAAGGATGTTTTAGTGGGAATTGCAGCCAGTGGCAGGACACCCTATGTCATAGGCGCATTGAAATATGCAAATAGTATAGGCGCTAAAACCATATCCGTAAGCTGTAATGCAGGAAGCGAAATGGCAGGCTTGGCAAAAATATCGATAGCCCCGGTGGTGGGTCCCGAGGTGGTTACAGGCTCCACCAGAATGAAGGCCGGGACAGCGCAAAAAATGGTTTTAAATATGTTGTCCACCGGAGCCATGATCAAGCTGGGTAAGGTATACGATAATCTTATGGTGGATGTGGAGGCAACAAATCTTAAGCTGGTGGAACGCTGCAAGAGAATTGTCATGGAGGCCACCGGTGCATCAAGGGAGGCAGCAGAGGAATATCTTGAAAAAACCAATTATGATGTAAAGCTGACGATTTTTGTAATACAGTCTAAGCTATGGGATATAGATAAAGCAAGGGAAATATTGCATAAGCACAAGGGCTTCATCAGAAGGGCTTTACAGGAAGCAGCTACAAGATAGTGCTTCAAAATGTCGGCAATAATAAAATAAAAATAAATAAGGGGGGTTATCAATGTCTAGTAATCAAGATTTAACCAAGAAAATTGTCGAATTGGTTGGCGGTAAGGATAATATCATGGCTGCAACCAATTGTATGACAAGGGTAAGAATGCAGCTTAAGGATCAGTCAAAGGTTCAGCAGGACGCGCTGAAGGCGGTTGATGGTGTGTTAGGAGTTGTGGAGGCCGAAACCCTGCAGGTAGTCGTTGGTCCCGGTAAGGCCAAAAAGGTTGCGGATATTCTGGTGAGCGATTATGGCATTTCCCAGGCTGCAGCTGTTAACGAGGATTGGAAGTCAAATAAGGAAAATATTAAAAAAGGACAAAAGCAAAGCAAGCTGAAATCAGGCTTGGAAACCATCGCAGGTATTTTTGTACCGCTTATCCCGGCAATTATTGCAGCAGGTATTTTCAATGGCTTTGCCAGCTTAATCAGTACGATGCAGGGACAGGGGGCTTTGCCAACCAGCCAGGTATGGGAATCAATTCGTCTGATGTTTTCACTGATTGGCACAAGCTTTTTAGGCTACTTTGCCATCTACACAGGTATCAACTCTGCTAAACGCTTTGGTGCAACAGAGGCTTTAGGGGGTATGGTGGGGGCAATGTCAATTGCTGCTCAAATCGTTAACATTTCACAGCTTTATGGCTGGTATGACAATGAAGTACCTTTAAATTCGATACTAACGACTGGTAAGGGTGGAATTATAGGTGTTATTATAGGGGTTTATTTGCTGGCTAAGGTTGAAAAGGCAGTAAGAAAAAGAGTACCAGATGTATTGGATTTAATCTTAACACCTGTTATCACCTTGCTTACCGTAGGTGTAGCCTTTGTATTTGTCATCATGCCATTGTCAGGTGTTGTATCTGATTGGTTGGTTAGTGCTCTAAGCGTTATCATCGGCTCTGAAAATACAATTGTCAGCATTATCTCAGGCTATGTACTATCAGCATTATTCCTGCCGATGGTTTTATTGGGACTGCATCATGGTCTTATTCCAATCTATGCCATACAGCTGGAGGCTTTGGGAGGCGTATCCCTATTCCCTGTTCTGGCAATGGCAGGTGCCGGTCAGGTGGGAGCGGCAATCGCGATTTACTTGATTGCTAAGAAGGTTAAGAATAACAGAATGCAAAAGGTCATCACAGGGGCACTGCCTGCAGGTATTCTTGGCATCGGTGAACCATTGATCTACGGGGTAACCTTACCTCTAGGCAAGCCCTTTGTCACAGCTGGATTGGGTGCAGGCTTCGGTGGTGCCTTTGTTATGGCCACCAAGGTAATGGCAACAGCATGGGGTCCTTCAGGGCTTGTGGCAGTCCCATTAATGCAGCCGGGTTCAATGCTGAACTATGTATTGGGTATCTTCATCTCTTATTTAGGCGGCTTTATCATCACTCGTATTTTCATCAAGGATTCTGATGTTGCAAATGTTTAGAAGAAGGTTAGCTTTTAATTAGGAATTTATAAGGAGGAAGGTAAATATGTTAGGAATTTCAATCTATAATGGCATGGACTACAGTCTTGAGGAAAATTTAAATTATCTGGAAATGGCCCATAGCTATGGCGTGAAGACCATATTTACCTCCCTTCATATACCTGAGGCAGACCATAGCGTGTTCGAGGAAACAAAGGAGCTGCTACGGCTTAGCAGGAAGCTGGATATGCAGGTAATAGCAGATGTTTCAAAGGGCTTTATCGATAAATTTGATTTAAGCCAATATCAGATATCAGCCTTAAGACTGGATTTCGGCTTCAGTCTGGAGGAGATTGTAGCCTTTACGAAAAATTATCCCTTTAAGGCCCAGATTAACGGAAGTACGATATCGCGAGAATATTTACTTCAATTGAAGGCAATGGGAGCTAATTTTGAAAATATTGAAGTGGGGCATAACTATTATCCCAGAAGGGATACGGGTATTTCCTACGATTTATTAATAGAGAGAAACAGGGTATTTAAAGAATTTGGGCTGAAGGTCATGGCCTTTGTGCCTTCTCAAAGTGGTAAAAAAAGAGGGCCAGTATACGAAGGTTTGCCAACTGTGGAGGCCCATAGAGATATCAATTCCCTAATCGCTGCACAGCATTTGCTGCTGGCGGATGTGGACCATATTATCATTGGTGATGCCTTAGCACAGGAGGAGGAGCTAAGAGCCTTAAGAGAAATAGAGGCGGGTGTGGTTGTAATCCCATACAAGCCTTTAAATCCAACGGAAGCAGAGCAGGATATACTTTCAGGTCTACATACCAATCGTATGGACCCGGGGGAATTTGTTATCCGTTCTCAGGAGGCAAGGGAGAGAAAAGCTCAAACCATTATAAAAAAGAAGCCTATGGAGAGAAAAAAATATTTTATTACCATAGATAATGAAGGATATTTACGTTATGAGGGTGAATTACAAATTATGAAAAGGGATCATTTGCCAGATGAGAGGGTCAATGTTGTAGGGGATGCCGCTGAGGCAGGCTTGCTAATTGATTTAATTAAGCCCGGCACGGCCTTTAGATTGATACCAGAAAATTCACCATAGGAGGAGATTTTTTGAGCTGTATTCTTAAAATAAGAGAAGTATACCAGGAGCTTACACCAACGGAGCAAAAAATAGCCGATTATATCATGGCAGAGGGCTATGAGGTCTCTACACTGTCGGCTGCAGAGCTGGCTGAGCTGGTTAAGACAAGTCCGCCAAGCATAGTTAGATTTGCTAGAAAGCTAGGATTTTCCGGTTTTCAGGATATGAAGCTGGGGCTGGCAAAGGATGCTGCTCGACAGGATAATCAGCAGGATAAGCTGTATGAGGCTGTTGGTCTTCAGGACAGCACCAAGGAGATTATCTATAAGATAGGTAAGGGGAATATCAATGCCATAGAGGAAACCATAAGCTTACTGGAGGAGGCCGCCATAACAAAGGCCATTGAAAGCATGTCTAAGGCAAATAACATCAATATTTTTGGTGTTGGGGCTTCGGGGTTGGTGGGGCTGGACCTTCAATATAAGCTGATGCGGATAAATAAAAAGGCCAGCATGTACATGGACAGTCATACCCAAATGGCTTCGGCAATCCATTTGGGTAAGGGAGATGTCGCCATAGGGATATCCCACAGTGGCAGGACATTGGAGATATATAAATCCGTTGAAACTGCCAAGGAAAGGGGTGCCACCACCATATCCATTACTAAATATGGTAAGAATCCCTTAAGTGATCTAGCGGATATTAACCTATACACTGCCAGTGTTGAAAAAAATCTTAGAACCGGAGCTATTGCCTCCAGAATTGCCCAGCTGACCATCGTAGACATATTGTTTATTGGCATTGCCCGGGAAAACTTTAGTGACATTTCCGGATATGTTCAGACCACGAGGGAGATGGTGGAGGACTTTAAGCTATAAAGGGCCACTGGCATTTCCTGCTTTAATAAGGGGGAACCTTTAACACCCCCATGTCTAAGAATTGAATGGTATCATTTCTTAAACATCAAGAAAAAGCTGCTGTCGAAGGAGTGTAGAACTGATGAAAATATATATAGAGGATAATTATGAGGCTGTCAGCAAAAAGGCAGCTTTAATCGTAGCCAGTCAGATTATATTAAAGCCCAAAAGTGTTTTGGGACTGGCTACCGGCAGCACTCCAGTAGGCATGTATAGCGAGCTGGTGAGGATGTTTAATCGCGGCGAGTTGGATTTTAGGGAGGTAACCACCTTTAATCTGGATGAATATTACGGACTGCCGAAGCAGCACAGCAGCAGCTACTACACCTATATGATGGAGAATTTCTTCCGGCATATCAATGTACCGGAGGATAAAATCCATATTCCCAATGGCATGGCTGAAAATATTGTAAGAGAATGCCTGGAATATGAGGAACGGATAAGAATAGCCGGCGGTATTGATCTGCAGGTACTGGGGATTGGTGCCAATGGACATATCGGCTTTAATGAGCCGGGGAATAAGCTTAATGTTACCACCCATTTGGTGGGGCTATCGGCTAAGACCATAGCGGATAATAGCAGGTTTTTTGACAATCCACAGGAGGTTCCGAAGGAGGCTCTTTCTGTAGGCATTGCTACCATCATGAAGGCGAAAAAGATAGTTCTATTGGCCACTGGCAGCAACAAAGCCGAGGCCATGAGGGAAATGACCAGTGGCTTTGTCAATACACAGGTGCCGGCATCTATACTGCAAACCCACTCTGACATTATTTTGATTGCAGACAGAGAAGCAGGGGCATTAATAGAAGAGATAAATGATTAGAGCCTAAAAATAAAAGAAGAGGGTTGATATTTAATGAAGGCTTTAGTAAATGGCAGGTTGATTCTTCCTGATGCATTATATGCTGATAAAGTATTATTAATGGATAAAAAAATAAGGGGAATTATAGCCGCCGATGCCTTTGATGGCAGTGGCGTTGAAGAAATCATTGATGTCGGTGGTCAGTATATTTCGCCCGGCTTCATAGATATTCATATTCACGGCTCTGGCGGCAGCGATACCATGGATGCTGAAATTGAAGCCCTTAGAACAATAAGCAACACCATTATGCGTTACGGCACTACGGGCTTTCTGCCAACCACAATGACCATGAAGCTAGATCGGATTTACAGGGCTTTAGATACCATTAAAGAGGCGCTTACTGCCGATGATATGGGAGCTGTCATTTTGGGTGCCCATCTGGAGGGTCCATTTATCAACAAGGCATACAAGGGAGCCCAAAATGCGGACTATATTTTGAAGCCCCAATATGATTATATAAAGGATTACCTGGATATGATAAGGATTATTACCTTAGCTCCGGAGGTGGAGGGCAGCATTGGCTTTATCAAGGAAATAAAGGAGAAATCCTCTGCAGTCCTATCCATAGGTCATACAGCCGCCACCTATGAGGAGGCAATGGCGGCGATAGAGCTAGGCATATCCCATTGCACCCATTTATTCAATGCCATGACACCCCTGCATCATAGAAATCCCGGTGTAGTGGGTGCCGTCTTCAACAGCAGCATCAGCTGTGAGCTGATAGCAGACAAAATTCATCTTCATCCCGAGCTTTTCAAGCTTTTGCTAAGGATAAAGGGAGAGGACAGTCTTGTGCTGGTGACGGATGCCATCAGGGCCGGCTGCATGAAGGAGGGCTGCTATGATTTAGGCGGACAGGAGGTCACCGTCAAGGAGGGCAGAGCCCAATTGGCCAACGGAAGTCTGGCAGGCAGTGTCTTAACCATGAATCAGGCGGTTAAAAACTTTCTTGAGGCTACCGAAGCTCCTATGCACCAGGTTATAAAGCTGGTTTCACTAAACCCTGCAAGGCTAATCGGTATGGCTGATAGGAAAGGTAGTATAGCATTAGGGAAGGACGCAGATGTCATCGTCTTTGATGAAAATATAGAGGTAAAGCAGGTGTTTATAGAAGGTAGCTGTCGGATAGGAGGATAATATGCTGGGATTATTTAAGAAGGATAAGCATAAGGTGGTTTTAATTAAAGCCCCGCTGAAGGGAAGGGTCATGGATATCAGTGAGGTGCCTGACCTGGTTTTTTCTCAAAAAATGGTGGGGGATGGCATAGCCATAGAGCCTATTGAAGGAAGCGTAGCTGCCCCCATAGATGGCGAGGTGCTACAGGTAATGGACACAAAGCATGCCATCGGCTTAATGAGCAAAGAGGGTATAGAGCTGCTGATTCATATCGGAATAGATACAGTGGATATGAAGGGTGAAGGCTTTGAAATCCATGTAGCTGCAGGAGACAGAGTGAGGACAGGAGACCTGCTGATTACCTTTGATTTAGATAAGGTTAGAGGCAAAGCTAAATCAACTATAACGCCTGTAGTTATCACCAATATGGAGGCGTTGACAACACTTGAAAAATCCCTGATGTCTGAGGACGAATGGGTAATGAAGGTCACAATCGAAGGGTAGGATGAAAATGAAGGAAAAAATAATAGTTATAAATAATGAAACAGGAATTCATGCAAGACCTGCAGGCCTAATTGTTAAGGAGGCACAGAAATACAAGTGCGATATATTTTTAGTAAAAAATGAAAGCCAATACAATTGTAAGAGTATCATGAATATCCTGAGCCTTGGTGGAAAAAAGGGAGATGAGCTCCTTATAAGGGCCATAGGAGAGGATGCTGAGGCAGCGGTCGAGGCTTTGTCACGACTGCTGGAGGGTAATTTAGACGCATAGGAGGCGTGTTTATGTTTCGAGGAATCGGTGCATCTCCAGGGGTAGCAATAGGTAAAGCTTTGGTTTATAAGGAGGAAGAAATAAAAATCGATGGGCTTCCGGTTAAGGACATCAATTCAGAGCTTAACGCTCTAGAAAAGGCATTGACAGCAACGAAGAACCAGCTGCAGGCCATTAAGACTGTCACGGAAAAAAGACTTGGAGCCGATAAGGCTGCAATATTTGAAGCCCATATAATGATTTTAGAGGACCCTGAGATGCTATCTCAGGTAAAGGATAAGCTCAGTAGTGAGGGTGTATCTGCTGCCTTTGCCCTTAAATCGGTGGTGGATAGCTTTGTCAGCATCTTTGATGCTATGGGGGATGCTTATTTGAAGGAGAGGGCTGCGGATATCAAGGATGTGGGAGGCAGATTGCTGAAAAATCTGTTGGGGCTGCCAATTGTGGACCTTTCCACCCTTGAAGAGGAGGTAATTCTAGTTGCCCATGACCTGACACCCTCCGATACCGCCACCATGAATTTAGATAAGGTGCTGGGCTTTATCACTAATATAGGCGGAAGGACAAGTCATACCGCCATTATGGCCAGGACTCTGGAGATACCTGCGATAGTTGGTATTGGCGGAATTACAGAGCTGGTTAAGGCGGGAGACATCATAGTCCTAGACGGTAGTAATGGAGAGGGCTATATCAACCCAGATTCGGTGACCCTTGAGGCCTTTGAAAATAAGGCTAGAGACTATAGAGAACAAAGAGAGAAGCTGCTGGCGCTTAAGGATAGCGTAACCATTACCAAGGACAATAGACGGGTGGAGCTGGCCTGTAATATAGGTACACCTAAGGATGTAAAGGGGGTTCTGGAAAACGGTGGAGAGGGCGTAGGGCTGTATCGGACGGAATTCCTATACATGAACAGAAGCAGCATGCCTTCGGAGGAGGAGCAGTTTGAGGCCTATAGGGAGGTATTGGAGAAGCTGGAGGGCAAGCCGGTTATTATTCGTACTCTGGATATCGGTGGCGATAAGGAGCTGCCCTATTTAAGCCTGCCAAAGGAAATGAATCCCTTTTTAGGCTATAGAGCCATTAGAATATGCCTGGATCAGCCGGAAATTTTTAAAACACAGCTAAGGGCCTTGCTAAGGGCAAGTATTTACGGCAATCTGAAAATTATGTATCCTATGATCTCCTCGGTTGAGGAGGTAAGGGCCGCCAATAAAATACTGGCGGAGGTTAAGGCAGAACTGGATGCTGCTAAAATCCCCTACAGCAGCGATATCGAGGTGGGAATAATGATTGAGATTCCTTCGGCCGCAGTCATTGGGGATATGCTAATAAAAGAGGTGGATTTCTTCAGTATTGGCACCAATGATTTGATTCAATATAGCACTGCAGTAGACAGAATAAATGAGAAGATAAGTCATTTGTACGAGCCCTTCCATCCTGCAGTTTTGAGATTAATTAAGCTGGTCATCGATCATGCACATAATGGCGGAAAATGGGTAGGCATGTGCGGTGAAATGGCAGGGGACACTAAGCTTATACCTGTTCTTCTGGGACTGGGCTTGGATGAATTCTCCATGAGTGCAGGTGCTGTGCTGCCGGCCAGAGAATTGATAAGAGGCCTTTCCTATCAACAGTTAAAAAAATTGGCTGAAGGGACACTGCTGCTGCCGACGGCTGAGGAGATAAAAAAATATGTCCAGGAGAACATGACCCGTAGCATGGCTTAAGCTATAAAGCATACGTCCTTGTGTCAGCCTAAGGGACAACAGCGTCAAGAGATAGGAATACTATGACCCTATTAAAAGAACTCGAAATTGTCTGTAGATGACTGATGATTAGAGAATAGTGAATAGAGAATAGAGAATAGTGAATAGAGAATAAGAAAATAGTGAAGAGCGCCTGCGAATTTCGCAGGTGTTTTTCATTTGAACCTTAATACTCTGTGAAAATGTATTAGTCAGAGGGGGCTAAATGCCTCGATCACTTTAGTGCGGAAAGCGTTGTATCGTGTATACATTACTGATATAATTGAGGATTATAGGTATTGTTCAAAGATATATTTTGATATAAAATTGAAGGATGGAAATAATTATTTTAAAGCATATAGCAGAATACCTATATTAGGAGGAATATCATGAGACTACATGAATTGGCAGAGGAGCTGCAAAGGGACCTTGAGGAGGGGAATGACAGCTTTATCATTTATCAGCAGGGACGACAATGGAAATATGAGAAGTATGAGGTGAATGAAGAGGAGAAAATGAAATTTATGCTCCTAAGGCACAGGATTGACCATAAGGCTATGATAATCAACGGCAAGAAGGATTTTGAGACCTATGATTTAAAATATATCGAGAAGAGAATCAAAGCACTAAGGGGCTAATATAAGCACGATCTTGCGACAGGAGGGGCAATTATGTTGGTAGCATCAATTAAAACAGGATTTAAAAAAGGCTTGGAGACCACCTGGCTGCTGGCAAAGGTCATTGTTCCGGTTTACTTTGTAATCACCATCTTGAAGTACACACCGGTAATTGATTGGATTGCCTATGTATTCAGTCCTCTAATGGCAATATTTAATCTGCCGGGTGAGGCTGCCATAATACTAGTATTGGGAAATGTACTTAATCTGTATGCAGCAGTTGGTGCCATCACAGCTGTATCTTTGGCGCCCATGGAAATAACTACTATAGCGCTAATGCTGTCCTTTTCCCACTCGCTTTTTGTTGAAACGGCAGTGACAAAAAAGCTGGGGGTCAGCTCGGTAAAGGTAGTCCTAATCAGGCTAGGTCTGGCACTGGCTTCAGGAATTATTATGGGAAGGCTGGGTGGATTGGTATGATGGCAATATTAAAGGAAGCCACTATCGGCAGCATTAATTCAATAATAGGCATCATAAAAATCATTATGCCCATTATGATTACACTCCAGATATTAAAGGACTATAAGATACTGGACCGGATTACAAAGCCCTTTAATTTTTTAGCTAGGATGTTTAAGACCTCGGATAGCTCCGTTTTACCTCTGCTGGTGGGAATTATATTCGGCCTCTCCTATGGTGCTGGGGTTATAATTCAGACGGCTAATGAAGGGAATCTAACAAAAAGAGATCTTTTTTTGATTACACTCTTTTTGCTGGCCTGTCATGCGGTATTTGAGGACACTTTATTGCTGGTGGCAGCGGGAGGCAACGGTATCATCATCTTTGTGGCTCGTTTGGTGGCGGCATTACTGTTGACCTACGCGGTTTCAAGACATATCTCCTTAAATGAGAATGAGGAGCTGATACCTGCCCGTGAGCAGGCATAAGAATATGAAAAAAAGCTGTTGGCAGGTGATGGTATGGCAGTACCTCAGAATTTATCAGAAAAAATAAAGGGCATTCCCCAATTGCCGGGAATATATAAAATGAAGGATTCGGATAACAATATTATATATGTTGGCAAGAGTAAAAATCTAAATGCCAGGGTTAAATCCTATTTCAGCGCACAGCATGAATGGAGCAAGATAAAGCGACTGGTTTTTCATATTAAGGACATAGACTTTATAGTTACAGATACCCACATAGAAGCACAATTACTGGAATGTGCCCTTATAAAAAAGCTAAAGCCCCTATATAATTCTCAGTATAAAAACGATAGCAGATATGTTTATCTAAAGCTCAATCAGAATCCTCAGGAGCCTATTATTGCAATAACCAAAGAAAAGGAAGCGAATACCCTTGGACCCTTTCGCAGCAAGGGGATGCTGACAAGGCTAATAGACGGTCTTCAGGGAATTTTGCCGATAACGAAGGAAAAGGAAGCCTATAATTTTAGCTATAGTATCCTCAAGCAGCAAATGAAGGCCGAAGCCCATTACGAAAGCTACAGGTCCTTAAAGCTTATACTGACCGATGCGCCTGAGCTACACAGCTTTCTTAAGCTGCTGGAGTCACGAATGAGAGAAGCGGCTATAGGTCAGCAATTTGAAAGAGCGCAATACTTTAAGGAGCTTAGTGCATTAATAGGCTATGCCCATAGAAGCCCAATGGACCCTCAGGAGGATGGCTATAGTGGTGAGCTGTTGATGGGGGAAAGGGTAGATGGTGGCTATAAGCTATTTTTTATTAATAGCAACAGGCTGATATTAAAAATGAAGGCGGATACCATCAGTACAGGAGAACTGGCAATCTTTATTGAAAAGGCCAGGGAAAAGGCAAAGCTGATGCCTCCTCTGGAGGAGAAGAGGGCTTTGGATTTTAAAAATATTATTGCTTCAGAGCTGAAGGATACAGAAGGGAAAGCAATACTATACTTGCAGCAAAATCCAGATGCTGGAGCTGATTTTATCGATAGTCTCAGGAGCTTGGCATAAGGTCATATATTAGGATAAGCAAAAAGTAGACCGTATGATTGGCCTACTTTTTTTTAGCAGTCTTTTTGGCAACGACTATGAGATAATTGCATCAATGCCTTGACTTTTAAAAACATGAATACCTCTTCACGGTTAAATTTAGCCATTGGGGCTATTTAATGAAATAGGATGCAATCTATTTATATGAAGGATTTACACAGGATATCGGCTCTCTGCCCTCCAGCACCTCTATAATGTTTTGCGCTGCTATCTTAGACATTTCACCTCTAGCCTCCACTGTGGCATTTCCGATATGGGGAGTTAATACCACATTGTCCAGCTTCTCCAGACCAGCTGTTATTTTAGGCTCAAACTCATATACGTCCAGTCCTGCACCGGCAATGGCTTTAGTCCTTAAGGCCTCTAAAAGGGCGGCTTCATCCATCAAGGGACCCCTAGCAGCATTAATAAAATAGGCGCTGCTCTTCATGCTGTCAAGCTCCTTTTTTCCTATAAGATGATGCAGAGAAGGGTCATAATTGACATGTAATGTAATAAAATCAGAGGTAGGAATTAGCTCCTCTAGTGGCATGAAGCGACAGTTTAGCTCCTGCTCCTGCTGCTCTGACAAGGGAAACTTGTCAAAGTATACAATTTCCATTCCAAAGGCCAAGGCTCTTTTAGCAACGGCCCTACCAATATTCCCCATACCTATGATCCCCAGCCTCTTGTCGGTTAGCTCATAGCCTAAATGGTACAGTGGCGCCCATCCGGTGAATTTTCCCTCGCGGGTTATTTTATCGCCCTCCACTATTCTTCTGGCCACAGACAATATCAAGCCTAATGTCAGCTCAGCAGTAGCGTTGGTAGATACAACAGGGGTATTGGTTACAGGTATGCCCTTAGTTGTAGCCAGAGGGACATCAATATTATTGAAGCCTGCCCCATAGTTGGCGATTATCTTTAAGCCTGGAGCGGCATTTATTACATGTGCATCTATCGAATCTGAAAGTATAGGCAGTAGAGCATCCTTATCCGCCACTAAATTAATGATTTCCTCCTTAGATAATGGAGTTAACTCCTGGTGCATCGTGACATCAAACTTTTCCTCCAGCATCTGATAGGCAATAGGTGGTATTTTACCTGTTATTAAAACCTTTTGCTTCATGGTAACATTCTCCTCTCATAACTTTACTTTAATAATATCATGCTTAGTTTCATAGTAAAAATACATATTAAACATAATGGATATGCCTTTTAGTTATAGGTGACACTATTGATATTAAAAGGGGTAATTACTTAACCACATGTTAATTCCATATCAAAATCTAAACAACGATGCATATTTTTCCATTACCTATTGACATATCGAGAGAAGTTTTATAAAATAACATTGTTATATAACACTGTTATGTGCAAAGAAGAAGAGGTGAACTATGACCAGTGAATTGAATACGCAGGAAAAAATTCTTCATTTTGGCAAACAGGAATTTTTGCAAAATGGCTTTCAAGGTGCGTCACTTAGAAACATTGCCGCTGCAGCAGGCGTGACGACAGGTGCAATATATACCTATTTTAAAGATAAGAACGCATTGTTTGAAGCGATTGTAGCTCCGGTCTGCAAGCAGGTGGATGATTTATTTACAGAGTTGAGTGGGTACTATTACAACAAGGACCACATTGTTACGGAAATCACAAAACAACACACGATTATCGAGCTTCATCGGATATACAGAATTATTTATGACAGCTTTGATATATTCAGACTTTTGGTTGTTTGTTCCGAAGGTTCTTCAAAAGCAGGCTTTATACATGCCATAGTAGATCACGAGGTGGCCCTTACCCTTGACTATTTAGAGAAATTAGCAAGGCAAAAGGGAATAAGGGTTAAGCTAAGCCCCGACGTCCTGCACATAGTGTCAGAAAGCTATATTAATACGGTGCTGGAGCCCGTTCGCCACAATATGACCTATGAAGAGGCGATTAAGCATCTTGATTTTTTAGCGGCTTTTTACACCGGTGGATGGAAGAGTGTTTTTGATGAGCTCTTTAGTGGTAATGAAGAATAGCTTAGGCTATTTTTTAAAAAAAATGTTAGTTAATTCTAACTTAATTATTTTAAAGGAGGAGTTTTATGTCCAGTTCTATTATGGCAAATTCAGAAGGGGAAAACAAAGTATCTAACGGTATGAAGCGTATGTGGGAGATTGCCTTTACTAAAAAGGCTCTGGTCTTAGCTTCCTGCATACTTGCTATAATGAGTGTTGCAGTTTCCTTTGTTCCCTTCATCGCAATTTATTATATTATTAGTCATCTGGCAGTCAATATGAGCAATCCCAATGGACTTGAAGGCAGCTACATGATACGTCTCGGCTGGATTGCAGGAGGAGCAGCCATCGGTGCAATACTATTAAATTTTTTAGCTTTAATGTGCTCTCACCTAGCAGCCTTCAAGACGTTATATCATTTGAAGCTTAAGTTTGCGAATCATCTGGCTAGCCTGCCAATGGGCTTCCACACAGAAAACTCTACTGGAAAAATACGGAAGGTTGTGGATGAAAACATTGAGAAAATCGAGGGCTTTATTGCCCATCAGCTACCGGATATTGTTGGCTCCTTTGCCACCCCAATAGTTATATTAATCATTTTATTTGTCTTTGAATGGCGTCTGGGGCTGGCGACACTTGTGCCGATTATCGTGCTGTATATTCTTCAAAGCATTTACACCGGTAAAAACGCAATGAAATTTATAAAAATCTATCAGGATTCTCTTGAGGATATGAACAATGCTTCAGTCGAATATGTACGGGGTATTTCGGTTGTGAAAGCCTTTAGCCAGACCATATACTCCTTCAGAAAATTTTATGATTCAATAAAGACCTATGGTGATTTTGCGCTAGCTTACACAAAGACGTTTAAAAATGGATTCGTGATGTTTCTGGTGGTGTTGAACAACATTTATATTTTTCTTGTTCCTGTTATCATATGGCTTTCAGGTGGCGTGACTGATTATCCCCAATTTGCCATGTCGGCGCTTTTTTATCTGATATTTTCGGTTTCTATTACGGCACCATTTCTTAAGCTGATGTATGTCTCACAAAAGGGCAAGCAGATCGCAGACGGAATTCAGCGGATGGACAGAGTCTTTAGTGTGGAGCCTCTACCTGAGGCTGAAAATCCTAAAACAGTAGACAGCTTTGATATTGTCTTTCAAAATGTCAGCTTTTCCTATGGTGAATCGGAAGCTTTGTCTGGTGTCAGTTTTACTGCAAGGCAAAGGGAGGTCACCGCTCTGGTGGGGCCCTCAGGCTCAGGAAAAAGTACAATTGCCCATTTGATTCCTCGATTTTATGATGTGAATTCTGGCGACATAAAAATTGGTGGAGTGGATATACGGCATATGTCCAGCCAATATCTTATGCAGATTGTCAGCTTTGTGTTTCAGGAGATTTTCCTATTTCAGCAGAGTATCCTTGATAATATCAAAATTGGCAATAAGGATGCAAGCCGTGAGGAGGTCATTGCTGCTGCTAAGGCCGCTCAGTGTCATGAGTTTATTAAGAGACTACCTATGGGCTATGATACTGTGATTGGAACGAATAATATCCATTTGTCCGGTGGCGAGAAGCAGCGTATCATCATCGCTAGGGCAATCCTCAAAGACGCCCCTATCATTGTGCTGGATGAAGCTACGGCCTTTGCTGATCCTGAAAACGAACATAAGATTCAGCTGGCCTTTGAACAGCTAATGAAGAATAAAACGGTTATTATCATTGCCCATAGACTGTCGACGGTAAGAGGCGCCGACAAGATTCTGGTGATCGATGAAGGCAGGCTTGTAGAGGAGGGCAAACATGATGTCCTTGTAGGCTCCGGTGGACGATATAGCCATATGTGGCAACAGTATACAGCAGCCATGAGCTGGCGGATTACAGAAGGGCAGGTGGCAAACAATGCTTAAAAAGCTATTACACTTATCGGATAAGGGTGAAAAAGATTTAAAACGGGCAATTTTTGTTTGTGTTCTAGCAAATATCATTTTATTTTTACCCTTCATGGTGATTATGCAGGCCATGCAGACCATTATTGCGCCGTTAACCATGGGAACACCATTGGATACCGGTAGACTATGGGTGCTTCTTGTATTTGGCCTTCTGGCTGCAGCGCTTTACTTTATTGTCTACAGTGTTGAGTATGATAAAACCTATACGACTGCATATAAGGAAAGCACCAATATTCGTGTTGAGGTTGCTGAGCACATGCGTAAGCTGCCGCTTTCCTTCTTTAACCGTAAGGATTTATCAGAATTGACCACAAATATCATGGGTGACTGCGCCACAATAGAGCAAATCATGAGTCATGCAGTTCCCCAGATTGCAGCAAACACAATCTCAATTCTAATTGTGTCGGTTCTGCTGGCAATTTATGACTGGCGGATGACGCTGGCTTTACTTTTCGTTCTTCCAATTTCAATTGGCGTAATTTATCTTTCAAGAAGGATACAGAAAAAATATGGTGAACGTCATGTTAGGGCAAAGCTAAATGTTTCTAAGCAAATCCAGGAATATCTCGATGGCATTAAGGTGGTAAAGGCCTTTGGTTTATCGGGAGAAAAGTCCGCAGCCCTCAAGGCAGCCCTCAAGCAAATGATGAAGGAGGCTGTAGCCTTTGAGGCGATAGCCGGAAGCTTTGTCACCCTTTCCTCGATCGTTCTACAGGTGGGTATTGGCGTGGTTATTCTTATTGGGGTTAATCTTCTGACAGCAGGAAAGCTTGACGTCATTAAATTCCTGACCTTTACCATGATAAGCACCCGTATATATGCCCCAGTGCTGGCGATTTTGACTATGCTGGCGGAGGTCATGTATCTGTTTACTTCTACAAAGCGCATGCAGCAGCTGAGGGAGGAGCCAGTCATGGAGGGAGTGACAGACATAGCTTTGCCCAACTGCAATATTGAGTTTAAGGATGTTACCTTTGCCTACAATGATGAAGACGTTATAAAGAATCTGAGCATTAGCCTGCGTCAGAATTCGGTGACTGCATTGGTAGGTCCCTCAGGCTCAGGTAAAAGCACTGTGACACGGCTTATTTCACGGTTTTGGGATGTCAACAAGGGTGAGATTTTAGTTGGTGATAAGAATATTCGAGATATTGACCCGGAAGCATTGATGAAATATATGAGCTTTGTATTTCAAGACGTCGTTCTCTTTAATGACACCGTTATAAATAATATTCGTATAGGAAAGCAGGGAGCAACAGACGAGGAGGTACGTACCGCTGCAAAAATTGCTCGATGCGATGAGTTTATCAATAAAATGGAAAAGGGCTATGAAACCCTTATCGGTGAAAATGGCTGCACCCTATCAGGTGGAGAACGCCAGAGAATTTCTATCGCCAGAGCAATCCTTAAGGATGCGCCAATTGTGCTTTTAGATGAAGCCACAGCTTCTATAGACCCTGAGAACGAGGTGTTAATCCAAGAGGCGATTTCTGCACTGATTAAGGGAAGAACTGTTATTGTGATTGCCCACAGGCTAAGAACTGTTGCAGGAGCTAACAAGATAATTGTATTGCAGGAGGGAGAGCTTTTCGAGGAGGGTACACATGAAGAGCTGCTTTTAAAAAAGGGACTGTACGCAAAGCTGTGGCATATTCAACAGGAAAGCATGGGATGGAGTGTATAGATAACAAAACATATTAGAGGAGGATTTTAATATGACAAATAAAAAGCTTGAAGTGAAGGACTTGTAGTGATTGACATCCTGCATAACTAAATAAGCATTTTTAAAACACTGATTTTTACTAAATGCTATAGATTAAATGACAAAGTAAAAATGGGACAGTGTCAATGCGCTGTCCCATTTATGATTATGTCTCTATTTAGCCTATGCCCAATTACCTTTGCTAAAAATAATCTCTATATTACCCTCAGCTGTTTCTGCCGATATTTCCATGTTCTGGCTGCCGATCATAAAATCCACATGTACTAAGCTGGTGTTGGCACCCTGTTGCTCTAGCTCCTCCTTGCCCATGGCAGAGCCCCCCTCTATGCTTAGGGGATAGGCAGCACCTATGGCAAGATGACAGGAGGCATTTTCATCAAATAAGGTATTGAAGAAGACTAAATTGGTATTCGATATGGGTGAGTCATGGGGCACCAGAGCCACCTCACCTATGTAGTGGGCGCCTTCATCGGTTTCTATGAGTCGTTTAAGCGTATCATAGCCCTTTTCAGCAGTAAATTCAACGATCCTGCCCTCTTTAAAAGTTAAAGTGAAATTTTCTATGACATTGCCGCCGTAATTAAGGGGCTTTGTACTGGTGACAACACCCTCAAGGCTATGCTTAAGGGGCATGGTAAATACCTCTTCTGTTGGTAGATTAGGCACGAAGTAGGTACCTTTTTCGTTATGAATACCACCACCAACCCATAAATGCTTATCCGGCAGTGCCATGCTTAGATCAGTTCCTGCGGATTTAAAGAATAGCTTTTTATAGCGCTTGCTATTCAACAGGGAGAGCTTATCCCTTACATTGGATAAATGCTGTTGCCAAGCTGCTACAGGGTCTTCTGCGGAGGCCCGGACAATATTAAAGATATTTTCCCATAGCAGTGTCATACCTTCCTCAGCAGAGGCGTATGGGAAAATCTTTGCAGCCCATTCCTCACCGGGAATACAGATGGTTGTCCAGCTTATTTTTCCTGTTTGCGTGTACTTTTTAAAGCCCTCCATAGCCACTGCATTGGCCTTGTTGGCAGCAGCGATTCTTTCGCCGGGTATATCTCTTAATAAATCGGGATTAGGGATACTGATGGTCATAACAGCAGCACCAGCCTCTGCCATTTCCTCATAGCCCTTTGCCTTCCATAGGGGGTATTGAGTCAGTGCTTCAAAGGGGGCTATTGAAAGCTTAGTGTGGGTGATCTCTTCATCATGCCACTCTACGTGAACATTTCCTGCTCCGGCCTTGTAAGCCTCCTTAACCAAAGTCCTGACAAAATAGGCTGCCATGACAGGGGCATTGACCACCAGCAGCTGACTAGGCTGTAGATTAACGCCCACCTTAATAGCCAGCTGAGCATATTTTTCAAGCTGAGCTTCAAAATTTTGCATTTTAACGTCCTCCTTTTAGATTCATAGTCCTTTAAATAGGAAAATGCCTTATGTTTTCCTATGTATACTGAGGGTAACAATCTGTATGGCATTCTTATCCTACTTAGTAGATTTTGGAAATATCTATATTATAGCCTATTTATTATTGTTTTGAAAGTAGTATATCATTTAAAAAAGCGCTGCATTACCCCAAATGCATCAACAGCCTTAAGGGTTTAGATAAAAACAGGTGAATCTAGCTCGGCAGCATATTGGATGAGGGAGTATTATAGAACCCGAAAACTGTTACGGGTTTTCTGGAACAAAATTATGATATTCGACATCATATTATAAATGGCTGCTGATATGCTATTAGATTTCGATAGCCTCAGCGGTTGAATAAAATAAGGAGGTTGACATATGCGGGGAAAAATACCAAAATTAATACCAGTCATTATTTTACTGTTTATCGGCTTCATTGCTCTTAGCAGCTGTGTATATACGGTTGACCAAACAGAGTATGCAGTTTTAGTAACCTTCGGTGCCCCCAGCACAGATTTGGTTACTCCGGGGCTTCGCTTTAAGCTACCCTATCCTATACAATCCGTAAAGATTCTCTCAAGAGAGACCTTTTCTTTGACTTTTGGCTATGAGGAGGATAAGAAGGGGGTAACCTTGCATGAAAGAGATGCAAAAATGATTACCGGTGATGAAAACATCATTTTGGCAGACCTTGAAGTGCAGTGGCGAATTGTAGACCCCATCGCTTTTTTGTATAATACAGAGAATCCTAAGACAATCCTATATAACGCCACCTCATCATCATTAAGAGGTGTCATCGGCAGCTCGACGGTGGACGATGCCCTTACAGATGGCAGAACAAAGATTATGAACGAGGTAAGGGACAACTTAACAGAGCTAATGGAGGCTTACGATATTGGAATATCTATTGTAAATATTAACCTGCAGGATGTGGATTTACCCAATGAAGAGGTAAGCAACGCCTTTAAAAAGGTAACCTCCGCAAGGGAAGAAAGAATAACAAAAATCAATCAGGCAAATCAGTATAGAAATGAGAAGATAAATACAGCTGAGGGTCATCGACAAGCCTTAATTAGTCAGGCTGAAGCGCAAAAGGTCAGCAGAATAGAGCAGGCTAAGGGTGATGTTGCTAAGTTCAATGCGATATATTCAGAATATGCCAACAACAAGAGTATTACCCGTTACCGACTAATGATTGAAATGATGGAGGAGGTTCTTCCAAATGCTAAGGTATATATCATGGAGGAGTCCTCAGGCTCTACGGTAAGATATTTACCGCTTGATGCTATGAAGGGAGGGGCTGCAAATTGAGTAATTTTACAGATAATGGCATTAATATTATAAAGGAAAAGCTTAATGCTGTAGAGAATAAACCAAAGCCGCAGATAAAGCTACCAAAAAAGACTATTTTTGTTGTATTGGTATTAGTCATCGCGTTGGTATTTGTCGTTAATAATCTCTATATTGTTAGTGCAGACGAGTATGTGGTGGTACGACAATTTGGAGAAATTGTTAATATTGTCGATACCCCGGGGCTTAACTTTAAGCTCCCATTTCTACAAAGCATTTCGCATTTGCCTAAAAAGACCTTAATTTATGATGTACCATCGGCTGAGATCAATACCCTTGATAAGAAGCGGATTATGGTGGATTATTACAGTCTTTGGCGGATTACCGATCCTAAGGCCATGATCGAATCCCTACGAACCATCGGAGGCGCAGAAAGTCGATTAGGTGATATCGTATATTCAAATATCAGGACTGAGCTAGGAAAAATGGAGTATCAGCAAATCGTAAATCATAATAATAATATGAGGGGCGATATCGATAACTTAGTCAGAAGTCAGGTAAATGAAATATTGATTAGAAATAATGCCGGTATAGAGCTGGTGGATATTAAAATGAAGCGAGCAGATTTACCGCCTGCCAATGAGCAATCGGTGTATATGCGGATGGTGTCGGAACGAGAGAGTACGGCACAGCAATATCTTTCTCAAGGGGATGCAGAAGCCCTTAAAATAAAGGCAGAAACCGACAGAGAGGTTTCAGAGCTATTGGCCAGAGCAGAGGCAGAGGCTAAGACCATAGAGGCAGAAGGGGACAGAGAGGCGGCTAAGATTTATAATGAAGCCTATGGTAAAGACCCTGAATTTTTCAATATGTACCGAGCACTTGAATCCTATAAGGCGACTATCAATGAAGAAACGGTTATTATTTTCCCTGCCGATTCACCCTACTTTAAGTATTTGATGGGTAATTAGATTAATGGCAATACGGTTGATTGTCACTGGTTTTAGCGGTATGATAATAGTGAGGAAAGTATGATGAAGGGAGAATTAAGATGAAATACAAATATTTGCATACCTGTATCAGGGTAATGGATTTAGAGAAGTCATTAAAATTCTATACAGAGGCGCTGGGGCTTAAAGAAACCAGAAGAAAGGATTTTCCTGAAGCGGAATTCACCTTAGTTTATTTAAGCGATGAGACAGGAGCCTATGAACTAGAGCTGACCTATAACTATAATCCAGAAAGACCCTATGACATTGGGAATGGATTTAGTCACATTGCAGTATCGGTAGAGGATTTAGAGGCGTCAAGAGAACGACATATTGAAATGGGTTATAAGGTTACAAAGCTTATGGGGTTACCTGGAAGTCCACCGAGATACTATTTTATTACAGACCCAGATGGCTATGATATAGAGATCATTAGAGCAAGCTAATACTTAAGAAATGAATAAAAGATATTAAAAAATCTACTTTTTTATAGAGTAGATTTTTTTTTATGAAAAAAATTGTTAAATAATATACAAACAAATATTGTATTTTTAATCAAAAAATGATAATATATATGTATTCGAATTCTTTGTTGAGGTAAACGTTTTAGCTAGCTTGAACGTAGAATTCGATAGCTTATAAAATTACGTAATAGGGGGAAAAATTCATGATGAAAAGGTTTTTTGTTGTATTATTAACAATTTTATTGCTATCAGGATGTGCCCAACAAGCAACAGGGCCCAATGCACCAGAGGCTCCGGTGGAGGCAAAGGTCTATCAGGGTTTAGGTAAGGATATTATGTTCCGTTCAGGTCCTGGAGCGGATGAAGAGGGTGTTCCAGTTTACAGCTTTAACTTTACCTTTGCAGATGCTTCCTTTGATGAAGAGGGAAGAATAGTCAATTTAATGGTAGATATTCTTGAGATTAGTACACCAAACTATGAAGGCGCAAGCATGCCTCACTTTTCAGGATGGCCGGGAACAGAAGGGTATAACGTCACAGATCATGATACCCATAAGGTAACAGGTCTTTCCGACAATACAGTTGAATTCATTACTGATGAGGTGAATAATTGGAAAACCAAACGCCAAAGAGAAAATTACGGAATGAATCCTAAAAATGATTGGGTAGATCAAATGGATTTCTACCAAGAATACTTCAAGGGTATGACGGTTGCTGAAATCGAAACCTGGTTTACTAAATATACCTCCGACAGGAATGGTAGACCTTTAAAACCAGATGCTACAAATGAGCAGGATAAGGCTAAATATGACAAGCTATCCGATGCGGATAAGGCTGTTATAGCTGATGTCATAACAGGTGCTACAATGAGCCTAAATGATGCACATGGCAATATCATAGCAGCGATTAAGGATGCCTACAATAATCGTGTAGCGGTTACAGTACCAGTAAAATAGTATTTATGAAATAGCCCAGCTGGAGGTCAGCGGGCTATTTTTGTTTTTATTTTTAAAAAAGATAGGGAATGGTTAGGGGAGTACCCCCTCATTAGAAATGAAAGACCGATGGTGTCCCCTACTTTATTCTCTTGTGATCTATTCTTCTATATGATAATCTATAATTAATACGTATATTTATTCTAAACAAGTATGCTTATAAGCTATAGATAGGAGGTAGGTTTATGGATATTCGACATCTGGAGTACTTTGTTGAGGTAGCCAGGAGCTTAAGCTTTACAAAAGCTTCTAGGAATCTGCATATTAGTCAGCCCTCCATTAGCAAAATGGTTAAAATATTGGAGGATGAATTAGGGGTACAGCTATTATGCAGATCCTCAAGGCAAATTGAATTGACCGATGCTGGAAGGGCAGTGTTAGGTAAGGCTCAGGAAATATTGGCCAGCTTTCAAAGCCTCACCTCTGAGTTAGATGATGTTATAGAAATGAAAAAGGGGGTTATTCGCATCGGTATACCGCCTATGGTTGGTGCCAGCTTTTTTCCTAGAATTATTGGGGAGTTCAAAAAGGAGTACCCTCAGGTGGATATCCAGCTGACGGAGGTAGGGACTAAAAATATTGAGGTCGGCGTTGAGGACGGTACGCTGGATATTGGTATAGTTTGCAGCCCGCCAACAAAGGTAAACATCTTCAATACCTTTACATTGCTGAAGGACCCGCTTATGGTGGTGGTATATCCCCAGCATTTCCTTGCGGATTTTAAGGAGATAGATTTTACCAGCCTAAAAGAAGAGAACTTTGTTCTTTATCGACAGGATTTTTCATTGCACGACCGAATTATTGAGCAATGTGGACGATATGGCTTTTATCCTAAAATCATATGTGAAAGCTCCCAAAGAGATTTTATGGTGGAGATGGTGGCTGCCAAGCTGGGGATTACCATGCTGCCCCAGAGAATTTGTCAGGAGCTGGATAATAGAAAAATAAAGGTCATAGGTTTTTCAAATCCTGAGGTATTCTTAGAGCTCTCCATCATATGGAAAAAGGACAGATATCTCTCCTTTGCCGCCAGAGAATGGTTGGATTTTACAAATAGGAGCTTTGGTATTAATGAATGAGGCCGGTATCAAGTTTCCGGTCTGTTAATTTTTTTGAGAGCAGAATAATTTATTTACTTTAAACTCAGATTATGTAATAATAAAAAGTTGTAAATAGGAGGACTGCTGGTTTTAATATCAGCTAAACATAAGACAAGCGAGGGCGATAAAATGAAAATCGGATTTGACCATCAGAAATATTTAGAGGAGCAATCTAAGTACATATTGGAGCGGGTGAATAACTATGACAAGCTGTATCTGGAGTTTGGTGGGAAGCTGGTATTTGACCTGCATGCCAAACGAGTTCTTCCGGGCTATGACGAAAATGCCAAGATTAAGCTTCTTCAAAAATTGAAGGACAAGCTGGAGGTTATTATTTGCGTATATGCAGGGGATATTGAGAGAAATAAAATACGTGGAGATTTCGGCATAACCTATGATATGGATGCCCTCAGACTAATTGACGATTTAAGGGGCTATGGTCTAGATGTCAACAGTGTGGTGATAACAAGATACGACGGACAGCCGGCGGCTACGTTATTTATTAACAAGCTGGAGCGCAGAGGAATAAAGGTATATACCCACAAGGCTACAAAGGGCTATCCCTTTGATGTAGACACCATTGTCAGTGACGAAGGCTATGGTAAAAATCCCTACATTGAGACGACAAAGCCGATTGTGGTGGTGACAGCACCGGGTCCCGGCAGCGGAAAGCTGGCAACCTGTCTTAGTCAGCTATATCACGAGTTTAAAAGAGGGAATCAAGCGGGATATTCAAAGTTCGAGACCTTCCCCGTTTGGAATGTGCCACTGAAGCATCCGTTAAACATTGCCTATGAAGCAGCCACGGTGGATTTGAAGGATGTTAATATGATTGACTCCTTCCATGTGGACGCCTATGCTGAAATCACCGTAAATTATAATAGAGACATCGAAACCTTTCCGGTGTTGAAAAGAATTATTGAAAAGATAACGGGAGAGGACGCTGTATATAAATCTCCCACCGATATGGGGGTAAATCGGGTAGGCTATGGCATAACCGATGATGAGGTTGTCAAGGAGGCCTCCCGTCAGGAGATTATCCGAAGATATTTTAAAACAGGAGCAGAATATAAAAAGGGCTATATCGATAAGGAGACCTTCGAACGATCAAGGTTGATTATGGAGGAGCTGAACCTGAAGGAAGAGGATAGAACAGTGGTTCTGCCCGCCAGAGAGCGTTCAATAAGGCTGAAGGAGGGCTGTGATAAAGGTGAGGCTTGCACTGCTGTTGCTCTGGAGCTGCATAATGGTACGATACTAACGGGGAAGGCCTCAAAGGTGATGGATGCTACAGCTGCGATTATTCTAAATGCAGTGAAAAGCCTAGCCAATATTTCCGATGATATCCATTTAATTTCACCCGTTATTTTGGAACCAATCATTAGCTTGAAATCTAAAAACCTAGGAACGAATAATCCTGCACTGGACTGTGAGGAAGTGCTGATCGCCCTTAGCATATGTGCTGCCACTAATCCTACTGCACAGGTGGCACTGGAGAAGCTGCCATTATTAAAGGGCTGTCAGGCGCATTCTACCACAATATTAAGCAATAATGACGAGCAGACCTTAAGAAAGCTGGGAATAGATATCACCTGTGACCCGGATTATCCGACTGAAAGCTTGTATTATAATATATAGAACAAAACCCGATTTTTAACAAAACTAAGTAAATCCTTTTCAAACAAAGGATAGAAATAACTAAAAAATTGTTTTTACAGGTTATGTTTTCACATTTTATATTAGTTTAGAGCCCCATAACAAACGTGGCGAAGCCACTTTTGTTATGGGGCTCTTTAAGTGTTATTGATTCAGCTCTACTATCTTTAATATTACCTCAACAGCCTTTGTCATGGCGGCTACTGAAATAAACTCATATTTGCCGTGAAAATTATGGCCCCCTGTAAAGATGTTGGGGCATGGCAATCCCATGTAGGAAAGCCTTGCACCATCGGTGCCGCCTCGTACGGGCTTAATGTTGGGCGCTACCCCTGCCGCCAGCATAGCCTTCTTAGCCAGCTCAACGATTTCCATCACAGGCTCAATCTTTTCCTTCATGTTATAGTACTGATCCTTCAGCTGAAGGTCAATGGTGCCCTCCCCATATTTTTGATTCAAAAAGGCAACGGCCTCTATTAAAAGCTGCTTCTTTTTTTCAAAACGATCCTTAAAATGATCCCGAATAATATAAACCAGAGCGGTTTCCTCAACATCACCATTGAAATTATTTAAATGATAAAAGCCCTCATAGCCCTCGGTATACTCCGGTCTTTCGGCAATCGGCAGCATATTATGCAGCTCCATGGCAATCAAAATCGAATTCTTCATTTTATTTTTTGAAGCTCCGGGATGAACATTTCTACCATGGATGACTATTTTTGCCCCTGCGGCATTGAAGTTTTCATATTCCAGCTCTCCAATAGGCCCTCCGTCCACGGTGTAGGCAAAATCTGCATTAAACTTAGCCACATCGAATTTATCTGCTCCACGACCGATTTCTTCGTCAGGAGTGAAGCCAATTTTAATAGTGCCATGCTTTATCTCTGGATGCTGTATAAGGTATTCAACTGCTGCGATAATCTCGGCAATTCCGGCCTTATTGTCAGCCCCCAGCAAAGTAGTACCATCGGTGGTGATGAGGGTATCACCTATGTAGTTTTTTAAGTCAGGAAAATCCTTAGGGGACAATACGATGTTTTTCTCCTTGTTTAAAAGGATATCGCCGCCATCGTAGTTTTCTATAAATTGGGGCTTTACATTTGCTCCCGACATATCGGGGCTGGTGTCCATATGGGCGATAAAGCCAATGGTTTTTGTTACCTCCGCCATGTTGGCGGGTAATGTCGCCATAACATAGCCATTTTCATCCATTTCAGCATCCTGCAAACCTATTGCCTTAAGCTCCTTAACCAAAGCTTCACCTAAGGCCAGCTGCTTGCTGGTGCTGGGGCAGGCTTCAGAGCTAAAATCAGATTTTGTGTCAAATTGCACATAACGAATAAACTTCTCAACAACCTTATCCATTTGCATCTCTCCTTTTACTATGTAATAGATAAATTACTATATATTAATTATATTATATCCCTTGAAAAATTCATAATTATTAGACTACTATTTTAATGGATATTTTGTAATAATTAAATGAGGGGCGCTATATGCAATAAAAGACGCCCTCCTAAGACCTGCTCAAAGCGGCATTATATTGTAATTATACTATCGGCAAAGGGCATAGGGAGAAAACCCATCGGTTTTTATAGTAGAAAAATAAAGGGATTCTTTAGTAATATCCAGATGTTTAAATAATACTAAAATAATTTAGAACTATAATGAACCTTTCGGTCCTACTGCGACTCTTAGATATGAAGGTGAGGTGCTGGAGTGGATATTGAGAAGCGAGTCAAAGAAGCAAAGCAAGGTAATAAGGAGGTATTGGTCAGCCTTATTATGGATAAAAAGCAGGAATATTACAGTCTGGCCTATGCCTATATGAAGAATCAAGAGGATGCTATGGATGCTATGGCGGATATGATTGTTATTCTATATGAAGGCCTGCATCAGCTGAAAAAGGAGACGTCCTTTTATAGCTGGAGCAAGACGATTTTAGTCAACTGCTGTAAAAAGCAGCTTAAGAGGAAAAAACGGCTGATCAATTTCAACAATGTTGAGGAAGCCACCAGTGGTGGTCTTGGTCTAGTGGAGGAGCAGCTGCTGTTGGAAAGACACCTATCTAGCTTAAGTACAGACCATCAGGAAATTATTAAGCTAAGGTATTATTTAGATTTTGATTATAATACCATAGCAGAGCTATTAAAAATTCCGGTGGGGACTGTAAAATCAAGATTATCTATTGGTTTAAGAAAATTAAAGGAGAGCTATGGAGGTGATTTTAATGAAGGATAATAACGAGATCGAAGAATTGCTGAGGGCAAAGGGTGAAAAGCATAGAGAAATACCAGTGCCGGAGAATCTAGAAACTAGATTGCATAATGCCCTGGAGGAAAGAGGGGTGCCCAGGAAAAAAAGACAGGGGAATAGGTTTTTTAAAGCAGTAGCAATGCTTTTGATCACCATCATCATCGGCTATAACTTTAATACCCTGGCCTACTATGGTAAAAGAATTATCGGCTATGACAATATAATGAATACCGCCCTTAAGGAGCTTAATAACCTTGGTAAGGGACAAATAATAGATATGAGTCACACCTTTGAGGATGGCAGCTCCGTCACCCTTGATGCAGTAATGATTGACGAGAATCAGATGCTGATTTTTTACACTATTAAGGACCCTAAGGGGGCTGCAGCAGACTTGAATTTAAGGGCTGATCATTTCGTTAAGGGCTTGGGCAGAAGATATGTGGCAAAGCATGGGCAAGGAGAAATTAGTGAGGATGGCACTGAAATCAGGTGGGTATCCAGCTATGCCCCTCCAGGATTCTGGGATAGGAGCCTTAGCCTAAAATTTTTTCTGCAGGAGGATGGTCATTCAGAGGAGACAGAAATGGTCTTTAAAATTGACAGAGAAAAGGCTATGGGAGCTACCTTAAAGAAAAGCTTGAACATAGCTATAAAGCAGAAGGAAACTAAAGTGCAATTTAATACAATATCTGCTTCGCCTACCAATACTGTTATTGAAGGCAAGCTGCAGAATACACTTGAATTATTAAAGGATCATATTATGGGTGAAAGGCTCAGACCAAAGGCTATAGAATTCAGTCTAATAGCCAATGGAGAAGTTCTTAGGCAGCAGGCAGGCGGTATGTCTACCAATGAAAAGGGTATCAGCTTTAGATGGGAGTTTGATGCTTTACCAAAGGATTTAAAATCATTGGCACTTCAAATAGATAGCGTTACGGTCGACCATGATGTTGATGTCAGTCTTAGCATTGATGAGACAACCAAGGAGAAGACACTGGAGATATTGGGACAGAATATTGTCATCAATCAGCTATATAAAGAGGAGGGTGCAACCCACATTACAATAAGCAGTCAGGAGGATGTCTTATTATCCAGAGTATATCTCATGGTGGATGGTAAAAGGGTATCGCTGAAAAATACCACCATGGAGGACCATATAAAAACTGAGTCCGGCGAAATATTCTTTACAAGAACCTTGAACTTCCCAGAAGAAGGGGAGGAATATCAATTTATTATTAAGTCAATCAGCTTTATGGAGAAGTATAACGAGACAATAGATATTCTGATTGATTAGCTGTAAGGCCCTGCGGGGCCTTTTTGCATATTAATTACTACAAAATTGTAAATGTTAAAAATAATTAACCTCAATATCATGATAAACTTACAAAAAATAATGAAAGATTTTTTAATCTATGCTAGAATTAGTATGACATTACATAATAAAGAAAAATCTACCACAGTATTACCTAATGAAAATTCTGAATTTTTAAAATAGGCTTTTAAAGAGATGATTTTGGGGAATTTTATTAGTAGTATTGGCTAATAAAGTATGACATTTTAGTTTAATGAGGTAATTGATAAATACAATTGCTTCAAATAAATAAAGGAGGTTTTTTATAATGCATAAGAGATTGTTTATTCCTGGTCCGGTGGATGTTGCACCAGATGTATTGGAGAAAATGGGCACCCAAATGATAGGACACAGAACTAAGGATGCTTCTGTACTACAAAAAAGCATTTCTGACAAAATGCGTAAGGTTATGTATACCAGCAATGAAATCCTTTTATCCACATCCTCCGGCAGCGGTTTAATGGAGGGCGCTATTCGTTCCTGCACTAGAAAAAGAGCAGCTGTATTTTCTGTAGGTGCCTTTGGTGATCGTTGGTACAAGATGGCTACTGCCAATGGTGTACCAGCAGATAAATTCTCCTCAGAGCTGGGACAGCCTACCACACCTATTATGGTGGAAGAGGCCTTAGCAACAGGAAAATATGATCTGATCACCATAACCCATAATGAAACCTCAACAGGTATTATGAACCCTGTAGCGGAAATTGCTGAGGTTGTTAAAAAATACCCTGAAGTCATTTTCTGTTTAGATACTGTAAGCTCTATGGGAGGCACCTACATACCGGTAGATGAGCTAGGGGTTGATATATGCATCACCTCCACACAAAAATGCCTTGGTCTTCCTCCAGGAATGGCCATCTGCTCAATATCTCAAAAAGCTTTAGATGCAGCTAAACAGGTTGAAAACAGGGGCTTATACTTTGATCTTCTAGATTTATACAACTACATTCAAAAGAAGGACTACCAATATCCTTCTACCCCAAGCTTATCTCATATGTATGCCCTTGACTATCAACTAGACAAGATGCTGGAGGAAGGTCTTGAGAACCGTTTCAACAGACATTTAGAAATGGCTAAATATGTACGTGAATGGGCGAGGAAGCACTTTGAAATGCTGGCAGAAGACCAATATGCTTCTAATACCTTAACTACCATAAAGAACACTAAGGAAATCAGCATTAAGGACCTTAACAATAAATTAGGTGAAAGAGGCTATATGATATCCAACGGCTATGGCGACCTTAAGGATGTTACCTTCCGTATTGCCCATATGGCGGATACTACGCTGGCGGATATTAAGGTATTACTAAATATCATTGAAGAAATTCTTAACTTATAATTGAGGGGGACTAAGGATGCCAAGAATATTAGTTAGTGATGCGATAGATAAAAAGTCTTTGGATGAAATCAGCAAAATGGGTATCGAGCTAACTGTCCAGCATTATGATATTGAGACATTAAAGGAAAAGATAAAGGAATATGATGGTATCATTGTAAGATCCGCAACAAAGGTAAGAAAGGAATTAATCGATGCAGCCATGGAGACCGGACAGCTGAAGCTTATAGTTCGTGCCGGTGTAGGTCTAGACAATGTTGATGCGGCTTATGCTGCAGAAAAGGGAATTACTGTAAGGAATACGCCGGATTCAAGCAAGGTAGCAGTGGCTGAATTGGCCATAGCGCAAATGTTAACGATTGCAAGAAAGCTCCATCAGGCTAATTTGACCATGAAGGAAGGCAAGTGGCTGAAAAATGATTATCAGGGTGTTCAAATAGAAGGTAAGACCCTTGGCTTAATTGGCTTTGGAAGAATCGCCCAAACTATGGCAAAGAAGGCAACCGGTTTAGGTATGAAGGTAGTATATAACACAAGGTCAGGTAAAGTAGAGGGTAATGAGGCCTTCCAATATGTTTCCAAGGAAGAGCTGCTTAAGACTTCAGATTTTATCTCTTTACATATTCCTTATGATAAGGCTGCAGGTGCAGTTCTTGGAGAAAAGGAGTTTGAAATGATGAAGGACGGGGTATACTTAATTAACTCCGCAAGAGGCGGTGTGGTTTGCGAAAAATCTTTACTTCAAGCCCTGGATAGTGGAAAGGTGGCTGCTGCTGCTCTAGATGTATTTGAGGAGGAGCCAACTAAAAACGAGGCGATATTAAAGCATGATAAAATTATGCTAAGCCCTCATATTGGAGCTTCCACCTATGAGGCTCAAGAGGCCATTGGTGAGGAAATCGTAAAAATAGTTAAAGACTTTTTCTAAGGAGATGATTCGATGGCAGTAGTAAAACCCTTTAGGGGCTTAAGACCAAATCCGTCTGTTGCAGACAAGGTGGCTGCCCTACCCTATGATGTTATGAATAGGGAAGAGGCAAAAAAAATGGCTGAGGGAAATCCCCATAGCTTCTTACATGTGAGTAGATCGGAGATAGACTTAGCTGACAGCGTAGATCCATATTCAACCGAGGTCTATGAAAAGGCGGCAGCAAATCTTAAAAAGATGGCTGCAGAGGGCATAATGATACAGGATCAAGCACCTAGATACTATATCTATAAGCAAATTATGGATGGTAGGGCTCAAACTGGCTTGGTGGCTTGCTCTTCAATTGATGAGTATATGAATGATATTGTTAAAAAGCATGAATTTACAAGGCCGGAGAAGGAAGTTGACAGAATAAACAACTTCGACTACTGTAATGCCAATACAGAGCCGGTATTCTTTACCTACAGAGCAAAAAAAGAAATCAGTGATATCACTAATAATTGGATTCAAAATCATCCTCCTGTTTACGACTTTACTTCAGAGGATGGTATTTCCCATATAATGTGGGTGATGGATGATACCGGCCTTATTCAGGAGCTGGAAAATCTTTTTAAAGGTGTGGATTACTTATATATTGCTGATGGACACCATAGAACAGCCTCTGCTGTAAAGGTCGGCCTTAAGCGCAGAGAGGAAAATCCTAATTTCACTGGGGACGAGGACTTTAACTTTGTGATGACGGTTATCTTCCCGGATGAAGAGCTTATGATTATGGATTACAACAGGGTGGTTAAGGACCTTAATGGTAATTCTGAAGTGGAATTCCTGAAGAAGGCTTCAGAAGCCTTTGAAATAGAAGCATATGATGGCGAAGGACAATACAAGCCAACGGAAAGACATACCTTTGGTATGTATATGGATGGTAAATGGTATAAGCTAACGGCTAAAAGCCATGTTATTGATGAGAGTGACATTGTTGAAAGACTGGATGTTAGTATTCTGCAAAAGAATCTGCTCCACCCAATCCTTGGCATTGAGAATCCCCGAACAGATAAGAGAATAGATTTCGTCGGTGGCATCAGAGGCTTGAAGGAGCTGGAAAGAAGAACTCAGGTAGATATGAAAGTGGCCTTTGCCCTCTATCCGCCATCAATGGATGAGCTATTTGCAATTGCCGATATTGGCGAGGTTATGCCGCCAAAATCCACTTGGTTTGAGCCAAAGCTAAGAAGCGGATTGTTTGTTCACCTATTATAAATAAGACTGGCAGCTTCCTGTTAGTGCATTGACAGCTTTAAAAATTAGGAACAGCAATGAGAAAGGGCTGAACTAAGATTTAAGGCTGTCAAGCTACTGGGGAGCTGCTATTTACTTTCAGCTATTTTATGATTTAGAGTAATATATTATCGATTTATATGATATACTAATAGGATAAAGACCAGTGCCTTAGATCATGTTCAGGAAGCGTTTCCTGTAGCAAGGCGGGGCGGAAGGAATATCAAGTAATATTGTGCTGACGACAATGTAGCTGCATGGAGTTTATACCAGGGGTTATCTAATTTACACCACCTTCCTATGGGTGGTTTTGTCATACTTATTATGAGGTATTAAAATATGCTGTTAAAGGAGTAGAGAGAATTGAAAAAAAATTATAAGCTTAAGAAAACAATATCCTTAAGACAATTTGTCGCGGAGTTTGGAGAGAGTTTATCTAAGCAAATGAAGGAAAGACTATTGGAGCTGGGCCCTAGATGTGTGCTGAATAGAAAAGAGCATACAAATATTTTAGATCTTAAGCATATGGAGCATCTGAAGCATAACAACACCTGCAGCGAAAGCAATAAACTGGTACAAAAGGAATACATATATGGTCAGTTTATAATGAAGGATGGGGAAATGTACTTCTCTGAAAAATGTGCAGTTGGTACCGATGCTGTGGCATCCTCCTGTGTAGAAACCATTTATTCTACAATTGTTGGTCCGACAATTCTTACTGAAGCGGGCATCGGTGCGAAAAAAATCGATGATACGAACATTGACTATGTAGTGGATAGTATCTTAAGTGAATGTCCGGAGGTATCTGAGGAGCACATGGCCATCTTAGCCAAATATAGAAGCTAATGAAAATGAAACTCTGCTAATCTAATGCAGAGTTTTTTTCCTAAATCGAAAATTGAAATGCAACCTTATCGATTCCAAAATTAAGAGATAATTGATTAATTAAATATATCCCAGGTGGTCGCATCCTGGCTTACAAAAAGATTGGCATTAGCTAGTCTTTTTCTTTATCTACTATCTGTAATCATACACTTAAAGCGTTAGCACATTGCATTTTGATTTACAAAATGGCTTCTCGCTTTACTATTAACCTGGAAATGTAAATATTGTAGGGAATCTCGCTTGCAAAGTGGGATTCTCACTTACAACACTGGAAAGTCGATTACAAAACTAGACTCTCGTTTACAAAATCTAAAAACGATGGGAATCTCGGCATACAAACGGGCGTCTCGT
>JAHDLO010000010.1 GCA_018432235.1 Clostridiaceae bacterium | reverse complement strand
TATTTACACCATTTGGTGCATATCTTCATTATAAGGTTTGTAACAAATGATTTCCGATTGATTGGAATGCTGATTTCCATTACAACGGAAACTTGATTTCCTAAATCCGGACAGGTGATGTATTTTGCTCCGGATTACTCAGTAAGAAGACTATCCAACTTCCTGATAAGTTCAATAATTCTATGGTAGGTAATTACTTAGAAGCTGTTAACTATGCAGACTTTGCATTGGGTAAGTTAATTGAAGGCCTGAAATCAAATGGGTTATGGGATGAGACCTTATTAATAGTGTATGGAGATCATTTTGGATTACGACCAGACAGTACATTGGAGAAAAAATTACTAAGACAGATACTAGGAAGAGAGTATAATGACCTAGATGTCTTTAAAATTCCATTAATAATTAAAATACCAGGATACAATGATGAGATATTACGGGAAAATGTTGGTGGACAAATAGATTTAATGCCTACTATAGCTAATTTGGTAGGACTTTCACTTGATGATAGCATTTATTTTGGACAAGATTTGCTTAATACAGAAGAAAACTTATTAGGCATGAGGTTTTACCTTCCATCTGGATCATTTATAAATAGTGAGGTATTATTTATTCCAGGAAAAGGCTTTGATGATGGCACAGCTATAAATATTAAAACGGGCGAAGCTGAGAAAGAAATTAAGGGGTATAAAGGCGATTTTAAACAAGCCAAGACGTTATTAAACCTATCTGATAGTTACATAAATAAAATGCCTGAGAGAAATGATCTAAAAAATGATATGATAAATATACCTCATATGAAAATTGTTCAAGTGAATCCAACGGAAATAACTGCTGGAGAGATATTTAATAATTGGGAGGGTGAGGCATCAATTGGTCTAGTGGGGGAGAACTTTGATGTAGATAGTATTATTTATGCAAATAATGTTCCATTAAAAACTACCTACGGTGGTGCAAACTTTATCACTGCCATAGTACCTGCAGAATTATATAATGAGCCAGGGGAAATGGTAATTAAAGTAAGGTTTTTTGATGAACATGGAAACTTGATTAATACATCAAACAACTTTATAATTAATATTAATGAAAAAGCAAGGGATTAATGGTTAATAATATTAGTTGTTTTAAATTGCATGTACTAGCAAAAAAAAGGGGAAAACCATATGGATATATCAATTATCATTGTTAACTATAATACAGAATATCTGACGCGACAAACACTTCAATCTATCTATGATAGAAAGTACAACATAGATTATGAGGTCTATGTTGTAGACAACTCCTCAGCAGATAACAGTGTTAAAATGATTCAAAATGAATTTCCTCAAGTAAAACTAATTATATCAGAAAGAAATCTTGGCTTTTCAAAAGCAAATAATTTAGCCCTTAAACAGGTTAAAGGTAAATACGTATTACTATTAAATTCAGACACTGTTTTGTTAGATGATTGTCTTGAAAAGTGCATAAAGTATATTGAGAATAATAAGGAAGTAGGTGCCTTGGGATGTAAGGTGCTTTTAGAAAATGGCGTTTTAGACCATGCATGTAAAAGGGGTTTTCCGACACCTAAAGCATCTTTATATTACATGTTAAAGTTAGACAAGCTATACCCAAAATCCTCTAAGTTTGGTAAATACACATTAAACTATATGTCTGAAGATGAAATTAATGAAGTAGATGCTATAACTGGTGCATTTATGATGGTTAGAAGAGAAGTAATTGCTCAAGTCGGAACGCTAGATGAATCTTTCTTTATGTATGGTGAAGATATTGATTGGTGTTATCGCATTAAAGAGGTGGGCTGGAAGATAGTCTATTATCCAAAAGCAAAAATTATCCACTGCAAGGGCGGTAGTAGCCAAAAGAAGAGATGGAAGCTTATTTATGAATTCCATAAGGCTATGTACCTGTTCTATCACAAGCATTATGCTAGGAGATATAGTTTTCTGATTACGTCAGTAGTATATCTAGGTATCCTGGTTAAGCTTGTCATGGCTCTTTTAATTAATTTATTTAGGAAGAAGGGTAAAGCATGATAAAAGAAAACCAAAAGCATTTAAACAGAGTATTAGTTTTATGCGACACTTTTTCAATTGTTGTTGCTTTACTACTGGCATGGTGGATTCGTTTTAGAAGTGAATTAATCCTTGTTGAATCTGGATATCTTTCTTTAAGGGAATATTTTATACCTGTTTTAGTTGTAATTCCAATATATATTACAATTTACAACATATTTAAACTTTATACACCCTACAGATTTAAAAATAGCCTTGAAGAAATCTTTAATGTTATCAAATCAAATATTTTAGGCCTATTAATCCTTGTATTAATTCTATACTTATTTAAGGAAATTGATTATTCAAGATATTTATTGTTCTTTTTTGGTATATTAAGCGTTCTTATAACTGTTATAGAGCGTATAGGAATAAGGCTTATACTAAGACAGATAAGAAAGAAGGGCTATAACCTAAAACATATATTAATAGTTGGGTATAGTGATCTTGCAGTTGAGCTTATCAGAAGAATTGATAGGAATAAACATTGGGGATATAATGTTGCTGGGATTTTAGATGATCATAAAAAGCTAGGTTATCAAATTAAAAACAAACATGTATTAGGAACAATTGAAGAGCTTGAAAGGCATTTGAATGAAATTGATATTGATGAGGTTTTTATCACTTTACAGCTCAAAGAATACGAAAAACTCCAAAAAATCATTTCAATTTCAGAAAAAACTGGTGTTAAAACACAGATTATTCCTGACTATTATAGATATATTCCTGCTAAGCCCTATGTTGAAGAAATAGATGGCTTACCCATTATTCATATTAGACATATTCCCTTGGACAATATAGTTAATAGGTCTATTAAAAGGCTTATAGATGTCTTAGGTGCGTTAACTGCTTTATTGGTATTCTTCCCTATAATGGTGTTTGTTGCTGTTACAATTAAGATTACTTCTCCTGGGCCAATCTTATTTAAGCAGGAAAGAATTGGTTTGAATCGCAAAAACTTTAATATGTATAAATTCAGATCCATGCATGTACAAAAGGAAGAAGAAGAAAGAAGCCAATGGACAACAAAGGATGATCCTAGAAAGACAAAGTTTGGTAACTTTATTAGAAAAACAAGTTTAGATGAACTGCCTCAAATACTTAATGTATTAAAGGGAGATATGAGTCTAATAGGCCCACGCCCAGAGAGACCTTATTTTGTTGAAAAATTTAAAGAAGAAATACCTAAATATATGATTAAACATCAGGTTCGACCGGGAATTACAGGATGGGCTCAGGTTAATGGATGGCGTGGAGATACCTCTATTAAAAAGAGAATAGAATACGACCTTTACTATATAGAAAACTGGAATATAGGTATTGATATAAAAATTCTCTTTCTAACCATATTTAAGGGCTTTATTAATCGAAATGCTTATTAAAAGGGAGGTAAGATACGATTGAGAGTATTAATAACAGGGGGGATGGGTCAGTTAGGAATCGACTTAACTAAGCAGCTTTCACTAAATCATCAGGTGTATAGTGTGGGCAAAAAGGAAGTTGATGTTGCTAATCTTGATAACGTTATTAATGTTGTAAGACGGATTAATCCTGACTTAATAATAAATTCTGCAGCATACACTATTGTTGACGAATGTGAAATAAATATTGACCTAGCTTATAGAATTAATACTGTAGGTGCAAAAAATATGGCAATAGCTTCTTTAGAAGTAAACTCTAAGCTACTTCATATATCTACAGATTTTGTTTTTGACGGGAATAGTACTAATCCATATATAGAGTTCGATTCTCCCAATCCTCTAAGTATTTATGGTAAATCTAAGCTAGCCGGAGAAGTGTGCATAAAAGATATATGTCAAAAACACTATGTTCTAAGGACCTCGTGGCTTTATGGAAAAAGCGGTAATAACTTTGTAAAGACTATGCTTAAGTTGGCAGAAGAGAGAAAATGTATACGAGTAGTCGATGATCAAGTAGGAACGCCTACATATACACTAGATTTAGTTGAAATAGTTAAAGCATTAATTAAAACTGAAGCTTATGGCACCTATCATGCTTCTAATGATGGACAATGTAGTTGGAATGAATTTGCTAAGACAATATTTAATTTATCAGGAAATAAAGAGATAGAAGTGCTATCCATAACATCAGAAGAGCTAAATAGGCCTGCGCAAAGACCTAAGTACTCAGTGATGAGAAACTATATGCTGGAGCTACAATTAGAATACTATGTTAGAAATTGGCAAGATGCATTGAGAGAGTATTTTGGAAAATAAAATAGATTAGTATATATTAAGAGATTCTTCAACTGCTTAATTTAATTTTTGCTAAGGCATAGCAGTTAGAAGATTCTTTTTTATTCATCAAATACTATGGTAAAATAGAATATATAGGTTATGTGAAATCAGAGGTGAAATTTAATGACTATTCTTGTTACAGGAGGAGCAGGTTATATCGGAAGTCACACAGTCAGAAGACTACTTAAAGAAAAGAAAGAAATTGTAGTATTAGATAATTTAAGTACTGGACATAGACAGGCTGTAGGCTCAGCAACTTTTTATGAAGGCGATATAGCAGATAACCAATTAATTAAGAGTATAATACATCAGCATAAAATAGATAGTGTTATCCACTTTGCAGCACATAGTATTGTACATGAGTCTATGGAAAATCCACATAAGTATTACTATAATAACGTAATTAAGAGTGTAAGGTTGTTAGACTTATTAATAGAGAATGGTGTAGAGAAATTGGTCTTCTCTTCTACCGCTGCTGTGTATGGAAAGCCGGTAGAGTTACCTATAAGTGAAGAAGCACCCTTGAAACCAACCAATGTATATGGAAGGACTAAGTTGATAGTTGAAGAAATTATTAAGGATTATAGTAGAGCCTATGGACTAAGGTACATTATTCTTAGGTACTTTAATGCTGCAGGTGCTGATGAAAGTGGAGATATTGGGGAGGATCATAGCCCAGAGAGTCACTTAATTCCCTTAATATTGCAAGTAGCCCTAGGTAATAGAAAAAAAATAAGCATTTATGGAGAAGACTATGATACCCCAGATGGTAGTTGTATACGAGACTACATACACGTAAATGATCTCGCGATGGCGCACCTGCTGGCCCTTGAAGCCCTTACAGCAGGAAAGGCCTCTAAGGTATATAATCTTGGTAACGGCAAGGGATTTAGTGTAAAGGAGGTTATCAGAGCTACAGAAAGAGTAGTAGGTAGGTCAATTAATCAAGCTATTGAAGGCAGGAGGCAAGGAGATCCCCATTGTTTGATTGCCAGCAGCTATAATGTTCAAAAGGATTTAGGCTGGAGACCTGAATATACAAATATAGATGATATTATTTCAACAGCATGGAAGTGGCATCATTCGCATCCAAAAGGGTTCGAGGCAAAAGTAAACCAATGAAAAGAATTGGAGTGTTATTATGAGTATTAAGAAAGCAATTATACCTGCAGCGGGATTAGGGACTAGGTTTCTACCAGCTACTAAGGCCCAGCCCAAAGAAATGCTACCCATAGTGGACAAACCCACTCTGCAATACATTATTGAAGAGGCTGTAGAGTCCGGAATAGAAGAAATCCTAATAATCACAGGCCGGAATAAAAAGAGCATAGAGGATCATTTTGATAAGTCTGTTGAGCTGGAATTTGAATTGGAAACAAAAGGGAATTTCACCTTATTAGAAGAGGTACGGAAAATTTCTGATATGGTCAATATCCACTATATACGTCAGAAGGAACCAAAAGGGTTAGGACATGCAATTTATTGTGCAAAAAGCTTTATCGGTCATGAACCCTTTGCCGTTATGCTTGGTGATGATGTTGTATATAATCCCAGTTATCCTTGTATTAAGCAGATGATAGACGTATATGATGAGTACAAAACCTCTATTCTTGGTGTTCAAGAGGTAGCTAATGAAGATGTTAATAAATATGGAATTGTAAATGGAAGAAACTCAGAGGGGCGAGTACTCAGAGTAATAGACCTGGTTGAAAAACCCCCTATTGAAGCTTCTCCTTCGAATATAGCCATTCTCGGAAGATACATAATTAGCCCAAGCATTTTTGAAATACTCGAAAATACGACACCTGGCAAGGATGGAGAGATTCAACTCACAGATGCTTTAAAGGTGCTAGCAAAACGAGAAGCTATGTATGCATATAAATTTAAGGGGAGAAGATATGATGTTGGTGATAAGCAAGGCTTTTTAGAAGCTACAGTGGAGTTTGCATTAAGAAGAGAAGATCTTAGGGAGAAATTTTTAGATTATTTAATTGAAATAACGAAGAACTATAATGATATAGTTGATGAAGTTGCCGTAAATATGGAGCTCTAACTGAGTAACGTTTTCTATTATAATTGCTCTGTTTAATATCAGATTAATTATTACTAAACCATGTCAACGGGGACGGTTCCCACTGACAATAAATTACGTTGAAAAACCTCAGAGAATTGATATGCTCCCCTTACGGTAAACAGCTTTATGATTTAAACTGTCTACCATATGGGGAGCATATCAATTGATCTCGGAGGTTTTCATTGTTGCTTGCTTCTGTAACAAGCTATGAATCCATCCTTTTGATATGGGCATTTTTCAAAAGCTCCAATGAATGTACAATTTCATCAAAGGGGGATGCGATATTCATTCTTGTAAAGCCAGTCCCCTCCAGGCCATAGTTTTCACCGGCATCTAATTCTAAAAAGGCTTCGTTAATAAGAAATTCATCTAGTTCCTTTCGGGTGAAGCCCATATCATTCCAATCCATCCAGAGTGTAAATGTGCCCTCCGGCTCAATTACCTTAACCTTAGGAAGGTGCTGTTCAAAGAAATTACTGATATATTCAAGGTTTTTTTGAAGATATTGAAGCATTTCCTTTACCCAATTAATGCCTTCCTGGCTATAAGCTGAAGAAATAGCGGCATGAACCATGGGGTCTATGCTGCCAAAATGATCAGCATTTCTTTGCTGTATAAATTTATCTCTTATTCGACTGTTGGGAATCATCACATTAGCATTGTTAAACCCTGTAAGATTAAAGGTCTTACCCAATGCCGTGGCAACAATACAGTTTTCCTCAGCCCCTTCAATTAAACAATAGGGTGGCGTATAATGACCGTTAAATACCACCTCTGCAAAGATTTCATCGGCAAACACCAATACGTCATATTTTTTTGCTAAGGCTGCAATTTTTTCCAGCTCCCTAACATTCCAAACCTTGCCAACGGGGTTATGGGGATTGCATAGGATGAGAAGCTTGTTTTCAGGGCGACTCATAACCTCCTCTAAATTCTCGAAGTCTATGATATACCTTCCTTCATTATATATTAATGGATTATATACAATGCTTCTATTCAGCCGATTGACTGCCTGCTGGTACCTGCCATATACAGGCGGTTGAACAATTACCCCCTGACCAGCCTCTGTAAAACCTCGTATTGCTGTGGCAACAGAGTGGATTGTGCCATAGGTAGGCACGATATGATCCTTCTTCACTGACCATTGCCTCATATGCTTCATCCACCATATGATGCTATCGATATATTTATCGTCAGCGAGGGTAAAGCCAAAAAGTCCGTTTTCGCATCTGTTTTTTAGGGTGGAAATGATGACAGGGGCTGTTTTGAAATCCATTTCTGCACCTGCATAGCTAATTACCCCTTTGTCTTTAATTTGGTCAGCTGAGACGATATATTTCATATTCCCTATTGATTCCCTGTTTACCAGGGTATCGAAGTCAAATTTCATCTAGTAATCATCTCCTATTTCAATTATACCTTCTATTTCAACACTGAAATCCATGGGTAGCTGGTTGGTTCCAATCGCTGTTCTTGCATGTTTTCCAGATTCACCAAAAATGTCAATCAAAATGGCGGATGCTGCATTGCCAACAATATGCTGCTGGTCAAATCCTGTTTCACTGCTGACAAATATCTGCAGCTTGACAATTTCCTTTATTTTATCGAGATCGCCCAGGTGATGCTTCAATGCCGCCAGCATATTCATTACGCACATCTCGGCAGCAGATTTTCCATATTCAACGGATCTTTCTAGACCTATTTTACCGGTATAAACAGGCTTGCCTGCCCTCATGGGAACCTGACCTGATAAGAAAAGTAAATTTCCCGACTGCTTAACTGGTACATATAATGCGCCTGGTTTTTCAGGCGATGGCAGGGTAAGGCCGAGGGCTTCTATTCTTTTTTCAATCTTCATCTGATCAACACCCTTACGGTTATTCTAATTCTTTTAAATCTTTATAGACTGTATTTCTGGAAACCCCTAATTTTTCAGCGATATAGGGTACCGCCTTCTGAAAGCTTAAGGCATTTTGCTCCATCAGCATTGCCATAAGCCTTAATCGATCACTTTTATTCAGTTGATTGATCGGCTTTCCTATGGCATCAAGACAATGCTCAACTATACTGGACAATTTGCTGTCATCGTTCTCATTGATGGCCTCATGAAGCTCTGTTGAAACCTTTATCAATTCTCCCTGCAGCTTATGGTATTGGTATATATGGGTAATATCAAAGTTAATGCCAAAGGCATAATGATAGTCTTCTCCCTTAAGATGGAAGGTAGAGGATTTGATTCGTTTACCTTTTTTACTCAAAACAAGATGATTGATAAAGTCTTTGTCTAGAAATACAGCTTCATCGCTGGTCACGTCGCCATAAACGTCCTCTGTGGAGCCAACCTTTCTTGAGGTAACATGCCCATTGCTAATATAATTGATGGGATGATTAGGTACACTCATATCATGAATTAGTGCTTCGCAGGTGGGTCCAAACATAATGGCAATACCATCTGAAAGCCTTTTGAGAAAGTCAAAAGCCTCCTTTTTATCCATTGTCAAAAGCCTCCTTTGCATATTTTTTTCTCAATGATCCCATCCTTTATGACAGCAGCTATGGAATTTGAGTTTTCAAGTATGTTAATATCCTCAAGGGGATTGCCCTTCACAACAACAATATCTGCCACCATACCCGCTTTAAGCATTCCGATTTTCCCAACACCAGACACCAAGTGGGCACTGTTGACGGTTGCGGCCTTGATGGCTTCATAGGGACTTAGCCCTGCCTTCACCAGAGATACAAACTCCCTGCCATTTTCTGAATAGGGTGTATTGGCAGAGTTGGAAAAATCGGTTCCGTAGGCTATCCGTACATTAGCCCCCCTTGCCATTTCAATGCTTTTAAGATGATGCTCCAGGCATATTTTTCCTTTTTCTATCATAAAATCCGGCAGCCCCTTGTATGTTGGTATCCCCAGGGAAATGCTAAGAGTTGCCACCAAAGTGGCGTCCGTCTTAACCATTAGTTCTATGCAGCCTTCATCCAGCTTAATGCCATGCTCTATGCTGGTAACACCCGCCGTCAGGGCTTGATGGGTACCGGCGGTTCCACTGCAATGGGCAGCCACATAGGTACCCTTTCGCTTTGCCTCCTGGACAATTATGTTAAGCTCTTCCATTGAAAATTGAACGTCATCAAGGCCATCAGACATGGAGGATACCCCTCCGGTGGCACATATCTTGATAAACTCTGCCCCTATTCTAAACTGTTCACGGACCCCTTTAAGGCAACCATCCATGCTATCCACCAAATAGCCGAGGGGATTTTCTTGTTGAAGGTAGTCCACTGGGAAGTAAGGGTTTCCGTCGGAATGACCAGAGGTGATTCCCAATACTCTGCCTCCCGGAAAAACCTTTGGGCCCCTTAGCTTTCTCCTTTCCACGCCTCTTTTTAAAGCGGGACTGAATAAACTCATATCTCTAATTGTTGTAAATCCTGCATCCAATAAAACCCCCATGTGCTCAGTTGCATTGATCAGTCTATCAAAGGTACTGGCTGCCCCCAATCCATATAAGCCGGACTCAGCGCCTGTTATATGGGTGTGGCAATCAATAAACCCAGGCATGATGGTGACATCTTCATCATATTCAATTGAATCAAAATCCCCATCGGTGCGCCAATCCTTCTCTGATCCCACAAAGATAATTTTATCGCCTTCAACTACAACAACACCATTTTCAATACTACAGTCATTTTCACAGGTGATGACTCTACCTTTAATTACGAGCATGTCTTACCTCCTAACCTGCATTAATCTGCAATTCCTTTATTAAGGTGCTTGGTGAGCCGATACAGTAGCTTTTCTTCAGAAATTCCTCAATGTATAAATCGCTGCCTGTGGCTACAATATTGTTTAATAAATCCGTAAGGCTTCCTGAAATGGTGAGCTCTGTAATATTTTCGGTCTTTTTACCATCTCTAATGACAGTGCCCCGGCATGGAATAGAGAAGCCGCCGGATGCAATATTAATTGAATGAAAAACATCATAGGATTCTGTAATATAGACACCATGATCTAGGATTTTCAGAAGATGATCAAGGTTGTTCTCTCCCGGTTCGATGTATAGTATTCTTGGGGTCACGATAATATCGGTAGGAATAGTTCCGCTTAACAGTGCGTATCTTCCTGCATTACCGCTGGGGCTTTGCTTCAACGAGTCAGCACTCTTTAAATTATTTAACAGGGTCGTTAGAACACCCTTATGCAAAATTTTATTTTGGTCGGCCTCGGTCCCTTCACAATCAAATTTAAAGGAATAACCGGTTAATTTGTGCTCCGGCACGTCCACGAGGTTTAAGCAGGAGGAGCCAATGGTATGACCTAATTTCCCAGAAATGGCACTGGAGCCCTCCTGATACTTTATTCCGCTAAAAATCTGCCAGGCTGTCATCAGGATGTTGACCATCACTGTCCTGTCCAAAAGGCAAGGATATATTCCCGATTCGAAGCCTACAGGATCAAATTGACTTTCCAGCTGATTCACGATTTGAAGGGATATTTCCTCTAAATTTATTTCTGAAAAGCTCTTTGACGATAGTGCAAAACCAACGTTGTAGGCTTTTCCATCTTTTTTGGCCAAAATATGGGCGGATAAATAATGAACCTCTCTTTCATAGGATTTATCAAGTCCATGGGAATTTAAGACCCTTGAGCTGGTATTGTCTATCCTTGCTTCAACAATGACGGCTTCAATTGTAGGATGGCTGTTCAGTAAAAGTGCCTCAAGGGAGATTGCATACTGGTACATATCTCCTTGAGCTGGTATATTTTCAGGCGCTATGAATAATTCCCCTTTTTTATTTAATCTATTTTTATTAAATTCATCTATTTCCTTTGAATTATGATAGGCTCTTTTAATGATTTCCACAGGCGCTTCCTCCAGGTCCTGGGTATAGGCAAAGCCTGTTTTTGCTCCTGTAGCCCTGGCGAAAATCTCGACGATGTCGGAATAGGCATTGTCTGTTATTTCTTTTCCTGATACTTTTATCATTTGAGAGGTATTCTTCTCAATATTAAATTCTGCCTCTAAAATTTCTGCAGGTAAGCTTTGAAGTGCTTTTCTGTACTTATTTATCTCTATCATCTTCTACTTGCCTCCTACAAACATATTGCTGATTCTCATTCTTGGCTGGTAGCTGGTAACCGGGCACAGACCGGAGCTGGCACCACAGAAGCTACCACCCTCCGTGACTTGAACCTTGCCGACACGGTCCACCTTTTTAATTAAGTCAATGCCTCGTCCATTCAGAACTAATCCCTTTAATCGTTTCGTCAGCTTACCTGCTTCTATCAAAAAGCCTTCCTTTACTGCTATAGAAAATTCTCTGCCACCGGTGCCCCCACCCAGCTTCTTGACAAAGACCCCCTTTTCAAGGGAGGATATCATTTCACGTTCGTCATCCTCTCCCGTTTCTAGAAAGGTGTTGGTCATTCTGGATGTGGGGGGAAAGGTGTAGCTTTGTCTTCTGCCGCTGGCGGTAGGCGCCATATTTAATAATCTGCTCCCCAGCCGGTCAATCATATAGCCCTTTAAAATGCCATTTTCTATCAGCACATTCCTTCTGGTGGGGCTTCCTTCATCATCAATTGCAGCCGAACCATAAAGGCCCGGTATAGTGCCGTCATCCACCAAAGTAACCTTTTCTGAGGCCACTCGCTTACCCAGCATACCCACAAAGTCACTGCTATTTCGGACTATAGCATAGGACTCCAGCTGATGTCCGCAGGCTTCATGCCAAAAGGTCCCACAGTTGCCCCCTTCAAAAACCACTGGTACGCTGGCACTTTCAAAGGGAACCGCTGATATATTTCCCAGCAGGCCGTGAATAAATTGTGCCACAAAATCCAAGTAATCCTGCCTGGTTTGAAAGGCTTCGAAGCCCTGGGGTCTTGTGTAATCCTCCCAATCGTCATGGTAGGATATGCCGTCGGTGATGGTGGCGTGCAGTCTGACCTTGCTGCTGATTCTTCTATCCTGGCCATAGGACCCGAGGCTGTTGAAAATCTCTATTCTTTGGTCTGTATCAAAATAGGTGGCTTGAATATGGGCAATTCGACTGTCTAAGGAATAGGCGTAGGTGATCATATCCTTCAGTATATCTTTTTTTTGATTATAGGAGACTGACGACGGCATGATCACAATTTTATTTGGATTCATAGGTTCATTTCCGTTAAAAATCAAATCCATAGGAGCATTTTCTTTTGAGCCTCCTATAAATTCTGCAGCCCTTTTAGCGGTTCTCAAAAGAGCCGATCTGGAAAGATCATTGGTATAGACATATACACTCTTTTTATTCTTCAGTATATAGATGCCGCAGCCCTTGATTCGGGTTGTGGTGATTCCTGTAACCAAGCCTTCATCACAGTTGATTCTAAGCTCATCCTTGTCCTCCAGAAAGACTTCTGCAAAGTCTCCCCCTGTTGACAGGGCGGTTCTAAAAATATCGCACATTATCCTTTTATCAACGCTCATATTAGCTCCCCCTTTCTGATCACCATTGTTCAGCATGCACCATATGACAGGCCACCAGGTGCTGATTGCCTGTATCCGCAAGCTGAGGTGTTTTCTCTAAGCAAATATCCCTTCTGTACTGACATCGTTTATAAAATCTGCACCCATTTGGCGGATTAATAGGGCTGGGAACCTCTCCGGAAAGAATACTGTGGATTCTTTTTTTCTCATTTATAGGGTCCGGAAGGGGAACCGCAGCCATCAGCCCCTTGGTATAGGGATGCAGGGGTTTTTTAAATAATTCACCAGAAGATGACTTTTCGACAATTTTACCGAGATACATTACGGCTACATCGTCTGATATATACCTAACCACACTTAAATCATGGGCGATGAATAGGTACGTTAGATTAAGCTCCCTTTGCAGCTTCATCAGCAAATTTATAATTTGTGCTTGGATTGAAACATCTAGGGCAGATATGGCTTCATCGCAGACAATAAATTCTGGATTGACAGATAGGGCACGGGCAATTCCGATTCTCTGTCTTTGACCGCCGCTGAACTCATGGGGAAATCTGTTGGAATGCTCATGATTTAACCCCACCAGCGCCAAAAGCTCCTTTATTCTTTTTGCTCTTTCTTCCTTAGATTGATATAGCTTGTGAATATCCAGCCCTTCTCCTACGATTGCCCCAACGGTTTTTCTGGGATTTAATGAGGCGTAGGGGTCTTGAAAGATCATCTGCATTTGCTTTGTCAATTCTCTATAGCCTTTTTTGCCAAGGGCATAAATGTCTTGATTTTTAAAGATTACCTTACCGCCATCGGGCTTGTATAATCGAAGGATGGTCCTGCCTACTGTGGTTTTTCCACAGCCGGATTCTCCCACTAGGCCCAAGGTTTTGCCCTTCTCAATGGTAAAGCTGATATCATCAACGGCCTTTAATATCTGGTTTTTGGATATATGAAAATATTTCTTTAAATGCTTAACGTCTACTAGTATCTCGCTCATAATATTTCCCCCTTTATCAGATCAACCTTAGGGGCTCTTTCATCCAGCAGCCAGCAGCTGCCAGCATGTCCTTGCGATATTTCATTCTCTGGAGGCTCCAGCCTATTGCACACATTCATGGCATATTTGCATCGGTCTGCAAAGCTGCATCCCTTTGGCGGATTGATTAAGCTGGCGGGTGTGCCGGGAATGATCTCCAGTTTAGTTTCTTTGGAAAGGTCCATGCTGGGAAGGCTTTTTAACAATCCAAAGGTATATGGGTGCTTGGGTGTATAGAAAATGTCATGGGCACTGCCTGTCTCTACAATTTTGCCTGCGTACATGACTGCAACCCGATCTGCCATCCTGGCTACAATGCCTAGATCGTGGGTAATCAGTACAATGGATGTACCGAATTTTTCCTTAAGCGCATTCATCAGCTCAAGTATTTGTGCCTGAGTCGTGACATCCAATGCCGTAGTCGGTTCATCGGCAAATAATATTTTGGGATTACAAGCCAGGGCTATAGCAATCATAACTCTTTGCCTCATTCCGCCTGAAAACATATGAGGATATCTCAGCATATTTTTATCGGGGTTAGGAATGCCAACATCCGTAAGCAGCCTTATGATCTGTTCCTCTGCTTCCTTTTTCTTGAGGCCGGTGTGCTTCTTCACACCCTCCAGAATCTGCTGCCCGATTCTCATGGTGGGATTCAGGCTGGTCATTGGGTCTTGAAATATCATGGACATTTCTTTTCCCCGCAGGTGCTGCATTTTTTTGTCGCTGTAGGCGGTAATGTCTGTAGACAGGTACTCAATCGTCCCTTCCTTTAATCTGCCAGGGGGCATTGGCACCAGCTTCATGATGCTTTGCACGGTTATGCTTTTTCCGCATCCCGACTCGCCAACGATGGCCAGAGTCTCTCCTTTGTTAACGTGGAATGAAACGCCTCTTACTGCCTCTACCTCGCCTGCGTAGGTATCAAATGAAACTTTAAGATTTTCTATATTTAATATTCTTTCAGACATAGGATTTGTTCCTTTCCTAATTTCTCAATTTAGGGTCCAGTGCGTCCCTTAAGCCATCGCCAAACAGGTTAAAGGAGAGCATGGTTATAGAAATCATCGAAGCAGGTATTAGGAGCTGATAAGGGAATATTCTAAATACAGCTGTTCCCAGGTTGGCTAACTGACCCCAGCTGGGTATTGGCGGTGCAATGCCCAAGCCTATAAAGCTGAGATAGGCCTCATGAAATATGGCTCCCGGTACACCCATGGTAATGCTTACGATTACAATGCCCAAAGTATTGGGGATGAGGTGGGAAAATATAAGGGAGGCCGATGATGCGCCTAATGCCTTTGAAGCCAATACGAACTCCCTTTCCTTAAGCTGAAGCACGAGTCCTCTAACGTTTCTGGCGGTTCCCATCCATCCGGTTAAAGCAAAGGCTATGATTAAAGGTATCTGTCCTGAACCGATAAATAGCATGATTAGAATAACATAGATCATTGAGGGCACGCACATAATAATGTCAATAGCCCTCATAATTACCATATCAAGCTTCCCGCCGAAAAATCCCGATATCCCCCCGATGACGATTCCAATAAGACTGGGGATAATGGAGCCAAATATGCCTACTGCCAGTGATACCCTTGCACCATACCAAACCCTTACCCACAGGTCCCTCCCTAATGAATCCGTTCCAAATAGATGTGCTCTTGAGGGAGCTGAATTGATATTAGATAGATTTTGCTGATCGTAGGTATAGGAGGAGGTGGCGGGGATTACGATGGATAGTGCTAATATTAATAGGATAAAAATCAAGCTTATCATTGCCACTTTATTTTTTAAGAGTCTTCTTTTAGCATCTGCCCAATAGGACAGATTGCTACCAGCAAGCTGGCTGTGGGGAATTGCCGCTTCTACTGTAAACAGAAAATCATTTGCCTCATGAGTTGTCATATTATCTTCCAATCTAGCCACCTCACTTAAATTCTAATTCTTGGATCAACGAAGCCGTAGGCAATATCGACAATAAAGTTTGCTGTTACCATAAATATACCATAAAATACTATCAATCCCATGGTCATGGTATAATCAAGGCCTGTTATGGAGTTGACAAAATGCTGGCCTAACCCGGGAATGGCAAAGATTTTCTCAATAACAAAGGTGCCCATTAGTACTGTTGCCACCATTGGCCCCAGCAGGGTGAGGATTGGTACCATGGCATTTCTAATTTGATGGCTCCAGGTTATTTTAGATTCCGTCAGTCCCTTTGCTTTGGCGGTTTTTACATAGTCCTGGGTGGTGACCTCCAGCATACTGGCCCTCATTACTCTTGTCAGGGTTGCCAGCAGTGACAATGCCAGGGCAATAGTAGGAAGAATTGTATGGAGCGGCGTACTCCATTGGGCCATCGGCAATATTTTCAGCTTAAGTGCGAAAATGTATTGCAGAAATGAACCTAAGATAAAGCTGGGTATGGATACACCTAAAACCGATATAAAGACGCAGGCATAATCAACGGCTTGTCCTCTTTTCTTGGCTGATGCAACCCCCAGGAATAAGCCTATAGGGAGTGCCAGGGCCAGGGCCTTTAGCCCTAAGCTGGCTGATATAGGAAAGGTGGTCTTGATAATACTGTTGACTGTTCTGTTGGTATATTTCAGTGAATAGCCCATATCTCCCCTTATTAGATTTGAAAGATACGTGATGTATTGCTCCAGCAGTGGTCTGTTAAGTCCATAATAGGTCATCATTTTTTCCTGCATTTCGATAGACAATATTTGATTTGTCTGAAATGGATTTCCGGGCAGTGTTCTTAAGAGGAAAAATGAAATAGTAGCTAAAAGCCAGATGGTTATGACAGATATCAGCAGTCTCTTTACTATATACTTAGCCATTAGCCTCCTCCTTTCTGTGTTTTGAACAATCTAATACAATAGCTAATGCAGAGCTTCTTATACAAGAAGCTCTGCACAAGAATCACTATTTCTGAATTGACACGTAGTTAAATTCTATTGATCCTGTTTGTCTGCCATAGTGCAGGTCCTTTACATAGTCTCTGGCTAAATAGGCAGTACCAGGCAACCATAATGGTGCTACAGGTGCCTCCTCAAGAATGATTGCCTCTGCCTTTTGCAGCAGGCTCAATCTGTCAACAAGGATTGTACTGGCTTCTGCGGCAGTCATGAAATCACTGTAGGCTTGATTTTCCCAGCCTGAATAGTTATTTCCATTGCCTATTGTGAAGTTTTTCAAAAGTGTATCAGGGTTTACACCAGTGCTTTGGCTAACAAGGAAGATATCAAACGTGCCCTTCAACAATGAATCAATTGCCTGGGGTACTGGTAATATACTTAGCGTAACATTAACACCCAGGGTATCCTTCCATCTAGCTTGAAGCGCCTCTGCATACTGTCTGTGGGCAGTGGAATCCATAGCAACATAGGTGATGGCAGGAAGCTCTGATGCTGATGATAGCCCTAATTCTGAAAGGGCCAGCTGAAGGTAAGCCTTTGCCTGTTCAACGTCGCCACTGGGGGCTACTCCTGTTGAATTGGGGTACTGCTCAGTAATTGCCACACCAACCAGAAAAATACTTGGGTCTATCATTGAATCAGCAACCTCTGAACCCGGTGACGCTACGGCAGCTACGACGGATTCTCTGCTAATAGCAAAGCTCAGGGCTTTTCTCAGGTTTTCATTCCCAAGGACATGTCCGCTTCTTGTATTAAAGGAAAGGTATTGCAGTGTACCCCCTATCTTATTGCCATGATCAGGGTACAGCGTTGTTTGTACAGCGGATATTGAATATACAGCATCTACTTCGCCTAAATCATACATGCCGACTAAGGTGTTTTCATCGGGAACGATTAATTGAGTTACCTTATTCAGTTTAATATTTTCTAAATCCCAATATTTTTCATTTTTATCCATAACAATACTGGAAGCCTGGGCCCAGCTAGTTAGGGTAAAGGGTCCACAGCCTATAAATGATTCGGGTCCTGCCCCATAGTTGGCGCCAAACTGCTCTACATAATCTTTTCTGATGGGATAATAGTTAATGCCCTGGGCTAATTGTAAAATAAAGAATGGATCATTTTTTATCAATGTAATTTCAAAGGTTTTTTCGTCCACTGCTTTAATTCCGACCTGAGATGCATCGGTTAATTCCCCATTGTAGTATGCCTTGGCATTAAGTATCGAGTCAAACGAGCCCACCTGAGATGAGCCTGTTTCTGGGTCTAATGTTCTTAGGAAGGAATATTCAAAATCATATGCTGTTACCGGCTTCCCATCAGACCAAAGGGCATCCCTTAGCTGAAAGGTATAGACGGTGCCATCCTCAGAAACTGAATAGTCTTCTGCTACGCCCATGACAACCTGATCGCTGCTGTATCGAATCAAACCTTCATTGACAGCATACATAACCAGTGCCGATGATTCATCGTTCATCTTACTTACGTCAAGGGTCATCATATCATTTCTTGCACCAAACACGAATTCCTGAGCCCCGGTCGAAATCCCTGGTTTAGTATCATCTTCTAGTTCTCCCTTGGTTGTACAACCAGCCAGCATGGCCAATAACAGAAGCATTACCAAAGCTAAAGCAATCTTTTTCTTCATCCTTTTCTCCCCCTTAGTATAGTGGATGCAAAATTTTCTGTATTTTCGTAAAATACTTTAGTACAGTATAACAACGCAATTACACTTTGTCAATGCTATTAATTACAAACTGTAATTTTGCAATGTTTATGAAAAAATAAAATTTTATATAAAAAAATTGCCCTTACTTTTTACAATGTCAGGGCAATATATATATATGATCACCATTGGAGGCAATACCGCTACAGAAAAGAGCCACTGGAATGATAGCATTGATTTACTATACACCATTAAGTAGCCCGACAATCGTAGTTGTTGCCAGTGACTTCATTTTTTCCAGTTCCTCATCGGTAATGTTATGCCGGATATAATCGTGGCAGAGCTGTTCAACGATACCATAGCTGATTCTGATTTTCTCAAGGAGGCAATTATGTGAAAATCCTGCGGCCATAAGCTTCTCCCGTAGCCTTTCTAGTATTGTATTCTCAAACTGATCAAAGAGGGTCTGAATATCACTTTCGAGAAGTGACAGTGCCCAAAACTCGTTGTGGGCATCCACATTCATCGTGTGAGACGCAATGGACGTATCAATAAATTGTACTATCATAGAAGCGATGTTTTCCTTATCAATAGGCCCATCGAGAATTGAGCTGAATTGTTCCCCTAAGTGGGATATATATAACTTAATTACTTCCAGCAGAATGTCGCTTTTATCTTGAAAATAGTTGTACACGATTCCAGTGGAAACACCGGCTGCCTTGGCAATCTCCGCTGTGTTGGTCTTGTGATACCCTTTCTCACAAAAAAGATCATAGCTGGCCTTGATGATGGCGTTCTTTTTTTCTATGGACCTCTTTTGCTTCGGCACGCGGATTTCATTATTGCTCATGAAATTCACCTTCCTTTGTTTACATTCTATTATAGATGACAAAAACATGAAAATCAATAGAACATGAAACTTATTTCAGATTAATATTGACAATGCTGGTAATGCTGTGTATACTTAAAATATGAAAATTATTTCAGGTTTTGGAGGGCGAAAAAATGGAAAAAACTAAAATAGGCACTACCCGTAAGCAGTATACGCTGTACCTTATCTTCATGCTCATTGCCTGTGGCGGCGCGTTTATCTGGCAATTCTTCCTACCGCAACTTGGCGGTCAGTTTACGAGCTGGGGCAGTGCATTAGGGTGGCAGCGCGAGATTGCACTGTGGAACATCGGCATTATCTCTGCAATCATAGTTGCTTTAGTCAAAAAGAATGTGGAAATCATGAAGGTGCTTACAATCCAATCGACAATACTATGTTGGGTTCTAGGCATCAACCATCTGATCTCGCTTCTGATGAATTTCTCAACGACATATATGATACACATTATGGGAATTTTTGAGGTCATGCTTTTGGGCGGCATTTGGGGGATGGTATTGTTGATCAGGTCGAAAGGAAAAAGTGTCAAACGGGACGGTTCCAGGTGACAATTCTGTCAAGTGAGCACTGCCCCTTGTCAAGTGGGACGGTTCCCGCTGACAATCTACATCCGATTTAAAAAGCTGCTTCAAGGTGAGTTCTACAACTACCCAAAGCAGCTTTTTTATGATATAGAGATTGTCTTAGGGATTGAAAATTTACTTTATCAAGGATCGCAGCCAATCCAGCGCTCCCTTGGTTTTTCTCCAGGCACCGGCACCAAAGTACGCGTAAATGATTGCTTCATCTCTTCCGCCGGGTTGACTATACTCCGGCAGGACATTGGGGATATTGCTAAAGCCCAGCAGATATTGAGGCACAAATTGATTATCCTTCAAGGCATCCTTCAACCATGCCGATGAATTTTTATTTTTGCCATCTACAATAAAGTTGTATAGGGCGATATTGTAATTCCATTGAGGACTATCATCCCCCCGATATGCTTCGATCAGCCGATCTGCCTCTCTTAATCTGCCTAGCTCAAGAAGAAGCGGTAATAAAATATAGCGGACACCCTGGTTATCATTGGTGTTTAATCTAAGCATTTCCTTGAGGACATTAGCAGCTTCCTCAAGTCTGCCATGTTCCCACAACAACAGCGCCAAGCCAATTTGGGCCCTCATAAAGGGGCGAGTCTCTGTTACCAGCCAGAAGGACCCCATGTTTTCTTTAAAAAATTCTCTGCCAAGGGTCTTTTTGCCCTTTTCTAAAGCTTTAATATATAGGGCTTCCTTTTCCTCAACGCTAGAAGCGTCGTCCTCAGCCAATAGCACATAGGCATCCACACAATTTGGATCAATTTTTAAAGCCTCCTTAGCGGTTTTTACTCTATCGGCTTTAGAATTCTTTTCCCAGGCGGCATAAATCAAGTCCTGAGCCTTGGCTTCATTGGTTAGCTTGCTATGATCAATTTTTGGTATCCCGTCCTCCATCAACTTCTGCAAAAAGGCATTGGCCTCTTCTATTGATTCAAAATTTTTATCCTTTAGTTCTCTGTGTATTTGATTCATTAGGGCTTCGTTCGGTTTCTTTCCTCCGGCCCCCGGTGCAGAGGCTAGCATCTGCGGAGAATTATTTGCGATATGGTCGTCATCTATAAGCTTATCCGATTTATTTAAAATCACATCGACTATCAAATTATAATTTTTTGACACGGTTGTGGCGGATACCCCATATTTTTGTGCAAGCTCCCTTTGATTGTAGCGGTTGCTATGCATGAGGTTAGCATTTATCATATATTCCAAGGCAGCAGCCCATGAGCCCCTTTTCTTTATGAAAGGGCTAGAGCATTTACAGTAAAAGCTCCATACAGATAGAGCTTCTTTAATATCCTGAGGAAAATACTCCCCTGTCATTTTATCCACTACTAAAAGCGCCTCTTCTTGAAGGCTTTTTTCGTTTAAAGCAAATGAAATAAAGCGCTTTAATTCTTCAATGCTGCCATCCAACAATTCGGTAATATAGTCCATATGCATTGAAGGATAGAAATCTAAATAAGGATCATCGTATTTTTCCTCTTCAAGGGCGACAAGAAACTTGTCCAGCTTGCTATCGAGCTTTGGTATAAAGCTGGCTTCCGCAGGGCTTTTCCCCCCTAAGGCCTTTTGGGGCTTCTGTAAAAATGCCCTTATAAGCTGCTGTGCATAGGAATCAGGCAGATCTATTTCCTCATCGTCGGCATTAGGGGCAAACAAATCCACTAAAATACTTGAAACCAGAAGCATTTCATTCTTTAAAAACTGTTCCCAGCTGACATCATGATCTGAAATATTTTTGGCATCCTCTATAGTTTCCTTTAATATATCAAAGGCCTCTGTGGGTAATAGCATTACACCATGGAAATTTATATAGGCGTTTCCTGCTGGTAACAGTCTCATAATTAATAATTTGTCCAGATCATTCTCCAGCTCAGGATCATATATCTCCACCTGTTTTCCGGTAAAGCAGTCCTCAAGAAGATATTTTCCATTCGCGAGGGTTTGATTATATTTATATACCGATATGTAGCTTTGGGGCCACAAACTTAGCTGATTCAGCACTCGATTGCTATAATTACGTTGATTTTCCTTTAGAAATATATCAAATAGACTTTTATTATGCTCAAAGTGGTAATCAAAGGCAAACCACTCAAAGAAGAACTCCTGCCATGTAGTACAGGCTATCGGATTAAAGCCATGTTCATCACCGACTTTTTTTACTTCATTATTTATAGCATCCTCTCTTGACACTACATATTTAAAAAAATTCATTTTTGCATCGATAAATTCTTCAAGGAGTACCATTTCTGATGGAAACTGAATTACTGTATTATCCTTTTCACAGCATTTTTTGAACTTTTTGCCGCTGCCACAGGGACAGGGATCGTTTCTTCCGATTCTGGCCAATTTAAACTCACCTCTCCTTTTGTTTTCATAATTATATAATATCCCATTTTCTGTAATGGCGTCAACGATATGGAAGGCAGGCTGCTGTGCTATTGACGGCCCGCACACAATCGGACCGTCATGCATATACTCTATTGGGCGAACAAATAGGTTCGTCTTGAGATTTGAAAGGGTTCTATCGTTTTAATTGAGGTATTAATTAATTTTCAAATATATTAGGAGTGGTTTCGTGAAGCAGGTTCTTTTAGACAATGAAAGAAAGCAATTGATTCAGAAATCCAATAAGGATCGAGAATACAAGCTGCTGCTGAATTCTATAGTTAAGGATAAGCAGCTGAAAATGACCGACGCCAGCCTGGAGGCCCTTGCTTATTCTAAAGGAGATTTTTCTGCAGAGATATTGAGGATGCGTATTAATGATGAGATTAATGTGTATTTTGTAGTATCTCCTAGGGGCCTTGATGCCTTTGCCAGTGAAGTCACTCGAATAGATGACAAGGTAATTGTGAAAGGTTATAAAATAATAGATGATGAAATGGCTTTAGCTTATGAAGAAACATTTGACAGTGAAGAATTTGATGAAATAATTGCAGATTTAAACAAGAAGGAAGCGTATCTCAGTGAGGTGGCGGCAGAGGAGGAAGATGCTGAAGCCAAAGGTCTGCTGCCATGTATCTATGGCAATTGGTGTGGACCTCTGTGCAGTGGTCCCGATGCGCCCATCAGTCCTGTAGACAGATGCTGTATGTACCATGATCAATGCTATGGTGAGTATGGCTATTTCAACTGTAGCTGCGACAGAGATATCATCATATGCCTTTTGCCCTACTATTATATGGGAAGTGAGTGGGCTATTGTAATAACTGAATACTTCCTGCTGCAATATAATATTAATTGTGGTTAGTAGGAATCATTCGATATAGTCCTAACAATAAAGATCCCCCTGATATTAAATCGGGGGGATTATTAATTGCCATTTTACAGTAAGGATTCCAGCAGGTATCCCCAGAAAAAATAAATGGGTGGGAAAAATATTATGGTCATTGCCAAATTGCCATAGGCCCCCAGCTTACCAATTCTCTTTATAGCCTGAGTGGCGGCAATTTTCCTATTTCCCATAAAGCCTAAAATAGTCCCTAGGATACAGCAGATATACATAGAAAGCCAATCAGAGCCAAATAAACGTATCTTCAAGGGGGTAATCACCTGTGCTAAAGCAAATATTAATAAAAGAAAGGAAATAATCCTTAGGGCACTGGATATAGTGCAATCCTTTGAATCCATATGAGTCCTCCTAACATCCTCTTGATAATATTATTATAGCATTAATGACTGGATAAATACAAATTTTGTAAAAAATGTCAATGGGGACGGTTCTTTTTGACAATCGTGCCAATTGGGACGGTTCCTATTGACAATTTTACTGACACCTAATAGGGATATAGCCATAGTTGTCAAAAAGAACCGTCCCAACTGACAGGGATATACCCGTGGTTGTCAAAAAGAACCGTCCCAACTGACACACATAACGGTTTCCGAGGAGCAATTAAATAAATACGTTGGCACCTATGAAATAAAAGATATGCTTGTGATAGATATTTTTGTTGAGGACGGTAAGCTAATGCTTCAGGGCGAGGGTCAGCCAGCCATAGAGCTAGATTCAGTAACAGAACAATATTATGAGTCGACATCCTTTGGCATAGCAATTGAATATGATAGTCAGGATACACCCAGTGGCTTTATGCTGTATCAATCTGGTGTGCAGCTATGGGCAGAAAAAATAAAATAGAAAAATGTTTCGTCTAAAAGAAGGAATTTTCTAAATTTTCCATAATATAGATAGTATGGCTGTAAAAGTTAGACAACAGCCGTAAATATTTCGGAAAATGGGGGCATATGAATGGATAATCTTAGTTACTGCGCAGATTGTAGAAGAATCGATAGCTTTAATGAGGGATGTAGTTTCTGTCAATCACAAAGTATAAAAAAACTTGTGGTAAATGCACCGGTGAACGTTATTGGAACAAAGCTTAAGGGTAGAGTTATGAAGGTTAGAGACAACATGGTACATATTTTATATATGGACGAGGAAAAGAATAGGGTAATGAAACCCTTCGAGCCAATTAAGCTACAAAAGATTTTATAAACCTTGCCAGCGGGGACGGTTCCAGCTGACAATTAATTCCGCTAATATAGACAGTAATGATACAGAATAGAATAATTTGGTAATGCTTAAAGCTGTTCTTAGGTGAATCTCAAGGCCTAAAGCAGCTTTTTGCTTTCCAAAGTGCCAGCGGGGACGGTTCTTGTTGACAACATAAGTTGACAGTAAAAAACAACTGGTATAAACTGGAATAAAGGAAGGGGGATAGACTATGCCAAGACATGCGAGACAGAAGAGTACTACTGGAATCTATCACATAATGGTAAGGGGCAACGAGAGAAAAGCTATATTCAAGATGGATGAAGATAAAGAGAGATATATGGACACATTATTGGATAAAAAAAGAAATGGAGAATATACCTTATATGGATATTGTATAATGGACAACCATGTGCATTTGGTAATAAAAGAGGAAGCAGAGCCAATCGAGAGGGCAATGAAAAGGATAGGTGTAAGCTATGCCCAATACTATAATCACAAGCACGAAAGGGTTGGTCATGTGTTTCAGGATCGCTATAAAAGTGAAGAAATAGAAAATGATGCTTATTTACTGTCGGCATTGAGATATATACATAAAAATCCTGAAAAGGCTAAAATTTGTCACCAGGAGAATTACAAATGGAGTAGCTATGGTACATATGTTGAAGGGGAATGCAGTCAGCTGGTAGATGCCTCTGTGATACTGGATATTTTTTCTGAAAGTCGCCGTGATGCCTGTAGACTATTTAAAGATTTTAGTTCTAAAGAAGAAGGTATTAGTTTTCTTGATATTGAAGAAGAAGATTTTGAGTTAAATGAAGCGATAAAGGAATATGTGAAATGCTATCTTTCAGACAACAAATTAATCAATAAAGATTTGCAAAAACCTCAGAATAGAGGAATAAGAGATATACTAGTTGCTGATTTGAAATCTAAATTCAATCTATCCTCAAGAAAAATCTCAGAAGCTACCGGCATTAATAGGGAAACTGTAAGAAAAGTATTGTCAAAAAGAACCGTCCCCGCTGACAAGGGAAATTAGAGGTTTTTTGTCATGGTTTGGCGAATAGATACAGGGTATACTGAGACTAAAGAACTATTTTATAATTAACAAGGGGGATGTAAGCATGTTGTGGTGGGATGAAGGCCTTGCAACAGGCATCGAGGAAATTGACCAACAGCACAAAAACATATATGCAAAGGTAGGGGAAATCCTATCTTTGGATACAACTGATGATAGGGCTATCAAGGAGGGCTTCAGCTTTCTGGTATCGTATGTAAGCGAGCATTTCAGCATTGAAGAGGCTGCCATGATCAATGCGCATTATTCTGGCTTCAAGGAGCACCGACAAAAGCATACATATTTGGTCAATCAGATTTATGATATCAGCCTGGCGCTTCAAAAGAAAACTGTGGACAATGAGACTTTGGATAGTATAAAGCTTTTAGTCATTGAATGGCTTGCAAAGCACATTGATGAGGATGACAGGGCAATGGCGGAGCATTTAAAAGCATTTTGGTAAACTGTTTGGGGAAAAGGGAGGATATGAAAATGTTGGAATGGCAATCAAGCTTGGAAACCGGTATTGAGGAGGTGGATGCTCAGCATAAGCACCTGGTCAATTTGACCAATACCCTGAAGGAAGAGATTTTAGCTCAGCTGAGCTACGATAATTATGACAGAATAATGGAGATAATAAGTGAACTAAAGGACTATACTGTAGCGCACTTTAGGGTAGAGGAGCAGATGATGAAGGCGCATATGGCTGACATCAAGGACGACAAGGAGCTGGCCTTGTTCTGGGATTACTTCAAAAAGCATAAGAAGGAGCACAGCGATTTCATAGACAAGGTAAATCAAGTTGGTGCAAAGGATATAGACAGTCAACAGGACGAAATATCTATTAATTTAACAGAATTTCTGATGAACTGGCTGGTGAACCATATTATGAAAATAGACATGGAGCTACCTAAGTATATTGCTGGATAGCTAACGCTGAAATGTAACAAAATATTTTTCTTTAATGGTGGTAAAATTTTGTTGTCCATAGCAACCATAAATGCTATACTATCAATATAAGGTATGAATTGAGGTGTGGCTGTATGGATGATAAAGTCTTTGACTTACTGGAAAAGCTGTATATTGAATTTATTGAATTCAAGACGGAAATGACGGAATTTAAGACAGAGACTAATCAGAGGTTTGACAAATTGGATGATAGAGTTGACAGGATAGAGGGCCGATTAGACAAGGTAGAGGGTCAATTAGACAGGGTAGAGAGCCGATTAGACAAGGTAGAGATTAGATTAGATAAGCTGGAGCTAGGTCAGGAAAAATTAGACGATAAGGTCACAGAAGCCTTCGAGGCTATAGAAAATCTGGCTCAGGTAAATGAACGACAACACAAAGAAATTCTTAGCGAATTAAAGGGCGATATTAGTGCTATCCAGCTGGTAGTAAAGAGTAAGAATTACACAAAGACAAAATAAATAGACCATAAAGGAAGCCTCCTGATAGGGTATACGGATAAACCCAATGGAGGCTTTTGCATTTCCTGCATATTAGTGTCGGGAATAGAGTACTAAAGCATTTTCATCTATGTGTTGCTTTAAGCTCTTACAGGATAAATCAAAGGTATACTCAAACCTTTGTATTAAGCCCTCTTTTTCTAATGGAGATAATTTATCAAAATCATTAATTGCTGCTTCAAATTGCTTATATGCCTTAGTAAGATTTTCGTATCTTTGCCTCCATCTTAAGTCTTTAAGATTCATGAGCCTCATCCTCCCTTTGTTCTTAAGATTATTGTATCATAACAAATGGTTTTTACATATATTCCAAGCTTTTGCTCTAATAATTTTGCTCAATCTTACTATTAGTCCCACCATTATAAAGGCCATAGCCAAAGACACCACCGCATATGCCGCCGACGATATGGGTGAGCCTAGAAATGTTGTCCTGTATCATTACAGCATTGAAGATCTCTCCACCGATATAGATGATTATTACTAGAATAAAGGTTAGAGGAATTTTCCCCTTCTCTGTATTGACAAAGGAGCTTAATAGTATCAGCATAAACACGACTCCGCTGGCACCCAGTAAAGCCGTTTCAAAGAGTAAGAGATTTAGCACCCCTGTAACCAGCGCTGTAATAACCATCATTGAAAAAAGCCTTTTAGAGCCATACTTTTCCTCCAATATCGGCCCAATAATCAGCAGCATCATAAAATTACTGGCATAGTGCCGCCAGTCAATATGGCCAATGGCATGCCCCAGCAGTCGAAAATAAAACAAGGGGTCCGCCATGGAGCTTCTATAAACAGAGAAAAGCATTCTTGTTATCTGATGATCGGATACATAACCCAGTCCTAAGGCGATAAAGGATATGATGGTATAGGTCAGTATTACCGGTGAATTATAATGAATTCTATTTTTCATAGAGCACCTTCCTTCGTAGGTCTTTTATTAGATTATATACCAAAGCAGTTAATAGTTAAAACCCTTCGTGAATAACTAATGTTTTGAAACCCTCATCCTAAAGCAATGAAATCTTTACTTTCAAAGGCGTACCATATCATTTAAGATTTTCACTACTCACTACACTATTCACTAATCATTAATTCATTTGCCCTCTCTAAAATCAATTCTAAGCCGCTAAAATAAATTTCAGGTATAATTTGTCCACTCCGGCATAAATTTTAGTATAGCGCCGTTTTGAAAGCCTACCCAAAGTCCAACTAAATGACTCGAAAGAGGCGTACGTCAAAAAAATCCTTCGACAAAATTCTATTTCTGGAGGATTTCCTTTCATTATTTTCTATATACCACGATACATAAAAACACACACCAGAAATAGTTTCACAGGTAAATGTTGAAAAGCCAACATTTAATCTGTATTTAATGCAATCTGTTAAAAATCGACATAAAGAAGTCTGGGTTACTCATAGAATTACATTAAGATGCGCCCTCTACTTTAACATTTTTACTTTAAGATTTACTTTAACCTACTTTAACTTAAGGAGAGGAGCACTTTAGCTTTAAATTTAAATTAAGGGGGAGGATTGAATGAAGCTAACCACAAAAATATTAATCGGTCTTTTAGCAGGTATTATTATCGGTCTTATGCTGGGGGGTTCGCCAGAAATAGCACGAACCTATATAGCACCCTTCGGAACCCTGTTTTTAAATCTGATCCGTATGATTATCGTTCCTCTGGTATTCTCTTCATTAATAGTAGGGGCAGCCAGTATGGGAGATGTGAAAAAGCTTGGCAGAATAGGAGGAAAGACAGTAGCCTTCTATCTTGGGACTACAGCCGTAGCTGTTTTTCTTGGATTGCTGCTGGCTAATATCGTAAATCCAGGAGCAGGCTTAAGCATTCCTACAAATGTAACAGTAGAAGCAGCACAAACACCGCTATTGACAGACACTCTGCTGGGAATGATACCGAGCAACCCATTAAATGCACTGGTTCAGGGGAATATGCTTCAAATCATTGTATTTGCATTGTTTTTAGGTATAGGGATAACTACAATAGGTGAAAAGGGCAAACCCTTTCTCAGCTTTTTTGACAGTCTTGCAGAAATCATGTATAAGTTTACGGCCATCGTTATGAGCTTTGCGCCTATCGGGGTGTTTGCGCTGATCGTTCCGGTGGTGGCAGTGAATGGCCCTTCAGTGCTGATACCACTGGCGAAGGTGATATTGACGGTTTATATAGGCTGTATCCTGCATATGGCAATCGTTTATTCATCATTGGTCAAAGGCTTTGCAAAAATGAATCCCATTAGCTTCTTTAAAGGAATTGCACCTGCTGCTTCGGTGGCCTTTAGTACCTCCAGCAGTGCGGGAACTCTACCGGTAACTATAAAAGCAGCCAGAGAAAATCTTGGGGTGCCCAGAGGGATATGCAGCTTTGTTTTACCGCTTGGGGCTACGATAAATATGGATGGAACGGCACTATATCAAGGGGTATGCGCGCTGTTTGTAGCACAGGCCCTGGGTTTAAGCCTAACGATTGGTCAGCAGCTTACTATAGTTTTGACGGCCACTCTAGCCTCCATAGGGACGGCAGGAGTTCCCGGAGCAGGATTTATTATGCTGACAATGGTATTAACCTCCGTTGGCTTGCCATTGGAGGGATCAGCCTTGATTGCAGGTATAGACCGGGTACTGGATATGGCAAGGACCACTGTCAATGTGGTTGGAGATGCGGCGGTTGCAGTTGCTGTATCGGCCACAGAGGGAGAGCTGAATATAGGGCTTACAGAGCTGGTGCATAAGATGGAGGAAGAGGATAACGAATAAAATAGTGAATTGAAAAAAAGAAGAAGCCCGTATGGATGCCATACATTCTTCCCAACGGTTTATATGACTAACCTAGCCTTGACCTATTTCCATGGTCGAGGCTTTTCTTCTGGCCTTTATAATCTTTTTATACTTTTTTAAGAAAAAGTAAGGAGGAATTTACCAAACAAATATTGAAATACACTACAATATATGGGCAAATTAAATATATGACAAAAATAGATATACAGGTGGAGGAGCCATGGAACTTTTAATACAAGGATTAGTAGCAGGATTTGTAATAGTACTACCGGGCATGAGTGGCGGAACTGTTTTTGTAATATTAGGGATATACGAGCAAATGGTTAAGGACTTGGTAAGGCTTAGAATAAAGCCATATATTCCACTATTGATTGGCGCCATAGTAGGTATTTTTCTTGGCGGCTTGGCCTTTGCCTTTGTATTTGAAAATTATCGGGATGCAACAGCGGCCTTTCTATTAGGCTGTTTATTGGCCTCCATTAGAGCCGTGCTAAATAGCTGCCCCAAGCTGGACACCAAGCATTTGACCTATTTATTGATAGGACTGGCAGTGGGCTTTTTTATGGTGGGAGAGCCGATTAATGTCATGACGGCAGGCGAGGATGTCAACCTTATAGTATTATTCGTGGGGGGTGCGATAGCCAGTGCTGCCATGATTATTCCCGGAATCCCCGGAAGCTCGGTTCTGATTTTAATGGGCTTATACGATACGATACTTTTCTATGTTAAGGAGCTGGCCATTAGTAAACTGCTGGTTTTCGGCCTGGGAAGTCTGGCGGGAATATTCCTGCTGCTTAATCTCCTGGAAAGACTATATAAACGACATCGTGGCATGATATCCTACTTCTTCGCAGGGCTGATATTAGGGTCCTCTAGGGCATTGCTGCCATATCATTTCGACGCAGTAGTTATAGTATTATTTATCATGGGCTTTTCGCTGGTATGGTTTTGGAGCGGAAAAACTGCAGCCCAATAAAATATTAGAATATACAATTGAGAAGGACAATAAATATATAGAACGACATATCATAATATCAACATAAATAAAGAAGGGAGGAATATAAGTGAAGAAACGATTGGTAATAATACTGACCTGCCTGTTGGTTTTGTCTACTGCAATAATATCCTTCTCAAATAATGGAGAATATGAAGGCTTTTCTATAGTAAATATCATAGTGAACAACAAAAGGGTCAAGAGCGACATACCTGCGGTTATCTTCTTCGGTAAAACAATGATGCCGGTGCGAGAGGTTTCAGAAAGCTTAAAGACCATAGCAGAATGGAACTCCACCACTAGAACCGTCAATATTATTAAGCCGGAAATCGATATGATAATTGCTAAAGAGATTCAGGAAAATTCAGACGGCAGCGTATCCATAGCAAATACCCTAAGAATGCTGCAAAAGGGCAATGATAACAGCTTTAAGGGTCTGCTTCAAATCGAGGGGCTTATAAAGGGCAAGTATACCTACCGTATAGTCATTCTCAATCCATCGGGAGAAATTCATTACAATGATGGTGAAAATCAGGTGGTGGTGACCGAGGAGGAAGGAAGCTTCATCAGAACAGTATCCTTTAATAATATCGCCTTTGAGGCTGCCGGAACCTACCAGCTGGTATTTCAGATGAAGCAGGGGGAGGCTTACAAAACCCTGTATCAAAGGAATTTGGTTGTTTATTAAAATGGAGGACGTAATCGTTGCGGTACACCATATAAAAGCTGCAGAACATACCTATACCCACTGTACTATGACTTTTTCTTAAAAGGATTTCAAAAGGCCATGGCATACCAGTGGATAGGGCTTGTGCTGCAGCTTTAGTATTTAACTCTCAAAATAAATATAAAAATTTTTTAAAAAATTTCAATGACAGGTTTACTTTTAAAATATTAATGCGATCTTATATAATAGAAGCAAAGCAATAGCCTTAATACTTCTTATTAGGATCAAACTCCACCTTTACAACCTTGCCGATAATTTCAGCATCATTGTGGGTGATGAAAATCGGATCATACTTGGGATTGTCGGGATAAAGTATAACCTGACCGTCTATTTTTTTAACTCTTTTCAAGGTGGCTTCACTGCTATTGACCCTAATAACTGCTATTTCACCGTTTTCAACATCCGGCTGCTTTTTCACCAGAACCCTATAGCCATCCATAATACCGCTGCCGATCATACTGTCACCGGTTACTATTAAATAGAAATATCGGTCGCTGGAGGAAAGCTCACTTTTGGAGACATTCACGTATTCAATGATATTTTCCTCTGCCTCAATGGGGTTTCCGGCAGGTATTTTGCCCAGCACAGGTATTTTAACGATATTACGATTTGAGGATAGCATTTCCGGCAGCATTTCATCAGATATATTTAAAAGGCTGTCTGCATCCAGGTTAAAATCCTGATTCCAGCTGGCTTCATTAAAGTAATAGCTGGCTATTTCCTCCGACAGGGCTATGAACCTATTCTTTAAATCCTGTAAAATATTTTCCATATCAAGCTTACCCAGAGCAGCATTATTGCCGGAGAAGTAGCTTTTATATGCATTAGTGCTTAAGGTGTTCTGGATTTTATAAACAATGTGATAGAGCTTTTTTATCAAGGTCAGCTCCTTAACCCGGCCCTCGGATATAGATGCATATGTTGTAAGGTTTATCAGCTCCAATATGTCCTTGGAAAGCACCCTTATTTCGTCATTTTTACTACTGGCTATGGCATCGATCAAAAGCTGTAGGTTGTTGATTTCTTCGTCCTCATGATACTTGAAGCCGGATTTGCCTAAGATATAGTCGGTGGACACATTAAAGTAATCTGCGATTTTTAATAATACCTCATAGCTGGGATTGCGGGCTTCAGTTTCGTACATCCCCACCATAGAGGTGCTAACCCCTACCATTTTGCTTAGCTCCTCCTGTGTCATGCTATGATTACCCCTTAATTCCTTAATTCTCTTACCGATCATAAATACACCTCTTTATAATTTTATCACTAATAGTAATATTATAACTAACAAATAAAAAAAATTCAATTACAACTTATGGTGATAAATAAGAAATTTTCAGCAACAGTCAACAGCGGCATGATAAAAGTAACATATTGTGTCTATTATTGTAGAGTAATATAGCTTGAAAAATATCACCAATAGTTGTAATATATATTATATAAGTATAAGCAGGAGGTGAGTCTGGAATTCAAGAAAAGCCATAAGTCAATAATTACAATTTGATGACAATGTAAAATACAACCAACAGTGACATAAATAAATGATAATATAAGCTTAAGATCTAATGATAATGGGTTTAGCAATAGGGGGTATAACATGGGATGAATAGAGAGAGAGATGAAAGCATAGAAAGCATTATCAAGAAGGCAGCAGCAGAGACCGTTAGAGAGCTAGAGAAAAGCAAGCTGCTTAAGCAGGAGGACAGCAGCTACTTCCGAAAAACTGAAAAGCTATTATATAATTATCCCGGGCTATTGAAGGCTCTGGAGCAAAAAGAGCAGGACATAATGTATATAAAGGAGCACGGCCTCCAGGAAAGATCGAAGTCCATAGTCTACTATACCGGTGGCGGAGGTGCCAGCGGTGAGGAGCTCCATATGGAGGTGCTGGAGGGCTATATTGCCACCAGAGACAAAACAAAGCGGTTGGTCCAAAGGATAGAGGTTGCATTAGAAAGTATCAAAGGCGATGTTTACTACTATATCATACCCTGCAAGTACTTTGATAAGCTGATCAATATGGAAATAGAGGAAAGACACCACGTCAGCGAGAGAACCATCCGAAGGCATAAAAACAGACTGATAAATGAACTGACAATATTGCTGTTTGGGGCAGATGCGTTGGATTAAACAGTATGGTTAAGGTGATAGTGCCTCGTTGCAGTTAAGACTACGGGTTTAATTGCGACGGGGCACTAGTATTTTGACAGCCTTTATTCTTACTTATGAGCATAGCTGATTTGTCATGGACTCTTAATATTAAAGAGATGACGGAATATGATAAAATAATGACATCAAAGCTTATACTTTGACATTCTGTTTATATGAACATAAAAATTACAGTATTTAAGCGAAAGGATGTGTACACAGTGAAAAGGTTTGTTGCAGGCATGTTGTGTACTGCTCTGGCTTTATCCTCAGCGGTAGCACTATCATCAACAGCAATACAGGCAATTTTATTCCCAAGCAAGGTGACGATATATAATGGCAATGAAGTATCGACAATAGAGAGCACAGAAGGAACTGAAATCATAAACTACAAAAGCAAAGCATATGTCCCCCTTAGAAGCTTTGCAGAGGCAATGGGGGCTGTGGTTAATTATGAAGAAGCATCGGAGGCTACGAATTATTTACACAAGATAGATATCTATCAAGCGCAACCAATTCAATGGGCATTAGAGAAAATAAATTATAATATCCAACAGCCTATAGGCTATCCTATTACTATTACGCCTGAGATAAGGGCAGAGGATGAAGCATCTGCTGAATTTATAGTTAAAATAAATAATTATTTGGAAGAGGATATTAGAGTTAGCCCTATAAATCTAGTGCTGGAGGTCTATGCAGAAGACCCCACAAGCGAAAAAGGGAGCTTTAAGCAGGGGCCCTTAGTTTATAGCAAATCAATAACTGCCTTTGAAGGCTTAATACCTTCTAAGTATGGCTATGAGGTATCCTTGAAATGGGACAAAACCACATTGGATGGAGAGTCCATAGCACCTGGATGGCATTTTGTATATCTGCATCGTCCTGAGGAGGTAACCTATACAATGGAGGGCACTAATGACCTAAAGGCACAAAGAATATTTAGTGGAATGGGTAGCAATTTGAATTATTTTTGGAGAGAATTTGAGTAATGAAAAAACATCTGACCGTAGCTTGACCGCTTTTTGACCTTCTAGGCAATGGTCACCCATGATAATATGATATTGAGGAAAAATTCGATGAGCCACCAGTAAATTTGCTGGTGGTTTTTCTATGCCTTGAAATTAAGGATTTTTCCATGAAGACAAAAGAGAGACATTAATTTAATTAGGGAGTTGATAGCATGAAAAAGGAAAAGGAAGGCCGATGTGGCAGCTGTGTGTGGGGTAAGCCCACCGGACTTAGATATCATTGCATGCTCCCCAGTTGTGTAAAGCACACCTTAAAATATGCGTACGATTTATGGGAAAGACAGGGGAGCAGGTGGGTAAGGCTAAAGGGAGCTCTGACTGAAGAGGATGAGGAAATTATGCTGGAGACCTACAGACATTTGATACCCGGCAGCAGATTAAAGGGACATGAGCAGCTTTACCTAGTGGATAGCTGCCTTCCCGTGGTGGATTTAGATATAGGGTATAAAAAATACATATTAAAAAGGATGGGTGATAAGCATGAAGGCATCATACCTTCTTAGCAGAGTAACGGGGGATATACAGGAATATCTTCAACTGCCAGTAGTTTTAATGGAGGACATAACACCAAGGCCAACATATCCCTTTGTAGGCTACAAGCTGTTGTTTCATAATGCCAACCGAAAGGGAAGGCCTATTGAAAGGGTAGCTGCAGCGGCAGGAGAGAACGAGGCAATTGCGGTGACCATTTTAGAGGAGACCACTGCTATAATAAGGTTTACCGTCTACTCAGATGAGGTGCTTCAGGCCTATGACATTGCCGACAGCATTATTCAGTGGTTTGATATTGATGGCTACCATGCCTTAAAGGGTCTCAATATAGTAGTTGGCAAGGTGTCCAAGACTAGAAATCGGGATCTTCTGACGGAGGAGGCCTGCGAAAGGAGGGTAGTAATAGATATTTCGTTGAGAACCACAAAGGAGCAGAGTCAAACAATACCTATTATTAAAGAAATTAATTTCAAAAGGGAGAGTGAAGTCATTGATTAAGGACGTAAATGTAATTATTTCAAGAGAAACCGCCAGCTTAACACAGACAGGCTTTGGCATGCCGCTGATATTGGCAACCCATGGGGCTGTAGACTATAAGGAGTATACAGAGCTGGCGCAGGTGGCAGAGGATTATGCTGAAGCTACAGAGGCCTACAAAATGGCAAATCGGATTTTTGCCCAATCACCCCATCCGGAAAAAATAGCAATGCGGGGAGTCAGCTACGGCGGCAGCGAAACAAGTGAATTGATTGCAGCACTGAACCAGTTGGTAGAAGTAAAGAACGACTGGTATTTTTTATTGTCTGATCAGCAGGGAGAAGAAGAAATTACAGCCCTAAGCCAGTGGGTGGATGGTCAGAAGAAGCTTTATTTTGCAGCAACCGATAGCCTAAGCTTGCCACAAACGCTGGAAAGCGAAAGAACAGTACTGATTTATCACCATGAGCCTAAGAGCTACCCGGATGCAGGCTGGGTTGGAAAATGTGCACCTGAAATTCCCGGAGCTATTACCTGGAAGTTTAAAAATATGACAGGTGTTGGGGCTGCCAATATAGGAATAACCGATCTACAGCAGCTGCATACTGACGGAGGCAACAGCTATGTACGCAAGCTGGGGCTACTGCAAACCAGCGAAGGCCTGACCACCAGCGGCGAGTATATAGATATTATTCGTTCACAGGATTTTATAGAGGCCAGAATGGTGGAGGAGGTCAGCATGGCTCTCTTCAGTAATAAAATACCCTATGACAACAGTGGCATAGCGGTTCTGGTAGATAAGGTTGAAAATGTACTGAAGCTGGCTACGGCTCAGGGTATTGTTGCACTGGATGCCGACGGTAGAGGCATGTGGAGGGTCAATGCAGTAAGCCGTGAGGAAACACCTGTTAATGATGTAGCCAACAGAATTTACAACGGCATCAGCTGGGGGGCAACAGTAGCAGGAGCGATTCATAATACCACCATAAGAGGAACTTTAACATATTAATAAGGGGGAAAAAGCATGAAAACCTATGATCCAAAGCTTGTAAATCTTGTAGTAGACGGAACAGTTATCACCGGATTTGCTGAGGGAACCTTTATCTCAGCAGAAAAAACTGAGGACAATTTTACCGAGTACGTAGGTGCTCAGGGAGAGGTAACTCTAGCGGAGAATGCCAATGAAACAGGAGGAATCACCATAACCCTAAAGAACACCAGCCCATCGGTGGCCTTCTTAAACGGACTGGCTAACCGCAAAGGTGAAAGGGCTATCGTACCGGTTTCAATTGTAGACCTGAACAATGGAAAGGCAACGGTTGGTGGCAGAGAATGCAGAGTGAGAAAGCCTGCAAACTACGAAGCCTCCGATGAGGTTTCAACAAGAGAGTTTGTAATTTTTGTTTCTAAGATAGAGTTTCTATAATATGCAGCTCTGAGGCCCTTTAATAAGGGCCTTGGATATATAGAAACCACTTAATGCTATCTTTAGTGATAGCGAAGGATCAACTTTTCTTGGTGATCAAGAATCTTTGACTATGTTGCAAATGACATAAAGTCGTAAAATAAAATATCTTAAGCAGAGGCTCTATATTAGGAGCCTTTAAAACTATATGAGGAGGATTATCATGAGACAGAAAACCGTAGTAGTAAATGATATAGAATATAAGCTTCAGGCAATGCCCTTTAGGGAGTATATGAAGGTAATCGATAGATGCACCAACAAGCACGGCAACCTGATGAAGGAGGCCTATTCCGATGTCCTGTTGGAAAACTGCGTAATAGAGCCAAAAGTGAGGCTGGAGGACTTTGACGAGGACTTCGCCAGCGGAATGGCCCTAGTGGCAGAGGTGGAGGGATTTCTTAGCTCCCCCACAGCTAAGTCAGCAAAGCCAGAGAAATAAAGTCAAAAGGGACTGGGCCTTCTGGCGACCCATAATGAACAGGGTAATCAGCTACACAGAGGCCTGCCAAATGGAGGAAACAGAGCTGGCGGAGGTCAATGCCGCCTTGAATATTTATATAGAGCAAATGAATAAAAGGCGGTAGGGAGGAGGTGGAATATGAGTGATGGAAATATTGCCTGCTATTATACCAAAAGCTAGTGATATTAAAAAGATAGGTGGTCTATCGGAAACATCAGTAAAGCTTTTTTACAAATTTTTTGAATTAAGTACTAAAAATGCTGCCAATGCAGAATTAACTGAAGCAAAATTTAATATGGTTTTTGAAGGAGTAAAAGATGATGTAAAGAATTGGGCAGAGAGTCATGCTAATTTGATAGGTAGGTCATCAATAGATATCAAGGGGTATTTGGCCGAGACGCAGCATATGATGGTAGCGATGGGGGGAAGAAAAGAAGAGAGCTTAGAACTATCAAAACAGATAGTAGAACTTGGTCCAAGTCTCGCTTTTTTCCACAATATTAGTGATGGTGAGGCTATAAAACGTTTAAACAAGGCGATAATTGGAAACTTTGAAGATATTGAAGAATTAGGAGTGAAGCTAGATGATAATGTATTACATGCTTCACTGAAAGACTTGCCTTCGATTAAAAAGAATAATTTTGATGATTTGGATGAAAGTGATAAGCAACTGGTTAGATTTAATGCAATATTAATGCAATCTCAGGATATAATAAAATTTTCTGAGGAAAATGCAGAAAGCCTTAGTGAGCAACTGCTTAGGATTAAAGGAGTCACGAAAGACACAACAGCTGATTTTGGAGAGCTGATGTTACCAGATTTAAAGAGAAACACTGTTTTTTTAAGGGATCTGATAGATCTTCTTGGAAATCTTCCTGATTGGATGCAAGGCCTTATAACTTTAGGAGCTGGCATAATTATGGTGGCAGGGGTACTATATCCTATAGTAGGAAAGGTAGTTCAATTTGACAAATTTGCAGGAACAGCTACAGCGCTATCTGGTGGATTAAAAACAGCCTGGCTAGGGGAGAAAATCGCAGGAGGTGCTACGGGTTTAAAAGCGGTGCTAGGTTTGATTGGGCCTGTGGGATGGGTAACTACTGGCTTCATAGCAAGTCTTGCTGGATTAGTTTACTTATATAAAAAATCTGAGTCGGTTAGAAATTTTCTAGACAATTTAGGAGGAGGAAAAGATAGGGAATTCAGTCCGGGCTTGCTCAAAGCAAAATATTACAAAGGCACAAACTACCACCCCGGCGGCCTAGCCCTAGTAGGTGAAAGAGGTCCTGAATTATTAAGCCTCCCAAAGGGCTCAAGGGTAGCCACCAACTATAGGACCGAAAGGATATTAAGCAACAGCAGCAATGCGACAATCGATGGCAGTCTTCAGTCCAATATATCCAGCAGCAGCGTAAATATGCCCTTTGCTCCACAAATAGTGGTGAATGTGGAGGGCAGAGAGGTAAATGATTCAAAAACCACTCTGATCAAAAGGGAAGTAAGGGATCAAATACTGCCGATGCTGGAGGAATATTTCAGCATAATGAGGCTGAAGCATCCAATATTAATAGAAAGATAAAGGACAACGGCACCCTTCTGTGGGTGCTGTTTTCATTAAGGCGGTGATAGCATGAAAAGAGCAATGCTGGGAGATGTGGCGCTTTCGGTAGTGGAAAGTGAAAATCCGGAGTATTCAAATGAAATAACCTCAAATTCTGTGGAGCTGGGAACGGACATAGCAGACCATGTTCGTCAAAACCCCATCAGCTTCTCAATATCAGGCGTAGTAACAGGAGAAAATGCAGCGGAGGCAATTGCCAGACTGAGGAAATATCGTAATGATGGAACTGTTTTAAGATATATAGGGCGGAATGTTGTAGATAACCTTGTCATAGAGAAGCTGTCCACCACTCATGACAACAGCATTAGAAATGGTTTCACCTTTGACATAAGCCTGAAGCATGTAAGGATAGCAAAGGGTCAACAGATGGAGATAGAGCTTCCGAATCCGGTTAAAGCACCACCACCTCTAAAAGCAGCAACAAAAAATAACGGCTTTCAATATCCATATCAGGAGCCACCTCAATATGATAGCATGGATCAATATTATGAATACTTAAAAAAGGAGCAAAAGAAAAAGGAATTGATTGAACTAGGCAATCAAGAGGAGAGGAGGCCTATGATGGAATGATAAAATCCATAAAAATAGAAAAGGACAAAATACCCTACAGCTTCGATATGCAACTGGGGGGCTATACCTTTAGCTTTGAGCTTCACTACAATACCCAGCACGACTATTTCACAGTGGATTTATATTATCTAGGCAGGCTGGTGGTCAATGGAGAAAAGCTGGTTTACGGCAAGCCCCTATTTAGCAGCCTTCCCCATTTGCCAACCCCTCCGGTGGTTATAGTGCCCCTGGATTTAACCGGAAAGGAAACCAGAGTAACCTATGAAAATCTAGGAGAAAGGGTATTGCTGTATGTCATAGGAGATGAGGAGAATGACTAATTTATTCGGAAGAAATATCGAGCTTATCATTGACAGGCAGAAGTATACAAACAAGGACTTTGAAATCAATTTTGATATCAGCTTTGATGATGATTCAGAGCCTAATGTCAGCAAGGTGGAAATATATAATCTTAGCAGCGCAACTCTTAATGGCATCAATACAAAATCCAAGGTAATATTGAACGCAGGCTATGCCGGGGATATCGGAAGCCTTCTGATAGGTGAAGTAAAGGAGCTGGAGACCATCCACGATAGTCTGGATAAGGTGCTTAAGCTTATGGTGGTGGACGGCTCGCAGGATTGGTTTAAAACGGTGATCAATAAGACCTACAGAAGCAATATAAAGGCTTCTCAGGTGCTGGCGGAGCTTTTGGGCAGCTTCGGATTACAAATAGGGGAAATCCAGCTGACAGAGGATATCACCTATACCAATGGCTTGAACCTCAGTGGTCAGCTGCAAAATAATATAAAGAAAATAGCAAATGATACCGGCAGCAGATTCTATGTCAAAAATGGCGTCATATTCATTCGGCCTGAAAAGAAGGGTACAGAGACGGGCTTTCTACTGAACAGCGACACAGGCCTGATAGGTAGTCCCGAGAAATTGAGTAAAGAGAATGCGGAGGGCCACAAGGTGCAAATGCTTTTAAATCATAGGATTAATGTCGATAGCCTAATCAGAATCGAAAGCAGAGGTCTGACAGGTAATTTCAAGGTTAAAAAGGGCAGCCACAAGGGCAGCTTTATTACAGAATGTGAGGTGATGCCCCTATGAGCAGCCTTCTTAAATTTATGAATGCCCTATTGGAGGAGCGGATTGCGGAAATCCATACCTGTATGCCCTGCAGGGTATTGAGCTTTAATGAGGAGAAAGGAACTGCCGATGTCCTGCCATTATATATGAGGAAATATATAGATACACCACCGCAGGAGTATACCCCTATAATGGCAGTGCCGGTGCTTCGTAGAAAGTACAAGGATGACAATGGGGTGGTAAGACTGGAGCAGGTCTTTTATGAAAAGGGGGACATCGTGGTGGTGTCCTTTGCAGAAAGGGCGTTGGATAATGTCATATCGGGGAAAATTGCAGACCCCAAATACAGCAGGAAGCATGATCTAAAGGATGCGATAATAATAGGTCACTTGAGGTGATAAAAATGAGGACTTTAAAGATTCAAAATGATGATTTAATATTTGACGGACAGAATGATCTGCAAATGGTGGAGGGTCGGGATGAAACCGCCCAAAGCATAGAGCGGGTTCTGTCAACAAATATAGGAGAATGGTTTCTCAATATGGAGCATGGGCTGGACATAGCGCTGATCAGAGATAAGCTGGCGGAGGATGACCGAAAAAGGCTGGAGATAATCAGAGCACTAAGTCAGGACCCAAGATTTGAGGAGCTGAAGGAATTTAACATGAGCTTTGATAGAAGGGAAAGGAAGCTTCAGCTAAGCTTTACTGCCCTGATGAAGAGCGGAGAGACAGTTGAGGTGGAGGAGGTGCTGGATATTGGATAGCTTTGGATTAGGCAGACAGGGCTTTAAGCGGAAGAGATACAACGACCTTATAGAAAGCATGAACAACAGAGCCAAAGGCCTGTTTGGGGAGGATGTCAATTTAAGCCCAAGAAGCCCACTGGGGATATTTTTCAGGGTGATTGCCTGGAGCCTTGCGCTGCTGTGGGAGACTACAGAAAAGGTCTATTACAGCGGCTATGTAGATACAGCCGAAGGGATACAGCTGGACTATTTGGGCAAGTACATCGGCATAGAGAGAAGGCTGTGGACATCGGCTAAAGGGGAAATATTAATCCTTGGAGACAGCGGTACTTTGGTGCAGAAGGATTTTATTGTAGAGACTAAGGATGAAATAAAGTTTAAAACCACAGAGACTGGTGTCATAAACGAGGCGGGAGAGCTGCAGCTGCCCATAGAGGCCATAATGCCGGGCGTTGAAGGCAATGTGCCTGCCAACACAATTATAGAAATCACAAATCCGATGGCGGGGGTGGATTCTGTCACCAATCCAGCAGCCCTTTCAGAGGGTACAAGTATCGAAACCGATGCAGAGTTCAGAGAAAGATATATAAAATCAGTAGCTAAAGGTGGAGCCAGTACCCTGGCCAGTATAAGGGCCAGCCTACTGGAGCTGACAGGGGTAAGGGCAGCTCTGGTGCTGGAGAATAGCAGCAATACGGAGGATGCGGAGGGCAGACCGCCTAAAAGCATAGAATGCTACGTGCTGGGGGGAAGCCCTAAGGATATCGGCGAGGCTATTCTCTCAACAAAGGCAGCAGGAATAGAAACTGTGGGGACCCAATCCGTTTCAGTAGAGGATATAGCAGGCAATCCGCATACAGTAAAATTCACCTTTGCCGAGATGGTGCCCATCTATTGTAACGTAAGCATTACTAAAAATCCTCAATATCCCTTGGATGGGGACGAAAGGGTTAGGACAGAGCTGATTAAGCATATCGGCGGTACTGATGCTGACGGAAATATATACTCCGGACTGGGAATGGGGCAGGAGCTGGTGTTTACCAGACTAATCAATTCAGCCTTCGGCGTCCCGGGCATAAGCGATATAGCACTTCAGGTATCCACCGATGGTATTGAATATATCACAGGGAATATTGCAGTAGCTATGGCAAAGGTAGCAGAAACAGACCATACTAAGGTGGTGGTAACCAGTGCTTAGCTCAATGCTGGATAGGCTGACGGATAACTATAAAAAAGACCCCGGCAGCAATATCGGAAAGCTCTTTAGCATAGTGGCAGGGGAGCTGGAGGAAATAAAGAAGACCTTAAATAAAGCAGAGGCCTACAGAGATATCGATCAAGCGGTAGGCAAGGTACTGGATAGGATAGGGGTAAATTTACAGCAGCCCAGAGGGGCAGCAGCAGACGAGGTGTATCGCATCCTTATAAAGTCCAGTGTTGCAAGAAATTTATCCACCGGAGATATCAATACCCTCATAAGAATTCTGTCGGTTACCTTAAACACCTCAGCTGAGGAAATTAAGGTACAGGAGCTTTACAATGACCCCAACGAACCAGAGGCCGCCAGTGTGTTCATCAGCTTTCCAACAGAGCTGCTAAACAGCATAGGCTTCTCAATCAACCAGTTCGGAAGGCTGGTAAACCTGATAGTAGCCGCAGGGGTAAGGGCAAAGGTGCTGTTTCAAGGGACCTTTCAGTTCTCAGCTTCAAATGATGCTCTAGAGCTTGATGCTGCCACAGGTCTTGCCGATCTGGAGCAGACTATAGGGGGAACTCTAGGGGCAGTATATTCACCGGGGAATGATTTGGATTTGCCGATATAGAATAATAAGCAATGAAAAGCATTCTAAAATGATGAGGCTTTTAGGTGAGTAAAGTTAGAATTAAACTATAGGTCATGAAAAATTTTAGATTAAATGAGACTCCTAGAGATAGGGGTCTTTTTGTATGTAGATAGGAGGTTTATTATGGCAACATTAAAACGAAAAAGTGCTGAGGGTTTTGAATTTGTTCAGATGGTTGGTAGTGATATTGTGGAGAGGGTTGATTCGCATTTGGCGGAAACTATGCAAGCGCATGGGGGGATAATGCCAATATCAGGAGGTACATTCACTGGCACAGTGGAACATGGTAGATATTTAGTGATACAACCGAGACTTAGGGATTATTCAGAAAGCTGCGTGACTGAAACGAGTATTTCAGGGACAAAGTATATTGCCTTATCATTCGCAAATGCTTTCCGTCATACATTAAGTGGAAATACTTCCTACCAAATGTCAGGAGCTGCACCAAGTGGTCAATTACACTCATTTACTCTAATAGTTACTCAACCAGCAACGGTAGCATCTATTACATTCCCTGCATCTGTTAAATGGGCTGGGGGTGCAATACCAAATGCTCCCACGGCTAACAAGACAGCAGTCTATACGTTTTTTACATTTGATGGTGGGGCTAACTGGATAGGTTCACAAGCAGTGAGTGAGGTGACTATATAATGTTAGCTGACAGAATGAGAATGAGTGTTGTAAATACTGGGAATATGGAGTATATTGGGTTTGTGTTTTTCGCTGCTACTGCATATATCAGATTAGTTAAAATAAACCCTACAAACCCACTGGAGTTTGATATGTCTCCTGACCTTCCAGTTATTAATCATAATATATATAGCTCATTTATGGACAAGTGGGGTAATGCCTACGTACAAGTAGGCACTAATTTGTATAAGATATCTAAATCCTTTGGAATACAACTACTTAAAAATAATATAGTTGCGTTGTACAATGCGGTTGTCTATGATTACTTGGATGATTGTCTATATTTGCTTACAGGAAATTTCACTAATCCCATCATAGAAAAGGTCAGCCTAGAAGGAATTACTGTAAATAGTACTCCGTTCTCAATGTGGCATGACTCCTATGGGCATGCTAGGTTTTTAATGAATATCCTACCAACTAAGGAACATTTGTTATTATTTATTGAGGCTATGTGGGATTACCCTGATGAGAGTTATTCAAATTACTTTGTAAGACCCATACATAAGAATTTTGGAGTGGGGGGTGCATGGGTTAATACTGCGATTCCCTCAAGTACTTATAGTAAACCCACACTTATATCCGATAACAAGTTTTGTATTCCCCATCCAACTTTTAGGGATTATCGGGTAGGTACAATAAATTCCTCTAATAATCTTATCACCCTTAGCGGTATTCTATTGGGAACAAGTAATGTTTCATTTGCAAGTAATATTACCTTCGATAGGGAAGGGTCATTTTACCTGCTAGGTGCAGATAGTTATCCTGCGACACCATCTAGACTGATTAAGGGGAGTGTTGATACGACTGCACAGGTATATAATAAAACTGTTGAAATAGCTAGAAATTCGGTTGCGATACATCGCTCTGTTCCTGTAAATTCAAATTTTATAGTTTTTCCTAAGCAGGATGGCACTGGATATCATGCATTTAATAGCAATATAGGGGATTATATAGGTCAAGTAAACTTTATTGGTGGTCAATTATTAACTTTAAGGGTATAGGAGGGATAAAATTGAACTATGCATTAGTAGAAAACAACCAAGTAACGAAAGTAGGTTTGCCGCAGACAGGCTACCTGAAAGACGGCTGCAGCGTAAGCGGTTACAATCTACTTGACCACGAAACACTACTTCAAGAGGGTTGGCTGCCTTTGTTGGATGAGCCTCCTGAGTATGACCATGACACACATTATTTACAACACGATGGCTATGACATACAGGGAGATGAAGTTGTAGTACGCTATGAGATTGTTGAGATACCACCACAACCTGTGTCTGAACCGCCACTGCCTACAGTGGAGGATTATTTGATAGATTTAGATTTTAGGCTCTCATTAATAGAACTGGGATTATAGGAGGAATATTATGACTTATACAATGTGTAAGAAGGTTATTGAAAATAAGACATACAGCAGCAAAGAAGATATGAGACAGAAACTAGATGTGTTTCTGCTGAACAATAGGATTACAGAAGCAGAGTATACTGAATTAACAGCTTTACTTAATACACAATAGGAAATTTTTGCGACATAACACCATACAGGTGTTTTTCTTATTTAATCAAGAAATATTAGGAGGTGCAAGCTATGGGTAATTTTGATGAAAAACTCCCTAAATGGGAAAATCCCGGCACAGAACCCCCTGCCTCAAAACAGGAGGAGGGCTGGCAACCACAGGAAAGACCGCCAGCAGGGTGGTTAAACTGGCTTTTTAACAGAAGCTACAAAGCAATAGAGGAGCTGCAGGAAAAGGCAGTAACCCGAGATGAAGGAGATTTTGCTGCAAGGCAGGAACTAGAGGAGCATAAAGAGGACGACTCTGCCCACGGAATTGGCAATAAGCTTCAGGATTTCTCAGAACATGTTGAGAATAATACCAGACACATTTATCAAGGGGACGCACCACCTCAGGATGCAGAGGTGGGAAGTCTGTGGCTAGATACCAGTGATAATGCTTACCAGGGAACTGTAATGAAGGATTTTCTAGAGACAAAGCAGAGGCTTGATTCGCATTTGGCGGATTACGTGAGACAGCCCGGTTATGGCACAACGGGAGGAAGTGCTAATGCATATACTCTAATGCTGAATCCTGCACTTGCTGCTTATGTAGCTGGTGTGTGTGTAGCAGTTAAAATTCATGCAGCTAATACTGGAACATCAACTTTAAATATTAACGGCTTAGGAGCCAAATCAATAAGGGACAGCAAGGGAAATACTTTAACAGCTGAAAAGTTAATCGTAAATGGGGTTTACACATTGAGGTATGACGGCACAAATTTTATATTACAGGGTGAAGGTGGTTCTGGAAATGCCATTGCGTCTGACCTTCTCTCTGGTAAAACAGCTTCAGTAGACGCAGGTGATATTGTTGGTACTATGCCTAATAGAGGAGCGGTTACAATTACTCCATCAACCGCAGACCAAGTAATCGCAGATGGATACCATAATGGTACTGGGAAAGTTATAGGTGATTCAGATTTGACACCTTCAAATATTAGAGAAGGAATAAATATATTTAATATTATTGGAACATTAAAACCTGAAAAAAAATGGGCAAGTGGAACAGTGTCATTAACAACAGGTCAAAGAATAACTATTTCAGGTTTAACCTTTCAACCCAGTAGGATAATTGTTGCAAGAACATCAAATATTGGTTATCACTCTATTTATGATAAAAATGTGGCTATGAACTACTATGCAAACCCTAGTTTAGCACCTATAAATATTGGTGGCACTTCAGGTGATTATATAAATGCAACAGGGTTTAGTTTGGCAATTTACAGCGTATATATAGGAAATGATGTTTTTTGGTGGGCAGAAGAATAGGAGGGATAAAATGCAAAGAGGGAACCTAGTTATATACGACTTAGAGGGAAGAGTGTTTTCTCAAACAGGAGAGGCAGAGGGAGATGTACTACCTCATGTATATCCTGTAGGTATACCATACGTGGAAATACCTTTTGGGACAATGGCTATAAAAAGATTAGTGGGCATAGACGTTAGTGTTAGTCCGCATCAACCGATATTTAAAGTTATCGAAGTGCCTAAAACTCCAGAGCAGGAACGTATTGAAGAATTGGAAAATCAATTGTTGCTTATGGCTGATGCTATGGAAGGAGGAATCTTATAATGGTAAACGAAGTAGTAGTTAGAATTGCAGCAGAAAGGATTATGAACGGCAGGATAAACCCTAAAACCCAAGAGGTTTACAGATTGGACGATATTACAAACCCTGATTATCGGCAGCCGGTTGAGGATTACATTTTACTCAATACTGAAGGAATTTAATTCACAATAGGAAATTATTACGACACAACACCAAAAAAGGTGTTATTTTTATATCTATAATATTAAACCTAGCTCACAAAAACAAGCTTTAACTAACCCCAAAACGGAGGGAAAAACCAATGATCACCCTAAAAAAAATCAAACAAACAATTGAGGAAGTCATCACCATTGGCCTTCCTCAGCTGCAGCTACTGCCTCAAAAACCAACAGAAGCACTCGAAGCAACCTCAATATACATCGAACTGGACAATATCATCAAAAATAACAGGCTCTACAATTACGAAAGAAGTCTAACGGTAAGAGTATATATTTATCCTTCAAATACAGCCAACGGAATATCGGAGGCTTTGGAGGTTATAGAAGGACTGGAGGAGCTGTTTCAGCTTACCATGAAAATTGAAGACAGAAGCATTAAAATACCGGAGACTTCATCCAAGCTAGAGGATGGAGTCTTTCAATTTGAATTCAATATGAATTATTTTGAAGCAAAGGAAGAGACAGAGGATAATGAGCTTATGCAAGGCATTAAGCTTAAATAAAATAAGAAGGGAAGTTGATGTAAATGGGTTTACCAACAATTGATATTATTTTTAAAACAAAGTCAGTTAATGCAGTAGAAAGAAGCGAAAGGGGTATAGTGGCCCTTATATTAAAGGATGACACAGGTGCCTTTGATACTAAGGAATACAGGATCGTCAGTGAAGTAAAGGAGGAAGACTGGTCTGTGGAAAGCCTGGACCTGATTAAAAAGACCTTCTTAGGAAATCCCTCTAAGCTGATGGTGGAGAGGATAGCGACAGAGGCCACCAGCTATAATGCTGCATTGGAGCGTTTAAAGTCAAAGAGCTTTAATTATCTGGCAGTGCCGGACGCATCGGCCTCTGAGGATGTAGCACAATGGGTTAAGGGCTGCAGGCAAAACGAAGGCAAGACCTTTAAGGCTGTTGTTGCAGGCCATAGCGCCGACGATGAGGCCATCATTAATTTTACAGCATCAGGCATAGCTGTAGGCGGTAAGGTGTACACAGCAGCTGAATACACCTGTAGAATAGCAGGGATTTTAGCAGGCCTGCCCTTTACCCGTTCAGCAACCTACTATGTTTTACCGGAGGTTGAGGCTATTTCCGATTCAGCCAATCCCAATGCCGACATCGATGCCGGGAAGCTTATTTTAATAAATGACGGCGAAAAGATAAAAATCGCCAGAGGTGTAAACTCCTTAACCACCACAACCACAGAGAAGGGTGAGGAGTTCAAAAAGATTAAAATTGTTGAGGGAATGGACTTAATTAAGGAGGACATCACCAGAACCTTTGAGGATGAATATGTAGGCAAGGTCAACAATTCCTACGACAATCAGGTGTTGTTCTTAACTGCTGTAAATGCCTATCTTAAGGGGCTGGCAGGGGATATTCTGGACCCAGCCTACAACAACAGAGTAACCATCGATACAGAGGCTCAGCGGCTGGCCTGGGGGGCAATTGGTGTAGATACCAGCGACTTTACGGAGCAGCAGCTTAAGGAAAAATCCTTCAGAAGTCAGGTTTTTGTGAAGGGCAACCTGAAATTCCTGGATTCTGTTGAGGATTTGAAATTCAATATTTCATTATAGGGCTAAATTAATCGTAGAGAGGATGATATAAATGAACAAGGTAGAAGGTAAGAGATTGATAAATGGTACTTTTGGCTCAGTATGGTGGGATGGAGAGCTGCTGGCGGATATTGAAAGCTTTGAGGCTAAGATCACCATTGATAGAGAAGAAATTAATATGGCAGGCTCTCTGTCAAAGGACTCAAAGGTGCTGGGCTGGAGCGGTGAAGGCACCATGAAGCTTAAGAAGGTCTACTCTAGGGCTCAAAAGAAGATTGCTATGGCGATTAAGGACGGTCAGGAGGTAAGGTCTAAAATTGTAGCCAAGCTGGCGGACCCTGATGCCTTCGGCACGCAAAGGGTTGTCCTATACAATGTCTGGTTCAACGAGGTAATGCTAATGGCCTTTGAGCAAAAGGCAAAGCTGGAGGAGGATATCCCCTTCGGCTTCAGTGATTTTGATTTTCCTGATTTAATAGAAGGCTAATAGGGGGCAATTATAATGTCAAAGAAAAATCTAAAGCAGCTAACGGTAACAGACCTGTTAAAGAAGAAGGAAGAGTTAAAGCAAAAGGAAAACCAGAGGGAGGAAATCTATGTTCCCTCCTTAGATGCCTATATCATTGTAAAGAAGCCAACCAGGAGCCTTTGTATGGAGGCTCTTTCTATTGCACAAAATGAGTCCACCCAGGATAAAGCAGACCTCCACATGGTGTATAACTGCGTGGTTGAGCCCAATCTAAAGGATGAAAAGCTGCAGGAGGAGTTTGGCTGCATAGAGCCTACAGATATCGTAGAAAAAATCTTTGAGGCTGGGGAAATAGGCAGTATTTCAGGCTATTGTCTCCAGATGGCGGGATATTCCGACAGTGTAAAGGCGGTTAAGGATATAAAAAACTAATCGGTAGTGATGGAGATTTGTATTTTCTGCATCACTACCTGCAAAAAGGCTTCAGGCTGGATTATTTGCTGAATCTCAGCTACGACGAAAGGCTGCTGATGGCTGCCAGCATGGAGCTGTGCTTTGAAGAGGAGAAGGAGCGTTGGAGCATGAAATAGGCTCCTTCTTTTATCTTCCTTGAAAGAGGGTGAAGAAATGTCTACAGATAATGAAAAAAAGCAAATAAATGCATACGACAAGTTTTTAAAGGGTGCTACAGCCTTAGTAAAGAAGTACGAAAAGATTGGATTAGCAGCAACTGATAAGTTTGTTAAGGACAGTATATCAGCTGCAAAAAATAAGATGGCAGCTGAAATGAATATGGAAGCTGTGATGAAGAACTTAAATGGCGTCACTGCTGAACAGATTGAGGGTATTAAAAAATATGCCAATGAGCTTCAGAAATTAGGGATAACCGGAGATGAAGTCCAGCTATCAGGGGTAAAGCAGCTGGCTGCCAATAAATTGAATGCAGATACAATCAAGGCATTAATGCCGGGAATGAATGATTTGATAGCTCTGCAGTATGGGGTAAATGCCAGTCAGCAGGATGCTGCAAATGCGGGCAATATGCTGGCAGCTGTGATGATAGGGCAAACGGATGCCTTAACGAAGGCAGGCATCAAATTCAGCTCTACCCAAGAGGAAATATTGAAGTACGGGAAGGAAGCGGACAAAACAGCTACCCTGACGCAAATTCTAAAGGACAATATTGGCGGCTTAAGCAAGACTATGGCGAATACAGATTTAGGACGAATCCAAAATATGAAAAATGCTTGGGCCGATGTTAAGGAAGAGGTTGGCATGGTGGTTTTACAGCTGCAAGGAAGACTTGCAAGCTGGTTTGTCCAATATATTCCCTATATACACAGCATAACGGTTAATGCTTTTCAAAAAATTAGAGAGGCTATTGAGAGGAATGCACCTATGATTCATACTGTCATCGATAAAATTAAATATTTAGGTGGCATTATGAAGGAGGTAGGCATATGGGGACTTGACGCTTTTGAAAAAATTAAGGAAAAGGTAAATGAAAACATGCCTGCTTTTGAAGGTGTAAGGGGAATCCTCGATGAGCTTAGGTCAGGTGCGGAAAACATAGGATTAACCTTTGATAATGCTTTTAAGCTCTTTAAGCCAATCTTGGATTGGATGAAAAATGTTGGCTTGCCAAGTATTGTTGATTCCATTGGAGAAATATGCAACGGAGCTATAAAATTATACAATTTTATAAAGGATAAATGGGTGATATTTGAGCCAATTATTTGGGGTGTTGCTGGAGCGTTGGCATTTTATAATGCAGCGATGCTGGTTGCCAATATTAACACCATTATATACAATTCTTATGTTGCAATAACGATTGTATTGAAGTATATGCTGGCAACGGCAACAGCATTTCTATCTTCTGGCCTTGGAATTGCTACAATGGTTATTGGAGGATTGATAATAGCTGGCGTTGCACTATACCGGAACTGGGACACCGTCAAGGAAAAGGCCCTATCCCTATGGGAAAGCATACAATCGATATTCGGCAACGTAGCCTCCTTTTTTCAAAATGTATTTAACAATGCATTAGAAGGCGTCCTATCATTTTTCAGACCGGCAGCTGAATTAATCAACATGGTGATTGACGGTATCAATCAAATCAAATTCACGGTTCCTGATTGGATACCTAAATACGGTGGTATGAGCTTTGGCATAGAAATACCTAAAATCCCTGCCTTCGCCATGGGAACCACCTACTCACAAGGCGGTCTTGCCCTCCTGCATGAGCGTGGAGGAGAAATCAGACGCTTAAGCAGCGGCGAAACCATTATTCCTGCAGATAAATCACAGCGGTTAATTGAAAGAATTAGCAATGCCCCAAATATCACAATAAATATAAACGGCAGTAATATGACGACGGACGAGGTTGTCAATGAAATGGTGACAAAACTGAAACTGACATTAGCTAATATGTAAGGGGGAGAGAATATGATAGATGTCTTTTTATCTATAAACAATAGAGAAGAAATTATTCAGCTTCCCGTAGTTCCGGAGGAATTCACCCTACAGCTTCCCCACAAAAATGAAGCCTATGAAACCATATCGCAGGGAGACATAAAGCTAATCGGTATGGCGGGGCTTAAATCCCTGACCATTCAATCCTTTTTCCCTGTAAGGGATTATCCCTTCCTAAGAGATAGAGGATATCTAGGGTGGGAATATGTTGAAAGGCTTCAAGAATGGATGGATAGAAGGCTTCCTATCCGGTTGATCATCACAGGCACCCCCATCAATATGGCCTGTAGCATCGAAAGCTTTACTTATGGGGTAGCCAATGGCAGCGGGGATATTTACTATACCTTAACCCTGGAGGAATTCAAGTTCATCCAGCTCAATAGGGAGAAGGTGTAGTATGGCTCATCAGCTTTGGCTTATTAAAAAGGATGAAAGAATAAACATAACCCCCTTGGTGGGAGAAATCAGCTGGAAAAGCAGCATAGACCAGCTGGGGGATGAGTTAAGCTTCAATATTGCCTTCAATGACACCCGATTTTTCCCTGTCAATCCCTGCAGTATGGGCGATATGATACTCCTGGAAAATGAAGGTGAAATATTTCGAGGCATCATAGTATCGGAACAAAGAAACGGAAGACAGCCACTGCAATACACTGCCATGGATTTTGCCTTTTACCTGAATAAGTCACAGGAGATATATCAATTTAACCGAATTTCCGCATCGATGGCCATACTGCAAATATTAAGGGATTTCAAAATACCGATTGGCAATGTCGTTGATATACCCGCCACAATAAACAGAATTTACAGAGATAAGGCCTTAAGTGATATGATCTGGGATATTTTGACCATTGCAGAAGCTGAGACTGGCACAAGGTATGTCATGGAAATGAGGGCCGGCAAGCTATATATAGAGCCGCAAAAAATGCTGAAGGTAGAGGGGCGCTTTAGTCTGGCTGCCAATTTACAGGAGCATAGCCTACAGGCCTCTATAGCCGCCCCCTCAAGAAGCCTTTCCATAACGGAAATGATCAACAGCGTGAAGCTGGTAAATGACAATAGTGTGATTCATCTTGAAAGGGACGAAGGCCTTGTAGATAAATATGGTCTGCTGCAGCAGCTAATAGAGGTGGAGGACAGCAATAAAGGAAAGGCAGCCGCCATTGGCAGGAATAGTCTTAAGGAAACCGGCAGGATTACGGAAAAGAATGCCTTGACCATGCTGGGACAGGATGATGTCAGGGCCGGCAGAGTCATTGAAATCAATGAGGAAATTACAGGAATGACGGGGCAGTACATCATAGAGGGCTGCAGCCATGTGGTTAAAAATGGATTGCACACCATGTCATTGGATTTGGGGGTGCTTGAATGAATGGGGTAGTTGAGCTGGCAAAGCTTTTTAGAGCAAGGGACAATGTAGTTAATTCTGGTGTACAGCTGGGCAGAGTGGTGTCGCCATTGCCAGATATAAAGGTGGCTCTGGGGGACAAAATTCTCCTTACTAAAGAGCATTTAATCTTTGGCGCCCATATGCTAAGGAGCTATAAGCGGAATTGCAGCATAACGGGAAGCATGGCATTTTCAGATGTCAATGCTGCCTTTTCAGCTGAAGGGGAAATCGAATTTACAGATACCCTAAAGGCCGGGGATAGGGTTATTATTATCCCGACAAAGGATGAACAGAAATATTATGTTTTAGACAAGGCGGTGAGCGTTTAAATGCTACCAAGTATAGGATATCTGCAAATTGAAGCACAGGAGGAAGGCCAGGGCGTACAAATGGGTAGGTCCTTTTTATATGATTTTAACAGCGGGGACTTTGTATTGAAGGATGGCAGGCTGGTGGAGGCTGACCCTGAAGCGGCCTTATGTATCTGGATTGAAAAGCTCCTGAGGACTGAAAAGAGAAAATATGAAATCTACAGCAGCAGCTATGGGGTTTCACTGGAGGATTTAATCATAGGCCAGAATCTGCCTATAGAATTCATAAAGAGCGAGATCAAAAGGGAGATTACGGAGGCTCTGATGAAGCATCCACTGGTAAAGAGCATCAGCGGCTGGCGGCTGGAAAGGTCAGGCGCACAGCTTATGGTTTCCTTTAAGGTCAACAATACCCTAGAACAGGAGGTGATGCTGGGTGTTTAAGGATAAGGAAAGAAATAAAATACATGCCGATATCATGCAGGAAATCAGCAATGCCTATGATAAAACAGAGGGCAGCTTTATCTATGATGCCACCAGACCGGTGGCCATAAAGCTGGAGGAGCTATACAAGGACCTAAGCACTGTGGCCCACAAGCTGGATATTGAAAAACTGACGGGAGCCGAGCTGGCGGCCAGGATATATCAAATGACGGGCTTAACCAGGAAGGCCGCCACCAAAGCTACAGGAGAAGTAGAGGTAAGGGGCAATGGTATTGTAAATGCCGGTGCACTGTTTGAAACGGAAAGCGGTATACAGTTTGAAGCATTGGAGACACGAAATGTTGCCAACATGGCGGTTATCAGGGTGCAATGCTTAACTGAAGGGACTATAGGAAATGTTCCGGCAAATCAAATTACAAGAATCCCCATAACCATAGCAGGAATAACTGAGGTCACAAACCCACAGCCCATAGGAAACGGTTTTGAGGCTGAGGGGGATGGGGCATTGCTGCAAAGGTATTACGAAAGAATAAAGACTCCTACAACCAGCGGCAATAGAGCCCACTACAAAAGCTGGGCCAAGGAGGTTCAAGGGGTGGGGGATGCAAAGGTTTTTTCCCTATGGCAGGGTGACAACACCGTTAAGGTGGTCATCATCAATGAGCTAAAGGAGCCGGCCGACAATGAAATTGTAGAAAGGGCACAGGCATATATTGACCCCGGAGCTGCCGGAGCAGGGGAAGGGGTTGCACCTATAGGCGCCCATTGTACAGTTGTCAGTGCAGGCGCAAGGATTTTAGACATAGCCTTTGATGCTGTGCTGGAGGGGAGCTATACAAGGGAAGAGGTTACAGAAGAGGTTAGAGAGGTCTTGAGAAGCTATTTTAGGGAGATTTCCTTTACTGAGGCCTATATCAGCTATGCAATTATAGGGAGCCTGATACTTCAGACGGCAGGCATCGTTGACTATACTAATCTAACCCTTAATGGCGGTGCTGCAAATATTTATCTGGAAGAGGATGAGATTCCTGTTTTAGGGGAGGTAGCCATCAATGGGGAATAAATTGGTTAGTTACCTCCCTGCATTTATGCGGAAATCCAAGATATTTAATGAAATCTTCCGAGGTGAGGAAAAGGCGCTAAAGGCTGTTGAGGCAAGCATTGAGGAGGTTCAGCAGCAGCTGAATATCGATACGGCAACATGGGGGCTGGAGCTATATGAGGCAGAGCTGGGGATAAAAACCGACCTAAGCAAAGATCTTGAGGAGAGAAGAAGCGTCATAAAATCCAAATGGCGAGGCACCGGAAAGGCGGATGCGAGGCTGATTCAGCTGGTGGCGGAGGCCTATTCCAATGGTCAGGTGCAGGTCAGCTTTGACGGCGCCATTGTCATAAGCTTTGTAGGCACCAGAGGTGTACCACCAAACATAGGCGACCTAGAGGCAGCCATCAATGAGATTAAGCCGGCTCACCTTCCCTTCAGTTTCAGGTTTAATTATTTGACCTGGAGCGAATTTGACGGCTTTAATAGAAGCTGGCAGGCCTGGGATGACCTGAATCTCACCTGGGAGCAATTAGAAGCATATAAGGAGGCGATATAATGCCAAGTCAGGAAAAGACTCAAAACCTTGGTTTAAACCAATGGAAAAGCAATGAATATGTAAAGCGACAGGATTTTGTTGAGGATAATATGAAGATTGATGAGGCCTTTAGGGTGTTGGAGGGAAATATTCAAAACCTAAGTGATAGTGTTGAGGCGCAGGGGCAAAGCTTGGGGGATATTAATGCAGATATCAATGCGTTGGGGGCTGATTTTGTTGGGCATAAGGCGGATACTATGCCGCATAGATTTATTGACATCAGTACTGGAAAAACATATAAATACGGATTAAGTGTTATTAACGGAGTCGTAACTATGAATTATGAGGAGGTAGTATAATGCCGCAGATAGGTATTGCAGATAAGCAAACATTGGATAATACAAAAACTGTAGTAGACACAATAAATACTAAAGTGGGTACAAACGCAGATGTGGCAGGTACAACTACAGTATTTGCGAGGGTTAAGCAGATTTATGAGTATATGGTAAATACATTATTAGTAGCAATTAATGGACGCCAAGCCAGTTGGGGTGCTGTAGCAGGAACTAAGACTAATATTGATAATACAGCAGCTACAGTAGGTACGATTAATACAAAAGTTGGTGTATCGACAGATACCTCAGCAACTGCTTCTCTGTTTGGTAGACTAAAGCAAATTTGGGATAAGGTCTCTACATTAACAAGTGGTACAAATTTTAATTCTTTGTATCGTTCGTCAAGTGATGGCTCATTTGGGACACCTGGTGCAACTGTTTTAAACATAACTGGTGCGGGATATTTGCTAATGGCTGGAAGTACAGCTAATAATCTTCAGTTTGTTGTTGATGGAACAACACATTATGTTGGTATTGTTAACACAGTTAGCACAATTTTGCGGTTTAATTCAAGTTTAATAGTACGGTGTGATTCATCAACACCATCTAAATATTTTGCACATTATATTTTGGATTAAGGGGGTTTAATATATATGTTACTTGAAACTGATGGAAAACAAGTATTTTTGGTTAAGGAAATTAATACAGGAAAACAAGTTGCAATAATAAAAGAACACCATTGTATGTTTTATAAATCAAAACTTTTATATTCTAATGGTGCTGTAATTTGTGAGATTTACAATTATTTAGACGAATTTCAAGAGGACTACAATGAATTAGAGGTATTTGAATGTGAGGGTCATACAATTGAAGTTCAAGTTGTAGATGGTATTGCTGAAATAACAATTGATATTCCACAGGGAGAAACTGTCGTAATCAGAACAATAAATGAAAATATGACTAATGGGGAGGTTACTATTTATGGCTAATGTAGAAAAAACAACTACAGGGTTTAAAGTAACTCAAAGTCCTAAAGTAGAATCTTTAGAAGAAAAAATAGTGCGTTTAGAAAAACAAGTTCAGCAAGACAATATAATTACATTTGAAGTATTAGCAACTATATTTGAAGAATTATTAGAGTTAAAGATGCAACTAGGAGGGGAAATATAATATGGTTGAGATGTATGTAAGATTAATATTAGAAGTTGATTGGGCTTTTAGTAGAGTATCTTCTAAATACCAAGCAGATGTAAAATCCGAATTAAATAGACGTGGATACGGCGAGAATGGAAGTTTATTATAATATCATAGCAGGAAATTAACACGTAGTAAGACGTTTTCAGGGTGTTATTTTATTCCAGGGCGGGAAACCCACCCTCCCCCAATCTTTAAAAGAAAGCAGGTGTCAAAATGGAAAACGAAATAATTAAACAGCTTTTAGGACAGGGAATCTTTGCATTGCTATTTGGCTACCTTCTTTTTTATGTATTAAAGGAAAACAGTAAAAGAGAGGAAAAGTACCAGGATATCATTCAGGAGCTTTCCAGCAAATTCAATATTATAGAGGATGTAAAGGATGATGTTAAGGAAATCAAAGAAAAGCTGATAGGCAGGTGATAAGTATGAGCTACATTATAGACCATATTCCAAAATCCAAAGACAAAAGATCAGGGACAAAAGCAAATATGACCAGTATAACAATCCACAATACAGGGAATCCGAGGTCTACAGCAAGAAACGAAAGGGGGTGGCTCACAAATCCTGAAAATAATCGAGCCGCCTCCTTTCATATTGTGGTGGATGACAAGGAGGCCATAGAGTGTATCCCTCTGGATGAGGTGGCCTATCATGCCGGCAATGCTGAGGGCAACAGGAGCAGCATAGGGATTGAGGTCTGTGAGTCGGGGGATCAGCAAAGGACCTGGGAAAATGCCGTAGCTCTTGTGGTGAGGCTTCTAATTGAAAGGGGATGGGGGATCGCCAATGTCCGAACCCACAAGAGCTGGAGCGGCAAGGATTGCCCGAGGCTGCTTTTACCCAGATGGACGGAGTTACTTACAGATATAGAGCAGGGGATAAAGGCCCTCTCAGAAGCTTCACCAGATGCCTCAGAAGTAGAAGCATGGAAGCTTGAGGGCTTGAAATATCTCGCTGAAAAGAGGCTTATCAGTGATCCCCCACTATGGACAGGGAAAATCGATGAAGCGATGCCGGTGTGGGCCGCCATGATCATCATGGCTAATATCCACAGGGATTTAAAGGAGGGAAAGCAAGATGCTTAGCGTAGTGCACAGCTTTATAAAGGCAAATATTGTTGACATAATTTTAATTTTATTATTGGCAGCCTCTAGTCTTCTGTTATACAAGAAGGGCCATAGGGAGCCGGTGAAGAAAATGGTGCTTTCGCTGGTGATAGAGGCTGAAAGGAAGCTGGGAAGCGGCACCGGAAGGCTGAAGTATGAGATGGTGCTGGAGGGTCTTTACAAAAGGCTGCCCTGGATTCTAAGGGCAATATATACACAGCAGCAGCTGGATGCTTTGATCGAGGAGGCCGTCGGTCGTTTGAAGGACTTTTTATCAGACCTAAGAGAGTCAGAGCTTTAAGATAGCCCTATTGCCATCAGTGGGCTGTTTTACCCTCCATAAGAGGGATTATAAGCGGATTGTCTAAGAAATACGAGATGCTTACTTAATCCCAGAAGGCTGCCCTTAGGTTTACTATGCTCATGGACTGGTTCTGCCAGTCCATTTTTTTTGTGCCTAAAATTATTAATACAGGAATTTTATATTTATTTTGCAATAATATGGAACCTTTTCTATTGTTTCCTCGTCTAACCTACGGATAAGTTTAGCTACATAAGAATAAATACCCAATATTTAAAAGAAATCAAGAAAAATGCAGGAATTCAAGCCAAAATGTAGAAATAATAGTTATTAAATTTAAAAGGGGGCATTCATGTGAAGAAACGTCATTTCTCTATCCTTCTGCTGATAGTGATATTGCTGACAAATAGTATTGCGGTATTTGCCGATAGTCTTATATTCACAGATATAAAAGACCACTGGGCAAAGGAATTCATAGAGGATATTTACAACAGGAAAATTACACAAGGTTATACAGACGCAACCTTTAAACCAAGTAACTCTATAACAAATTTAGAGACCTCTGTTATGCTGGCTAATATGCTAAAATTCAATGCTGACAATAGTTTGTTATTGAAATATGAAACTGTGATAAGTCAAAACAACATTCCTGCTTGGGCTCAGGGACATATTGCCTACCTGTTAGATAAGGGTGTATTATTAGAGTCAGAGGTAAAAACCTTTGTTTCAAATGGTGTGGGAGTCAATGCTAAACGCCACGAGGTAGCTACATATATTGGAAGAGTTTTGGTGGAATTAGGGGGCAAGAGCATCAGCAGAAGCTATTACATTCCCTACAAAGATGAGCTCTCTATACCAAATGATGCCAAACCATACATCGATTTGTTATTGTCTTTAGAAATTTTAAATAAGGAAAGTAATGATGGTCAATTTTTACCAAACAATAATATAACAAGAGCAGAAACAGCAAAGCTTATGGCGCTTACTGCTAAAATACTTGACGGAGCAGGCACTGTAATACCGGATTCTAATTCTTCAAAAACTGTTGATGGTGTAATTAATAATATTGTTTTAGCTAATAGAACTGTACTGACAATATATGATGAAGATAACAATATTAATGTCTATGATGTAAAGGATAATGCCATAGTAATCATAGATAATAAAAATAGTACATTGGCTAATTTAGAAAAGGGACAAACCGTTAGATTAAAAGTAGTGAGTGGTGTAGTCGAGGAAATAAACGCCATTGGTAATAAAGAGATTATAGAGGGTTATTTCCAAAGAGTTTTTGATAACGAAGGAAATACCATGCTAACTGTTAAGGATTTGAAGGGCGAGTATAAATACTACACTATAGTTGAGAATACAAAGGTTTATCTTGATAGTAAAATTGATGAATTTAAAAATATTCAAACCGGCGACTATCTAAAGGTATATGTAAATGGTAGTTTTGTATATGAGGTCGATGCAAAAAGCAAGACAAAGACTATAAAAGGTATAATTAGCACAAAAGGTGCGGTTTCAGAACGAAGATTGGAAATAACTCAAAAGGATGAAACTGAAGTTGTCACTTTGGTATTAGAAACTACAACAATAATTAAAAGAGATGGTAGAGTAGTAACCTTCAATGACTTAAAAGTCGGAGATGAAGTGACAGCTGAGTTGGAATATGATGTAATTAAGAACCTAATATCATCGTCAGTTAGACGTACCCTCCAAGGTACGATTAAAAAGATAGTTAATGATCCTGCTAATAATTCTATATCGGTCGAAAGTAAGAGCTTAGATTTAGAAGAGTTTATTATTAGTGATGATGTAATTATTTTTATAGATAATGTAGTAGGAGATTTCTATGATTTGCGTTTAAATTATACTGTATTACTGAATATTGACGGGAATGAGGTAACATCTATAATTACCTCTAAGAAGGTGGAACCTGAAACTGTAATAGGTAAGGTGAAATCCATAAATAGGGATATTAATGTTATGACAGTGACAGTAGACCAAAGCGGTACAACCAAAGAAATGCAAGTACATGTTAAAAATACTACTACCTTTATAGGGAAAACAGGTGGGACCTGGCACTTTTCTTTAATAAAGGAGGGAGACCAGTTACTGCTTACTGGTACACTTACCAATGGTGCATTTATCTTAGAGAAGGTTATCGTAATTAATTAATTATTAGCAAAGAACTGTCTAAAGGCAGTTCTTTGTCAATTAGTGATTGGGTGTTGATTGATACTAAATGATATATTTTGATAGGAGGTCTTTGCTATGCCAATAATGGACATTACGGTAATACCCTTAGGGACCGGAAGCACCAGTATAAGCCCCTATGTCGCTGCCTGCCACAGGGTGCTGGCGGAGGTAGAGGGCATTAAATATCAGCTGACACCAATGGGAACAGCCATCGAGGGTGAGCTGGAGGTGCTTTTGGCGGTGGCTAAAAAGCTTCATGAGGTACCCTTTCAGGAGGGGGCCCAAAGGGTGGCAACCACCATCAAAATCGATGATAGAAGAGATAAATTAGGTACCATGGCGGGCAAGCTTAAGGCGGTAAAGGAAAAGCTTTAAAGCAGATAAATGAAAGTGCACCCCATATGTTAGAAGAAATTCACTAGCATTTGGGGTGCGCTCTTTATTTGGAGGATACAGGGATATAGCCTATGTTGGAGGAAACAGCCTCTTTAAGGGTATCCTCTATGGCGTTTTTAAGGCCGGGCATGATACTTCTGTCGGCATATTCTGAGATATAATTGTGTAGCTCCTCTGCCTTAACTACAGGAATTCGGCTATCGGTATTTATTCGTAGATTGCTGTTAACCACCAGCAGCGACTGTATCGGGATATATTTGATATGCTGCTGCTCTAAAAGGGCTTCGATGATTTCATGGGTCTGTTGGTGGAAGTAAATCGGGTTCTTTATAATTTTCCTGGTAACGTCATAGGGACTGGTGGCCTTGATGTATTCCCATAGCTCATCATTTTGATAGCCTGTTAAAGCCCCTTGAAAATCCAGTGCTCTAAGATTGAAAATTCCCTTGGGGGATATTATAATAAAGTCGCTGTAGCCCTTCAGTCTTCCGTCGGAAAGCGCTATTGCGGGAAGGATAATGTAATCCTCATTAAATTTTGCCAGCTCCTTTGCGATCATTTCCTTCAGTGGTTCGTCCTCATAAAAATAGGTTTTGAATATTACATTTGCATTGAATACCAGCAAAATGGTTGCCAGTATATAGCCTGCTGTATCATTAACTATCATGTAAGCGAAGGATGTAATAGCCAACAGCAGCAGCCAAAGAGGGTCCTTTAATAGCTTTTGCAGCCTCGTGGGTTTATTGGTATTTTCATGATTCATGTTTGTCATATCCATCACTCCTCGCCTAAGAATATACTTTTATTGCTAATTTATACCCCCCATAGTGATGCATACACTGTTTTAAATAAATTAAAGTTATAACAAAGTTCCTTTAAAAACAAAAACGCCATTGTAAATGACGTTTTAAGGTATTGTTGTGTACTATTTTAGCAATCGGGGCAATGTAGTCTTAAGCAGCTTTTTCCGCTGTGGCCCCCCATTATTGCTTCGACAATGGTTTCCTTTAGCAAATGCTGATGCTGTCTTTCAATATGTCCATGCAAATATTCATTAAGCTGATTTAGCTTTATTATAGGGATATCGGTATCTGATTTAATAGCTGCATTTGAATTGTTGACTACAGCAATTGATTTCAAAAACATATAGTCGATATGATTATTTTTCAGCAGCTGCTCAATTACCTTATGGCTTTTTCTCAAGTATGACATGGGATTTTTTATCTGATTTTCAACAATGTTATAGGCATTTGAGGCATCGGTATATTGCCACATGTCATCCTTTTCAGAGCCCTGGAGAATTCCCGAGAACTCTAAAACCTTTATATTAAAAATTCCCTTCGCGGATATGACGATAAAGCAGGTGCAGGAATTTTCAGAGCCATCGGAAAGCTTCATGGCTGGTAGTATAACAAATTCATCCTCCAGTTTTTTAAATAGCTTCAGCACCTTATTGTGAAGCCTGAACTCCCTTTCAAAATATGCGAGAAAAATAATCATTATCGATAACAGCAGGAAAGCAGATGCCATAAAATACATCAACGGTTCCTTGGCTGCTACGAAGAAAACCAAAGCAATAGCCATTAAATAGGCCCAAAAGGGATTTTTAAACAGCCTCTTGTAATAGTTTATTTTACCCGTTTCTGAATAGCCTTGGATAACTGCCATAGCGATCAACTCCTTTCAAGATTTTATGCGTAGTAAGTGGTTGACTGTTTTACTAGCATTGAAGGCGGTTAAGGGTATGGCCCCTTATATATATCAAGCAGCTTATAGCCAGTGCCTCGTGTCAATTAAAGGATAGGTTAAGCCTGAGGAAAATTCACATATCATTTTAATCAGGGAATAGCTTCACTTTTAGATGATGACAAGATACTGGTATAGTATGCATCTATACGCATTAAGGTACATTTTTTTAAAGTCGATTAAGTACATGTAAGCTTGTTGGTTAAATGTTCGGATAAAATCAAGATGCTCTGTCATAGGGCGGTTATGATATGGGATACCCAATTATAAGTCAGAATATTCAAATAAAAGAAATTGTTATTAGATAAGGAATTTTGTTTATAGCTTACTATATTGTATCATAAAATGTTGATTTTGTATCTGTTATTAAAATATTGACAAACATTTCTATCTATGATGTTAAAAGGTGATTTAAAAAGTAATCGCCACGTCAGTTATTTACTAGGGTGGCATATGATTTTAAATTGACCAATTAAGTTATTGGTCATTTTTTTCAATTTATCTGTTGACAAACCGGTGGAGGGGATATAGAATAGTAAACATGATACTTTAATACTTTATCACGATAAAGCGACGGGGTGGACGGAATGGTTTTAAAAAAGGTTATGCTCCCAGAGGGCGTTCAGGACTTATTGATTGATGATTGTATGTACAGAAGAAAAATCGAAGGTGTGTTGATGGATAGCTTCAATGCTTGGGGATACATGGAGGTAAGCAGTCCGACATTAGAATATTATGATTTATTTTCCTATGATTACTTATCTAGATATGGGGAAAAGATGTTTAAGCTGATTGATACAAAGGGTAGCCTATTGGTTTTGAGGCCCGACTGCACTATTCCTATAGCTAGAATGGTGGCTACTAAAATGAAGGATTTTACCTATCCTTTAAAGCTCTGCTATATAGAGGATGTATATCGTTTTGATCAGGAGCAGTCTGGCAAGAAGAGAGAATATCGTCAAGCTGGGGTAGAGCTCTTTGGGGTTGACTCCTATAGGGCAGACGCTGAGGTTATTATTACAGCCATCGAAAGTCTAAAGAAGCTTGGCTTAGAGGATTTTATTATTGAGATTGGTCAGGTAAAGCTTCTTAAAAATGTAATAGAGATGCTTCAGATGCAGGAAAATGAGGAGCAGCGGCTGCTGGAGGCATTGGAAAACAAGAATCTACTGGAGCTGGGGAAGCTGCTGGAGGGTATTAGCATCCCTGAGGATATTAAGCTAATTATAAATAAGATACCGCAGCTTTATGGCAAGCCCCAGGAGGTATTGCAGGAGCTAAAGGGGTTGCCCCTAACCGCAGCTATGATGACGGCGGTTGAGGAGCTGGAGCTGGTATTTAAGGTGATTTCCTCCTTTGGCTATGGTGAATATATTACCTTTGATTTAGGCATGCTATCGCAGCTGGGCTATTACACTGGCATTATATTTAAGGGCTATACCAAGGATTTAGGTGAGGTACTATGCAGCGGTGGCCGCTATGATAAGCTGCTGGAGGATTTCGGAATGAAATGCCCTGCTACGGGCTTTGCCTTTATCATAAATAAGATAACAAAGGCTTTGAAAATTCAAGAGAAGCTAAATATAGAAAAGAAGAAGCATTACTTAATCATAGACGAGCTACACAGGGATGAAAAAATTGCAGCTCTAATAAAGGATATAAAGGGGCAAAAGCAAGATCAGCAAGAGGATTGTATCGTCGAGATTAATCTACTGAATATCCCGGAGGAGCTGGAGGCTTATTGTAGAAGGCGACAGGTGGATGAAATCATTAGAATCAATGAGGACGGTAGCATTTCTACTGTTACATTATAGGAGGGCTATACTATGGCGGTTATTAAGCTGGCATTGGCGAAGGGGAGGCTTCAGGAGGAAGCAATAAAGGTTTTAATGAAGAGGGGCCTAGACTGCCAATGTCTGTTAGAGAAAAATAGAAAGCTGATATTTGATATTCCCAATAGCTGTCTCCAAATCATTTTATTGAAGGCAGTGGATGTTCCAACCTATGTAGAGCATGGTGTGGTTGATATGGGAATCGTCGGCAAGGATGTCGTGCTGGAGCAGGAAAAGCAGCTTTATGAGGTGGCGGATTTAGGCTTCGGCAAATGCAGAATATCAGTAGCTGGGAAGCCTGAGCTTATGAATTATAATAAGAAGCATTTGAGGGTGGCAACTAAGTATCCCAATATCACTAAACAATACTTTGCAGAAAAGGGTCAGTCGGTGGAGATTATCAAGCAGGAGGGCTCTGTGGAGCTGGCGCCCATCATGGGGCTGTCGGATGTTATTGTAGATATTGTAGAGACTGGCAATACCCTAAGGGACAATGGCTTAGTGATTTTAGAGGAAATTATGAGCATTAGCGCAAGGCTGGTTTCAAATAAGGTCAGCATCAAAACCAAGAAGGATAAAATGAATGAAATTATTTATCTGATTGCCAACGATATCGGTTAGGGGGAGCAGCCTATGATAGAGATAATTAGTTTAAAGAATATCGAGAGGGAACAGCTCTTTAGCAGCTTTGATAGCCGTAAAGAGACTGATGCCGATAGATTTAGCCCGGTGGTTCAAGAGATACTCAACTCTGTCAAGGAGGGGGGCAATAGGGCCGTAATAGCCTATACGGAAAAGTTTGATGGTGTGAAGCTGACAAAGGAAAACCTAATGGTAAGCAATGAAGAAATAGAAGCGGCCTATGGTTTGGTTGAGGAAAGCTATATAAAGGCCCTGAGAGCAGCCATTGAACGGATAACGGCGTATCATAGCAAGCAAAAAGAAAATTCATGGTTTACCTCAGAGGGGCAGGGCATAATGCTGGGGCAGAAGGTAAGCCCTTTAGCAAGCGTAGGGATTTACGTACCGGGCGGTACTGCGGCATATCCCTCCTCGGTGCTGATGAATGCGATTCCTGCAATAGTAGCAGGGGTAAAGAATATCGTGATGGTGACGCCGCCAGACCAGAGGGGTAGTGTAAACCCAGGGGTGCTGGTGGCAGCAAAGGAGCTGGGCTTGACGGCAATATATAAGGTTGGTGGCGCTCAGGCAATTGGCGCCCTTGCCTATGGGACTGAATCGATACCTAAGGTAGATAAGATCGTAGGGCCGGGAAATATATATGTCGCCACAGCAAAGCGCTTGGTATATGGCTTGGTGGATATAGACATGATAGCTGGACCAAGTGAGATTCTAGTTATTGCAGATGAAACTGCTAAGCCACGCTATGTTGCTGCGGACCTATTATCTCAGGCAGAGCATGATGAGCTGGCTTCAGCTATTTGTATCACCACCAGCCATGCGTTGGCATTACAAATTAAAGAGGAAGTTATTGCTCAAACTAAGACACTGGAAAGAAGCAGCATTATTGAAAGGGCTTTAAGGGATTATGGCAGTATTATAGTGGTTGAGGACCTAATGGAGGCTGTAGCGCTGTCAAATCAAATAGCACCGGAGCATTTAGAGCTTTGTGTTGATCAGCCCTTTGATTTGCTAAATAGTATAGAGCATGCAGGGGCAATATTTCTAGGTCACTATTCACCGGAGCCCTTGGGGGATTACATGGCGGGTCCGAATCATGTGTTACCCACCAGTGGTACAGCAAGGTTTTTTTCACCCCTATCGGTTGGTGACTTTACTAAGAAATCCAGCATTATCTACTACCAGCAAGGTGCGTTGCAGGCGGTAAAGGATGACATCATGGTATTGGCAGAGGAGGAGGGCTTAACAGCCCACAAAAATGCGATAAAAGTGAGGTTTGATTAATATGATGGAAAATTTATTGAAAAATAGCATAAAAACCCTTATTCCCTATACACCAAAGGAAATCACAAATGTGATTCGTTTGGATGCCAATGAAAACAATTATGGCTCAAGGCTTTTAAATCAAAAGCTGACAAAGGCACTGATGGAGGTCAATATTAATCAATATCCTGATACTGATTGTACTCAGCTAAGGGGGATGCTGGCAAAGGGGCTGATGGTTTCTGAGGAGGAGCTTTTAATAGGCTGTGGCTCAGACCAACTGATCGTAATGCTTTTAAATGCCTTTATAGACAAGGGTGACAAAATTGTGACCTCAAGCCCTACCTTTAGTATGTATAAGATATCAAATCAAATAGCAGGTGGAGAAACCATCGAAGTGCCCTTGAGCCAGGATTTTGAATTTGATTACTATGCCTTTATTAAGGCAATCAAAAAAGAAAATCCGAAGCTTGTATTTATAACAAATCCTAATAATCCTACCGGGGGAGTGATTCCACGGGAGCAAATTATTAAAATAATAGAGCATTCTAATGCTATTGTGGTGGTGGATGAGGCCTATCATGAGTTTTATAAGGAGAGCGTAATGGATTTGACCTCCTATTATCCTAACCTTGTGGTCCTCAGAACCCTATCTAAGGCCTATGGACTGGCAGGAGCAAGGATTGGTTATTCTGTAGCCTCCAAGGAGCTGACAGGGCTAATTAAGAGGGTTAAGCCCCCTTATAATGTCAGTAGCTTAGATCAAGCAGCAGCCAGAGTTTGTCTAGATAATAAGCCGCTATTTGATGGCATTATAGAGGAAATCATTTTACAGAGGGAGAGGCTGACTAAGGAGCTAAGTAAGCTTGAGGCGGTGAAGGTTTATAAGAGCTTTGGCAATTTCCTGCTGGTGAGATATGGGAAGGCTACAGAGCTATATAATTATCTGCTGGAAAAGGGAATTGTGATACGCTACTTTGGCGGTGGTGGAGCTTTAGAAAACTGTCTTAGAATATCCATTGGTACGGCGGAGGAAAATACGATACTTTTAGGGGTGCTGGGGGATTATTTTGGGATAGAAAATAAAGGTGCAAGCTTGAAACAGGCGGTTAATTGCGTTATCTAATTGGTAGCGCAGATAAATGGACATGGCGGCGCCCTGCTATATAGTTTGAAATAAAGCGGTTTAGGCAAAGGAGCAGTATTATGGAGAGACAGTATAAAGGCGAGAGAAAAACTAAAGAAACCGAGATAGCTATCGAGCTAGGGCTAGATGGCACAGGTAAGTATGATATAGCCACAGGGGTGGGATTTTTCGACCATATGCTGGAGCAGGTAGCAAAGCACGGCTTTATGGATATGAAGCTGAGGGCCACTGGGGACCTTCAGGTGGATGACCATCATACAGTAGAGGACGTTGGCATTGTGCTGGGAATGGCGATTAAGGAGGCCTTGGGGGATAAGGCTGGAATAAAGCGCTATGCGACACAATTTACCCCGATGGATGAGGCGCTATCTATGGTATCGATGGATATCAGCGGAAGGCCCTTTTTACACTTCGAGGTTAGCTTTACTGGAGAAAGAGTTGGTAGCTTTGAGGTGCAGTTGGTGGAGGAGTTTTTTAGAGCTGTGGCCTTTAACAGTGGGATTACCCTCCATATTAGAAGCCTATATGGGAAAAATAATCATCATATCATTGAGAGTATATTTAAAAGCTTTGGCAGGGCCTTAGATGAGGCTACTGCCTATGATCCAAGGGTGAAGGGTGTTTTATCAACAAAGGGAGCGCTATAGGGTTCCATTATTGGAGGGTTGATTATGATTGCAATTGTAGATTATGGCATGGGGAACCTTAGAAGCGCACAAAAGGCCTTCGAATATGTTGGCTTGGAGACGATTATTACAGAGGATAAAGGAAAGCTGTTGGATTCTAGGGCAATAGTTGTTCCGGGTGTGGGGGCCTTCTATGATGCTATGAAAAATATTAGAGCTAAAGGGCTGGATGACATTATTGTTGGGGAAGTAAAAAAGGGAAAGCCTGTTATAGGGATTTGCTTAGGCATGCAGCTGCTGTTTGAGAGGGGCTTGGAGGTTCAGGAATGTGAAGGTCTGGCTTTGTTGAAGGGAGATATACTGAGGATTCCGGCAGAGGTCAAGATACCTCATATGGGCTGGAATCAGCTGGAGTCTAAGGGGGAAGGCAAGCTTATGAAGGGTATTGAAGAGGCTGCCTACGTGTATTTTGTTCACTCCTATTATGCTAAAGCGGCTAATCCAGAAAATGTAAAGGCTACCACCAGCTATGGCATTGATATACCTGCAATAGTGGAGCAGGATAATATATTTGGATTGCAGTTTCATCCAGAAAAAAGCAGTAATGTCGGTTTGAAAATACTAGATAACTTTAGGCGGGTGATTGAATGCTGATATATCCAGCAATAGATATAAAAAACGGTAAATGCGTGAGATTAACACAGGGCTTAATAAATGAAGAAAAGAAATATTTCGACGATCCGGTTGAGGCAGCTAAGCTCTGGCAGAGCCAGGGGGCAAAGGTGCTGCATATCGTTGATCTTGACGGCGCCTTTGAGGGCAGCCCTAAAAATCTTTCCATCATAAAAAGTATAATCAAAGAGGTGGACATCCCGGTGCAGGTTGGTGGAGGCATTAGAAGCTTAGCGGCAATTGAAGCGCTGCTGGAGGCCGGAGCAGCAAGGGCCATATTAGGGACTAAAGCTCTGGAGGACAAGGAAATGCTAACGGAGGCCGTAAAACGCTTTGGCGATAGAATTGTTGTTTCGATAGATGCAAAAGGGGGCTATGTTGCTACCGAGGGCTGGGTCAAAACCAGTGAGTTGACAGTTTTGCAGTTTGTTAAGGCGCTGGAGGATATCGGTGTAGCTACCGTTGTTTATACGGATATAGCAAGGGATGGCATGCTGATGGGGCCGGATATAGAGGGGCTAATGGCAATAAAGCAAGCAGCCGCTATCAAGGTAATTGCCTCCGGGGGAATTTCCAGTCAAGCGGATTTAGATAAGCTTAAAGAATTAGCCGTAGAGGGTGCAATCGTTGGAAAAGCCCTATATGAAGGCAAACTAAAGCTTTAGGTGTCAAGGGGACGTTTTGTTTGGCACGCTAAAACAAAGGACAGAGAGCACAAGGGGACGGTTCTTGTGTGTCCTCAACAGCACACAAGAACCGTCCCCTTGTGCTCTGCGCTATAGATTGGAGGTATAATATGCTGGCTAAAAGAATAATTCCTTGCTTGGATGTAAACAGGGGGCGAGTGGTTAAGGGGGTAAATTTCGTCAACCTTGTTGATGCTGGGGACCCCGTAGCAGTTGCGAGAGAATATAACCGATGTGGTGCCGATGAGCTGGTATTTTTAGATATCACCGCCTCCAATGAGGAAAGGGATATTTTATTGGATATCGTCAGAAGAACAGCTGAGGAGGTATTTATACCCTTGACTGTAGGTGGGGGAATAAGAACCCTGGAGGATTTTAGAGAGGTGATTAAATATGGGGCAGATAAAGCCTCGATAAATTCTGCTGCAGTGGCTAACCCAAGGCTTATAACCGAATGTGCTACAAAATTCGGTAATCAAGCGGTGGTGGTGGCAATCGATGTTAAGTCAGTTGCCTTGGGGGGCTACAATGTTTTTGTAAAGGGTGGAAGAGTTGATACTGGACTGGATGCAGTAAAATGGGCTAAGACGGTTGAGGCCTTAGGTGCAGGTGAAATTCTTCTGACCAGTATGGATTGCGATGGTACCAAGAAGGGCTATGCTATAGATATTACCCGACAGATTAGTGAGGCAGTGAATATTCCAGTTATCGCCTCTGGTGGGGCTGGCAGGCTGGAGGATTTTTATGAGGCCTTTACAGCTGGCAAAGCGGATGCAGCCCTTGCGGCTTCTTTATTTCACTTTAAGGAAATAGAAATAGCAGAGCTAAAGGGTTATCTTAAAAATAAAGGAATAGCCGTCAGGTGACAAGGACGGAGAACACAAGGGGACGGTTCTTGTGTGTCATCGCAGGAACATGTCAAGGATGCATGTCAAGGGGACGTTTTGTTTGACATCTTATCTGTCAGTGGAAATAAGAAGGTGTCAAACAAAACGTCCCGCTGACACTCTGACACCGGTAGGTGACAAGAGAACCGTCCCCTTGACACCAGAAATATTAGGAGGTGGCATAATGGAGAATTTAACTAATATCAAATTTGATGCTTCAGGGCTGGTGCCGGCTATAGTACAGGACTTTGAGACAGGAGAGGTGCTGATGCTGGCTTACATGAATAAGGAATCTCTACACAAGACCTTAGAGACTAGGGAAACCTGGTTTTGGAGCAGAAGCAGAAATGAGCTATGGAACAAGGGGGCTACTTCAGGCAATATCCAGAGGGTGAAGAGCTTGTCCTATGATTGCGATGGCGATACTCTGTTAATCAAGGTGAATCAAAAGGGCAATGCCTGCCATACAGGAGCCAGAAGCTGCTTTTTTAATGCGCTATATACTGATGGAGAAGAGGCGGCGGAAGGGGATTTTCTCTTTAAGCTATATGATGTCATAAAGGATCGTAAGGAAAACCCAAAGGAGGGCGCCTACACCAACTATCTATTTGATAAGGGAATCGATAAAATTCTTAAAAAGGTCGGAGAAGAGGCGGCTGAAACCATAATAGCGGCTAAAAACACAGATGAGGCTGAGCTAATCTATGAAAGCTCTGATTTGATTTATCACCTTTTGGTGCTGTTAAATGAAAAAAATATACCCTTTAAAAGGATAATTGACGAGCTGAAGGGGAGGGTAAAATAGGGTTAATTTCTTCCTTATTGAACAATTAAGTAAATTATGCTATAATACTGAAATAATTGATAGCATGAAGTTATCGAAATTTTTTGATTACACTCAAAAACCCATATAACGAATACAACCACGAAGGTTAAATTGTCTCGAGAAGGGACAGTTTAATTTAGCGTGGCTTTTTTATTTCATAGGAAAGTTCGTTTTTTTCCTATGAAATGGGGGGTTGTTAAGGGGGGTGTGCCCCCTTATTAGAATTAGGAGGGTACAGCGAAGCGTCCTAGGGCGAGTAGTGCCACGAATAAGTGGCACTGAGTTACGAGCGCCGCCGAGACGGTGAGGTGGCAGGGTGCTTGCACCGCATGGGTTCCCTGGAAAACAAACGTGGCGAAGCCACTTTTGTTCTGTGAAAAAGAGCGGGACGGTTCATTTTCCATAAGCCATTGAATAGCTGAAAACACTAATTTGATTAAATAATGAGACAAAAGGAACCGTCCCCTATGTCTCAAAAGGGAGATGATTTTGTGAAAATGTTTAAACGAATAGGGACCTTTGTGCTGGTCTTAGCAGTATTTGCTACGCTGTTGACAGGATGTGCAAAGGAAGATAGTCATAGTAATGCTGATGGTGACTCTGTAAGGGAGGAGCTGATACTGGCTATCGGCAGTGAGCCGGATGACGGCTTTGATCCAACAACCGGCTGGGGAAGATATGGTTCGCCGCTATTTCAAAGCACCTTACTTAAAAGAGATAATGATTTAAATATTGTCAATGACCTTGCGAAAGGCTATGAGTTAAGTGAGGACGGCCTGGTGTGGACCGTAAGCCTTAGAGAGGATGTTAAATTCTCTGATGGTGTAGCCCTGACGGCTGAGGACGTTGTATATACATATGAAGCAGCCGCCGCCAGCGGTTCTGTCATCGACTTAAATGTGCTGGATAGGGTGGAGGCAAAGGATGAATATACCGTCAGCTTTACCTTGAAGCAGCCGCAATCCACCTTTGTCAATATCTTGGCGGTTACAGGCATTGTACCTAAGCATGCTCATGGGGCGGATTATGCAGAAAAGCCAATAGGCTCTGGTCCCTTCAAATTTGTGCAGTGGGACAAGGGTCAGCAGCTGATCGTTGAAACCAATCCCGAATACTATGGGGATAAACCCTTCTTCAAGAAGATAACGTTTTTATTTATGAGTGAGGATTTAGCCTTTGCTGCAGCAAAGACCGGCAGTGTGGATATTGCCAGCATCCCCCACAGCTTTGGGACTCAAGCAGTGACGGGCATGAGACTGGAGGCTATTGAAAGCGTTGACAATCGAGGTATCATGTTCCCATTTGTCCCTGCCGGAGAAAAAACCGCCAGTGGTGCAGCCATAGGCAATGATGTCACCTCCGATCCAGCCATAAGAAAGGCTATAAATATAGCAGTTGATAGGAAAGCTCTAGTGAAGGGTGTTTTAGAGGGTTTTGGTACGCCTGCCTACACTGTAAGCGATGGTTTACCATGGTGGAATCCGGATACAGTTATAGCAGACGGAAGAGCTGAAGAGGCAAAGGAAATTCTCACAGAAGCTGGATGGATAGACACCAATAATGATGGCATTCTAGAAAAAAATGGCCTGAAGGCTGAATTTGTTTTAGTATATCCCTCAAGTGATCAGACCAGACAATCCTTAGCAATCGCTACAGCCGATATGATCAAGCCCCTTGGCATCAACATCATTGCAGAGGGCAAGAGCTGGGATGAAATTGCCAATATGATGTATTCGAATGCAGTGCTTTTCGGCTGGGGAAGTCATGATCCGCTGGAGATGTACAATTTGTACCACAGCAAAACAGCAGGAGAGGGCTACTATAATACCGGCTACTATGCCAATCCTACAGTGGACAGCTACATGGATCAGGCCTTGGCAGCAACCACAGAGGAGGAGGCCAACGCTTATTGGCAAAATGCGCAATGGGACGGCGAAACCGGCTTCTCATCATTAGGGGATGCACCTTGGTCATGGCTGGTTAATTTGAAGCATTTGTATCTGGTAAATGAAAAGCTGGAGATAGGAAGTCAAAAAATTCAACCCCACGGTCATGGCTGGCCTATCACCGACAGTATAGTTGAATGGCGCTGGAAGGAATAAAAGTAGGGAGAGATGCAGGGTGCAGACGAAGGATTTAATTAGCTTTATGATAAAAAAATCGATTAGGATAGCTACCTTGCTGGTGGCCCTATGCTTGATATCCTTTCTCTTAATATATATGTCCCCTATCGATCCGGTGCAGGCCTATATCGGTGCTGATATGATGAGGGTTGGACAGGAGCAAAGGGCAAGAATTGCAGAGCATTGGGGGCTGGATAGGCCGCCGCTGCAGCAGTTTATGAAGTGGGCAGCTTCGGTTGTAAAAGGTGACTTCGGCACCTCGATGATATACAGGCGGCCCGTTTTGGAGGTCATCGGCAAGCGCTTTGCCAGCTCCCTGGTGCTGATGGGCGCCGCATGGCTTCTATCGGGTTTATTGGGCTTTATACTGGGAGTTTTGGCTGCCATGAAGGAGGGAACCTGGGTGGATAGGCTGGTTAAGTGGTATTGCCTCACACTGGCCTCCACGCCTACCTTTTGGGTGGGTCTGCTGCTTTTGATTGTCTTTGCCGTATGGCTGGGCTGGTTCCCTATAGGGCTGGGAGTGCCTGCAGGCGTACTGGCTGAGGCGTTAACTGTAGGGCAATATATTAAGCATCTGATACTGCCGGCTATTACTCTAAGCATTATTGGTGTGGCAAATGTGGCGCTTCATACAAGGCAGAAGCTCTTAGATGTTTTGTCCAGTGATTATGTGCTGTTTGCCAGAGCCAGAGGAGAGAAGGGCATCGTATTATTCTGGCGGCATGGGCTAAGGAATATTGCCATTCCTGCCATAACTCTGCAATTTACCTCCTTTAGCGAGCTTTTTGGCGGTGCGGTGTTGGCTGAGCAGGTGTTTTCCTATCCCGGACTGGGACAGACCACCGTTCAGGCAGGCTTGAGGGGAGATGTGCCCTTGCTTTTAGGAATCGTTATATTCAGTGCTCTCTTTGTATTTACCGGTAATCTCATTGCAGATTTAATTTATGTGCTGGTGGATCCTCGTATCAGACAAGGAGGTGCCCTATGATAAATACAACAGATACCAATACTAGGCCATCTTCGGGGATACTGACGATGATGGGCTTAAACCGAAGGCAAAGAACCATTATAACCACAGCCGTCATAGGGATATTATTGCTAAGCATCATTCTTGGGGGCTTGCTCCTTAGTAATGAAAGAATAACAACAAATCTGGAGGCCAGAAATCAAGCTCCCTCCTTTAGTCATCCCTTCGGCACCGACTGGCTGGGCAGAGATATGCTGACCAGAACCATAAAGGGCTTGACCTTAAGCATCTTTGTGGGTCTTATAGCGGCTGCAATTAGTACGATTATAGCCTTAGTCCTGGGAATTGCCGCTGCCACCATGGGCAATAGGGTGGATACTATTGTTACCTGGCTGGTGGATTTATTTATGAGCATACCCCATCTTGTAGCACTCATCCTTATAGCCGTCGCTCTGGGGGGTGGCATGAGGGGAGTTGTCATAGGGGTGGCTCTGACCCATTGGCCCAGCTTAACCAGGGTGGTACGGGGGGAGGTGCTTCAGCTGCGTTCTACGGAATATGTTCAAATATCCAGGCGGATGGGAAAATCCAGATGGTGGATAGCAGCACAGCATATTGTCCCTCATTTGATACCGCAGATGCTGGTGGGGTTGGTATTATTATTTTCTCATGCGATTTTACATGAAGCCTCTATTACCTTTTTAGGCTTTGGCCTTTCGCCTCATCAGCCGGCAATCGGCATTATACTCTCGGAATCCATGAGATACCTTTCAGTGGGAATGTGGTGGCTGGCATTTTTTCCAGGTCTATCATTATTGATAATTGTTCGTTTATTTGATATTTTGGGAGATAATCTTCGCAAGCTTATGGACCCCTACAATGCCCATAGCTAGTACATTGTGCCATTTGAAAGTTGAGTAACATTTTGAAGAGAATTATCCTGCAGATATCCAATATTTAAGTGCGCAAGGGACTTGTACCATAACCGAGTTCAGCAATAGTGTAATTTCTTCGGAACCAGACATCGGTTTCAATAGAAGGAGGTATGTGATATATGACTGACAAAAAAGATAGCACAGCAGAAAATTCTCCTGCTTATACCTCGAATGAAATGCTTCTGGAGGTGGAGAATCTTTCTGTAGCCTTTCGTCAATACAACAAAGGTTTGCAGCAAATGGATTTAAAGGTGATATCCAGTCTTAATGCTGCTGTCAAGAAGGGTGAAATATTGGCCATTGTTGGCTCCAGTGGCTCCGGGAAAAGCCTGCTGGCCCACGCGATATTAGGTATACTGCCTAAAAATGCGACAGTAACCGGCAGTATTAAATACATGGGGAATGAACTAACCACCAAGGATCAAGAGAGGCTGCGGGGGCAGGAGATTGTACTGGTGCCCCAGTCTGTTAATTTTCTCGACCCCCTCATGAAGGTCGGGAAGCAGGTTCGTACCTCCGTCAGAAATGAAAATCCCGTCGAGGCACAACGCAGAGTATTTGAGCGGTATCAATTAAAGCAATCGGTGGAGGGGATGTATCCATTTCAGCTGTCGGGTGGCATGTCTAGACGGATATTGGTTTCAACAGCAATGGTCAGTGGGGCTAAGCTGGTGATAGCCGATGAGCCGACACCGGGTCTAGACCCCAAAATAGTTGATGAGGCCCTTTTGCATTTTAAAGGACTGGCGGAGTCGGGATGTGGTGTCATACTCATAACCCATGATATCGAGACTGCGTTAAAGGTAGCAGATAATATTGCCGTATTTTATGCAGGCACGACTGTTGAGGTGGCACCAGTTGCAGATTTTTCAGGGACAGGACAGGATTTAAGACATCCCTATAGCAGAGCCCTGTGGCGAGCCCTGCCTCAAAATGAATTTATTCCAATTGAAGGGGTTCAGCCTCTGCCACAAAATCTGCCCTGTGGTTGCTTTTTTCAGCCAAGGTGTGAAAGGGCAACGGCAAGCTGCGCTGAAAAGCAGCCAGAGGCAAGGGAAATAAGGGATGGTATGGTGAGGTGTATTTATGCTTCTTAAAGGAGAAAACATCAGCTTTGGTTATAATAAGGGCTCCTTAGTTTTAGACAATGTCAGCATTGCCATAGCCCCCGGTGAGGTGGTGGGTCTGTTGGGGCCCAGCGGCTGTGGAAAGACTACTCTGGGGAGAATTTTGGCAGGCTATCAGCTGCCGGAAAAGGGTGTGGTCACCATTGATGACAAACCATTACCCACTGTGGGCTTCAATCCTGTACAGCTAATATTCCAGCATCCAGAACGGGCAGTGAATCCCCGGTGGCAGATGCGTAAAACCTTGAATGAGGGCTGGCATCCCAGCGATGACCTTTTGGAGGAGCTGGGCATTGAAAAGCAATGGCTTACCCGATGGCCCAACGAGCTCTCGGGTGGTGAGCTGCAGCGTTTTTGTGTTGCCAGGGCATTGGGTCCTGAAACACAATTTTTAATTGCCGATGAAATGACCACTATGCTGGATGCCATCACTCAAGCTCAGATATGGCAGGTGGTTATGAGGATAGTTAGGGAACGAAATATTGGAATGGTAGTAATTAGCCATGAGGCCCATTTGATCAATCGGTTATGCAGTCGAGTCGTTGATTTCAAAAATATTAATTCGCCTGACCTATTTTTGGTATAATAAAATAAGAAGATTTGGTACTAATATAGGCATGGGGGTTAGAAAATGAAAATTGCTGTCATAGATGGACAGGGCGGGGGCCTTGGAAAGAGTATTATAGAAAAGCTAAAGAACACCTGTGAGGAGGGCATCCAGATTATCGCACTGGGAACCAACTCCATAGCAACCGCTAATATGATAAAGGCTGGGGCGAAGGATGGGGCCACCGGAGAAAACCCAATCGTATATAATGCCCCTAGAGTAGATATCATCATGGGGCCCATTGGCATAATCGTTGCAAATTCTATGCTGGGGGAATTAACGCCTAAAATGGCTCAGGCAATAACTGAAAGCAGCGCAGCAAAGGTTTTGATTCCCTTTAATAAATGTAGTGTTTATGTAACCGGTGTTGTAGAGGACACGATGCAGTATCATGTAGAATGGGGCGTGAATAAGGCTCTTGCGTTGTATCATGAAGGGAAAAAATAAGGGAGGCGGCAACAGATGCCTTCTTAGACCGATATAAGTTCATGGTATCTTGCATTATCCGGGATATTGATTGAAGGCTGAGGTAACATTGCATAGCTGTAAAAAACCAGCACCCTAACGTAGATGACATACGTTGCAGATGCTGGTTTTATTTATTTTTCTTTAGTGTTTTCAAACAGTCTATTGAGATGCTCTTTCGTTACTAGTTTTCAATTACCTTAATCAGCAAATCCACAAACTCGACTTGGGTCAACAGCTTATCCGTTGGGTAATAGCCCTTGATACCCTCTATATTCCCTATCAGCATAAGATAATTTAATGCCTCGCCATAGGTTAGAAGGGTATTGCTCATGTCCAGCGCCGTCATTCTTTCCAATATTGGACTAATCCTTTCAAGATTATGCACGATTGCAGGCATTACTTCAAAGTTCTCCAGTTCCTTTGTTCTATTTAGCAGAAACTGCTGAGTTTCATAATTGGTAATATTATTTTGCAGCTGATATAAATCATTTTTGTTTAGAAGCTTGTATTTGCTGGCCTTCAGATAGACCTCCATTGGACTTGCTGCATAGGCAGTAGGCGCCTGTACCTCATCGCTTTCCTCAATTCCCATATACTTATGTATGTGTGAAAGAACCTGTTGAGGGCTTTCATCTCCTCTGACATTGATACGCTCCAGGGCCAAGGGGTTGCTATCCTTTGTAACTACCCCGGCATTAACTGAAAATTGTATATCAAAGCCTAGCTCCAGTGCAATGGCCTGTGAGTACCTGTTATACATGCCGTAGGGATATGTAAAGACAAAGGGATCGATACTTAAATTTTTCTGTATGCCATTCTTAGCAATCAAAAAGTCATGAAAGATTCTGTCCTCATAATCCGGTATGGCTTCATCAGCCTGAGGCTGTATGGCATAATTATGAAGATTGTAGGTATGGCTGCCGATCTCCACCAGGCCGCTTTCCAGCATTATCTGTGCTTCCTCCCAGGTGAAATGCTGAAATTCTCCGGGCTTTTTTCCTCTAGAGCTGACAATAACGCTTATAATCGCCTTCATATTCAACTGCTGTAGGATAGGAAAGGCAAGGGTATAATTGCTCTCATAGCCGTCGTCGATGGTTATTACTATAGGGTTTTCTGGTAGTTCAGCATCAAAATATAGAAAATCCCTCAGCTCTGCAGCAGAGATGGTATTAAAGCCCTTTGATTTCAAATATGACATTTGGTCCTCAAACAGCTTAACGGAGATTATTTCTCCCTCTCTCCCTGAGGGCGGCTCCCCCTCTGTAAAATGGTGGTACATCAGTATTGGGATTTTAATATCCGACTCAGGCTTCTGATTTTCCAGTGCATAGACACCATCAGGGCGGAAACCCGTAAGGATTAGTATTGCAGTAATTAATAAAAATAACCTTCTTTTCATATATGACTTCCCTCCCTGTATTTTCGACATAATATTAATTCAAGAAAAAATTAAAAAAACCTTCCTTGTAGTGAATTTAACATGGTATAATAGAAAAAAGAACGTATGTTTGGTAAATGAAAAATACTGCTTCGTCGTCCACGGAATTTATGTCAACTTTCAAATGACTCAAGGTATTTGCCTCTTGGTCATATGTAATTTCATCAATGATATAAGACAATGACATAAGACGTAAATTCTATCAAAAGAAGATTCTATTTTTCAGCAAGATATTTACGATTAAGTGCAAAATAAATAAATAAATTAATTCCATTGACATAAGAGCCGAAAGCGACATATGAGATTAGAGACTGAAGCGACATACTATGAACTAAAGGAGGAAGGTCCATGGAGCTACAGGATAAGCTGAAAATTTTATCAGATGCTGCAAAATATGATGTTTCCTGCTCTTCCAGTGGCAGCAGCAGAAAAAACAAAGCTGGAGGCATAGGAAATGCAGCGGAAAGCGGGATCTGCCATAGCTGGTCAGAGGATGGACGATGTATATCCCTTTTAAAAATTCTTTATACGAATTATTGCGTCTACGATTGCGCCTATTGCTTAAACAGAATCTCCAACGATGTGCCAAGGGCTGAGTTCACCCCAAAGGAGCTGGCGGATTTAACCATTAATTTTTACAGAAGAAATTACATAGAGGGGCTTTTTCTCAGCTCTGCAATCGTTAAAAATCCTGATTATACCATGGAGCAGCTTTTAGATACGGTAAAGCTGCTGCGGGAGCTTTATCGCTTCAATGGCTATATACATGTGAAGGCAATTCCCGGTGCCGATTATAGGCTGATATCAGAGGCGGGAAAATACGTCGACAGAATGAGCGTTAATATAGAGCTTCCTAGCAATGATAGCCTGAAGCTGCTGGCACCTCAGAAGAGGAAGGAGCAGATCATTCGGCCGATGGGCTTAATCAACACTGAAATACAGCAGACAAAGGAGGAAAAAAAGCTTTTTCGCCATAAGCCCTCCTTTGTACCGGCGGGACAAAGCACACAGCTGATTGTCGGGGCTACTCCGGAAAGTGATTCTAAAATTATTCGACTATCGGAAAACCTATACCAACGCTTTAGTCTAAAAAGAGTGTATTACTCCGCCTATGTGCCCATTACCAATAATCCCAGACTGCCCACCCTACAGCACCCTCCCACCATGAGAGAGCATAGGCTATATCAGGCGGATTGGCTACTGCGGTTTTATGGTTTTTCTGCTGGGGAGCTGCTACAGAATGAGGATGACAACTTCGATATTCAGTTGGACCCTAAGACCGACTGGGCACTGAAGAGCCTGCAGCATTTCCCTGTAGAAATCAATAAGGCCCCCTATGAAATGCTGCTGAGGGTGCCGGGAATAGGGGTGCAATCCGCCAACAGAATTATCATAGCCAGAAGAACAGGCCCTATTCATTTTGAAGGCTTAAAGAAAATCGGCGTAGTACTGAAAAGGGCAAAGTACTTTATTACCTGCCAGGGTAAATATTTTAGTGAATTAAGCTTAGATAGCCAGCTATTGAGGCAGAGCCTGCTGGACAGTCCTCAGAAAAAGGGACCCCTCTACGGACAAATTTCTATATTCGATACGACGGCCTTGATTAAGCCGGAGGAACAATATTCTAAAATATTTGGAGAGCTATAGCGATGAATATCTTTATTTATGACGGTAGCTTTGAAGGGCTGTTGACAGCCGTATTTGAAGCCTTTTACAGAAGAATAAACCCTGAAGACATCGTTCCTCAGGAAAGATATCAGCCGGATTTACTGACAACCGCCAGCTTTATTGAAGCCTGCCCTGAAAAGGCCGACAGAGTATATAATTCAATATTAGAGAAGATATCAAAGCAGACGCTGCAATATGTTTACTATGTATATATATCAGAGGAGGCAGGCTCAGGCAGATATATTTTGGACTATTTAAGGCTTGGCTGGAGGCTGGGCTACAGTGTTAATCAGCATTTACTGGACCCTCGGGTATTAAAAATCCATCAGATAAGCAAGAGGGTGACGGTGGAAAAGCACAGAATGCTGGGGCTTCTGAGATTTCAACGGATTGGAGAGCTTTATTATGCTGAGATAGAGCCGGACTATAATATTGTCGGTCTGTTGGCTCCTCATTTTTCAGAGAGAATGTCAGATCAGAACTGGATGATTCACGATTTGAAAAGAGAAATTGCCGCTTTGTATAATCAACAGGAATGGGTGCTGATAGATGCCGACAGAGAGGGCATACCTAATCTTGAGGCCAGAGAAACCACCTATGAGGAGCTGTGGAAGGCCTATTACCGGCATATAGCTATTCCAGAGCGGAAAAATCCCAAGCTTCAGAAGCGTTGTATGCCAGTGAGGTACTGGAAGCATTTGACGGAGAAAAAATAATAAAATTGATAAAACCATGAAACTTTTTTCTGATTCCTGCGTCTATTATAAAGGACTATTATTTTGTGTTATAATGATGCTAATGCTTTTTAGGTGACACAAGGTACTAGGGACTTTAATGCGGAGGGATAAATCATGAGCTTATACGAAGCCAAAGGCTCTAATAAGGTAAAGATAGCCATATATAATCTGCTGATTTTTATTAAATTATTGGTGTTTCATCATTTTATAGATATTCAGTATCGAAGTATACTGGTTTCTCTATTAAATGTCATTACCTCAATTAGTATATTTTCTATTGCAAATTACTTATTTAGACGAAGAAAAGATGAAATTTTCATGGGGCTTTATATGGCCCTAACAGCCCTGCTATTTTTTGACAGTCTGTACTACAGCCATTTTTTCACCCTAATACCTATTAATGCCATATATCAGGTAGGGCATCTGGGGGCGGTATCCGGAAGTGTAAAAACTCTTTTGAAGCCGGTTTATTTCCTGTATTTTGCAGATTGGCCCATAGTATTATACTTATATTTTAAGAACAGGAAAACAGCTGCTGTAGACACACGACGACGTAGCCCGAGACAGCTTTCCTGGGTGCTTTTACTGTTTTTATGCATATTTTTTGGCAATCAGCAGGTTAAAATTGCTGCTGGAGGCTTTTATACGCCATTTAATCTTGGTACCTATAACTATCACATTTACGATGTATATCGGCTTTTCGGAAAAACCCCCCTTGTAGATAACGTCGATGCATGGATGGAGATACTGGAAAATGAAACTCCTGAAAATCCCATCAAACGATATCATGGTTTGCTGGAGGGAAAAAATATTATTGTTATTCAGGCAGAATCTCTGCAGGGCTTTGTCTTGAACAGAGAGGTTGAGGGTCAAGCCATAACCCCTGTGTTAAACCAGCTGATATCAAAGGATACCCTTTATTTTTCCCGCTATTATGAGCAGGTGGGCTGGGGTAATACCTCTGATGCTGAGTTCGTCACCCACAATGGACTGCACGCCTCAACCATAAACTTCAGCTATAAGCAGTATGAGGGTAAACAGCTTTTTTCATTGCCAATGCTGTTAAAGCAGGAGGATTACGAGACTATTGTATTTCATGGCAATGAACCGGATTTTTGGAATAGAAAGAGCATGTATCCAACCATAGGCTTTGATCAATTCATTAGCTCAGAGGAGCTGAATATGGAGGAAATCATCGGATTGGGTCTCAGTGATAAGTCATTATTTCAACAGTCGATGGCATACCTGAAACAGCTGCCTAAGCCCTTCTATTCCTTTTATATCACTGTAACCTCCCACTACCCCTATGTCATGGCGGAGGAACAGAAGGGATTAAGCCTTGAAAAATATGAGGATACTCTGCTGGGAGATTACCTGCAGACGGTAAATTATTTGGATGCTGCAATTGGGGAGCTAATAGAGGCCCTTAAACGAGAAGGGCTTTACGAAAACACCGCTATTATCCTCTACGGAGACCATCATGGACTGGACGCAAGAAATGAAGAAATAAACGCGGAAGTGACAGAGTTTCTAGGCAAGCCCTATCAAGAGGATGAAATGTATAGGGTGCCAATGATGATCCATATTCCTCAGTCAAATCTAAAGCGAGAGATAAAGACGGTCGGAGGACAAATAGATTTTTATCCCACAATAGCAAATCTGATAGGATTGGAGACAAAGGACGAAAATGTACTGGGCAAGGACCTGCTGAATACCAAGGAGGGCTTTGCAGTACAGCAGGTGCACACAGGCAAGGGCTCCTTTATCAACAATGAGATGATGTTTATAATATCCAAGGATGGCATATTTGAGAATAGCAAGGCATGGCATATACATACCGGTGAGCCTGTAGAGCTGGAGGAGGCCCGTGAGGGGTATGAAAGAGCGATTGCTGAAATATTTTTATCGGAGTATATCATTGAAAATGTATTCCAGGTGTCTGAGGAGGAAGACAGTGGTGTCTCTATGGAGCTTCAGGATGGAGAATAGCTAACCGTGCAGGCATCCCATCAAGCAATCGGACACCGGCATCTTAAGGTAATTATTACCTCATGCCAAAGGTATCATTGCCTCAATACTAATTGATAATATTAATTGAAAGCCCCCGGTTTACAAGCCACAATCTCCTTGGTATAAATGGCTGTGGTGATTGTATGATACCCAAAAGGCAAATTCTTCGGACTTTGTCTTTTTATATTTTGCTCTAAATTATTGGAGTCACATTATAATGATCTATTTTGAGACGCCCCTTTTATATAGTCTAAGATTTATTTTATCAAAAATGTAAGAGGTCCCAGTGCTTGCTCCTCGGCTCTAAATGACAAAACAAAGCCCATACCTTGATAGATATGAGCTTTGTAGCAGTCAATTCAAATCATTATCCAATTAATCCGGTAATGAATATATATCCAATTGCGATAGGTGCAAGATATTTTATAACAAAGCCCCAAATTGGTGCGATAGTAAATTTAACCTTACCGCCATTGGTAGCTTCCTTAACAGCATTATCAACACCCCATACCCAGCCGATAAAGATACATAGCATCAATCCGCCCAATGGTAACAGGATTTGATCTGTTAAGAATCCTAATGCATCAAAGAACACTAGGTCTCTGAATATTATGGTATCCCAAACCCCTAAGGATAAGGACGCAGGAATACCTAAAGCGAAGATAGCTGCTGAAATAATAGTTGTAGCCTTTGCACGTGACCAATTCCACTCATCAACGACGAAGGAAACAACAACCTCAAGTAATGAGATAGAAGAAGTTATAGCTGCAAATAAAACCAGCAGGAAGAATAAGATTGCGAATAATCCGCCCATAGGCATTTTTGCAAATACGGCTGGCAATGTGATAAATACAAGACCAGGTCCGCCTGCTGGGTCAAAGCCTAAAGCAAATACGGCAGGCAGTATAGCAAGACCAGCTAATAATGCAACACCGGTATCTAATAATGGAATAAGCGTTGCACTCTGAGGGATATTTTCATCCTTGCTCAGGTAGCTACCATAGGTAATCATACAGCCCATACCTAAGCTTAGGGAAAAGAATACCTGCCCTAAGGCTGCCAGAATGGTACTGACGTTAATCGCAGAGAAGTCTGGCTTAAGGAAGAACTTAATGCCTTCAGCTGCGCCAGGTAAAGTGACTGAACGAATAACAATTAAAATAACCATTATGAATAATGACGGCATTAAAATCTTGGAGAATTTCTCGATACCGCCACTGATACCACCAATAACAATACCCAGGGTAATTGCCATAAATAATCCATGATAGATGATAGGCTCCCAGGTGCTGGAGGTTAAGCTCTCGAACATACCGCCTAAGACGTTAATATCTGAAGTACTGAAGGCACCGGTTGCAGCCTTAACAATGTAATTGATTACCCATCCGCCAACTACTGAATAATAGGAAAGGATAACAAAGCCAGCTAAAACGCCAAGACCACCAACCCAGCCCCAGCCCTTACGAATCTTTCTATAAGCACCAATTGCATTTAGCTGCGTATGTCTACCGATTATAATTTCAGCCGCCATTAAAGTAAAGCCTACAATGATAATTAAAGCCAAATAGATAAGAACGAAGGCCCCACCACCATTCATACCGGCTGTGTAAGGGAACTTCCACAGGTTACCAAGACCAACTGCAGAACCAGCAGCTGCAAGGATAAAACCAATCTTGGAGCTCCACTGATCTCTACCTTGTGTTTCCATTGATTTGTTCATAAAAATCCTCCTTATTGAAATAAGATTAGTCAGATATTAGGAGCAAACGTTTTCAGACCCGCTCCTGTATACCGATTTTGCCAAAGGGCATACCAAAGGTTGTTTGTCTATAGCCCTATGTCATACTATAGACACAATGCAAGCTTGAAATTGTTAATTGAACATGTTGTGTTTTCAATACATAGGTGTCATGAAATGAAATTGAATTATCGCGCAATAATTCTAATTAAATGAAAATTTAAAAGGTTTAGTATTCACAGTTACTTATTATATAAGGGGAGGCATATGATTGCAAGTGTTAGTTTTTTAACAATTCAAAATATAAGAGTTTTTCGCTAAATTCTCTAATGGAAATTAAGTAAAATCAATACCATATTGAAAGCGAAGGGAATAATTACTAGAAAAGTTTTGCCGCCTCCCTTAACGGTCCGGTCCTCATTTTCCAGATAAAATAAGTATTTTTCTAGTAATAAGGCGTGTTTTCATTCCACTTGGTGATTATGAATCATGAATGTATTCTATGAAATAAAAAAGGTGCCCTTCAAAAGGACACCCTTGCTTTTTTTTAAAACTTAAGCTAATAAACCGGAAATAAAGATATATGCTATAGCTATTGGAGCGACATATTTTACAACAAAGCCCCAAACTGGTGCGATCGTAAATTTAACCTTACCGCCATTAGTAGCTTCTTTAACTGCATTATCAACACCCCATACCCAACCGATAAAGATACATAACATCAATCCACCTAGAGGCAGAAGAATTTGGTCGGATAAGAAGCCTAACGCATCGAAGAATACTAAATCTTTAAAGATGATGGTATCCCATATGCCCATAGATAGTGAAGCGGGGACTCCTAATGCAAAGATTGCAGCAGCTACAATAGTGGTTGCCTTTGCACGGGACCATTTCCACTCATCAACTACGAAGGAAACAACAACCTCCAGTAATGAGATAGAAGAAGTAATGGCAGCAAATAATACTAATACGAAGAAGATAACGGCGAATAATCCACCCATTGGCATTTTAGCAAACACTGCTGGTAAAGTAATGAATACTAGACCAGGGCCACCTGCTGGGTCAAAGCCTAAGGCAAATACTGCTGGTAATATCGCAAGACCTGCTAATAATGCAACACCTGTATCCAGTAATGGGATTAAGGTTGCACTTTGAGGAATATTCTCATCCTTGCTGAGGTAGCTACCATAGGTAATCATACAACCCATACCTAAGCTTAGGGAGAAGAATACCTGTCCTAGTGCTGCCAGTATAACACTGAAGTCAATCTTGGAGAAATCAGGCTTTAGGAAGAAGCTAATACCTTCACCTGCTCCAGGTAACGTAACAGAACGGATAACAATCATAATAATCATGACGAATAATGCTGGCATTAATATCTTGGAGAATTTCTCAATACCTCCGCTGATACCGCCTATAACGATGCCAAGCGTGATAATCATAAATAAGGCATGATAGAAGATCGGCGTCCAGGTACCAGATATCATACCGCCGAACATATTGCCTAAGACTTCCATATCTGAGGTATTAAATGCACCCGTAACCGCCTTTATAATATAGTTGATTACCCATCCACCAACTACAGAATAATAGGAAAGGATTACGAAGCCAGCTAAAACGCCTAGACCACCAACCCAGCCCCAGCCCTTACGGATTTTTCTATAGGCACCAATTGCGTTTAGCTGAGTATGTCTACCGATAACAATCTCAGCTGCCATTAGTGTAAAACCAACAATAACAATTAAGGCCAGATAGATAAGAACGAAAGCCCCTCCACCGTTTGATCCAGCCATGTAAGGGAACTTCCATAGGTTACCAAGTCCGACCGCTGAACCAGCCGCAGCCATGATAAAGCCTAATTTGGAACCCCACTGATCTCTTTGTTTGTTTTCATTTAAATCCACCATACAGTCCCTCCTTTAATTTTAAAAATATAAATATTGTTCCCCCTTAAACTAAAAAAACGTTGTCATAAATCAAATAATGCCGAAAATTTTACTCGATGGAATATTAAACATAATTGCTTATAAATAAACAGTTAAAATTTTGAAACGTGGCAATATTTTATTTATAGACAATTTTTCTAAATAAGAGAAAATTACAAATATTTATATTTCATTATTATACAGAGCAAAATTATAACTTGCAAGTGTTATTTTTTTATAAAATTAAGAATGTTTAATAATATGTAAAAAAAAATTAATATATAATTGTGTCAAAATGTGATATAATCAAGCTTTTTACAACTAAAAAATTTTAAGGCTTCAAAAAAATCATTAAAAAAAATTGACTGTTGTTAATATGAATATTTATTACCATTTTTTACGTATAACCGTAGGTAATAATGCCTAAGGCTTTTATAGGATTTAACTATGCATATATATAATCGAGTGTATAATAAAGATGCGCAGTATGGTTATGAGTCAAAGGCTTCCTAATCTTGACTTATGGTCTGGTTTGTTGTATTTTGAAACACCACTTTATGGCATGCTTACAAAATTAAGGGGTATATATGTAAAATGCAAGTAATACTTTTGTTTTATAAAAGGAATTATATAAAATATGTTGAACTATTCTATAAAGAATAATTATGTGGAGGTAATGCAGATGAAGCTATTTATTGATACGGCAAATATTAAGGAAATTGAAGAAATTGCCCAGTGGGGGATTATTGACGGAGTTACGACAAATCCTTCACTAATAGCCAAGGAGGGCAGAAATTTTCAAGAGGTGATAAAGGAAATCGTGGCATTGGTGGATGGACCTATCAGCGCTGAGGTTATAAGCCTAGAGGCCAAGGGAATGGTGGAGGAGGCAGAGGTGCTGGCTGCCCTTCATAAAAATATAGTTATAAAAATTCCTATGACAGAAGAGGGTTTAAAGGCCGTTAAGCAGCTATCGGCTAAGGGGATTAAAACCAATGTTACTTTAGTATTTTCAGCACTGCAAGCTCTATTGGCAGCAAAAGCAGGTGCCACCTATGTAAGTCCCTTTGTAGGACGTCTGGATGATATAGGTCATGAAGGAATGCTGTTAATTAGAGATATCGTTGAGGTCTTCTTTAATCACGATATCCAGACAGAGGTGCTGGCTGCCAGCATTCGTACACCGATACATGTGCTTGAAGCAGCAAAGGCGGGCTCCGACGTTGCCACAGTGCCCTATAGTGTATTGAAGCAAATGGTTAAGCATCCTTTAACCGATTCAGGAATCGAGAGGTTTTTAAGCGATTGGGAAAAGGTTAAGGATAAATAGGCACTATGAGAGAATAGTAGTTGTCAGTGGTTAGGGCTTAGTTACTTAATGTAGTTAATTATATCGCGCAACTATCAATGATTAAGGGGGGATGATACCATTACCCTCCTTTTTTTCATTTTATTGAAAGCTTTCATGATATTCACAATCGCCAAGTAGAATGAAAGAGTTCCATATTATCGCAGGGAATTCGCCTATTTCCTAAGAAATTCAAATTAGTATATAACATTACACCTTATGAGAGATTTGGTATATAATATAGGAAGAAATATGCTGCATTATTATCGATAAGGCTGCATATTCCATTGACTATTAGTGGCAAAAAGATATAATTAAAGTAATAGATTTGGTGTTGGTAAATTTAAGATTCATCATTCTTTATACATTTATTATCAGTGAGGTGCAAAAATGGATAGAAATTTAGCTATGGAATTGGTAAGAGTAACTGAGACAGCAGCCTTGGCTGCCGCTGGATATATGGGAAGAGGAGATAAAAATGCCGCCGACCAGGCAGCTGTTGATGGCATGAGAAGGGCCTTCTCTGGTCTTAGCATCAAAGGAACTGTTGTAATTGGTGAAGGTGAGCTGGATGAAGCCCCCATGCTGTATATTGGTGAAGAGGTAGGCTGTGGCGATCCAAGAGCTGTAGAGGTGGATATAGCAGTTGATCCTCTGGAGGGAACGAATTTAATTGCAAAGGGACTGCCAAATGCCATCTCTGTAGTGGCAATAGCGCCTAAGGGCTGCTTGCTTCATGCGCCAGACACCTATATGCTGAAGCTGGCGGTTGGGCCAAAGGCCAAGGGCGTCATAGATATCAAGGCACCAATAAAGGATAATCTAAGTAAAGTGGCTGAGGCATTAAACAAAAACCTGGAGGATTTAACGGTTATTGTGCAGGATAGACCTCGCCACGATGCATTTATCCAAGAGATTAGAGAGGCAGGGGCAAGAATTAAGCTATTTAGCGATGGCGACGTTGCTGCTGCCATAGCCACAGGCTTCGAGGAAACCGGTGTGGATGTCATGCTGGGAATCGGTGGGGCGCCTGAGGGAGTAATCGCTGCTGTGGCCTTAAAATGTATGGGTGGAGATATGCAGGCCATCTTAAATCCCATGAGCCCTGAAGAGTTTGAAAGGTGCAGAGAGCTGGGCTTTGCCAGTGAAGAGGAAATCTATAGGGTATTGACCCTGGAGGATCTGGTAAAGGGTGAGGACTGTTATTTTGCTGCAACCGGTATTACTCAAGGGGACCTGCTAAAGAGTGTGGTATACAAGGGTAATAATATGGCGGAGACCCATTCAGTTGTAATGAGGGGCAAAACAGGAACGATAAGATTTGTCCAGGCGATGCATAGACTAAATAAAACCGATGTGCTGGAGGAAGTATTAAAATTACATCCTCAAAGATAGATTGCTGGCTGAAGGTGATAGCTTTAAGTGACGGAATAAAAGATAGATTGCTGATTGATTGGAAGTATGGATAATGATAGCTGGGTTGATGAATTGCTTTTACACTATTCACTATTCGTTATTCACTATTCACTAAAAAATGACAGAGGGGTGTATATAGTGGACCGTAATTTGGCCATTAATCTCGTAAGGGTTACTGAAGCCGCTGCTCTGGGGGCTGCAAAGCATATGGGCAGGGGAGATAAAATTGCCGCCGATCAAGCCGGCGTTGATGGCATGAGAAAAATGTTTGATACTATAAATATTGAGGGCTTAGTTGTCATAGGTGAAGGGGAAATGGACGAGGCCCCCATGCTCTATATAGGAGAGATTGTGGGAGCCGGAGGACTAAAGGTAGATATAGCGGTGGACCCTGTAGAGGGAACCAACTCAGTTGCCAAGGGCCTTCCAAATTCTATTGCCGTAGTTGCGATGGCACCTAGGGGCTGTTTGCTTAATGCACCTGACATGTACATGGATAAAATCGCAGTAGGTCCAAAGGCTGCAGGAAGAGTACAGCTGGATGCCCCTATTATGGAAAATTTAAGGGCTACTGCAGATGCCTTAAACAAGAGCATTTCCGATCTAACGGTGACGATGCTGGATCGTCCGAGACATGAGAGAATAGTGGAGGAATGCAGAAAAGCCGGAGCAAGAATAAAGCTTTTTAAGGATGGCGATGTGGCGGCTGCACTGGCTACCTGCTTTGAGGATACTGGTGTTGATATTATGCTGGGCATAGGAGGCGCACCTGAAGGGGTAATAGCAGCAGCTGCATTGAAATGCCTGGGCGGCGGCTTTCAGGGAAAATTGGTAGCCAGCAATGAAGAGGAAGCAACAAGATGTATAAAAATGGGCATTGATGTTAATAAAATATTATATATGGAAGATTTGGTAAGGGGCAACGAGGTATACTTTGCTGCAACCGGCATATCAGACGGCGAGTTGCTGAAGGGGGTTGTTTTTACCGGCAATAATTCAGCAAAGACCCATTCCGTGGTAATGCGTTCCGAAACGGGAACCATAAGATTTGTAGAGACTCTTCACAAGCTTAATAAAAAACCCAAATATGCTTACTAGAAAATTTGTTATAATTATTATAAAATAATATAGACATGAGGAGGTTATGGCATGCTATAATTTCCTCTGTTAATAACGGAGGTGGTAAATTGAGTTCCATAGATTTACATAGTATGAAAATACTTGAATTAAGAGAACTGGCAAAGGAGATGGGGATGAAAGGCCCCACGAGATTTAAAAAGGATGAGCTTATCGACTGGATTTCACAAAATCGCATTGAAAAAGAATCGGACCAGGCTAAGGAAGCAGAACCAGCTGCAGTGGCTGTTGCTGAGGCTGTGGACGAGCCTGCAAAACAAGAAGCACCAAGAATGGACACCAGAAGAGAGCGAGAAATACGTAAGCAAGGACTCCCAGATCATTTATCCGATGAGATACCGGTTGGCGAGGACGTCAATATAGCAGAAGGAATTTTAGAGGTTCATACCGATGGATATGGATTTTTAAGAAGAGATAATTACCTGTCAAGTGACGACGATATCTATATATCCCCTTCTCAAATCAGAAGGTTTAATATGCAAACCGGTGATAAAATCACAGGTATTACAAGACCACCAAAAAGTGGTGAAAAATTTAAAGCCCTTCTATATGTTAAGAAAATCAATGGCTTAGACCCTGAATCAGCTGTAAGAAGACCAAGCTTCGAAAATCTTACCCCGATTTATCCCAATGAAAGAATTAATCTTGAATTGAATACAAAGGAGCTATCTACTAGATTAATTGATTTAATTGCACCGATTGGTAAGGGCCAAAGAGGGATAATTGTTGCGCCGCCAAAGGCAGGTAAAACAATACTGCTGCAAAAGATTGCCAACAGCATAGCGCATAACTATCCTGAAATTGAAATTATTGTTTTGCTAATTGACGAAAGACCTGAGGAGGTTACCGATATGCAGCGCTCCATTAAGGGTGAGGTCGTTTACTCTACCTTTGACGAGCTGCCAACCCATCATATTAAGGTGGCAGAAATGGTATTAGCCAGAGCGCAGCGATTAGTAGAGCACGGCAAGGATGTCGTAGTGTTGCTGGACAGTATAACGAGGTTAGCCAGAGCCTACAATATTACGATTCCGCCAACAGGACGAACCCTTTCCGGAGGTCTGGACCCGGGAGCTCTGCATAAGCCAAAGCGCTTCTTCGGGGCTGCACGGAATCTTGAGGAGGGCGGAAGCCTGACAATAATTGCCACGGCATTGGTTGAAACTGGCAGCAGAATGGATGATGTCATTTTTGAGGAATTCAAGGGTACGGGAAATATGGAGCTGCACTTAGATAGGAAGCTTTCTGAGAAGCGTATATTCCCTGCAATTGACATCAATAAATCTGGTACAAGAAGAGAAGAATTATTATTGAAGCAGTCTGAATTGGAGACAATATGGAGTATTAGACGGGCTATGAGCAATAATTCTGTTCAGGAGATTACCGAAAAAATCACCGGTATATTGGTTGAGACTAAAAATAATCAGGAATTTGTAGATATCCTGAAAAAACGGATTTAATAATACTATTGCACCACTTTGTTGAGTATGCTATAATGTAATAGTTAAATTTGCCTATCTAAAATACTAACATAATCAGTGCTTAGTTATAACATAGAGGCATTCGTAAGAGAAAGAGGTGAATAAAATGAAGAAAGGCATTCATCCAGAAAACCATTCAGTGGAAGTGCATTGCGCATGCGGAAACACTTTTACATCTACTTCTACTAAGAAGGAATTAAGAGTGGAGATATGTTCAGAATGTCACCCTTACTTTACAGGTAAGCAAAAAGCTATTGAAAAGGGTGGACGTATCGAGAAGTTCAAGAAGAAATTCAATATGTAATCATTACCTAATGGTTAAACCAATCAAGGTTAGAATAAATCTAGCCTTGATTTTTTTGGTGACAAGGGGACGGTTCTCATGACACCTTTAAGGTGTCATGAGAACCGTCCCCTTGTCACCAAGGATTAGTTCTAGAAAATCATTTAACAATACATCATATTGAAATATAATGTAATGAAGAGGGTCAAAGGGGGAGAAGATTAATGGTTGATTTTATGGAGTATGCCAGTTCAGGCAGCATAGAGGTCATCGTAGGTCCGATGTATGCTGGCAAGAGCGAGGAGCTTATCAGACGGATAACAAGGGCTCAGATTGCGGGGCTGAGGGTAATTGCCTTAAAGCCGAAGCTTGACGACAGATACTCGATTAACCATATTATTTCACATAACGGGAAGCAGAAGGATTGTGTAGTGGTCAGCAGTGTGGCTGAAATTGAAGCCCTTATTGCCACTGAGGATTTTGATGTCCTGGCAATCGATGAGGTGCAGTTTTTAGAGGAGGATGTTATTTCAGTCTGTCAAAGGGTGGCAGACATGGGTAAAAGAGTTATTTGCTCAGGTCTTGACATGGACTTCAGAGCTGAGCCCTTTGCCAACGTAGCCCACCTGGTAGCCATCGCTGAAAGCGTTACAAAGCTGACAGCCATATGCATGACCTGCAAGAAGCCCGCCACCAGAACTCAAAGGCTGGTTAACGGAGAGCCGGCAAAGTACACTGACCCCATTATACTTGTGGGGGCCAAAGAAAGCTACGAGGCCAGATGCCGAAGCTGCCATAAGGTAAAAAGGTAATTGGTGACAAGGGGACGGTTCTCCTGACACCTCAAGCGAGGTGTCAGGAGAACCGTCCCCTTGTCACCGCCAGGTGTCAGGAGAACCGTCCCCTTGTCACCTTTTTTAACCCCTCTTGTAGACCACCTGGCCATTGATAATGGTGAAAATAACCCTTGAATCAATATTTAAGGGATGGGCGTTAAAGATGGCGATATCGGCAGAATAATTTACCTTCAGCCTTCCGATGCTTTCTGAGCATTGCAATATTTCTGCTGCATTTATCGTAATGGATCTTAATGCATCAGAAGGCTTTAAGCCTTCTGAAACCGCAAGTATGCAAATGGTCCTCAGCTGGTCTATTGAATTATAGGGATGATCGGTCATAAGTGAGGTCTTTATCCCAGCCTCCACTAGCTCTATCACGGAGCCATAGCGTCTGTTTTTCAGCTCCATTTTTATTCTGGGGGTAAGCATGGGGCCAAAGGCGACAGGAATATCTCTGGCTTTAAGTAAATCCTTTATCAGGTTGGCCTCTGTGCCATGCTCGATTACCAGTCTTTTTATATTAAATTCCTCAGCGATTCGAACGGCCGTTGCGATATCATCGGCTCTATGGGCATGGGCCCTTAAGGATATTTCACCCTTCAGCAAAGGTATGACCGCCTCCAGGCGTATATCTCTTTCGATATTCTTTTTCTGCTCCATTTTAAGCATGTAATCCTGTGTTCTCATAAACAGCTCTCGGATCAAGGCTGACGTACCCATTCGCGTTACCGGGGCTTTGCCGTCAATACCATAGGTGCTTATGGGATTTTCACCTAAAGCAATTTTCAAGCCTATGGGGTCTTTGACTATCATATCGTCAATGATTGTGCCATGGGTTTTGATGGCAGTGCTGAGGCCCCCAACTGCATTATTGCTGCCGGGACCGCTCATTACGGTGGTTACACCGGAACGTACAGCATCGCCAAAAGCAACATCCATAGGGTTTATGGCATCAATTCCTCTTAGATGAGGGGTGACGGGGTCAGAGGTTTCGTTATTATCAACTCCAATTTTGCCGACAGATTCCTCTATAATACCGAGATGTGTATGACAATCTATTAAACCTGGCAGTATAAAGCCCTCCTTTGCATCTAAAAGCTCAAGGTCAGGGGACTCATAATTTATTTCCTTTCCTATTTCTGTTATTTTACCATTTTGGATGAGAATCTCTGAGGGATATGCCTCGTTTGTATCTATATCCAATAGCAGCCCCCTCTTTATTAGCAGCTCCTTCATTTCAAACACCTCCTAAAGCACTTATTATGCTACAAATAACCCAAAATCATACAGTAGGATTGCCACTGCCTTGACAACCTTAATTCTTAGTGTGCAACAGTTAATTTTCCTCAGGACTGCGTTGTCTTTAGTTGTCGCTGCTGTTCCTAATTTTTAAAGCTGTCAAGGCACTAGCTTGTCAATGACTTGTAAAATATAAGTCTTATGCTTTGGGAAAATAATATAGGGCTAGGCGAAGTAAACAGGAGTATCCAGTAATTGTGACAGACGCAAAGGAAGCGTTAGGGCAATTGTTAGGGCAATTTAACCAGGGGTTGTCTAAAATTTATGGTGACACAAGGGACCGGCTAAATAGTATAATGTTGATATATGGGATGTAATCAAAGGGGGAGAAGCATGTCGAACTTACTAATGATTATGGGGCTTTTAGGAATGGTAGCGGGTGTGATGGCGCCTGTATTTCGTGTGTTGAGTAAGAAGCCAAAAAGATCAGGCAAGGCAGTTATACTGGTGTTGATTTCTCTAATCATTTTTATAGCCGGTGTTGTTATGGGATTATAGTCTTTCGATCATTCTGGATAAAATTAAAACGGGTGGTTTCATATCTTATGAAATCACCCGTTTTATTGTGAATAATAGAATCGGAAGTAGCTGTACCAACTAATAATCGACTTTGGTGGATCAGTTAAATTCATATGGTGGTATCAACTTCCTTTCTTGCTTCTGTATTACTAAAAACCTTTGTTTCCTTTTGCTTAAATAATAGATATCTTACTTACTGGCTTTGCTAACCTTTGTTGGAAGGGAGCTACCGTATTCTATTATATTAGTTATATACCGCCTAAATCCTCCTTTAAACATCCAAACTAAATAAATTTCTTTTTATATAAAATATAGAGAATTACAAAGCCCACAACAATGAATAATAAGGTATATATCGCCTGTACTATTAGCTCCACATTTCTCCTCCTTAGCTTTGTATGCACGGGATGCATTTTATCATAGGATTGTATATGCTTTAAAATTGTATCTTCCTCATTTTTTTGATGCAATGCCTTGATTAATAGTATTGAATATATTAACTAAACTTATTCGGCGGAGGTATATCATGAAGCTTTTTATTGAAGTGTTTTTACAGACTGTCCTTTCCTTTTTCGCCATTATGTTTATCACAAGAATCCTGGGCCGTCAGCAGGTGGCGCAGCTAACCCTGTATGAGTACATCAATGGCATTACCTTTGGTTCTATTGCAGCAAATCTGGCTACGGATGTTGGTCAGAGATCATGGCAGCACCTGACGGGTCTAATCCTGTATGGAATTTTGACCCTAATCGTTGCATTTTTCGTTATGAAAAATCGAACTGCCTCAAAAATCATTCAAGGTGAACCGGTAATGGTAATTCAAGAGGGAAAAATTCTTGAAGGGAATTTGAAGAGGTATCACTATACCATTGATGATTTAAATGTATTGTTGCGAAGAAAGGATATATTTGATATAGGGGATGTGAAGTATGCAATTTTGGAGTCCACCGGTGAGATAAGTGTGATGAAACGGGATGAAATACGTCCGGTGACATTAGAGGATCTCAAGCTGTCTCCTGATGCCACTAAGGAAATGCAGCTGGAGGTAATGGTTACCGGCAGTATCATATATGAAAACCTTAAAAGCAGAGGCCTTACAGCCCAATGGCTGCTAAGCAGGCTTAGGGAGCAAAACATTGTCAGCGTAAAGGACGTTTTCTATGGGGTATTGGATGCTGATAATGCTTTGCTGGTTGACCTATATGACGATTATTTACAGCAGCGAAAGGGCATTTCCGAAAGCGATGAAAATCCTCAGGATCAAAACCGCCCTAATAGATAAGCTCCCCTTCTAGAAATTGTCGTGTTAGGGGTTTGGCGGGATTGGACATTATCTGAGAGGTCTTCCCTAGCTCCACTGCTTCTCCCTTGTTCATAAATAATATATCTGATGAAAGTCTTTTGGCCTGTGGTAGGTTATGGGTAACAATGATAATTGTAGTGTTTTCCTCTTGGTGGGTTCTTTTAATAACCCGCTCCATCGTTATGATAGAGGCGGGGTCAATGTTGGCGGTTGGCTCGTCCAGGATCAAAAGTCTGGGCCTAAATACAAGCGCCCTGGCAAGCGCAACCTTTTGGGCTTCTCCACCGGAAAGAGTCCAGGCATTTTGATGGCTTATGTCCTCAATCTCTAATTCCCGGATGGTACGATGCACCCTATCGGCTATCTCGGTCTTATTTACTCTCCTAAGCTTCAGTGGATAGGCAATATTGTTAAAAACAGTGGAGCGAAATAAATAGGGCTTTTGAAAAACTATTGTCACATGCTGCTGCAGAGAGGGATTCATGGTCTCCCCATCATAGGCTATTGTACCAGAGGAGGGATTATCTACCCCTGCGATTAGCCTGGCAAGGGTGCTTTTCCCTGCGCCATTAGGACCGATAATGCCCAATAGGCTGCCGCTGCCAATGATCAGCTGATCTATATTTAATGCTACCTTTTCTCTATAGTGCTTTATTAAGCTTCTAACTTGTATCTCCATATTATTCACCCTGTTGATAATGATATAGTATTGAGGTTATTATAAAGGACAATGTAAGAAGAACAATACCTATGGCGATTGCGGTGTCATACTCCCCCATGCTTCTTAGCATTGTTATTGCAGTTGTCATAACCCTTGTCTGGCCCTTGATGTTGCCACCGACGATCATTACTGCCCCAACCTCGGATATAGCCCTTCCGTAGCCTGAAATTATGGCGGTAAAGATATTGATTCTAAGCTCCCTTATTAATAGCAGAAGGGTTTGGAAGGGACTGGCCCCTAGAGCCCTTGCCACTCTTTTGATATCCTCTCCCTTTTCCTTAGTACCATTATAGACCAGCCCGGTTATAATAGGTGTAATTAGACAGATCTGAGCGATAATCATGGCAGTCGGGGTAAAAAGAAGGCCAAACTGACCAAGAGGACCCTTTCGGGATAAAACCATATAAACGATAAGCCCGGCGATAACCGGAGGAAGACTCATCAAGGTGTATATTAGCCTCACCACCACACTCTTAAATCTAAAGCGCTTAATTCCAATCAGTATGCCAAGGGGAGTGGCTATAACAGTCGATATTAAACAGGCGGTTAAGGATACATATAGAGAAAGGAGGATAATTTCAACGATTTCTTTATCCATAGATACCAGCAAATGAAATGCAGACGATATTCTGTTAATAAGCGCCATAACTTACTACCTCCTTAGTCATATACTAAATATTCTACCACAGATAAGGGTAGTCCTGCTTATAATAGAATAAAACTGCCAACTTAAACATGGCATATCAAAATCAACAGGATATAGACAAAGCTAAAAGCTTCCTGCTTCTCAATTATTAAGCTTTCCTAAAATTAAATAAATAAAGTTAATTCTATGGTATAATAATGTTAGTATAAACTATAGCATCTATTACCTTGTTTTGTTAAAAGATCGTTCAAAAGCAGCAAAAAAATCGTTGCGCAAGGCAAAGGAAGAAGGACTATCCAGCAATATTGCGACAGAAGACAACAAAGCTAAGTTATCCAATGTTTTGGAGTGATACAAGGTACTAGGTTGAAAGGGAGAAAAGAATGAGCAGAGATAACCAACAGAGCAGCCGGCCTACAAGCATAGGTGGGCAGGCGTTAATTGAGGGGGTTATGATGAAGGGACCTAAGGAGGTTGCAATAGCCGTAAGGACTCCCGATTCAGGAATAACCGTCAAAAAAGAAGCCGTTAGCGGTATAACCCAAAAGCTGGGTATTAATAAAATTCCATTTTTAAGAGGGGGGCTGGCCCTGATTGACTCTATGGTATTGGGGGTAAAATCCTTGACCTACTCGGCTGAGCTTTTAGATGAAGCTGGTCAGGAGGACAGTGAGCCCGATGCCTTTGAAAAATTTATGAAGAAGATATTTAAGGATAAGGCAACGGATGTGCTGATGTATTTTTCAGTATTTCTGGCCCTTATGCTGTCGGTAGGTATTTTTATCTTAGGGCCTACCTTTCTGGTATCTCTATTAAGGCGGTTTACGGAAAGCAGACTGCTGCTAAACCTTATAGAGGGTATTGTTAGATTGAGCATTTTTATAATATATGTTTCATTAATCTCCAGGCTTGAGGATATGAGAAGGGTATTTCAATACCACGGGGCTGAGCATAAGGCAATTTATTGCTATGAGCATGGTGAGGAGCTAACAGTTGAGAATACCAGAAAATACTCTACCTTGCATCCCCGCTGCGGGACTAGCTTTCTTTTTATAGTTATGATGGTAAGTATGATTTTATTTTCCTTGATTGGCTGGCCCAACCTACTGGTGAGAGTTGTTTCACGATTAGCGCTGCTGCCGATTGTTGCAGGTATTTCCTATGAAATTATACGTTTTGCAGGAAAGAGCACCTCACCTATAATGGCTCTGGTAAGCTATCCTGGCATGATGATGCAGCGGTTGACCACTGTGGAGCCTGACGACAGCCAAATCGAGGTTGCTATAGCTGCCCTTAAGGGTGTTCTAGTGGAAAACAAGGAGGATGCAGATTGGTAACAGTTGGCGAGTTGATTAAAAGGGCGAAAGCTGCGCTTAATGATATTTCGGATACACCTCAGTTGGATGCTGAGGTTATTCTATGCAATTTACTGGATTTTGACAGAATTCAACTATATATCTATCCAGAAAGAGAGATTTCCCAGGAAATATGTCGCAAATACTGGGATATGATCGCATTGAGGAAGTCCCATATGCCGATTCAATATATAACAAGACGTCAAGAATTTATGGGCATGGATTTTTATGTGGATGAGAGGGTACTAATTCCCAGAGGGGACACTGAGATTCTTGTCGAAGAGGCTTTAGCAAGATATTTACAGGATTATAAGGGCAGAGAGATAAGTCTCTTAGATATAGGAACCGGCAGTGGTGCTATAGCCGTTAGTCTTGCCAGGCTGATTGAGGCATCGACAGTATATGCCATAGACATTTCTCCTGATGCCCTGGCGGTGGCAGAAAAAAATGCAGAAGCCCTTGGTGTAAAGGAAAGGCTGCATTTTCGATTGGGTAATTTATATGAGGGCATTTCCTCTGATGGCTTAACTAAGGCATTTGATTTCATACTATCAAATCCGCCGTATATACCACAGCTGGTGGTGGAGGGGCTGGCAGCTCAGGTTAAGGATTTTGAACCGCATTTAGCCCTTTCTGGAGGGGAGGACGGGCTGGATTATTACAGGCAGATTGTGGCTGAAGCCCATAGCTATCTAAAGCCCTGCGGTTGGCTGATGTTGGAAATAGGTTATGATCAGGGTGAGGCCGTTAAGGCGCTCCTTCTAAAGCAGGATTTTCAGGAGGTTAGAATAATTAAGGACCTGGCTGGTTTAGATAGGGTGGTTGTTGGGAAAAATAAGCCAATATGAGCACTAAGCCATAATTAAAGCAGTGACAATGGATATCCTGTTGTGATATAATACTTGAATGGGTAAAATAAACGTGTTGAGGTGAATTTTAAATGCTAGATAAACTAGCCTTTCTTGAGGAAAAATATATTGACCTAAGTAAGAAAATTAGTGATCCGGATGTTATTAACAATCAGGGTGAATGGAAGAAGTATGTCAAGGAGCATTCGGATTTAGAGGAAATCGTGTCTAAGTACAAGGAATATAAGCAAGCACAAAATGCGCTGGCTGAGGCAAAGGAAATTCTATATGATAAGAGTGCTGACGAAGAGCTAAGGGAAATGGCGAAGATGGAAATTTCCGAGCTGGAGGAGAATATCGCAAAGCTCCAAGAGGAAATCAAAATAATGCTGCTGCCAAAGGACCCCAATGATGAGAAAAACGTTATCGTGGAAATTCGTGCAGGGGCAGGCGGCGATGAAGCAGGCCTATTTGCTGCGGTTCTCTTCAGGATGTATACAAGATATGCCGAGAGAAGGAATTGGAAGGTTGAGCTGATGAGTGTCAACGAAACCGGCGTAGGCGGCTATAAGGAAGTTATCTTTATGCTAAGAGGTAAAGGCGCCTACTCCAAATTGAAGTTTGAAAGCGGCGTCCACAGGGTGCAGAGAATTCCAACTACTGAGTCTGGTGGAAGAATTCATACCTCCACAGCAACAGTAGCGGTATTGCCTGAGGTTGAGGACGTCGAATTTGAAATAAATCCAAATGAGCTGAGAATTGATGTGTTCCGTTCCTCCGGTTCCGGTGGACAGAGTGTTAACACCACCGATTCTGCCGTTAGGGTCACACATTTACCAACGGGAATGGTGGTTTCCTGCCAGGACGAAAAGTCTCAGCATAAAAACAAGGAAAAGGCTATAAAGGTCCTTAAAGCCCGTTTGCTGGATAAAATGATTAGCGAGCAGCAAAGTGAAATAGCTGAGAATAGAAAAAGTCAGGTGGGAACCGGTGACAGAAGCGAAAGAATCAGAACCTATAATTACCCACAGGGCAGGATTACGGATCATCGTATAAATGTAACAATATATAAGCTGGATGCCTTTTTGGACGGCGAGATTGATGACATGCTGGATGCATTGATAACGACCGACCAGGCCGAAAAGCTAAAGGAAGTACAACAGCAGTAGAGCAGAGCAATGTGACAAGGGGACGGTTCTCCTGACACCTCATAAGGTCTCAGGAGAACCGTCCCCTTGTCACATCATAATTCCCCTTCACAAGGAATATACATACTAATGTCAGCAATAATTAGTAATATTAGGGGGAATTACTTTGGAGAATTTAATGAGGACTACTTTGATAGGCCTATCTGTTGGTGTTATTGGAACCGGTATGGGGGGCCTGATTTCTTTTGTATTAAACAAGCCCTCTAAAAAATTTTTAAGTGGTATTATCGGTCTATCCAGCGGCCTCATGCTGGCGGTTGTCTCCTTTGAGCTGCTGCCGCAGGCCTACATGATCAGTGGGGTTGAAGGCGTAACCATTGGTCTGGGTGTGGGAGCCATAATGGCTTCATTTCTGGATGTTTTTATATCAAATCTAAGGTATGTCAGAGGAAGGTCCGGGAAGAATTATATAAAGACCGGTATTCTATTGGGCGTTGGCATCGCCCTTCACAATTTTCCAGAGGGTCTTGCCATAGGCTCCGGGATTTCAGCAGAAGCCAGTATGGGCTTTGGTCTGGCAATTGTCATAGCTCTCCACAACATGCCTGAGGGCATAGCAATGGTTACCCCCATGAGGGTAGGGGGATACTCCAAATGGAAGGCCTTTCTGTTAACACTTCTGGCGGGTGCGCCGATGGGACTAGGGGCATATCTTGGTGCTATTATTGGAAAAATCTCATATAATCTTATTGGTCTGTGTCTTGCCTTTGCAGGCGGCACTATGCTTTATATCACTATCGGAGAATTGATTCCAAAGAGCAAAGAGTTAGACGATGGGAAAATTTCAACGATTTTCGCCATGTTTGGCTTTATGCTGGGGGTATTAATATCAAAAACCTTTTAGAAAGCTGTTAAATTACTGAATTTTGGTATAAAATAATAGATATATTGTCAAAGGTTAAGGTGATTTATCATGGTTACTATACTATCATGGATAGTCCGATACATATTTATCGCAATGATTTATTATTTTATATACAGTATTATTCGACTGATATATTTGGACATTCAACAGATTAATATGCGTGGAAGAAATCAGGATTACCCCTATTTGAAGCTGATCAATCGAAAGGACCGCCTGGGCTTTGTTGTGCAGGAGTTTTATGATTTAAGGGAAAATGAAACGACGATAGGCAGGGGTAAGGAAAACGACATACAGATATTGGACAAGTATATCTCTACCCAGCACAGCAAGCTAACGGTGGATGAGGGTGCTTATTTTCTTGAGGATTTAGGCAGTGTCAACGGCACCTACCTGAATAGTGTAAAGCTACAGGATGTTGCTGAGGTGAAGAATGGTGACAGAATAGGCATCGGGCAGGTAGAGTTTCTTTTTGTAAAAGAGGTGGACTAATGTTTCTCTTTAGAAAACTGGTACTAGGCAGGCCTATTACCATATTAATCTTTATTAATCTGATGTTTTTTGGTTTGCTTTTTCTTATGGTTGGTCCCTATGATCGATCGATTCTTGTAGCAGGCGTTTTATTAACTCTGCTGATGGTCGTATGCTATTATCTGATTATAAAGCTTGATATGGGGGATCAGTACATATTTCTTATCATTTCAATCCTCACTAGCTTGGGGGTTGCCATGCTGTATCGCTTAAATCCTGTATATGGCTTTAGACAGATTACGTGGTTTGGTATTGCAGCTGTTTTATATTTTATGGCCTACTTCCTATTCCGATGGATTAAGCTTTGGGATAAGGGGATATATGTGTATATCGCAGGCTCTATTTTGCTGTTTGTTGTGACCTTTGCCTTTGGTACCACCGTAAAGGGGGCAACCAACTGGATTAGGATCGGGAGCTTTAATTTTCAGCCTGCGGAGGCCATAAAGCTGTTTTTTATATTTATGCTGGCGGCATATTTCAAGTATCCTGAGAAGCTGAAGAATACCTATGTGTTTTTAGGTATTGTGTATCTCCATATCATATTATTGACATTGCAGCGGGACATGGGCATGGCTATGCTGTTTTTTGGTGTGTTCATCAGCATCTATTATATTTATCAGACGGACATAAAGCTGTTTTTATATAATATTGCAGCTGCCGTTACCATAGGAACCTTCAGCTACTTTACCATGAACCACGTGAGGGTAAGGTTCGATACCTGGCTTAATCCGTGGAAGGACATTGCCGGCAGGGGATATCAAATCACCCAGTCTTTGTTTGCGATAGCAGCAGGCGGCTTTTTTGGCAGCGGTCTTGGCTTAGGTACCCCTGGATATATACCGGAGGTTCATACGGATTTCATCTTTTCTGCCATATGCGAGGAGCTGGGTATTTTTGGGGGCATAGCAGTTGTGCTGCTGTATTTTATCATGATTTACAGAGGCTTTAAAATTACGCTAATGATCAATGAGCCCTTCACAAAGGTAGTAGCGTTGGGGATTACGTTGACCTACAGCTACCAAACCTTCATAATTATAGGCGGAGTCATTAAGCTGATACCGTTAACAGGAGTAACCTTGCCCTTTGTAAGCTATGGCGGCAGCTCCTTGATATCAGCTTTTGTGGCCTTTGGCATACTTCAAGCCCTGTCTAAAAAATCCCTCGAGGGAGAGGAGTTTGTAGAACTTGAACAGCGATAATAAAAAGATGATACATTTAATTGTTTTGTCCTGTGTACTATTTCTCAGCATAATTGGGTATCTTACCTATTTTCAGATATTTATGGCAGCAGGTGTTAGTCAGAATAACTATAACAGAAGGCTTTGGCAACGGGAGGAAAATACTGTTCGGGGAACTATCTACGACCGTAATGGCGTAGTGCTGGCGGAAACCCTGGTAACGGAGGACAGTATGACCCGGAGCTACCCCTTTAACAGCATGTATAGCCACATTGTGGGCTACAGCCATAGACAATATGGTAGAACTGGGGCAGAGTCCTATTTTAATAGTGATTTGATGGCGATTGGAAATGACAGCACTGTGGCAAGGCTGATGGAGAGGATAACCGGGGGGCCGATAAGGGGCAATCACGTTTATTTAACCCTACACCATCAGCTGCAGCAGACGGCCGAAAGGCTTTTGAGGGGTAAAAAGGGTGCTATAGTTGCCATTGATCCCCGCAGCGGTGAAATACTTGCAATGGTCAGCAAGCCGGACTTTAATCCTAACAAATTGAGTGCAGATTGGGATAAGCTTGTGGTAAATGAAGAAAGTCCCCTCTTAAACCGAGGGCTTGCAGGCATGTATCCACCAGGCTCTACCTTTAAGGTGATAATGTCTGCAGCAGTGCTGGCAAATGGTGGTATAGATACAAACTACAACTGTACCGGCAGCCTTGTGGTGGACGGCTACACCCTATCGGACCTGAAGGCACATGGCTATCTGGATTTGCGGAGCTCTTTAGCGGTTTCCTGCAACACTAATTTTGCTAGAATGGCTCTGGAGCTGGGAGGAGAAGCGGTATTGAGCATGGCAAAGGACTTTTATTTTGGCAAATCATTGCCGGGAGATATTCCCATTCAAACCAGCAGGATACCCTACAACAGAAATATAGAGCCTACTGAGCTGGCGGCGGTTGCCATAGGACAGGGAAAGCTGCTGGTTACACCGATACAAATGGCTGTGGTGGCAGGCATCTTCGCCAATGACGGCATTATGATGAGTCCCAGAATCCTGAAGGAGGTACAAAGCCCTGAGGGAAAACAGCTAAAGTCCCTTGCTGCTGAAGGTAACAGAATCATTTCGCCGGATATTGCAAATGAGGTGAAGGCCATGATGGAGGCAGTGGTGACAGAGGGAACCGGTAAGAATGCACGAATATCTGGGGTGAGGGTTGCTGGTAAGACGGGTACGGCAGAGAATGCTACAGGGGAAAGCCACGCATGGTTTATTGGCTTTGCTCCGGCAGATGCACCTAAGATTGCAGTAGCTGTCATTTTAGAAACAGAAGGAAGAAGCGGCGGAGTAGCAGCTGCCCCTGTGGCAAGGGAGCTGATGACGCAGGCATTAAAAAGGGGTGTCTTGGATTAATGACTAAAATATTTGAAATGGATTGCGATAATATAGATGCAAGTGATATAAAATACTGTGGGACAATACTGAGGAATGGAGGAACTGTAGCCTTTCCAACGGAAACTGTATACGGCCTTGGGGCAAATGCCCTGGATTCGGAAGCTATTAAGGGGATATTTACCGCAAAGGGAAGACCCTCAGATAATCCTCTGATTGTGCATGTTACAAAGGCGGAGGATATCCTCCCTCTGGTGGCGGAAATACCGGAAGTGGCCCATAGGGCTATGGCGACCTTTTGGCCGGGACCCTTGACCATACTCTTTAAAAAAAGTGCGTTAATCCCCCAGGAGGTAACGGCTGGGCTTCAAACGGTTGGCATCCGAATACCCAGTCATCCTATCGCAAGAGCTGTAATTGAAGCGGCTGGGGTGCCAATTGCTGCCCCAAGCGCCAATATTTCCGGTAAACCAAGCCCTACCATTGCTGCCCATGTGGTGGCGGATTTAATGGGAAGGGTAGATGCCATTATCGCCGGGGGAGATTGCGAGGTGGGTTTGGAGTCTACGGTATTGGATCTGACGGGAGAGACCCCGATGATATTGAGGCCCGGCGGCATTACGAAGGAAATGCTTGAAAGGGCGCTGGCAACTAAGGTGCTGGAGGACCCAGCCCTCGATAAGAGGAGCATGGAAGGTGTTACACCTAAGTCCCCGGGCATGAAATATACCCACTATTCCCCAAGGGCGGAGGTTTTAGTCGTCATAGGGGAAAGATCATCAGTAGCTATGAAAATAAATCAAATGCAGCAGGAATACATAAAGGAAGGGAAAAAAGTGGGTATAATATGCAGAGATGAAACCTGCAGCCTATATCGGGATGCGGTGGTGAAGTCTATGGGCATGGCGAATAATCTCAGCATGATGGCTGCAAATCTGTTTAAAATTCTGAGAGAATTTGATAACACCGATGTGGATGTTATATTTGCTGAGGGTGTAGAGGAGGCAGAGGTTGGACGAGCTATTATGAATCGGCTTATAAAGGCCTCTGGATACCAAGTAATGCATGTATAGAAAGGGAAGTGATGGTATGAAAACTATATTATTTGTTTGTACCGGTAACACCTGTCGAAGCAGCATGGCTGAGGCTCTTTTCAGAAGCATGGTAGAAAAACTGGAGGGAAAGCCCAATATAAAGGTAATTTCTGCTGGAACAGGTGTGATGAAGGGCGAAAAGGCCTCTCCTCAGGCCATCAAAATAATGGAGGAATACGGGATTTCCCTATGCAAACATAAGGCCACCCCCTTAACTAAAGAGCTGGTCAAAGGGGCGGATATTGTATTGACAATGACAGCTAATCATAAAAATACGGTATTAAGTATTTGTCCGGAGGCGGCTGGAAAGGTCTTTACTCTTAGGGAGTACGTTGCGACAGGTAAAAATACCGATGACATACTGGATGAAATGAATGATGTATATAAAGAGATAGAATTAAAGAAGCAGGAATTCTTAATGAAGAATGCAAAAAGGTTGAATGAGTTGAAAAATAAAAGAGACGACCTACTGCGGGAATTAAAATTAATAGATAAAGAGGTAGCCGCCATCGAGGAGGAGTTCAGGCATGAAATACAGGATTTTGAAAGAACTCTGCAGCAGCTGAAGGACAGTATGCCTCAGCCGGACATCATAGATCCCTTTGGGCAGCCGTTGGAGGTATACAGAAGGACCGCAAAGGAAATAGAAGATATATTGACTCAGCTGGTAAAAAAGCTTAAAGCTGAGGATTACTTTAATAGCTAAGTAACTGAGGATATGGCATATCAAAGCTGAGCAGAATGTATATGAAAAGTTAAAAGCTTTCTGCTTAGTGTCCCACGGGCTAATTCATTGAATTATGCGCTCCCATAGTAATATTCAATTTCCTAAACTAAAAAAATATTAAATAAAAATAAAAAAATTGAAGGATTTCGCATTTTAATATAGAATATTATGTAGGTTTGTGATTATAGAGAGTGGGGTGTACCAATGAGGATTGCTTTAGGAAGCGACCACGGAGGTTATGAGCTTAAGGAATTAATAAAGGCACATTTACAGCAGCGGGGCTATGAGCTTGAGGATTTTGGAACAAGCACTACAGACTCCTGCGACTATCCCAGATTTGCACTGGCGGTTGGAGAGGCCGTTGCAGCCGGAGCCTATGACAGAGGTATTTTGGTATGCGGAACAGGTGTGGGCATATCCATAGCTGCCAACAAAATTCCGGGAATTAGATGTGCATTAGTTGGCGATTGCTTTACAGCAAAGGCCACAAGACAGCATAATGATGCAAATATCATCGCATTGGGAGGAAGGGTAACCGGGCCTGGCCTTGCGCTTGAAATTGTAGATATTTGGCTGGGTACGGAATTCCAAGGGGGAAGGCATAAGAATAGGGTAGACTTAATCACTGAGATAGAGAAAAAGTACAGCAGGGGAAACGATAGAGAATAGTGAATAGTGAATAGCTAATAGTGTAAAAGAAAAAGCTTAGTGAATAGCCAATGCTTCGATAGTGTGGGTGCTTTTGCTGCTATGAAAATTTAAGCTATGGCGTAAGCTACGGATTTAAATTAAACTAAAGCGTATAGGAGGAGTTGCAATGGGTAAATTAATCGTTATAGATCATCCGTTGATACAGCACAAATTGACATTAATAAGGGATAAAAATACCGGATCGAAGGACTTTAGAGACCTGGTGAAGGAGCTCTCAATGCTAATGGGGTATGAAATTACCAGAGATTTACCTCTACAGGAGGTTGAAATAGAAACTCCGGTCTGTGTCACCAAGTCAAAGGCGATTGCGGGCAAAAAATTGGGCATTATACCAATACTAAGAGCAGGCTTAGGTATGGTGGACGGTATGCTAAAGCTAATTCCGGCTGCTAAGGTTGGACATATAGGACTTTACCGTGATCCCGAGACCCTGGAGCCTGTAGAATACTATTGCAAGCTTCCTACTGATATAGAAGAAAGAGATCTTATTGTACTGGACCCTATGCTGGCTACCGGTGGCTCAGCAATGGCAGCCATCAGGTTTATTAAGGACAAAGGGGCTACAAACATTAAGCTGGTTTGTTTAATTGCTTCACCAGAGGGGATTCAAGCTGTTCAGAAGGCTCATCCTGATGTGGACATCTATGTTGCTTCTGTGGATGAATGCTTAAATGACCACGCTTATATTGTACCGGGCTTAGGTGATGCTGGAGACAGATTATTTGGAACAAAGTAATATCATTTTACGTCATAGAGCATAGGGGAGACCCTATGTTTTCTTTTTTTGTTCTGCTAAACTATGCTAAACTATTGAAAATAAAAGATTTATTAAATTTCTATGACAAATGAAACAAATCACCTAATTTGTGGTAGAATTAGTAATGTAACAGCGTCATTACTAAAGGGGGAAAGCTGATGAGGCCTTCGTGGGATGCATATTTTATGGAGATGGCAGAGGTTACCAAAAACCGTTCAACCTGTTTAAGAAGACAGGTTGGGGCAATAATAGTGAAGGATAAAAGAATTCTTGCCAGCGGTTATAATGGGGCTCCCAGTGGGTTAACTCATTGTGAGGAGACCGGATGCTTAAGACAGCAGATGAATGTCCCTTCAGGAGAAAGGCACGAGCTATGCAGAGGCATACATGCGGAGCAAAATGCCATAATTCAGGCAGCCCTTCATGGTGTCAAAATTCAGGGGGCTACCCTTTATGTCACTATTAATCCCTGTATTCTATGCAGTAAGCTTCTTATCAATGCCGGCATAGAAAGGGTCGTTTTTAGAGGCAGCTATCCCGATGAGTTCTCCTTGAGTATGCTAAAGGAAGCTGGTATTCAGCTGGAAAAATTCGAGTAAAGTTGAATTTTCATACATTGCATATTAAAGCAGACTGGTGTAAAATAGTTTAGACGATAACAAAACTCAACAAGGAGTGGAACAATGGAAAAATTTATGATTGTTTTTCTGGTTGCATTAGCAATATCCTATATACTGACTCCTTATGCTAAAAAGTTAGCCTACAAAATTGGAGCTATCGATATACCAAAGGATAATAGAAGAGTTCATACAAAGCCCATGCCAAGGCTTGGCGGCCTTGCAATATATATTTCTTTTGTAATTACATCATTATTGACACTGGAGCTTTCAACCGAATTGATTGGTTTGTTGATAGGGGCCACAATGATAGTGACGATCGGCATAATAGACGATTGCAAGCAAATATCAGCAAAGCTTAAGCTTTTAGTACAGGTGCTTGCTGCGCTGGTGGTGGTATATAGCGGTGTAAAAATTGAAGGTATAAGCTTTGCCTTAAGCAAAAGCGGATACATGGGACTAGGGCCCTTAAGTGTACCGCTAACAGTATTCTGGATTGTTGGTATCACCAATACTGTAAATCTTATTGATGGATTAGACGGCTTAGCAGCAGGGGTTTCCTTTATCGCCGCCCTTTCCCTTGCCTATGTGGCATACGGGCAATCGGCAGATATCGCTATGCTGCTGATCATTCTGGCCGGAGGACTTTTGGGCTTTCTGCCATACAATTTTAATCCCGCACAGATTTTTATGGGGGATACGGGATCACTGCTGATTGGTTTTTTATTGGCGACGATTTCGGTGGAGGGCCTTATAAAAAGCGCCACAACCCTTGCTGTAGCCATACCTATACTAGCTCTCGGGGTTCCGGTATTTGATACGGCCTTTGCCATCATCAGAAGGCTGGTCAATAAAAGGCCGATTATGGAGGCTGATAAAGGGCATTTGCATCATAAGCTTCTGGAGCATGGCCTCTCACAAAAGCAAACAGTTTTAGTACTCTATTTCATAAGTGCCGTTCTGGGAGGAAGTGCAGTCTTCATATCAGAATCCAGTAAGATGACAGCATATCAAGTGCTCCTTATTATAGCAACAATAGTACTGCTGGGAGCGGTGAGAATAGGACTCATGAAAAAGAATGAGGAAAGAAAAGCAAATATGTAGCCAGACAGCGGTAGTGATACAATCACTGCCGCTTTTAAAATTATCTGGGCAATGAATAAATAATAGGGATAAACTATATTTTACCTAATTAGGATTTGTTAATAATTGGACAGGTGATTATTTTTTTGTAAAATAATTCTTGCTAATATTTGGTTTAAAATGTGGTAAAATATTGATTATGATTATGTGAAAAATATAAGCAATTCTGAAAAAAGGCTTGTACTACTTTAGACAAAAATGTTATGTCATAGAGGAGTGTTTTTTCTATGAAATGAGAGCTGTTAAGGGAAAGCCTCCCTTATACTGTTCAAGCAAGAAGAGGAGGAGTAGGTGTGGAGCGTCTCAAGGTTATGACTATTTTCGGCACAAGACCGGAGGCCATAAAAATGGCACCCCTGGTCAAGTCTCTGGAAAGGACTAAAGAAATTGAAAGCGTAGTGTGTGTTACGGCTCAGCATAGGGAAATGCTGGATATGGTTTTAAGACTGTTTGATATAAAGCCTGATTACGACCTGAATATTATGAAGCATGGTCAAACAATAGCAGATATCAATATAGCAATACTTAAGGGCATGGAGGGGGTCTTTGAGAAGGAGAGGCCTGATGTGGTTTTGGTTCATGGCGATACCTCCACCACCTTTATCGGTGCTCTGGCTGCCTTTTATCAAAAGATAAAGATAGGGCATGTTGAGGCGGGCTTAAGAAGCGGAAACATTTATTCGCCATATCCGGAGGAGATGAATAGAAGGCTTGCCGGCGTTTTAGCTAATTATCATTTTGCACCTACCATGAGTAATTATCAAAATCTCCTGAGGGAGGGCTATGCTGAGGAGAATATATTCGTCACCGGTAATACAGTTATCGATGCGTTGCTGTCTATGATCAAGACGGATTACTGCTTTAAGGAAGCACTTTTGAATCAGCTGGACTATGAGGAAAAACGAGTCATTGTCATGACCTGCCATAGAAGAGAGAACTGGGGAGAGCCTATGGTGGGCATATTTAAGGCAGTAAGGGAAATTGCCAAGAGCCATAAGGATGTTGAAATCATTTATCCAATACATATGAATCCTTCAATACGTGTTTTAGCGGATGAGCTTTTATTGGGGCTGGACAATTTGCACATCATAGAGCCTCTGGATTATGAGCCCTTTGCAAACCTATTAAATAAAGCATATTTGATACTGACGGATTCCGGTGGCATTCAAGAGGAAGCACCTGCATTAGGGAAGCCAATACTGGTGCTGAGGGAGGAAACAGAACGACCAGAGGCAGTTGAGGCTGGAACTGTAAGGGTAGTAGGCGTTCAGCAGAGGAAAATTGTAGAGGCAGTTTCAGAGCTGTTGGAAAATAAGGAAAGCTATGACCAAATGGCCAATGCGGTAAATCCTTATGGCGATGGTAGGGCTTGTGAAAGAATTGTCCAGTGTCTATTGTATATGCATGGTTTTGTTAAGGATAAACCTGAATTTCCTTGGGGTGAATAAAGAATAAATCGGTTTATTTATTAACAAATTGAAATATGTTTTTTAAAATCTAATATATTTTGTATACAAAAAAGAGGATATTATTGAGGGTTGTCGAATAACAAGTATTGTGCAATAATTGAAATAGCTGGTTAATAATGGATACAAAAAATGAACACCAGCTTTGAAGTGGTGATTTTCATGCACAATATGCAGAAAATTTGGAATAAAAACACACATCGTTAAATAATAAACAAAAGCATTGCTTTAATGAGGGGAATAATAATGGCAAAAAGGTTCGACATGCTGTCTAACTTAGCTTTATTAAGCCAAATAGGAATTTCTATGCTGGCGCCTATTATTGGGGGAGTCTATCTTGGAAGATGGCTGGATAGCCAATTTAACTCTCAGCCAATATTTTTGTTTGCTTTTATTTTTATCGGCATAATTGTCGCCTTTATTACGCTTTTTAAGTTTGCAGGAGGTAAGAAGAAATCGTAGCTTTGACGTAGCAGCTATATTAGTATGCTAAATAAAGGGTTGATCATGATGCATGGTGCACCCTGCTAAAGCAACGAAGTGCCTGGGATGACAACCTTTTCTTACATGAAAGAACAATGTATGCAAGGCTAGATTGATGCCTATAAAAGGATAGCAAAATGATTTGAAAACAATATGCAAAACCCTAGAATTAGGTACTAAAGGATTAGTGTTCAATCTCATGTAAAATGGTAGTATAACTAAATAGAGCTTTTGAGTGATCAAAGGAAGTGAAGCTGTGGAAACCGTTAAGGAAACAAACGTCAGGACGCTGAAGGGTACCATAATATTAAATGTGATCGTAGCCTTCATCGGGTATTTTATCTTTGAAAATCCCATTGCTTTTATATATGGTATATTCTTTGGAGGCACTATAGCTTTTTTAAATTTCCGATTATTATATCTGACTTTGGTAAAGGCAGTACGTATGCAACCCCATCAGGCACAGGCCTATGCCGCTTCTAGGTATATGATAAGGATGGTAATTACAGGAATAGTTCTCTATGTTTCTATTAAGTCTGAACAGCTCAACACGATAGGAACATTAGCAGGTTTATTTTCAATAAAATTGGTAATTTTAAAGACAGAACTATTTAGCAATCGGCAATTCTTTTTTAACATATTTAAAAGAAAGGAGGATAAATAATGGAAGGTTTTGGTGCTAAAATTTTATTCGAGATTCCATTGTTCGATGGTATTCCTGTTACGGAAACAGTAGTGAACACCTGGATTATAATGGCGGTATTAACGCTATTTGCAGTTATTGCTACTCGCAAGTTTGAAGCCGTACCAAGAGGCATACAAAATGTGGTTGAGACCTTAGTTGATGTTTTAACTAGCTTCACTAAACAGACAATGGGAGAAAAGAAGATGGTCTATGCCCCATATATGCTGACACTTTTTCTGCTGCTGGCTTTTTCCAATCTACTTGGATTATTTGGCTTACGTCCCCCCACAGCAGACCTGAATACAACCTTTGCATTAGCAATGCTAACCTTTTTCATCATTCATTTCAATGGAATTACCAAAAAGGGTCCTTTAACCTATGCAAAGGGTTATTTAGAACCAATGGCATTTATGCTGCCGCTAAATATTATCGGAGAACTGGCATTGCCGATATCACTTGCTTTCCGTCTATTTGGAAATATAGTCGGGGGAATGATTATCATGGCCCTAATATACAACGGTTTGGCCTCTGCCTCTGCCGCTATAGGACTTAGCTTTGCTCCTATATTACAGGTTGGTATACCAGCATTTTTACATCTGTATTTCGATGTCTTTGCAGGTCTGATTCAATCATTTATCTTTATTATGCTGTCGATGGTATTTATCGGCAATGCATATGATTGATGCTTAGTTAATAATATTTGTGTTTCTATTTTAGTTTATTAATAGAAAAAATAAAAAACAATGATTATGAGGAGGAAATAATATTATGGAAGCAATTACAGGAAGAGCGTTAATTTTAGCATGTTCAGCTATTGGTGCAGGTTTGGCTATGATCGCAGGTATTGGACCTGGTATCGGACAAGGTTATGCTGCCGGTAAAGGTGCAGAGACAGTTGGTAGACAGCCTGAAGCAGAGGGTACTATTATCCGTACAATGCTACTTGGTCAAGCGGTTGCAGAGACAACTGGTATCTATGGTCTGGTTATCGCGTTAATTTTATTATTCGCTAACCCACTAATCAACCTATTATAACAAAATCTTAGCAACTAGTGGATTTTGTTGTAGTTGAAGACTGCAATTATAACTATTTCCACAATCTTAGGCTATGCCTAATATTGAAAAGCAAGGGAGTATGATCTTCACTCCCCTGTAAACTGATGGAAAGGAGGCAGTATTATGGAAGGATTAGTGAGTTTTGGCTGGACCTTTGTGTTCCAGCTAGTTAATACCTTGATTATCTTCTTTATATTGAAGAAATACTTATACAAGCCAACCAGAAGCTTTATGGACAATCGAACCAAAAGCATTGAGGATGCTATGAATGAAGCTGTAAATAAGGGCAAGGAAGCTGAGGCAGTTTTAGCATCCTATCAGGAGAAGCTTGATAATATTAAGGAAGAAAGAAATGAAATCATCCGGGATGCGTCTAAACGAGCTGAACAACGAGGTGATGAAATCGTTAAAAAGGCGCAGGAAGAGGCGCAAAAGATTGCTGAAAAGGCAAATAATGATATACAAAGAGAAAGACAAAAGGCAATGAATGAAATGAAGGATCAAATGGCAGCTTTGGTCATTTTGGCGGCTTCTAAAGTTATTGAAAAGGAGCTTAACGTCGATGTTCATCAAAAGATGATCAAAGAATTTATTGATGAGGTAGGGGAAGCTACATGGCAGAATTAATAGCAAAAAGATATGCAGATGCCCTGTTTGAGGTTTCTCAAGAGCTGAATAAAATTGAGCCGATTCAAAATGAACTTCAATTCATATCATCCTGCTTAAATGATTATCCCGAGGTGGATTTACTGCTAAAATCACCCCTTATTCAGCTTCAAGAGAAAAAGGATATACTTACTCAAGTATTTAATCAACAGATAAGTAAAGAGGTTATGAATTTTTTATTTGTACTGCTTGATAAGCGTAGACAGGGCTATATTAAGGCTATTATAGAAGAGTTTAAGGTGATGGCAAATGCAGTTCGAAATGAGGTTGAGGCAGTGGCGTATACGGCGGAGTTGATGACTCAGACGGATATCCTGCAGCTTCAGACTAAGCTTTCTGCTACTTCAGGAAAAAATATTAAGCTTACGAATGTTGTTAATAAGGATATAGTAGGTGGTGTTCTCATCAAGCTGGGAGACAAGGTGATTGATGGAACAGTTAAAAGCCGCTTAGATCAGATGAAGAATCAGCTGACGCAAATATTAGTATAGGATAGGGGTGAATCACGTGAATCTCAGACCCGAAGAGATTAGTTCAATTATAAAGGAACAAATTAAAAGGTACGAAAACAAGTTAGAGGTTAAAGATGTTGGTACGGTGATTCAAGTTGGAGACGGTATCGCAAGAATCCACGGCCTTGAAAAATGTATGGCCGGTGAGCTTTTGGAATTCCCAGGCGGGGTTTATGGTATGGCTCTTAACTTAGAAGAGGACAACGTCGGTTGCGTTCTTTTGGGATCAGACGACAACATCAAAGAGGGGGACATTGTTAAACGAACGCAAAGAATCGTTGAGGTGCCGGTAGGGGATGCCCTTCTTGGCAGAGTAGTCAATGCCCTTGGTCAGCCGATAGATGGCAAGGGACCTATCCAAACAGATAAGTTCCGTGAAGTTGAAAAGGTTGCACCTGGTATTATCAAAAGAAAATCTGTTCACGAACCCCTGCAAACTGGTATCAAGTCAATTGACTCTATGATTCCAATCGGTAGGGGACAAAGAGAGCTTATTATCGGCGACAGACAAACCGGTAAAACTGCTATAGCAATAGACACAATCATTAATCAGAAGCATACAGGCGTTATCTGTATCTATGTTGCCATAGGTCAGAAAAAATCCACTGTTGCACAAATTCAAGATACTTTAACAAAGAATGGCGCGATGGATTATACCATCATTGTATCGGCGACTGCCAGTGAGTTGGCACCACTACAATATATAGCACCATATTCTGGCTGTGCAATGGGCGAAGAGTATATGGAGAATGGCAAGCATGTATTAATCATATATGATGACCTTTCTAAGCATGCGGTTGCATACCGTGCCATGTCATTGCTATTAAGACGTCCTCCAGGAAGAGAGGCTTACCCCGGTGATGTATTCTATCTTCACAGTAGATTGCTTGAAAGAGCTGCTAAGCTGAATGATGAAAATGGTGGTGGCTCCTTAACGGCTCTGCCGATGATCGAGACACAGGCCGGAGACTTATCTGCATACATTCCTACAAATGTTATCTCCATTACAGATGGTCAGATATTCCTGGAGTCGGAGCTATTCCACTCAGGGATTCGTCCTGCTGTTAACCCCGGTATATCTGTATCCCGTGTTGGTGGTAGTGCTCAGATAAAGGCAATGAAGAAGGTTGCAGGTAAGCTTAGACTTGAGCTGGCCCAATACAGAGAGCTTGCTGCCTTTGCTCAGTTTGGCTCCGAGCTGGATAAAGAAACTCAGGAGCGATTGGCACAAGGTGAACGGATTATGGAAATTCTTAAGCAGCCGCAATATCGCCCTGTTCCTGTTGAAGAGCAGGTTATTATGATATACCTGGTAACCAATAAGTTCTTAACGGATATCCCTACAGACAAAATCAGGGTTTTCGAGGATCAGTTCCTTGAATATGTTAGAAATAATCACACTGAAATTGGCAAGAGCATCAGCAGCACCGGCAATTTAGACAGCGATACCGAAGGTAAAATCAAAACAGCAGTAGAAGAATTCAAGAAGCAGTTTAAGGCAGATATGGAGTAAATTTTTACTTATGCTGCTTTAACCGGGAGGTGAGATTTTGGCTGGACTTGGAATGCGGGATATAAAAAGACGTATCAAGAGTGTTAATAGCACAAAGCAAATTACTAAAGCAATGGAGCTGGTGTCCTCTGCAAAGCTTCGAAAGGCTAAGGAAAGCTTGGAGAAGACGAAATATTATTTCGAGACTATGGGTGACACCATCAGAGACATTGTGCAAAATACAAAGGGTATAAAGCATGAATACCTAACCTCTAGAGAAATAAAGAAAACCGGATATGTTGTTATCACTGCAGATAGAGGCCTTGCAGGAGGCTATAACTCCAATATCATCAAGGCTGCCATCAGTCATATGGAGGAAAAGCCCAGAAAGTCTGTGATTGCAGTAGGAACAAAGGGTAGAGATTTCTTTAAAAAGCGACATTATGACCTGGACGGTGAGTTTGTTCATGTGTCAGAAAATCCATCCTTTACAGTTGCGCAAAAAATAGGCAGATTAAGCATGGATTTGTATAAGCAGGAGCTGGTGGACGAGGTGTATTTGGTATATACCGAATTTATCAGTACCATTAACCAAAAGCAAAAGGTCATCAGACTGCTACCCTTAGAGGTTGATGCCGTTGGCAATGGTGAAGCAAAGAGAACCAATATAACCTATGAGCCCTCACCTGAGGTGGTCCTGGATTATCTGGTGCCGAAGTATATTGACAGCATGATCTATGGTGCAATGGTGGAATCTGCCACCAGTGAACAGGCAGCCAGAAGGGTAGCGATGGAAAATGCCACTGACAATGCTGAGGAAATGATCAGCTCGTTAAAGCTTCAGTATAACAGAGCTAGACAGGCTTCTATCACTCAAGAGATTGCAGAAATCGTTGGTGGAGCAGAAGCGCTAAAATAATAGTGAATAACGAATAGTGAATAGTGAAATGCAAAATTCAAAAGCGTAATAAGAAAGCAGTAAAGGAATGACAAGTTTTTGATTAAGAATTATGCTCTAATAATTTATTCAAAACTCTAATTCTTAATTATTAATTCTATATTCAGCTTGCTGCAAAAGGAGGTTAAGTAATGGCCCAGGGAAGTGTCGGTAAGGTGGTCCAAATCATTGGACCGGTTGTAGATATACGTTTTGAAAGAGAGAGTCTGCCGGCTTTGTTGAATGCCATAGTAATAAAGGGTACGGATCATACGGTAACTGTTGAGGTAGCTCAGCATACTGGTGACGATACGGTTAGATGTATTGCTATGAGCTCTACAGATGGTTTGGTAAGAGGCATGGAGGCGGAGGATACAGGCAAAGCAATTACTGTACCCGTAGGACGTGCTACGCTTGGTAGAATCTTTAACGTTTTAGGTGAGCCAGTTGATGAAAAGGAGCCTGTAGTATCTGAGTTCAGCTCTCCTATTCATAGAATAGCGCCAAGCTTTGAGGAGCAGGAAACATCAACTGAAATATTAGAAACAGGGATTAAGGTAGTTGACCTTATTGCACCTTATCTTAAGGGTGGTAAGATAGGCTTGTTCGGTGGTGCCGGAGTTGGTAAAACCGTATTAATTCTTGAGCTGATCAACAATATTGCTAAGGAGCATGGTGGTCTTTCTGTTTTTGCCGGAGTTGGTGAAAGAACAAGAGAAGGTAATGACCTTTACAATGAAATGATAGAATCCGGAGTAATTGACAAGCTTTCATTGGTTTACGGACAGATGAATGAGCCGCCGGGAGCAAGGATGCGTGTTGGTCTGACAGGACTTACAATGGCTGAGCACTTTAGAGATCAAGAGGGACAAGACGTATTATTATTTATAGACAATATCTTCAGATTTACACAGGCGGGTAGTGAGGTTTCCGCGTTATTAGGCCGTATGCCTAGTGCCGTTGGTTACCAGCCTACATTGGCTACTGAGATGGGTGCTTTACAGGAGCGTATTACATCAACCAAGAAGGGATCTATTACATCAGTTCAGGCCGTATACGTGCCTGCCGATGACTTAACTGACCCGGCTCCGGCTACAACCTTTGCCCACTTGGATGCAACCACTGTTCTTTCTCGTCAAATATCTGAGTTAGGTATTTATCCTGCGGTTGATCCATTGGATTCAAACTCCCGTATACTAGACCCTGTCATAGTAGGTCAGCAGCATTACGAAGTAGCTCGTGGGGTGCAACAGGTGCTGCAAAGATACAAGGAGCTTCAGGATATTATTGCAATCCTTGGTATGGATGAATTATCCGACGAGGATAAATTAACTGTTTCCAGAGCTAGAAAAATTCAGAGATTCCTGTCTCAGCCCTTCCATGTCGCTGAGCAGTTTACCGGTATGGAGGGTAAATACGTTCCGGTTGCAGAGACAATCAGGGGCTTTAGAGAAATATTGGAAGGGAAGCATGATGATCTTCCAGAGTCAGCTTTCCTCTTTGTAGGAAGTATTGATGAGGCGGTTGAAAAAGCTAAAGGGAAGTAGGTGATTGAGATGGCTTCAAAGTTTCATCTCCAGATAATAACCCCTACAAAAACTTTCTTCGATGAAGAAATAGAGATGGCAGTAGTTCGTACCATCGATGGGGATATGGGTATTTTAAGAAACCACATCCCATTGGTAACGCCTTTAAGCGTAGGTATTATAAAGCTTAAGAGTGAAGGAACTACTAGGGAAGCCGCTATTGCGGGTGGCTTTGTTTATGTAGAGCGTGCTAAAACAGTAATTATGACCGATGCTGCAGAATGGCCTGAAGAAATTGATCTTAATCGTGCTGAAAAGGCTAAGGAAAGAGCAGAGACTCGTTTGAAGGCCCCCGGCGGCGAAATTGACACAATGAGGGCTGAAATAGCATTAAATAAAGCTTTAAATCGGATCAATGTAGCTCAAAAGAGATAAAAGAAAGCCTGATGAATTTTTCATCAGGTCTTTTTGCATTTTATTATAGTTTTTAGTGTGCAATAAAGTCAAATTCGTTGCTCTCTGGCTTATAATCTTCTATTACTACCAGCAGCCTTATAGGCAGACATAAAATAAACTGATAGGATTCACTAATCCAGCCCATCTCCGTATGGATTGCAAGGGGAGATATCTCTTCCGGAAGCCTGTGCAATCTAACCTGTCCATCCTTCATCTCCAGTTTACCTGTATAGGCCTTGCCGCTATACTCGAAATCAAATTCAAAGAACTCTGAATCATCTCCTGGCAGCAGCTGAGTTCTATATATTTCATTGTTATCAAGAATTACAACAGCATACTTACCCTCCAACGGCTTTGACAGTAAAGCCGGAACGGCATATATAGAAGAAATACTGGCAAGTATTAAAATGATAATCAATAGCTTATCTGCTTTAGTCATAAATTTCATAAGCGTACCTCCATTTAGTACAGTCACAATTTGAAACAATATAATCATTATAAACCATTTACATAAAATATTCAATTCTTTTAACAATCTTGAAAATTGATGAAATGCTTTCATACCGGTATAATGCTTCAATTATCGAAGGGCTAAATTTATGTTAAGATTATAGCCTATACTTGGCATAAATGATCTACATAAGGGTATTTTATTGTATATGGCCTATATTGATAATTGAATAAATAAAAAAAAGCCATTATAATAATTAAATTAGTATTAAACTGGAGGTTATATGAATGAAAGATAAAACAAATTTAGAAAAAACGGTTGAGTTTGCCCTTTGGGGTGCACCTGAGATAAAGCCAGAGGAAAAGAAAAAGTGGTTGGGAGAATTCAGAGAAAGAATCATCATGGGCATTTCATTGGAGACCGCCTCCCAGGCAGAGTCCATCATACATGTAGAAAAGGCACTGGAGGATCAACAGGCAGAGATGCTTATTGTAAATAATAGTCTTCCCTCCGAAATAGTTACCAGATACATGCAGCTGGCTAAGAAGGTTAATCGTGAATACAAATCTGTAGACACCGATCACACCAATGCAATGGGAGTCGTTGTAGCAAGCCGTCAAGCTGTAAAGAGAGAGGCAGTAGAGCCTCAAATCAAAATGCTGCCCCCTAAATTCAAAGGATTAAAAAGTAAAAAGCTATGCAGCAAATGCTATGAAGAGGTATCAAAGGAATATCCGGAGTATTTGGCGTTCTTTGAAAAGATCAGCTTCGGAGATAAAATGATAGGGATTAAATGTGGGGCTTGTGATAGGGATAAAGTTGATGGTATCCTAACGCCAGACTGATGAAAAAGCTTGCATCTGAAGGCGTTTGATCACTCTGGGTGGAGAAAAGCCCCCATCTGCATCGTTACTACGAATAACCGAGGCCCTTACGTATTAACAAAATACGCTGAGTTCCTCGGTTATTCTCGTTCCTCCCCCCTAAAAAAATTCTTGTTATCGTAATATACAAAGGAGTGTCATAATCTCCTTTGTTTTTCATGCACAGCACAGATAGTATACTAAAGCAAATTTTTGCTTTAAATGTATATCCTCTATTTCTACTGTCAATAATGAAAATACAAAGAGAAGAGAGTAAGTTGTAAATTTGATGTTTTTTGTCCCCCTTTAACATCCATGTACATTCTTAGTGCTCTTCTCTTTTACTATTTATTGCATGGGAGGATTATAAAGTGAAAAAAGCATTAGTAATTGCAATTATTCTATCATTTGCATTAGGCGTATTGAATACATCGGCGGTGGATATCAAAAGGTCTGCAGTCTCAGGATCGTTGCAGGAGGAGAATGTCATTATTAAAGCCTTTGAGGCAACAGGCTTTGAATTTATGGAGGGTAATATTAATACGATACTTTATCTGGAGGACACCTTTCTGGAAATGAAGGAGATGGAGGAAATTCAGAAGCACCTGTTTAAAAAGCTTGGCATAAGCGGCAAAGAGATAGTCGTTGAAAATCAGGAATATTACGAACCCTATTTGTTTGAAGAAGATTTTTCAAAGGATAGCATCTATATTTATAAAAATACAGATATTGGTTACAACCAAATTACGGCAAGTACTGTCGATAAAGAAGGAGAAAACATTGTGGTTATCGTATATGCCACAAATTTTGATGGAGACAAAGAATCACATATTATTATTGACATCGTAAAAAATAAAGGATATAAAGATATAGTAGAGAAAAATTATCAAAACAAAGCAATTTTAGAATTATATGGAAGTAAAATAGAATCTACTATAGGTATTGTGGGTTATCATAGCGGTCAACTGAATAGTGCAAAGGTGCAGCAGGCAATAAAGGCGATTACAAAGACAGCTATGGCAAAAAAAGTAGAAGAAATTACAGATGGCACATATTATAGTACCACCATGTATTCGCCTTTAATATCGCAAAAAATACAGTATTTAAACAGGACAGTGAACCTACAGGCTGCAAGCAGATATAGTGAGTATGATGATAAGACCTATTTATGGATCGCAACACCCTTAATAACCTATACCTACTAAAAAATCAATGGGGTCAACTCATGATATTTCGAAAGCGAGGAACTAGTTTTGGGCAAAATAGTTATTCATAAAAGTCCGCCTTTAACCGGTACTGTTAGAGTTAGTGGAGCAAAAAATTCAGTACTACCCATATTGGCAGCCAGCCTGCTATCTACTGAAAGATGTATATTGGAGGAAGTACCAGATTTAAACGATGTCGATGTTATCTGTGAAGTTTTGGCTTGTCTTGGGGCAGATCTCAAGAGGGTTGACAGAGAGAAGATAGAGATTAATGCATCGGCTTTAGACAATTTTGAAGCACCCTATGAGCTGGTGAGAAAGATGAGAGCTTCGTTTCTGGTTATGGGACCATTGCTGGCAAGAATGGGAGAGGCAAGGATTTCAATGCCCGGTGGTTGTGCAATCGGCACCAGACCTATAGACCTGCATCTCAAAGGCTTTAAGGCTTTGGGTGCCGAAATTACATTGGGTCATGGATTTGTTGAGGCTAAGGCTAAGAAGCTGAAGGGAACAAAGATATACCTAGATTTTCCAAGTGTGGGTGCAACAGAGAACATAATGATGGCTGCAGTTTTGGCAGAAGGACAGACCATAATCGAGAACTGCGCTGAGGAACCTGAAATTACAGATTTAGCTAACTTTTTAAATAAAATGGGTGCTCAGATTATGGGTGCAGGTACAGATACAATCAAAATTAACGGTGTGGAGAAGCTCTCAGGCGCAGTGCATGCCGTTATCCCCGACAGAATAGAGGCAGGGACATACATGGTGGCGGCTGCCATGACGGGGGGCAATGTGCTGGTGGATAATGTGCTCTGTGATCATTTAAAGCCAGTTATTGCAAAGCTGAAGGAATGTGATGTAGAAATAATAGAAGAGGGCAATGGTGTGAGAGTCATTGCCAATGGTCGTCCTAGAGCAGCAGATATCAAAACCCTGCCTTATCCTGGCTTTCCAACAGATATGCAGGCTCAGTTTATGGCATTATTAAGCGTTGCAGAGGGAACAAGTGTTGTGATAGAAACAGTTTTTGAAAATCGTTTCATGCATGTTAGAGAGCTGGAAAGAATGGGAGCAAATATCAAAATTGAAGGAAGAAGTGCTATTATCGAGGGAAGACCTCATTTACTAGGTGCTCCCGTTAAGGCTACGGACCTAAGGGCAGGTGCTGCTCTGATACTGACAGGCCTAGTGGCTGAAGGAAAAACGGAAATCTCTAATACAAAGCATATCGATAGGGGCTATGTGGACATTGAAGAGAAGCTAAGAGCCTTGGGTGCCAACATATATAGAGAAGACAGCGAAGAGGAAGATGACGAGGAGTAGGGACTAATTAGTGAATAGAGAATAACGAATAGAGAATAGTTTAAAAAAACTTAGTGAATAGAGAATAACGAATAATGAAAAGAGCTAAATAGCCTTCAATAAGATTTAATAATTTCAAAAGTTCTATACCTTTTTTTTGCAGCATATACCTTATAATAATTTGACTGATAAGGGGTGCGACAAATGAAGGGTATTTTTTTGGGCATTTTGGCCTTTATTGCTACAACTTTAATATTGCCGCTGATCATCATTACTGCCTTCAATATTAATATTCCAATGATAGACAAGCAGGCAAACCACCGGCATGAAACAATTGAATCGGATATGAAGATAGAGGTATATAATCATAAAACGGATGAGATCATGACGCTATATCTGGAGGAGTACGTAAGAAACGTTGTTGCAGCCGAGGTTCCCGCAGCCTTTGAGGTGGAGGCCATTAAGGCACAGGCAGTAGCTGCTAGAACCTATGCTGTGTGGAAAATCAACAGATTTAAGGATTCAGTTAACCCTGATCACCCTGGAGCAAGCCTATGCACCGATCATCAGCATTGCCAGGAGTGGCTTTCCTTTCAGGAGCTGGAGGATAGACATGGGAAGAGCTGGATAAAAAATTATTGGCCTAAAATTGAAGAGGCGGTAGCTGCTACAGCCGGTGTGATTATGACCTATAATATGGAGGCGATAGAGCCCTTGTATCATTCCACCAGCGGGGGACAAACTGAGAATTCTGAGGATGTATATGTCAGTGCTTTGCCCTATTTAAGAAGTGTATCTAGCCCATATGAGGAGAGGTCACCAGTTTTGGTGGACACCAAAACCGTATCTGTCAGTGAATTCGTCAATGCAATAAAAGGCAGATACTCAGATTTTTCAATTAAGCAAAACAACATAGCGTCAGAGATTACAATTGCCGATAGAAGTGTCGGCGGCACTATAAAGCTGATAAAAATAGGCAACAAGGAGCTGAAGGGCTCTGAGGTAAGGGATATCTTTCAATTAAGATCCTCAGACTTCACAATTACAGTAAGGGGCAACAGCATAGAATTTACAACAAGAGGCTACGGGCATGGTGTAGGAATGAGTCAATGGGGAGCCAATGGTATGGCAGAGAGGGGCGCCACCTATGAAGAAATTTTAAAGCATTACTATCAGGGAATCGACTTAAGTAAAATAAAAAGCTATATGTAGATTTTTAACCCACCACATTTGTATAAATTTTGGTTAGAAGGCCATAATATCAAATGGAGGTGGGTGTCGTGTCATTTGATAATAATCACGATGATAAGAAAAAATCAAAAAGATCCTTATATAATGTTCTGGATAAGGAAGGGTTTTATATTATTTTATTCCTATGTGTATGTATTGTAGCTGTAACTGCGGTTTGGGTATCCAATCAAAATGAAGATCCTCTGGTGGGTGAAAACGCACCAAACAGACTGGAGGAGGACCAACCGGAGGTGACACTGGTGGAGGGGAATATTGAAGGCCCTGAGGATTCCAGCAGTGAAGCAGCGGCAAAGCCTGCTAAAGAGGAAACAGAAAAAAACACTGGTAAGGAGCAAACTGCTGAACCAGAAAAGCAAGGTGCAACGACTCCGGATGCAGAGAAACCGGAGGCTGAGCATAATGAAACAGAGGAAACAGATGCAACTATCCCTTCATCAAATCTCATCATGTCTATGCCGGTAGCCGGTACTATGGGGCTGCCCTTTGCACAGGACCATCTTGTCTATCATGAGACGCTGGCGCAATGGAGCACGCATAAGGGGCTAGATATACATGCTGAAGAGGGTGCGCCTGTAAGGGCCGTTTTAGATGGTGAAATAATTGAGGTTTTAAATGATACGATTATGGGAATCACAATTTCCATTTTACACGATGAGGATACCATCACGAGATACAGCAATCTTTCTACCGATGCCATGGTTAAGGTGGGTGCTGAAGTAAAGAAGGGGCAAATAATCAGTGGCGTTGGTAAAACAGCCTCAGTCAAAACCCTTGAGGGTCCCTTGCTTCATTTTCAGGTCATCAAGGATGGCAAGCCAGTAGATCCACAGGCATATTTACCGGAATTCACCAATTAAATAAATATTTCTATATTAAAATATATTCTAAATTCTATACCCCCCTCATATTATAGACTAAGACACTATAATAGAGGGGGGTTATGACTTTGAAGGATTACATAGAAAAACGAGTGATGGAAATCGCAAATTATATTATTAATGAAGGAGCAACTGTCAGACAAACTGCTCGTATATTTGGAGTAAGTAAAAGCACTGTACACAAGGATGTTACTGAGAGGCTTCCGAAGATAAACCCTCTAGTGGCTAATCATGTAAAGGATATACTGGACGTTAACAAAGCCGAAAGACACATTAGAGGTGGAAGAGCAACTAAGATGAAATATAAGACAGCTTCAATGTAATGTCTCAATATATACAAATTGATTAGGAGGGTCTCTATTATGAGAGACCCTTTAATTTTTTTGCCCTTTACCATATAATAATAAATAGAGAAATAGCGTAAGCAAACACAAAGCTTTTAGCTTTATATCAACTAAAGCTGACAAGAACCTCAAAGAGGATATGCAATTTCAGCTAATATGTATGAATGTGGGAAAAAACGCTAAAATATTACAAAAAATATTATTAATTTTAAGCAATAAAGGAGGTATTTTTACTTTTATATAGAAGGTATAATAGTTGATAATAATTTACAATGCATGGCAGTTTCTATGCTGTCTTATGGATAAATACTAATAAAAAGTGGGGGGTTTACGATGTTTGGAATTGGTGAGGATATTGGAATTGATTTAGGGACAGCTAGTGTTTTGGTGTTTGTTAAGGGCAAGGGGATTGTTCTACAAGAGCCATCTGTAGTAGCGATAGATAAAAATACAAATAAAATATTGGCGGTTGGTCAGGAAGCAAGAAAAATGCTGGGAAGGACACCGGGGAACATTGTAGCTATACGCCCATTAAGAGATGGAGTAATTTCTGATTATGAGGTCACTGAAAGAATGCTTAAATATTTCATTCAAAAGACCTCCGGGAGAAGATTATTTTTTAAGCCTAAAATCATAGTGTGTGTACCCAGTGGTGTTACTGAGGTTGAAAAGAGAGCTGTCATAGATGCAACAAATGAGGCAGGTGCAAGAAATACATATTTAATTGAGGAGCCCATCGCAGCTGCTATAGGTGCAGGTCTGGATATCTCCAAGCCCAATGGCCATATGGTGGTTGATATAGGTGGTGGTACCTGCGATATTGCGGTTATTTCACTGGGGGGCATCGTTGTAAGCACCTCTATCAAGGTGGCGGGGGACAAATTTGATGAGGCAATAATCCGCTATATGAGAAAGAAGCATAACATAATGATTGGTGAAAGAACGGCGGAGGATATGAAGATCAACATTGGGGCTGCCTATCCAAGAAGTGAAGAGGTATATATGGATGTTAAGGGTAGAAACCTGGTATCCGGTCTGCCTGTCAACATTTCGGTATCCAGTATAGAAATGCTGGAGGCACTGGAGGAGGCAGTAACCAGTATTGCAGATGCTGTTCACAGTGTATTGGAGAGGACACCGCCCGAATTGGCTTCAGATATCGCTAATCAGGGCATTATTATGACCGGCGGAGGAGCAATGCTTTGGGGCCTGGACAAGCTGATTGAGAAGAGAACAAATATTCATGCTTATGTAGCTGAAGATGCCGTATCCTGTGTTGCAAAGGGTACAGGAAAGGCTTTGGATTCACTGCACCTATTGGAGCAGGGGCTAGAGGGTGGAAATAAAAGATATCGTTAATAAAAACCGGGACTATGGATTGAAGACATAGTCCTATGTTGTTTTTCCAAGAATTGCATTAAAATAAACTTAAAGAAATTAAGCGAATATGCCGATATAAGTTTTTAGAAGAATATATGAGGTGGTAAAATGCTAAGAGGACTCTATACAGCGGTATCAGCTATGCAGACAACTGAAAAAAAGATAGACGTTACTGCCAATAACATTGCAAACGTCAATACAACCTCCTACAAAAGGGATGTGGTCATATCTGAGACCTTTCCGGAGGTATTGCTGCAGAAAATAAACGGAAGGCTGCCATCAGAGGCCTTCAGTATGGCACCTATTACAATAGAGCAGGATGGTGAGGCATATCAGCTGTCCAGCGACAGAGGACTCTTTACCGTCAGCAGTCCTTTAGGGATATCCTACAATAGAGAGATTGGTTTTGCACTGGATGAGAGCGGGTATTTAAAAACCTATAGCAGAAACGGCACCGGTGCTGTGGATACCTCTCAAGGCAATTTTGTGCTGGATGCCAACGGCAGACCAATACGTATAGAAGGGGACACCTTTGAGGTGAATGCAACGGGCCAAATCGTATCTAATGGACAGGCTATAGCCAATCTGATTAACAGAGGGACAATTAATACCATAGGTACGATTAACGGAGGACTAAGAATAAGTAGAATTGATACGGATTTTAGTCAGGGAACCCCAGAGGAAACAGGAAACAATTTAGACCTCGCACTTCAAGGCAATGGATTTTTTAAGGTCTTGACCCCAAGGGGCGACATGTACACTAGAAATGGCAATTTCACTGTTAATAGCAATGGTGAAGTAATAACTGCAGAGGGGTATTTCCTTTCAGGCCAGTATGGATCGATATTGGCCGAGGGTAGAGATTTTACCATTAGTGAGAAGGGTGAAATTATACTGGGCAATGAAGTGATAGATGCCATAGAAATTGTAGATATAACGAATTTGAGTGTATTGAGAAAGTATGGCGAAGGATATTATGAGATTGCAGAGGGTGAGGAAATAGAAACTCAAGCCTTCAGCGGCAAAGTACTTCAGGGCTTTCTGGAAAGCTCTAATGTCAACACCATCAAGGAAATGGTGGAAATGATAAACAGCTACAGAAATTACGAATCCAATCAAAAAATAGTAAAGGCCTATGATGACATACTTCAAAGGGCTGTAAATGATATCGGCGCACTTAAGTAAAAGCGTCAGCGACTAGTGAATAGTGCATAACTAATAGTGAATAGTGAATAGTGAATAGTGAAAACCAATCATAAGAGTTAAAGGTTTTACAATTATTCATTCTTAATTCTTAATTGAACTCAAGATAGGGGGATTTTTATGAGGGCTTTATGGACAGCGGCATCCGGTATGAAGGCACAGCAGATGAATATAGACAACATTTCCAACAACCTGGCAAATGTTAATACGACAGGCTATAAAAGGCAGAGGATGGAGTTCAAGGATTTGCTATATGCAACCCTAAGGAAAACCAATTTAGTAGAAGGTGAGGGCCAACCGGTAAATCTTCAAATCGGCCATGGGGTAATGCCTTCTGCAACCTCCAGAAGCTTTACCACCGGTAACTTTGAAAGAACTGAAAACCCATTGGACGTAGCTATCGACGGCGAAGGCTTTTTTGCGATCCTCGGACCAAACGACAATGTCTATTACACCAGAGACGGAAGCTTCAAATTTAGTGTTGAAGAGGATGAAATGAGGCTGGTGACAGCTGAGGGTTATACAGTCCTATCTGAGTTTGACGATGAAATCGTCTTTGAGGATGGCATGAAGAACATTAGTATAACCTTTGACGGACGTATTACTGCAGAGGATGCAGAGGGAGAAATTCAGGAGATAGGAACCTTAAAGCTGGTTAAATTTATCAACCCCGATGGCTTAGAGGCCATAGGCAGAAATCTATACAAGGCGACAGTGGCCTCTGGAGAAGAAATCCCTATGGAGGAGGAAACCAGAACCAGTAGTCTTATGCAGGGTTATTTAGAAACCTCCAATGTTCAAATCGTTGATGAGATGGTACGTATGATAACAGCACAGAGGGCATACGAAATCAATTCAAAGGCAATCCAGACCAGCGACGAAATGCTGAATATTGCCAATAACCTAAGAAGATAATTTATTGACTGAGGGTGGAAAATATGAAGATAACGGATTATCAAGCAACCAATTATCAAGTAAATACGCCTCTTAAGGCTGAGACCGATGTCAGATATAAGGAAGACCCAGAAAAGCTGATGGCGGTCTGCAAGGAATTCGAGGCAGTATTTATCAATATAATGCTAAAGCAGATGAGATCCACGGTGGTTGAGGGCGGTTTAACAGAGAAAAGCCACGCCAGAAAAATATTTGAAGAAATGCAGGATGAAAAAATGTCTCAGGAGCTGGCAAATGGTCAAGGCATTGGGCTGGCACAGTATTTATACAAGCAAATGCAGAGACAGATAACCATAAAGGAAAGCGAAACAATTGACGCGGAATATTAATTAAACTGGACTAAGCTCCAGTTTTTTTGTTTGTAAAACCTTAGAAATTGCGATAAAATATAGTAAATTGTTGTCTTTGATAATAAAAATTGTTAATAATAAAAAATAAAGGCTGAAGGGAGTCAGACAAATGGAGCTGAATCATAAGGAAATACAAAATATAATACCCCATAGATATCCATTTTTACTGGTGGACAAAATAATCGAAATGGAGCTAGGGAAGAGGGCAGTAGGGGTTAAAAATGTAACTATAAATGAGCCCTTTTTTCAAGGACACTTTCCCGGTAATCCCATAATGCCAGGGGTATTGATGCTGGAGGCATTGGCACAGGTAGCGGCGGCCACATGCCTTGGGTTGGAGGAAAACAAGGGGAAGCTGGGGGTATTTGCAGGAATTGATGATTGCAAGTTCAAGAGACAGGTGGTACCGGGCGATGTATTAATGCTGGAAATTGAAATGACCACCCTTAGAAGAGGGATAGGTAAGGCAAATGCAAGGGCAACAGTTGACGGACAGCTGGCATGCAGTGCGGTATTAACCTTTGCATTAATCGATCAACCAAAGTAATAGGAAAAATAATATAAAGCAGCTGCCTTTTGGGGGTAGTTGCTTTTTTGAAGGAAGGGTCTCATTATGAGTAGATCGGCAAAGGCGGCAAAATCAGCCTTACTAATAATGATAATAATATTCTTCAGTAAAGCTCTTGGCTTTTTCAGAGAGGTGTTGATCGCCTCAAGATTTGGCGCAGGGGCAGTTACCGACAGCTATTTTATTATATATACAATAATTACAATAGTCATAGCAACCTTAAACAGTATCTTCAGCACCACCTTGGTTCCCGTCTTTATTCAGATGGAGGAGAAGGGTGGAGCGTCCCAGAAAAATAAATTTACGAATAATTTACTAAATATCACCATTATCATAACCTTGATCATCACTGCAGGCATTTGGCTGCTGGCGCCCAATATCGTGAAAATTATAGCATCCGGCTTTGAGGGGGAGAGCTATGCACTGACGGTGCACATGCTACGTATTGTTGCACCGATGATCATATTTGTTGCTATTGCTTCCATATTTACAGCCTATTTGCAGAGCAGGGAACACTTTGCCGTTCCTGCCGCCACCGGCTTTCCCTTGAATATGGTTTATATAGCCTATCTACTGGTGCTGGCATCTGCTTTTGGCATGAAGGGCTTCATGGTGGCCATCATAATCGCACAGCTGTCTACAGTGCTTTTTCAGCTGCCCTCCGCCATTAAACTGGGCTATAGCTATAGTCCGGTGCTGGACCTTAAGAATGAAGGGCTTCGTGAGCTGCTGCTGCTGGCGACACCGGTTGTGGTGGGTACAATACTGCAGCAGATCAATCAGGCCATAGATAAAAGCATTGCCTCAAATCTAGCCTCCGGCAGCATATCCAGCCTGAGCTATGCCACCAAGCTGGAGGAGTTGATCATAGGCGTATTTATATTCTCAGTTTTGACCGTAATATTTCCTATATTGACACAGGAATCCCAAAAAGAGAATCTTGAGGATTTCAAGAGGATAATGGGGAATGTCATAACCCTAGTATTCATAATTACCATACCTGTGACGATTGCCGGCATTATAATGGCTGAGCCTGCCATTGAAATCATCTTTCAGCGGGGCGCCTTTGATCAGGCAGCTACGGAAAAAGCAGCCGGTGCCTTTGTTTTTTATCTTCTGGGACTGACGGGAATCGGTCTTAGGGATACCCTCAGTAAAGTGTTTTATTCCCTAAAGGACACAAAAACACCCTTGATGGCTGGGGCAGTGTCGGTTGCATTAAATATCATATTAAATTTTGTCTTAGTACGGCACCTGGACTATCAAGGACTAGCCCTGGCAACCAGCATTGCTGTGATGACCTCGGCGTTATTGTTGATCATCAGCATAAGAAAAAAAATAGGAAAATTTGGCGGCGTTAGATTGGCAAGGAACTTCTTAAAGATTATTGCTGCTTCTATAATGATGGGCTTGCTATTATATTTATTAAGAGAAAAGCTGCTATATCATCAGGAAGGCTTTATAAAACGAGCTGCAGCTTTAGGATTTATGATAATAACAGGCGGCGGCGTATATTTTGGGATGTGCTATCTGTTGAAAATAAATGAAGTGAAATACCTTTGGGGCAAGCTTAACAGTAGATTTAAATGGTTGCTTCAATGAGTCAGATTAATTAGGGTTAATAATATCAGAAATTACAAACTATATATAAATATTGAAGCTGTTTTTATGCTTAATATCATATTAGGGGTGATATCAATGGATTTAAGAACCATAAAAAACTATGAGCTATGGCTTACCGACAACTATTTTGATCAGACCACCAGGGATGAGTTGAAGACCATCGAAGGCATGGAAAAGGAAATTGAGGATAGATTTTATAAGGATTTGGAATTTGGCACAGCAGGCATCAGAGGCATTATTGGAGCCGGTACCAATCGTATGAACAAATACACCATTAGAAAAACCACACAGGGACTTGCTAATTTCATTAAAAAGCAAGGAAATGAGGCGATGCGACGAGGTGTCGTGATCGCTTATGATTCACGGCATAAGGCAGTGGAGTTCACAGAGGAGGCAGCTTTGGTTTTGGCGGCAAATGGCATAAGGGTTTATGTATTTGATCAGCTGAAGCCCTCTCCGCAGCTTTCCTTCGCCGTCAGATATTTAAAGACCATTGCCGGTATCGTCATAACAGCAAGCCATAATCCTGCTGAATATAACGGATATAAGATATACTGGGAGGATGGTGCACAGATTGCTTCAGATATTGCAAAAAAAATAATAGCTGAAATCGCAGAGCTGTATGATCATCATCAAATTAACCATATTTGCAAGGAGGAGGCAGTCAAAATGGGCTACCTCAGCTATGTGGGTGAGGAAATAGACATAGCCTATGACGAAAAGGTTTTAGAGCAATCCATAAGAAAGGAAGAAATCGCAAAGGCTGCGGAGGCATTAAAGGTGGTGTACACTCCCCTACACGGCACCGGCAACAAGCCTGTAACAAGAGTATTGAGTAAGCTCGGCTTTACCAATGTCTTTGTGGTGCCACAGCAGCAGGAGCCGAACCCGGATTTCCCGACGGTTCCTTATCCTAATCCTGAGGAAGCAGAGGTCTATGCTCTGGCAATAGCGCTGGCAAAGGAAAAATCGGCAGACCTGATTTTGGCAACGGACCCCGACAGTGATAGGGTTGGTGTTGTGGTAAAAAATATAGATGGAGAATACACTATGCTAACGGGGAATCAAACCGGGGCCTTGCTGGTGAATTACATATTGACCTCCTTAAAGGAGAAAAATAAGCTGCCTCAGGACGGTGCTATAATAAAGACCATTGTCACCAGTGAAATGGGGAGAGATATTGCCAGTAATTACGGCATTAAGACGATAGACACCCTGACAGGCTTCAAATATATAGGGGAAAAAATTAAGGGATTTGAAGAAACGGGGGAAAATACTTTTTTATTCGGCTATGAGGAAAGCTTCGGATATCTGGCAGGGAGCTATGCAAGGGATAAGGATGCTGTGGTTACCGCCATGCTGATTTGTGAGATGGGGGCCCACTATTTTATGAGGGGCATGACCATATACGAGGGATTAATGGAACTCTACGATAGCTATGGCTGCTACGTTGAAGCATTGAAGTCAATTACCCTAAAGGGTAAGGAGGGGCTTGAAAAAATAAAGGGCACCCTGAGGCACCTGAGGGAATCCAATTTAAAGGAAATAGCGGGAGTGAGGGTACTGGATCTGGAGGATTACCTGAAGGGAATCAGATATGATATTATAAATAAAAAGGAAGCCGCCATCCTTCTGCCATCGGCTGATGTACTAAAATATAAGCTGACGGAGGATAGCTGGATAGCCATAAGGCCCTCTGGTACAGAGCCGAAGCTTAAGATATATGCCGGTGTAAGAGCAAAGCAGCAGGAGGAGGGCAAAAGGAGAATAGAGACTTTGATAGATGCCATGCTGGCGGATTTAGGGCTACAGCAGTAATTATTGGAGGTGAAGAGGATGGAGGTACTGATCGTAGATGATGAGAGGCTTTTGGTAAAGGGGTTAAAGAAGAGTCTGGAGCAGGAGGGCTTTAAGGTATATGCCGTTTATGACGGTGAGGCTGCTATGGCGGCCTTTGGGCAAAATAAATACGACTTTGTCATCCTGGACCTTATGCTGCCCAAAGTGGATGGCATAACGCTTTGCCGAAAATTTAGGGAAACATCAGATGTGCCCATCATAATGCTTACCGCCAAGGACAGCGATATTGACAAGATTATAGGCCTGGAGCTGGGGGCTGATGACTATATGACGAAGCCCTTTAATACACGGGAGCTGATCGCCAGAATGCGGGCAATTTCAAGAAGGCTGGAAAAGCAGACCAAGGAGACGCAATACAGGGTAGGGAGTCTGACAGTGGATTCAGAGGCCCGTAGAGTAATACTTAACCAGCGTGAGGTTGAACTAACACCAAAGGAATTTGATATTTTGGAGCTACTGGTTAGAAACAAGGGAAGGGTATTTTCGAGAGAGCAGATATTTCAAATGATTTGGGGAGAGCCCTGCGTGGATACCCGTACCATAGATGTGCATATTAAAAATTTAAGAGACAAGCTGAAGGATGAGGAAAATCAGTCTATGATCCAGACGAAATGGGGAGTGGGCTACTATTTTAGGAGGGATTAGGATGAGTCTCTCTATCCGAAAAAAGCTCATTGCTTTTTATATCATACTCATTATTTTACCTTTGCTATTGATCAATTACTGGTCAATTCATAATTTAACGGAAACCGTATTTTATGAGGTGGAGACAAATGCTTTAAAAACAGCAAATATTATAGCAAATCTCAGCAAGGATAATTTTCAAGACCTTGTGGCCCTTAAGCGGATTGTAAAGCAATATCTACCTACAGATGGTGGAAGGCTGCTGATTCTGGATGCTCAACAGGAGGTGCTGGTGGATAGCTTTAATTTATTGGAGGGGACCATTGTCGAAAATGACGAGCTGAGGGCAGCTCTAAAAAATAAGGAAAAAATAGGGTATTATAAGACCCAACAGCGGATAATGCAGGTGGCGGTTCCTGTTGCCAGAAGTCAGGAGGGTGAAAGACAGGTGCTGGGGGCTGTGATTCTTTCTACCATAGCTGAGCAGGCCTTTTTGCAGGTAGAAGAGTTTCGTCGGCAGCTGCTGACCATTTCCTCCATCGCACTGATTATCGGAACCTTGGTGACGATAGTGGCCAGCAGGCGCATAACAAGGCCCATTGAGCATCTTTCGTCAGCAGCTAAAAAAATTGGTGAGGGAAGATTGGGGGAGCAGGTGGATATCACCACCAGCGATGAAATCGGACGGCTTGCAGAAAATTTCAATTACATGAGCAATGCCCTATATCACATCGACAGGGGGAGAACTCAATTTATAGGAGATATATCCCATGAATTAAAGACACCCCTGGCATCAATGAAGGCATTAATCGATTCTCTGCTGTACGGTGAGGAGGATATAGCGGTTTTTAAAGAGTATTTAGGGGATATGGATAAGGAAATAGACCGCCTGGCGGATTTGATAAAGGCTTTAATGAGCTTGACCAGGCTGGAGGAGCAGGGGATAGAGGCTGTGGCCTATCATTTGAAGGAGCTGGTTACAGAAGTATTTAAAATACTGAAGCCCCTGACAGATAAGGATGGCATACGCGTGGATATGGGTCTGGAGGACCAAATCATCATCATATGTGATGTTGATCTGGTAAAAGAGGTATTTATAAATTTAATTGATAACGCGATAAAATATCGGGATATCTCCAAAAATGAGAGTGTCATTACGATTAACAGTCGAATTGAAAAGGGCAGCTTGTTTCTGAGCATTGAAGACAATGGTATCGGAATAGCTGAAAAGGACTTAAATGCTGTATTTGATAAATTCTATCGCTCTGATGCCTCCAGGTCAAGGGATACCGGAGGTGCAGGCATCGGTCTTTCCATTGTCAATAGGGTGGTAAAACTGCATGGATGGCGAATAGGCATAGAAAGTCGTTTGGGAGAAGGGACAAGCTTTATTATTGAAATTCCTAAGGAATCCTTCAGGCTATCTTCATAATTCCTTTACAATTCTTTATTGGCTTTTCATATTTAGGGGGTATAATATGAATAGAAGTTGAAAAAGCATTGAGAGGAGAGATGGATATGAAAAAAGCTGCTGTATTATTTCTACTAGTGATTTCATTGTTTACTTTGGCTGCATGCAGTAAACAGGTTAAGACTCCCGAGGGCCCGGATGATGGTGTGATTGACCCTAAGCCACAGGAAGAAATGGTTGAGGTAACCTTATATTATATGAACCAGGAATATATTTTGACGGGTAATGAAGCGCTAGAAAAGCTAATACCTATAAAGCTTGAGGTTGCAGTTGGTGAAAAGCCGATAGAGGAGGTAATTATTGCAGAGCTTCAAAAAAAGCCTGCGGATGATGCACTGTCCAGCTCCCTGGAGGGGCTGAAGATTTTAAGTGTGGAGACTGCTGAAAATACTGCCTATGTAAATTTCTCCAATGAAAAGCTGTATGGCGGCTCTCTTCAGGAGATGGGCGTAATTGCACAGGTGGTTATGTCCTTGACAGAGCTGTCAGATATAGACCAGGTGCAGTTCTTAGTGGATGGCAGTGTACGAGAAACACTGATGGGGCACGATATTATACAGGAGCCCCTGGGCAGAAAAGATATTAGCTTACAATAAACAGTCCGAAGGGGCTGTTTTTTATTTTATCATAGGAGCGTTCTTTTTTCCCTATGATATGGGGGGTTGTCTTATACAATGGGGCCACTCTTGTTCTCTTGTTGGTTTCAACAAATAGTGCCATGTACCTGTTTACTATTTTTGGCATATATGAGAAAATTCAGATAACAGTAACTCGATAGCTATATAGGGAAAAAGGGGGGATATAACAGTAGAATTATTAAGGTTATATTACAAATTTTTCACTTATATTAAAAGTCTATTACATTGAAGTTTTTTTTAAAAAGATGTGATACACTATGTTTAAGGTACTGGAAAAATTTTGGTGGTGATATAATGAAAGTAATTTACATATGCCTATTGGCAGCATTATACTTCATTTTAGATAGGACAGCCAAGGATGATAAAAAGAAGAAAGATCCTATATATTGATATAAAGTTCTATTTCCCCCCCTCCTTCTATAGGCTCTAAGTGATTAGGGTCTGTAGTTTTTTTTGTGTAAAAAAACTGATCTTAGCTCGCCTTAGGGTTACCAAATTAGACCAAATGTATTAAACTATAATATATAGACTGCAGGTCTCTGCATATGATACTGAAGGAGTGATGTTTATGACCTTAATTACTTTATTTAACCAGATTGCGATTTTGTTTGCATTGATATTGTCGGGCTATGCCGCAAGAAGGTTAAATATATTAGACAGTAGCCTCAATAGAGGCATCAGCAGACTGATCCTTCAGATAACTCTGCCGGCCCTAATCATCAAGTCTATGCAATTTTCCTTTTCAAGGGAGGTAATGCTGGGCAGTATTAAAATCATCATATTATCAGTCGTTGCCCATTTTATCGCCATAGCTATAGCCTATTTTTCAACTAAGACATTGGGCTATAAGGGGGCGGAAGAAAAGGTGTTTCGGTTTATACTTATTTTTTCCAATGTAGGATATATGGGCTATCCAATAATAAAGGTAATATATGGGGATCTAGGCGTATTCTATACAGCCCTCTTCAATATTGTATTTAATGTTCTGCTCTGGACATTGGGTGTAGCGCTGATGACTAATGAAGAAAATATGAGCTTCAAGGGGTCAGATTTAAAGAAGATATTGATCAATCCAGGCATATTAGCCGTTATTCTAGGCTTCAGCCTGTTTGCTCTATCTATAAAGCTGCATTTTATCATTTATGAAACTCTGAATTTATTAGGAGAAACAACGGTTCCGCTATCGATGATCATAATAGGCTCAATGCTGGCGGAGGTTCCTATTAAGGAAATTTTCAGCGATAGAAGGCTTTTTATTATTTCATTTATTAGACTGCTTGTCATACCGATAGTTGTATGGCTTGGACTCCATACCATAGGATTAAGGGGTATTCTTCTTGGGATTCCTGTTTTGGTGATGGCAATGCCTGCAGCCGCCAATACTGCTATTTTTTCTGCCATATATGATACGGAGCCTCATCTGGCATCAAAGGGTGTATTTATAACGACGCTGCTATCCATGATGACCATTCCCCTGATCGCTGCTTTACTTTAACCGGAACCCCAAATTAAGCCCCTAATATCCTCAGCTATTAGGGGTGCTTCTGTTGCTTTTCATTTTTCATCAGGTGATACTGTACAATAAGCTCATCGATCTTAACATTTAACTCCATTATTGATTCCGTACTTAAGGCTTCATCCAAACAATGACGAAGCTTGGTCTTCAGTGTTTCTATTTCAACCTTTAGCTCCTGAAGCTTTTGAATATCATCCACTAGAATCACCTCGTAAGAGTTATTTTTGAAACACTAAACCTTATGCATCAAAAGAATCGGCTTGTACAGATTATGTTTATTTTATTATACCAATTATTAGTTGCAGTAAACATTAAATAAAGATTGCATATATTCCAATTGTATGACATCAGCGGCTATTTATATTAATATTACGTTGTCCCCCTCTATATAATGTTAATAACGAGATAATAGAGGTGAGGCGATGGGTAAGCTTTTAGAGCTAGTAACCAAGGAGCTGATGATCATATTTATTGCTGCTATGCCGTTAACAGAGCTTAGAGGAGCAATTCCAATTGGTATTTCTTTGGGTATGCATCCTCTGCATGCCACAGCTTTAGGTATTATAGGCAGTTTGATTCCAGTACCTTTTTTGTTGATTTTCATAAAACCCATATTTATGTATTTAAGGCAGCTGGGTTATTTCAAAAAGCATTTAGATCGTATTGTTAAAAGAACCCTGAAAAAAAGCAGTAAAATAAGAAAGTACAGCGCAATAGGTCTCATAATATTTGTGGCGGTCCCTCTACCCACTACAGGTGTATGGAGCGGATGTCTGGCAGCTATTTTATTGAACATACCCTTTAAGTATGCTTTTCCTGCCATTACCCTTGGAACTGTATTGGCAGGTGTGATGATACTTTTCATTAGCTCTGTCTTTGTAGCCTTATAGCGGTCCTAAATGTACCTATTAAGCCATCCTATATCTTTTATGATGGTCACGGCGACAAAAAAGTTTCATATTAGTAAAAATAATGTTGACATAGAAAAAACTCAATGTTATTATAATTTAGGATTAACTGAATAGCATCTTGATGCCTTATCAAGAGAGGTGGAGGGAAAGGGCCCGATGAAACCCAGCAACCATATTTGTATGGTGCTAATTCCACAGAATTTAGATTCTGTAAGATGAGGTGAGGATAAAGTAATTTATACCTCTTCTTATGAAGAGGTTTTTTATTTGTTCTGAATTGCTTTGAGCCTCAATGCTTACTGAGATTTATGAGCATTATTATTGATGTTTTGGGTATATTACTATTGAGCATTATACATATTTTTTAATTGTAAATAGACTCTATATTCAATAGAGATTCATATTTATAAAGTATCAAGAGCACAGTTATAACACAAAGATAAAATTAAGGAGGTATAAAATGTCTAGAAAAAGATTATTTACTTCAGAGTCTGTAACAGAAGGACATCCAGATAAGATTTGTGATCAAATTTCAGATGCAGTTCTAGATGCAATATTTGAAAAGGACCCCAAGGCAAGGGTTGCTTGTGAAACCAGTGTGACGACTGGTCTGGTTTTAGTAGCTGGTGAAATTACGACAGAATGCTATGTCGACATCCCTAAAATTGTGAGAAGGACAATTGAAGAAATAGGGTACACAAGAGCAAAATATGGCTTCGACAGCGACACCTGCGCTGTTTTAACTGCTATCGATGAGCAATCTCCAGACATTGCTATGGGGGTTAATGAAGCGCTTGAAAGCAAGAAGGGCGATATGAATGACGAAATTGAAGCAATTGGTGCAGGTGACCAGGGCTTAATGTTTGGTTTTGCCTGCAATGAAACGCCTGAGCTTATGCCATTACCCATCTCTTTAGCACATAAGCTGGCAAAGAGGCTTTCCGATGTAAGAAAGAATGGTACGCTAGCCTATTTAAGACCAGATGGTAAGACCCAGGTTACTGTTGAGTATGATGGCGATAAGCCTGTAAGAGTGGATGCCATAGTTATTTCCACTCAGCATAGCCCTGAGGTTGAGCAAAAGGAAATCGAAAAAGATATGATAGAGCATGTCATTAATAAGATTGTACCTGCCAATCTATTAGATAAAAACACGAAGTATTTCATCAACCCTACCGGAAGATTCGTTATCGGTGGACCACAAGGCGATGCTGGCTTAACCGGCAGAAAGATCATAGTAGACACCTATGGTGGATATGCTCGTCATGGCGGTGGCGCCTTCTCCGGTAAAGATCCAACCAAGGTTGACCGTTCTGCTGCCTATGCCGCAAGATATGTTGCTAAGAACATTGTAGCAGCAGGCTTGGCCGACAAATGTGAAATAGAATTAGCCTATGCCATCGGTGTGGCTAAGCCGGTTTCTATTCTTGTTGAGACCTTCGGCACCGCTAAGGTAAGCGAAGAATTAATTGAAGAGCTGGTTTCAAAGCATTTTGACCTAAGACCTGCCGCAATCATTAATAATCTCAACCTAAGAAGGCCGATCTACAGACAAACTGCTGCCTACGGTCACTTCGGCAGAACAGATATTGATCTGCCATGGGAAAAGACTGACAAGGCTGAAATTTTAAGAAAAGAAGCTGGACTATAGGATATATTTAAAATCCCAAAGGCGATTATCGCTTTTGGGGTTTTTTATCGAGTTTTTCAACATTTGCCGGATTTTAAACATTTACTAAGAAGCTATGAAATAAATGCACAGAGTGCTATGTTCTATGCGTAAGCGTTGCAGTGCGACGTTTTAAAGTCATTTCATAATGCGTGACTCAGGTTTATTCTACAGCTTTTTTATATGGCTCGAGGTTGTAAGGAATAAATAAAAAAATTAAAGGGAAAAGCAAAAAGATTTTTGTGCTAGATAATGTGGTAGAAAAATGCTTTTCGATCTTACTCATATGATATAATATTTAAAGAGATTTTGGGAGGGGAGGGATGAAATATGGTGGAGTTAGAGGGCAGATTGATAGAGGTTATTTTTCAGAATGAATCCAATGGCTACACTGTGGGCATTCTTTCCTGTGAGGCGGAGGATGTTACCATAATAGGATACCTCCCTGCACTGAAGGAGGGGGAGAATGTAGGGGTCAAGGGTAAATGGACCATGCACCCTAATTATGGCAGGCAGCTGGAGGTTCAGGAATATAGACCGATTCATCCCTCCACCAAAGAAGGCATTTTGAGCTATCTGTCCTCGGGGGTCATCAAGGGCATTGGCGACAAGATGGCTGCTCGTATTGTATATCATTTCGGTGAAGATACCCTTGAAATTATGCAGATGACTCCCCAAAGGTTAACTGAAATTCCCGGTATTGGTGAGGCTAAGGCCAAGACGATAATTGAGGCCTTTCAGGAGCAAAGGGAGCTTAGAGAAATTATTCTGTTTTTGACTCAGTATGATATTTCACCAAGCTACGCCGTTAAAATATATAAAAAATATGGCGATAAAACTATAGCTACTATACAGGAGAACCCCTATAGATTGGCGGAGGATATTTTTGGCATAGGCTTTAAAATTGCCGATCGGATAGCCATGTCCTTAGGAATTGACAGAAATTCTAAATATAGAATCCACTCAGCTGCTAGATATGTATTAAACGCCATACATGCAGAGGGACATACCTATTCCCCAAAGACGCTTTTGGTTAAGAAGACGTCTGAGCTTATAAATGTACAGCCTGAGGCTGTAGAGGATGCTATAGGGTACTTAGCGCTGGATCAAAAAATTCAGCTGGAGAAATTTAATGATCAGCTGGTGGTTTATTCAATGCCCTATTATTATGCAGAGGCGAATGTATGCAAGCGGATTATAGAGCTGTCTCAGACAGTTTTTCAAATGGACGAAATTGAGCTTCAGGCTGAGCTCCAGAGGCTTCAAAAGAAAGAAGCTATTCAGCTGGCCCGTCATCAGATGGAAGCTGTGGAGGAATCGTTGGTTAATGGCATCATGGTGCTGACCGGTGGTCCCGGTACAGGAAAAACCACAACCATAAATATTTTAATAAAAATATTTGAAGGGCTGGAGAAAAAGATTATTTTAGCAGCCCCCACCGGACGAGCATCAAAGCGGATGTCAGAGGCCACCGGCAGAGAGGCCAAGACCATACATAGACTGCTGGAGATGGGCTACAGTGATGGTGAAGAGGAGCTGGCCTTTCAGAAGAATGAAGAGAATCCTCTGGAGGCTGATGTCGTGATTATAGATGAGGTTTCTATGGTGGACATACTGCTGATGAATAGTCTGTTGAAGGCTATAAATCCAGGCACAAGGCTGATATTGGTGGGGGATGCGGATCAGCTTCCCTCTGTTGGGGCTGGCAATGTCTTGAAGGATATTATCTCCAGCAATATTGTAAAGGTAGTGCGATTGAATGAAATTTTTAGACAAGCACAGGAGAGCATGATCATAGTCAATGCCCATAGAATTAATAAAGGAGAGTTTCCCAGCTTTAATGTGAAGGATAAGGATTTCTTTTTTATTAGTAAAAGCAGGCAACAAGATGTTGCAGACACTCTTGTTGATCTGGTGAAGGACAGACTGCCCAAGCATTACAGCTATGATGCCATAAGGTCAATACAGATGCTTTCCCCCATGAAAAAGGGAGAGGTGGGTACCATAAGCTTGAATAAGGCCTTACAGCAACGGCTAAACCCGCCTGATCGCTGGAAGAAGGAAAAGGACTTTCACGGGAAGCTTCTGCGGGAGGGGGACAAGGTTATGCAAATAAGGAATAACTATACCCTAAGATGGAAGAGCATTGACTCCTCAACAGAGGAAACAGCGGGTGAGGGCATATTTAATGGTGACATTGGATATATTCACAAAATTGACCTGTCAAATCAAGAGGTTGCGGTACTCTTTGATGACTATAAGCTGGTGTTATATGACTTTTCACAGGTGGAGGAGCTGGAGCTGGCCTATTGTGTTACAGTTCACAAGAGTCAGGGCAGTGAGTTCCCTGTGGTGGTAATGCCCATCACCTGGGGGCCGCCAATGCTATTGACCAGAAATCTTTTATATACTGCTGTAACTCGGGCCAGGTCACTGGTGGTTTTAGTAGGTACAGAGACGTATTTAAGGCAGATGGTGAACAATAATCATATCGTAGAGCGATATTCCGGCTTAGGTATTAGACTGAAAAAATATTTCGATTTTCAATACAGCAGCTAATTTAATGGAGGGAAATGCTGATTGGAGTCGAATAGTTAAATGAGGAAATTGCACTGCCATGTCATATTCAATTTCCTAAACTAAGAATAAGATGGTTAAGGTGCTGAGAGAGCTATGGGGCTGATGTCAGAGGTCAGGCTTACATGGGAGGCCCTTTTAGATTTGGTATATCCTCCCGGATTGAGCTGCATGGTATGTAAAGGAAAATTAGATAAAGGATCAGCCTATGGTATATGTACAGTCTGTCTTAAAGAGATAAGCTTTATAGAAAACAAAAGGTGGTTACAGGCTGCCTATACCACAGGGGATGGCAGGGGTATAAGGATGTTTTCTGCTGTTGCCTACAGAGGCGAGGCCAAGAAGCTGATTTACGCATTGAAATACAAGCACAATACCTATCTCTCCAGAGAGATGGCGGAGATAATGAAGGATTTTTTGTCAGGAGAAACCATTGACTTTGACCTTATAATCCCCGTTCCCCTCTATAATAAAAAGAAAAGACGAAGGGGCTTTAATCAGGCAGCCCTGTTGGCAAAATATCTGGGAATCAAAACAGGTGTTGAGGTGGCTCATACCAATCTCATAAGAACTCGAAACACAAGAATCATGCATCAGCTGTCTCGGTTGGATAGAAGAGAAAATGTTAGAGCTGCATTTCGGCTGAAAAAACCTGAAAATATTTCTGGAAGAAGCATACTGATTATAGACGATATACTAACCACTGGTGCTACTATTGAGGAATGCGGTAAAGTGCTTTATGAAGCCGGAGCGGAAGCGGTTACCGCCATGACCTTTGCCAGAGGCATGCTGGAAAAGGAATAATTAAAGAAAGCCGCAGATGTCTCCGATATATTAATAAGTAGATTTGTTAACGATTTCTTATATCATAGGAAAGTGCGTTTATTCATAAAGCGAATACAGCGAAGCGTCATTTAATCAAGGAAATATCCATTATATTAAAGTAGCTCTTAAGGGGGAGTACATTATGGATTTGAGAAATTGTACAAAGTGTGGTAGGGTTTTCTCCTATAATGGGATACCGATATGCGCCCGATGCAGCAATAACGATGAAGAGGAATTTAAAAGGGTAAAGGATTATTTATATGATAATCCCGGAGCAACGGTTATGGAGGTATCACAGGAAACGGATGTTACTGAAAAACAGATTTTACGGTATTTAAGAGAAGGGCGAATAGAAATACGAGATGACAGCAATCTCTTCTTAGACTGTGAACGTTGTGGCAAGCCGATCAAGTCAGGGCGTTTCTGTGATGTGTGTGTAATTGAGATGCAGCGGGAATTCGGCGCTGTTTTAAAGAAGGATAAAAAGCCACCGGAAAAAACCATTGCTAAATCAGGAAGCGAAAAGATGTATATCGCAGATATTAGAAAAAAATTAAAATGATATTAAGAAACACCCAGCTATTGCCGATAATAGTAGTATAAATAAATCGGAAGAAGCTGAGGTGTTTTTTTATGAAAATTTACAATAATCCTAATGTGACAAAGGCAATGCAGGTTTACAATAAATCCAATAATTCCTCCGGACAAAAGGTAAATGGCGTTGAGCTGCCAAAGGATCAGCTGCAGCTCTCTACAAAGGCCAAAGAATTTCAGGTGGCCCTAAAGGCCTTTAAGGAGCTGCCGGAGATAAGAGAAGAAAAGGTTAATGAGATAAAGGAAAGACTTCAACAGGGAAGCTATAATGTATCCGGCCAGGAAATAGCAGAGAAGATATTTGATAGTATTCTAATCGACAAAAAAATCTAACAGAGCATATTCGAGGTGAATAAAGGATGAAAAGAGCTATCGAACAGCTTAAGGAGACCCTCATACAGGAGAATAATACCTACAATGAGGCATTGAGGCTGGAAAATGAAAAGATAAATGTGATAAAGGCCTCTAAGGTTAAGCAGCTGGATGAAATGACAAAGCTGGAGCAGCAGTACCTTGCCAGGATGGGCACCTATGAAAAAATAAGACGGTCCATCTTTGTGGCAATAGCAGAGGAGCTGGAGCTGCCGGAGATTGGTAGCCTTTCAGAGCTGCTAATGCTGATGGAGGACCAAGAGGATGTAGAGGAAATAGATGCCTTGAGAAATCAGCTATTGGAAACAATTATGAAGATCAAGGAAGCCAATGAGGCAAATGAAAAGCTAATTAAGCAGCAGCTGGAGTTTATCAATTTCAGCATAGACATACTGACCAGTGACCCAATTGAGGGGATGAAATACAGCGGAAACGCACAGGAAAAAGCCAAAATAAAAACCAATCTATTTGATGCACGGGTTTAATAAGGGGGTACATTATGCGTTCAACTTTTACAGGCTTTAATATTGCTTCATCAGGTTTATTTACAGCTCAAAGAGCCTTGGATGTAACCGGACATAATATTTCAAATGTCAATACACCGGGCTATTCACGGCAAAGGCTGAATCAAGCTCAGGCCACACCAATGTCAATATATGGCGGCAAGGGTATGCTGGGGACAGGGGTAGATTCTGTATCTATAACCCAATATAGAAATGAGTTTCTGGATTTTAAATATCGATCAGAGGTAACCACTCTAGGCTATTGGGAGGCTAAAAGCCAGGGGCTTCAATTCATTGAAGCCATGTTTAATGAGCCTTCGAATACAGGAATAGCAACCGTTATAGATGAAATGTTTGCTTCGTTTCAGGAGCTAAGCAAGACACCTGAGAGCTTAACCACCAGAGCTCTGGTGCGCCAGAGGGCTATAGCGTTTACAAATACGGTGAATCATATGTATAACCAAATGGAAAAAATGGTTAAGGACTTAAACTTTGATGTTAATACTACTGTAGCCACCATCAACGGCTATGCAGAGCAAATAGCTGATTTGAATAGCCAGATATTAAGGCTGGAGAATGACGGAAGCCATGCAAATGACCTAAGAGACAGAAGGAACTATTTGTTAGATGAGCTGTCAAAGCTGGTAAACGTTGACGTTGTAGAAATGACCGATGTCAATGATAAGATGACTAAAAAGATGGTGCTGCAGATTAACGGTCAGCCCCTTGTATACCACGACAGGGTGAACAAGCTGGATGCTTCGACTCAAAAGGCCAGCGAATTTGACGATCAGGTTATGGTTACAGAGGTACGCTGGGCAAATGGAGACAGGATAGATACCAGAGCCCTAAGCGGAGAGCTTAAAGCATTGCTTGACTTAAGAGATGGAATGGATGGCGCCAACAAGGGTGTACCATATTATATTGAGCAATTAAATGAATTTGTCAGGACCTTTGCTGAGGAAATAAATACCGTACATTACGGTGGATATGGACTAGACAAGCAAACTGATATCTATTTCTTTACTAATGATGGTATTAAGTCAGAGGACTATGATCCTTTAGCTTTAAAACTAAACGCAAAAAACATCAAAATTTCCTATGAGATAGATACCGACAGAAATGCTATAGCAGCATCATCAGATCCTAATTTGGTCCCCGGTGATGGCGAGGTTGCCCTCGCAATACTTAATTTGAGGCATAAGTCAGATATGTTCAGCCAGGGTAAGCCAGAGGATTTCATTAAATCCCTTGTTTCAAATTTAGGGGTCGATACTCAGGAGGCCATTAGAATGACTGCAAACCAGCTGTTTCTAGCTGAGCAAATCAATAATCAAAGACAGGCTATATCTGGTGTATCCATAGACGAAGAGATGGCTAATATGGTCCGTTTTCAGCACGCCTATAATGCTGCTGCCAGGATGGTGACTACGATGGATGAGATGCTGGATACCATTATTCATAAGGTTGGCATTGTTGGAAGGTAAGGGAAGGCAATTAATAATTTGTAATTAATAATGAATAATTAAGTTCTTAGTTGTGCTGAAGCCATAGCGTCTTCATGAACATGGTTTTAAGAAGCTGCGCATGAAGTGCTGTACATAGCGCTTCATGACAGAAGGAGGTTATAAAATGAGAATTACCAACAATATGATGATATCTAAAATGATGCAAAACTTAAATGCCAATATGCTTCGCTTGGACAAAAGACAAATGCAGATGGCTTCAGGGAAAAAATTTCAGGTTGCATCAGATGACCCCATCGCTGTTTCCAGAACAATGAAAATAAAAGCTGACCTCAGCGAGCTGGATCAATATAAAAAAAATATTGATGATGCCATATCCTTTTTAGAAACAACGGAGCTGGCAGTAAAAAGCGTTGGCGATGCCCTGCAGCGTTTAAGGGAGCTGGTTGGGCAGGCTGCCAATGGCGTATTGACTGATGAAGATGAGCTTAAAATGAAAAATGAAGTAGCGGAGCTTAAGGAGCAAATCGTAAGCTTAGGAAATTCAACATATTCAGGTAAATACATATTTTCCGGCAAAAAGACCGATATGCCTTTATTCACCCATAATGGAACAGAGTATGAATATAATGTAGGGCTGTCTTCTGCGGATATCATCCATTTTCAGGTGGGAGTAAATGAAACTATTAGTATCAACTGTCTGGGTTTTTCGGTGTTTGATAACACCCCAGGCCCTGTAGCTGCAGGTGCTGCCGCAGGAATAGTGGGCATGATTAATGATATCATGACGCAATTGAATAATGCCGAGTATGAGAATCTGTCGGGCTCATTAGCTGATATAGACACGTATTTAAATATCAATCTTACAGCCAGATCTGAAATCGGCGCAAAAATAAATCGAATGGAATTGGTGCAGGAAAGAATTGCTGACGATAAGATTAATTATTCAAAGCTAAGGACTCAGCTGGAGGATGCCGATATGGCAGAGACAATCATGCAGCTGATGAATGAGGAAAATGTATACAATGCCTCGCTGTCTGTAGGCGCTAGGATAATTCAGCCGACATTGCTTGATTTCTTGAGATAGAATTAGAGACAATTAATAGTGAATAACGAATAGTGAATAGTGAAAAAATTTTTCATAAGAGCCATTAGGTTCTTGGTTTTAAACTATTAACTATTAACTATACACTATTCACTAATAACTCAGGTGGTGATTCTATGGATTTAAGAATTACAACACAAAGTGCACAAATAGGAATAAACACAACTCAGGGCCGCTATGACATGAGTCAGAATCAGTGGCCCATGAGGCTGAGAACAACGGAGCCTGTTTTGCATTTGCAAAGTGAAGACGCTATACTTTATATAGACCAGCGACGATGTTTTTCGGAGGCTGGTCTTAAAAGCAGTATGGAGCTTTCACAAAAATATGCCATGAAGGGCAAGCAGGCAGCTCTAAGGGCTATTGCCAGAATAGCAGATGAAGGAAGGGAAATGGCGGCGATACAGCATAAGGGATCAGCCATCGCACGTATAGCAAAGCGGAAAAGCCGAACCTTCTCAGAGCAACGGTTTAATGTTGGTGTGGTACCCAAGAGCCGACCCGAAATAACCGTTATACAGGGCGAGGTTAAGAGCAGCCTTCAAACGGGTTTAGTTGATGTCAGTGTACATAATTCTAAACCAAGAATACATTATCAACGAGGCGATGTGGCAATATATATTAAGCAGAAGAACTACATAAATATCGACTATGTAGGCAAGGGGATCAATGTTTTGGGCGGATAGCATTTCAAAAAAACATAAGATGTTAGCTGACATTGATGAACAGGATTTTATGAATAAATTGTTGATATACCTAAAATGGGAGGAAGAGATATGGATCTTTACACAAGTCATTTTGGTGAGATAAAAATAAAAGATGAAGAAACTATTACGTTTCATGATGGTTTGCCGGGCTTTGAAGATTATAAAAAATTCGTGATCATAAAAAGTGAAGGATTAGAGGTGCCCTTTTATTGGATGCAATCCGCAGAAAAAGAGGATCTGGCATTTGTACTCCTGGACCCCTTTGTGTTCAAGAAAAACTACAGCTTTGAGCTAAATAAAACTGTTGTGGATAAATTAGTAATTGAAAAGCCGGAGGATGTAGCTGTCTTTTCAGTAGTCGTCATACCAGAGGATATTAGTAAAATGACAGCAAACCTATTGGCACCCATTGTGATTAATATAAAAAGCATGCAGGGTAAGCAAGTGGTGCTGGACAGCAATGAATATCATACTAAGCATCTAATATTAGAAGAAATGAAAAATGTGGGATAGGAGGGATAGCCAATGCTGGTGCTTACCAGAAAAGTAGATGAAAGTATCATGCTGGGAAAGGATATAGAAATCAAGATTCTCGGCATAGAAGAGGGCAAGATAAAAATTGGTATATCAGCTCCCAAAACCATAGAAATTGTTCGTAAGGAAATTTATACAGAGGTTTTATTAGAAAACAAGGCAGCCAGTACCCCGATAAAAAATCTAGAGGGTTTAAAGGATTTCTTCAAAGAAAATAGAGATTAGCTAAGAAATACAAAAAAAATCAAAAAAAACTAAAATACCCTATAAAGTTACACGATTGAAAACCGATATATATAGTGTAAGTAGAAAATTCTCCTTTCTATAGCCGGCAATGAAAGAGAATTTTTGCATAGTTTAAAGCCTAGACATGGATGTCAGGGTTTAATAAATAAAATTCAAGGAGGAATTTATAATGAGTAACATGGTAATTAATAACAACATGCTTTCAATCAACTCCCACAGAGCGTTAAAGCTTACAGGTACTGACCAATCAAAGGCAGTAGAGAAGTTATCTTCTGGTTTAAGAATCAACAGAGCAGCTGATGATGCAGCAGGTCTTGCTATCTCTGAAAAAATGAGAGGGCAAATCAGAGGCTTAAACCAAGCTTCTAGAAATGCTCAAGATGGTATTTCTATGATTCAAACAGCTGAGGGTGCATTAACTGAAACTCATGCTATGCTTCAAAGAATGAGAGAGCTTGCTGTTCAGGCATCAAACGATACTTATGATGCAGATGACAGAGCGAAAATTGCTGATGAGTTAGATCAATTATCAGAGGAAATTACTGCAATTACAGAAAAAACTGAGTTTAACAAGAAAACTCTACTAGACGGCTCTTTATCTGAAGTATACCTTCAAGTAGGTGCAAATGAAGGTCAAAGCATTGAATTTGCTATTGGTGACATGACAGCTACGACTCTTAGCGTAGATGCTGCTAAAGTTGGTAGTATTGTTAGAACAGCTACTACAGGTGCATCTATTAGTGAAGTAATAACTACTATAAACAATGCATTGGAAGCTGTTTCAGCTGAAAGAGCAAAGCTTGGAGCTACTCAAAACAGATTAGAGCATACTATCAAAAACCTTGATGTAGCATCTGAAAACCTGCAGGCTTCTGAATCTCGTATCAGAGATACAGATATGGCGAAGGAAATGATGAACTTCACAAGAACTAATATCCTTCAACAGGCAGCTACAGCTATGTTAGCTCAAGCTAATCAAGCTCCTCAAGGAGTACTTCAATTATTAAGATAATATCTTAAGCAAAAGCAAAGATAAATAAAGCTGACCGAATTGGTCAGCTTTATTTACATCAATTATTATATGTTAGAGGTGTGATGGCGCTTGGAGGATAAACATATTTTGAATAAAAACTTAGATATGCTGAGGGATTTGGGTTGGGATATTACAAAAATGAAGGAGTTAGCAGATGTTAACTTTAAAGTGAAGTTGACGGAATCAAAGGAAGCTGTGCCTGCACTCTTATTAGAAAGAGAAGGGCAACAATTTTATATTCATAGTAAATATAAGCCTTTGGAAGAGGCTAAGCGTTTAACAAAAGATATAACGGCTGCAACCAAAAATATAGTAGTATTTGGCATTGGTTTGGGTTATCACATTAGGGAAATACTTGATACCGTTTCTGCTGATGCAAAAATACTGGTGGTGTTGCCAGATTATTCATTATTTCAAGAGCTTATATGCTTATGGGATTATACAGAGATTATTTCAGATAAAAGGGTTTGTCTACATGCCTTTAAAGATAAGGCTACCACTAAATCAATTATAGATTCATATTTAGATTGGAAAAGAATGAATTCAATAGAATTTTTATATATATCAAATTACAAAAATATTTTTCCAGCAGAGCTGGAGGATACTATACAGGCATTAAGAGAGACAATATCAATTAATCATATCAATGAAAATACTAAGGTGCGTTTCAGTAATGACTGGCAGGTGAATTATTTTGAAAATATGCCTTATATATTCAAAAGTACACCATTAACATATTTTTTAGATGAGTTTAAAAATATCCCTGCAATCATAGTATCAGCAGGCCCCTCGCTAAACAAAAATGTTCACCTATTGGCTGAACTAAAGAATAAGGCGTTAATATTATCAACGGATTCTGCATTAAAGGTGCTGTTGAAAAATAATATCAAACCTCATTTAGTATTTACTATCGATGGGGGAGTTTTGACCTATGAGAAATTCAGTGGAATTGAATGTAGTGACATACCTATGGTTTTTCAAAACTTATCCAATGAAAAAATTATTAAGGGCCATCAGGGGAAAAAAATATTTTTTACTAAGGGCGATGAGCTAACAAAACTTTTTGAAGAAAAAAATATGAATACAATAATGCCTGTAGGGGGTTCTGTTGCAACAGCAGCCTTTTCGATGGCTTGCTATGTAGGTGCTGATCCGGTTGTTTTCATAGGGCAAGATTTGGCCTTTACTGAGGAAAGAACCCATGCTGTCGGCACCATGTATGATGAAGAAACCTTTCAAAGACACCATGAGAAATTAGTAGGAAAGACACAAAAGCAATATGTTATGGTAAAGGGTAATTATGAGGAGAAGGTAAAAACTGACCCCGTGTACAGAAGCTACCTTATATGGTTTCAGGATGTTATTAAAACACAGATGGGCATGAGGCATTTTATAAATGCTACAGAAGGCGGCGCTTATATTGAGGGCACTGAGGTAATGACATTAGGAGCTGTTAAGGATCAGTACTGCATTACAGAGCATTCAATAGAGAAAAAGATACAGGAAATATTGGAAAAGGAATTGCCCTTCTCAAAGGAAGAATTAGAAGGTATATTGTTAAAGCATACAGCGGCGGGAGAGGAATTAGCAAATATTAAGAAAAAGGCACAGCTGGCCGTTAAGCATTTATGTGAGTTAGAAGAAATATATAAAGACAACAAATTGCACTCAAAAAAAATCAAACAGCTATTATCGAAGCTAAATACTTTAGATCGGTACATCAAAAAGCAAGAGGAAAGCACTTCCTTTATTGAATTAATATTACAAAGAAAAATTGTAGAGGCAGATTTTTCCTTATTTCGTGCTGAAAGACCCGATGAAACAGAGCAGGAGATGGGCTTAAGGATCATTAAGGGCAATTCATTACTATACAACGGAATTATAGGATGCATTGACATGGTGGATGAGCTCTTTGAAGAGTATTTAAATAAAATGCGTGAATTTTTAGGAGGTGTAGTTAGTGGATACTAAGCTATTGGAAAATGAGACTATTATATCATTAAAGGAATATTTGCCCAAGCTGGATAAGGGTATTAGAACATGTATTGAATTATTGAGAGAAAACAATGAGATAGAAGGCATCAGATATCTGGAGCTTATAGTCGAGGGGCTAAACTGGTCAATAGAGTCTATTACATTAACAATGAATTCTGGACTGCATGCGATTAAGATAGATAATATTGAATTTATAAAGGATATGATAGCATCTATGGAAAATAAGGACTATGGATTGCTAGCGGATTTACTGGAATATGAAGCAATGCCTCTGATTCAAGAATGGCAAGCTAATCTAAAAAGTAATTAATTGCAGTAGTTAGTCTAATAACAGCCTATTTTATCGGAAGGAACGGGTGATATGATGTTAAATAATTCTTCTATATTAATCACAGGAGGGACAGGCTCCTTTGGTAAGAAATTTGTTGAAATGGTTTTGGAGAAATTTAATCCTAAGAGAATAGTAATCTATTCCCGTGATGAATATAAGCAATTTATCTTAAAAAATAGGTTAGCCCAAAAATTTAACCAAGAGCAAATGTCTAAGCTCAGGTTTTTTATAGGGGATGTAAGGGACAAGGACCGTTTGTATAGGGCCTTTAAGGATATAGACTATGTTATTCATGCTGCTGCTATGAAGCAGGTGCCGGCATGCGAATATAACCCCTTTGAGGCTATAAAAACCAATATACATGGTGCTCAAAATGTGATTGATGCAGCATTAGACAGGGGAGTAAAAAAGGTTGTGGCTCTTTCTACCGACAAGGCGGTTAATCCAATCAATTTATATGGCGGAACAAAGCTGGTATCCGATAAGCTTTTTGTTTCAGCCAATGCCTATTCAGGAGATAAGGGAACTATATTTTCTGTGGTTAGGTATGGCAATGTTGCCGGCAGCAGAGGTTCTGTCATACCCTTCTTTAAAAGCTTGATCGATAAAGGCGAAACAACCTTGCCTATTACAGATTCAAGGATGACCAGATTCTGGATCACACTGGAAGAAGGGGTTGATTTGGTGTTTAAAGCTTTACAAGAATCAAGGGGAGGGGAAACCTATATCTCGAAAATCCCTTCATTCAAAATTACAGATTTAGCCAAAGCTATGCTGCCAACCTGTGATTTAATAGAGGTAGGTATTCGTGAGGGTGAGAAGATTCATGAGGTAATGGTGACCAGAGATGATTCTAGAAATACCTACGAATATGAGAAGCATTATATTATTTATCCCTGCTTCGATTGGTGGAAGCATCAGAACCATTTCACAGAAGGTGGGGTTTTAATCGAAGAAGGCTTTGAATACAACTCCGGAAATAACAGTCAATGGTTAGATATAGAAGAACTAAAACAGCGAATAAAGCATCTTAAGCTGGAAGAATAACGCCTGTAAAGGAAGTGTGTTTCATGGAAATTTTGGCAATAGAGGGTGGGAAACCTGTAAGAGAAAAATTATTACCCTATGGCAGACAGTGGGTAAATGACGAGGATATTGATGCAGTTGTCAAGGCTTTAAAGGGCGACTTTCTAACCACAGGGCCGACAATAACAGAATTTGAAGCAGATTTCGCAGGAAAAGTAAATGCAAAGTATGCCGTAGCAGTATCAAATGGAACAGCTGCATTACATGCGGCTTGCTATGCTGCAGGAATTAAAGAGGGGGATGAGGTAATAACTACCCCACTCACCTTTGCTGCTTCAGCCAACTGTATATTATATCAAAAAGCAACACCTGTGTTTGCAGATATAGACCCTAAAACCTATAATATTGATATAAATGATTTAGAAAAAAAGATTACATCCAAAACTAAGGCGATTATTCCGGTGGATTTTACCGGACAGCCTGTATTGTTAGAGGATATTATGGCTATTGCTAAAAAGCATAATCTGGTAGTAATTGAAGATGCTGCCCATGCCTTAGGAGCATCATATAAAAATCAAAAAATAGGTTCCATAGCTGATATGACGGAGTTTAGTCTCCATCCGGTTAAGCACGTGACCACCGGAGAGGGCGGTATAATAACCACAAATTCAAAGGAGCTATATGATAAGCTAAGTCTCTTTAGAAGCCATGGTATTACCAGAGATACCAATAAAATGCTTTCAAATGAAGGCCCGTGGTATTATGAGCAATTAGAGCTGGGCTATAATTATCGTTTAACTGATATTCAGGCAGCCCTTGGCATAAGTCAGCTAAAGAGGTTGGACTCATTTGTTGAAAAACGCAAAGAAATAGCCAGACAATATAATGAGGCTTTTGAAGGATGCGGTGAGCTTATCACCCCATTTCAGCATAGGGATTGTGCTTCAAGCTGGCATTTATATGTCTTGCAATTAAATTTAGACTTACTAAGGGTAGGAAGACGAGAAATATTTGATGCTTTGCGGGCAGAAAATATAGGTGTTAATGTGCATTATATACCTGTATACTATCTGCCATATTATCAAAAGTTAGGATACCCCAGAGGTTTATGTTCAAATGCAGAAGCATTATATGAAAGAATAATTACATTGCCTTTGTATCCTCAAATGTCAAGTACTGATGCTAATGACGTTATAAATGCTGTAGTTAAAGTAATTAAATACTATAAAAAGTAATTATAAGGGTGGGAACTATGAAGAAGGTAACTGCTATTATTCAGGCCCGTATGGGTTCTACAAGATTACCTGGCAAGGTGCTGATGAAATTAGAGGGAAAAACTGTATTGCAGCATGTTATAGAAAGAGTTAAGCAGGCTGATATGGTTAATGATATAATCATAGCAACAACCTTACTGGATCATGACAATCCTATAGTTGAAGAAGCAACTAAATGTGGCGTAAGGATATACAGAGGTAGTGAAGATGATGTTTTAAGCCGATACTATTTAGCAGCAAAAGAGAATAGAAGCGATGTGATAGTCAGGATTACATCAGACTGTCCGTTGATTGACCCTATAGTAGTAGATGAGCTAGTACGCTATTATCTAGATAATAATTTTGACATAGTCACTAATGCAGGAGCGGACCTATTTAATAGGACCTATCCCAGAGGCTTAGACACAGAAGTTTTTTCTTTTGATATGTTGGAAGAAGCGTATTTAAACGCTGCTAAGCCTTATCAAAGGGAGCATGTCACACCATATTTGTATGAAAGAAGCGAAAGGGTTTTCTATTATAAAAATAATGTGGACCTTTCAAAATATCGATGGACACTAGATACGCATGAGGATTTTCAATTAATTGCCTTTATATACAAGCAATTGTATAAGGAAACAAACAATTTTTATATGAATGATATTTTAGAACTCTTTGATAGCCATCCCGAAATATTTAAAATTAACGAAGGTGTTGAGCAGAAAAAGGTATGTAATACTTAGTTAAAAAGGTAGGGACAGTATATGGGATTATATCTAAAACCTGTAAGTGGTGAAGATTGTGCCCTTCTATTTGAATGGGTGAATGACAATGAGGTCAGATCTAATGCATTTAATTCTTCGAAAGTAAAATATGAAGAACACAATAAATGGTTTAATGAGAAGCTTAATTCTCAAAATACTTTCATTTACATTCTTTACAACGATGCTGTTCCTATTGGTCAGATTAGAATAGATATTTGTGAGGGTACTGGAATAATAGATTATAGTATTGCAAGAAAATATCGTGGCTTGGGATATGGCACAGATTTAATTAGAATATTGGAGGAACAGATATTTATAGATAAGATAAATATCTCACAGCTTGTTGGCAAGGTAAAAGCAACAAATAAGCCATCAAGAAGAGCTTTTAAAAAGGCTGGCTATAGGGAATATTTAAGTGAGGATTACGTTTCATATATTAAGACATTAGATTAGTTAATTAGTTAAAGAGGTGAGATAAATGACAAGGCGTATAAAGATAGCTAATAATTATATTGGAGAGGAATATCCAACCTATATCATAGCAGAGATGTCCGCCAATCATGCCGGAGACATAAATCGTGCAATAGATATAATACATTCCGCAAAAGAATCAGGAGCTAATTGTATTAAAATTCAAACCTATACACCTGACACTATGACAATTGATTCTGATAAAAGATGGTTTCAGATTAAGAAAGGTACATGGTCAGGTGAAAATCTATACAAATTATATCAAAAAGCTTATACACCTTGGGAATGGCAGGGTCGATTGAAGGAAGAAGCAGAAAAAATTGGGTTAGACTTTTTGTCAACACCTTTTGATAAATCCTCAGTAGATTTTCTAGAAGAGCTGGGGGTAAAATTTTATAAAATAGCTTCATTTGAAGTAACAGATATTCCATTAATAAAATACATAGCTCAAAAGAAAAAACCTATCGTTATGTCTACTGGTATGGCGACATTAGAAGAAATAGAAGAGGCTGTAGCTGCAATAAAATCCGCAGGGAATGAAGCGCTTTGTCTTTTGCGGTGCTCCAGTGCATATCCCGCAATTCCAGAAGATATGAATTTAAAGATAATCAAGCATTTAAGCGATACCTTTAATGTCATTACTGGGCTGTCGGACCACTCTATGGGCTCTTTAGCTGCTGTTGCTGCTGTTGCCATGGGAGCGAAGGTAATTGAAAAGCATTATTGTATTAGCAGAGAGATTGAAAATCCAGACGCTTCATTTTCTATGGAGCCGCAGGAGTTTAAGAATATGGTGGAAGATATACGCTCCGTTGAAAGGGCAATTGGTCAAGTGAACTATGAAGTATCAAAAAAAGAGCAGGAGAGTAAAATTTTCAGAAGATCGATTTTTGTCGTCAAAGATATAGCGCAAAATGAAGTTTTTTCTGAGGAAAATATTAGGATTATAAGGCCTGCTTATGGAATAGCCCCTAAATACATTGATGATATTTTAGGCCGAAAGGCGACAATGTCAATTGAACGTGGCACTCCGTTAGAGTGGAAGATGGTGGAGTGATGAATATAGTTATAGCCACTACTAAGTCATGGAATATAAAAAATTCATTAGCTTTTAAAGAACTATACCTTAATATCCATGAAACTCATCTTATTACAGATAAGAATGAGCTCTCGATGGATTTTATTAGTAGATGCCAACCTGATTTTATCTTATTTCCTCATTGGTCGTGGAAGATACCCAAAGAAATATATGAACAGTATACATGTATAGTTTTTCATATGACGGATCTGCCATTTGGCAGAGGTGGCAGTCCACTACAAAACCTTATTGCAAGAAATATAGAAAGCACAATGATATCTGCAATTAGAGTAGATGGAGGCATGGATACTGGTGATATATACTTAAAGGAGAGTTTAAATCTAAATGGTACAGCAGAGGAGATATTTATTAGAGCATCAAATATTATCTTCTCTAAAATGATTCCAAAGATATTAGAGGGAAATATCATCCCTATTAAGCAAGACGGTGAACCAATAGTTTTTAAACGAAGGAGTCCCCAAGAAAGTGAGTTAAGGCAGGATTTCAGTCTTAATAAAATATATGATTATATTCGCATGCTTGACTGTGAAGGATATCCAAGAGCCTTTATTCAATTTGGTCAGCATAAGATACTTTTTTCAAGAGCTAGTTTTAAAAATGGAAAGATAATAGCTGATGTAGAGATCATTGATGAGGGAGGTAATCATGAAGAATAATGTTCTAGTAATAGCAGCTCATCCAGATGATGAAATTTTGGGATTGGGTGGTACCATCAGAAAGCATGCTGATAATGGCGATGTTGTAAATTGTATTATTCTTGGGGAAGGAATGACTTCAAGAACAATCAAACCAGAGAACACCAGTAAAGAAAAACTTGAAGAGCTATATAAAGACACTCTAGTATCTGCAAATATAATTGGTTTTCAAAATGTATATTTTTCAAGAGTACCAGATAATCGCTTTGATTCAGTAGATTTGATTGATATTATAAAGATTATTGAAAAATATGTACAGGAGATAAAACCAACAATTATCTATACCCATCATTATGGCGATTTAAATATAGATCATAGGATAACCTTTGATGCTGTCATAACTGCTTGCAGACCAATTGGGGAATATTCCGTAAAGGAAATTTATTGCTTTGAGACACCTTCCTCAACAGAATGGAATTTTAAATATCAGGATACAAATTTCAAACCAAATGTTTTTATCGACATTGAAGATACGATTCAACAAAAACTAGCAGCTATGTCCTGCTATAAAAGTGAATTAAGAGAATATCCTCACCCTCGATCTTTAAAGGCATTAGAGATAATTGCAGCTAGGTGGGGTACGGTTGTAGGGAAAAATTTTGTGGAGGCCTTTGAATTAATAAGAAAGGTTGATTGATAATGCGTGCTATAGGCTTTAGAGTTGATGGTAGCCCTTCAATAGGTATGGGTCATATTATGAGGTCGATCTCCCTGGCTAAAAAGTTTCACAGTCAGGGATATATTGTCTACTTTTTATGTAGACAACAAGAGGGGGCAAATCGAATCAAATCAGAAGGCTTTGAAGTTGTTATGCTTAGGGGGCAGGATAGTAATATTGAAGGCATAGGCTTTAATTATGGAGATGCCAGCTCCTTATCTACAGAAGTAGAGGAGTTAGGAGATATATTAAAAGAGTTAAATATACAAATGCTGTTTATTGATAGCTATAATGTTTCATTTGAATACTTTATTAAAATAAAATCACTGGTAAATAAAATATGCTATATAGATGATTTAAATAAGTTTGATTATCCTGTTGATGTTATCATTAATGGTAACATCTGTGCTGAAGATTTAAATTATAAAAAGTTCTCTAAAGACGAAATCTTATTATTAGGACTTAAATATAATCTAATCAGAGACGAATATAAAAATATCCCTCACCGTACTATAAAGAGGGAAGTTAAAGATATAATGATTACTACTGGAGGCTCGGATCCCTACCATATAACAGATAAAATACTGAGTTCGTTCCTAGAGTCAGCATATTTTAAAGAAATTAAGCTGCATGTTATAGTAGGAAGCGGTTTCAAAACTGTAGATAAGTTAAGCGGCATTGCTAATATAAATCAAAATGTTATCTTATATAAGGATATAAAAAAAATGTCTGAGGTTATGTTAAAGTCCGACATTGCAATATCTGCTGGCGGAAGCACCTTATACGAGCTGTGTGCATGCGGAACACCCAGCATGGCATTCATAGTAGCAGACAATCAAAAAAACATTGTCGAGTGTATGGCAAAGCAGAATTATATTCAATCGCTTGGGTGGCATTATAACCTTACGTCAGAGAAACTAAGGGAGCAATTAAAAGCGCTTATAGCGGATTATAAGCTTAGGGAGAAAATGAGCCTAAGCATGCAGAGTGCTTTAGACGGAGAAGGGGTAGACAGAATTTATGAAGTAATTCATGCCAAGTGGGACGGTTCCAGCTGACAATTCGAAACACATGCCAAGTGGGACGGTTCCAGCTGACAATTCAAAACATAGCAAAAGTATTTCTAATTAGTTTACAGATAGAATAGCACCAGTAGGGACTTGCGATTTTACCTTTATTACCTTTGCTAGATTAGATACTTATAAGAATGCAGCTATAATCTATAAAGTTGATAGATAACATATATTTATGAAAATTAGACATATAGCGAGATTTTCGGAATATGTTTTGAATCCTTGTTAGAACCGTAAGCGTCAAATAAAGCCCATATATAATTTAAGTCCTAGCTATGAGATAATCATAAATAGGACTTTTGCTATTCTTTACAGTTGCCAAGTTCAGTTGCCAAGTGGGACGGTTCCAGCTGACAACTTTCGATTTTACCCTTGCTGGAGGAGTGGAACGCAGTTCTCTCTTATTCAATTAAGCGATTATAGGTATACGAACTGTAAAGGTTGTACCGGATCCTAAGCGACTATCAACGCTAATTGTTCCTAAATGCTGTTGGATAATTTCATGTGCAATGGAAAGTCCTAAGCCAGTTGATTGGTGCTTTTCTTTATTGCTGATACGATAATATCTGTCGAAAATTTTCTCTATATCCTGTGGCGATATGCCAATGCCTGTATCTGTAAAGGATATAATGGCTGTATTGATTTCCCTTTTTAAAGATACAAATACCTTGCCATTTGGTTTTGTATAGTAAATTGCGTTTAGGAGAATATTTTGAAATGCCTGTTTAAGGCGATACTCATCTCCCCATGTAATACAATCACATAGCAGCTCCGTTTCTATATATATGTTTTTATTTTCTCCCTCTATACGACACGCACTAATAACATTATTGATTAGTTCTGTGATAGGAACACGATCTGGCTCTAAGATGACTTGCTTATCCTCAAGCTTGGCCATGAGGAATAAATCTTCAACCAGACGCTTTGTAAAGTCTAATCTTTCCCTTATTATTGGCAATTCAGTATCCAGCAGTTCAGGCTGTTTGGCGATTTTTTGCGTGCAGCCCTGCATAACAAATAATGGTGTACGTAAATCATGAAAGATATTCATCATCAGACTATGGCGTCGCATCATCTGTTCCTGCAAAGCCTGTTTACCTGCCAAAACTTTTTTGTCCAGATTGTGGTTGATGTGCTCTAATTCTTTGGCAAGAACTTCAGCTTCAACAAATTTCTCGGCGAAAATATGATTGATTAATAGCATACAGCAAAAGGCAAAGGGTATGTTAAAGAGCTTTGAAAATTGCAAAGCCCGCAAAGGATAGCTTACACTTGACGATGAAAAAGAAGACAAAGGAATCACTAAACGCAATCCTAAGCTCAAGGCATGGCCAGAAATTAATAACCATGCTCCTTTTCGTCTGTTGACGCAGGCATATATAAGAACCCCAATAGAGAATATGAACAAGCTATAAACATAAATTTCATTATGCAATTCAGGGAAAATAGTCTCTAAGATCGACCATAACAACAGAATAGAAATAACCCCCCTTTTACTCAGCAGTATGTCAAAGCGTCCAGGAAGCTTTATATCAAACATTTTAAAGCATATCACAATATCCAATATTATACACCAGGCAAAAGCGTAGTATCTTAAGGAATAGTTACCTGTACCAACAAATAGTGGAAGGACACTCCATAAGGTTAATGCACCGGTATATATGGCAAACCATAATAGATATTTTTCTGTTTGCTTACGTCGATAAAGGGAGAGGCCATATACAGACATTAAAAATGTTATTCCAAGGCTGAAGGCATATGCCATATAAAAGCTGGAGTGTGCGGTTTCGGCAATAGATGTAGTGGTGACGTACATAGGGGTATTATAGGGATCTGTACCTGTGTTAAATGTGATTCTGATTTTGTTGTTTGAAAACCATTCAGAGTTGAGAAATTGCCTTGAAAAGAATGCAGATTCTGTTAAAACAGTACCATCAATTAAAACGTCTGATGGCAATTTTCCATAGATAAGCTCCAATTGCTGATTTTCATTTTTTCTGACTAGGTCAAAGTAATAGGTATCAGTTTTTGAATCCCATTGATAATTTGTAAGGGAATATATGGTGCTTTTTTCATTATCAGAAAAGGTGTCACCATTTTTCAAAATACCAAAGCTATTATTTACTTTTAGGCCTATAAAAAATGCTAGACTAGATATTAGTAGAAATACGAGTATTGCTTTAAGATAATCTTTTTTCATCTAAGTTCCCCTCTTTTTCCCTAAGCATAGTGGATTGCTACTACATCTGTTAAGATTGTCTGAATAAAAAATGTTGAACAAGCCACAACAAAAGTATATCAAATATTTAACAGGACTTAAAGATTTAAGAATATTTGAGGGGAGCGGAAGCATGGACATTCATAGAAGAAAAGCTTATGCACAGCCAGATAGCCACCAAATACAGTCTTATATGGCAAATACGATATACATTTATATAAAGGGACCAGAAGACTCTTGTCGAAATAGTAACAATTAAGGTAATATTAGTTTAGGGGTGAAGTGATATGATAAGAGTTCTTTTAGTTGAAGACGATCCATTAGTAGCGAAAATAATCCTCTACTACCTTGAACAAGCTCAGTCATATGAAGTTGTTTGGGCTAAAACAGGTAGCGATGCCTATGCAAATGCAAGAGATAAATTTGATATTATACTCCTTGACATTTTGCTTCCTGATGTTAATGGTATTGACCTTTGTGCCAGATTGACAGAATGGCATGATTGTCCCATTATATTTATTTCATGTCTTGACTGCAGCGATACAATTGTTAAAGCATTGGAGAATGGAGGAGACGATTTTATCGTAAAGCCTTTTGATAATAAAATTCTAGAGGCAAGAATAAAAGCAAATTTGCGAAGGGCCAATAAAACAGTTGATCAGACGAAGAATATTTTAGAATGCACTGGGTTTAAATTAGATGCAAATCGTCATGTTGTTATTAAGAAGGAAGGTGAATTCAAATTATCTTCCACTGAATTTAAGATATTGGCATTTTTAATGCAAAATCCTGGAAAATACTATACGCCTAAAGAACTGTATTATCAAATATGGGGAGCAAAAAGCTATGGAGATGCACGGACTGTAATTGTTCACATACACAATATTAGAAATAAAATTGAGGAAGACGTGAATAATCCGATGTTTTTAAGGATGGAGTGGGGCCAAGGCTACTATTTTGACCCTAAGGGAAAAGCTAACTAATTTAATAGCTAATCTCACTGATCATCATAAGTTATTTAAGACCCTATTACAGGAAAAAAAAGAAATTAAGAATATATTAATTCCATCGAAGGAGAAATTAAGATTTCTTAATCCCTTAAAATGCTTATACCGCATTTTAAGGGATTTTTTTAATGACTGGGAGGATATAGCATTTATAAATGGCATTATTTTCTAAAAACAAACAAAAAACGCTATAAAATCTTAATTACTAATTAACCCTAAAACGATTTCACATATGTTAAAATTAAATCAAACTTAAAGAAAATGTAAAGAAACTACCCTATAATTTAACATCGATTTAACGTACAAGCATTAACTCTAGGATAAAGAGTACTATGTTTCTCTGTATTAATGGCATTTACTTCGCCATATAACCTTGAATGTGGCATGGGGGCTATATTTTGGTTATTTGATATGTTATTAAAATATTAATATATCAACATAAGGAGAAAACAGTTAGTCCGGGTTATCCCTGAGATTAATGACAATTGACATGCAATTTTGCGGACAAAGAAGCAAAGTCGCATTGTAGGGAATAACTTTTTAGGGAGGTGGTCTTGAAAAAGCTATAACCGGAACAATTATTTATAACAAGAAATACTTTAAAATTTGTATGTTTATTACTAATTAAAGACCGGAGGAGAAAAAATGAAGAAGCTGATTTCATTACTAATTTGTATTAGCATGATTACTTTGTTATTTGTTGGTTGTACCAAGGAGCAACCCGTGGCAGCACTTATTAACGGTAGCTTTGAAGGTACTGCAGCTGGTATGCAAGGGCCAGTGACTGTAAATATCACTGTTGAAGACAGTAAAATCACAGATATCGAGTTCTTACAAAACTCTGAGACACCACATGTTGTAAAAGTGGCGGTTGAACGCATACCGGCTCAAATAATCGAAAACCAAAGCTTAGCTATAGAAACTGTAACAGGCGCAACTTTAACTAGCTTCGCTATTATTAATGCTGTTGCTAATGCAGCCAAAGAAGCTGGTTTAGATGTTAGTGCACTAAAGAATAATAAGATCGCTGTTACACCTAAGGATCCTCAAACATGGGATACAGATGTTCTTGTAATGGGTGGCGGAGGCGCTGGTCTTGCTGCAGCAATTAGTGCTGTTGAACAAGGTGTTAAGGTTACCTTAATTGAAAAAGGCTCTGTATTAGGCGGTAACACTTTATTGGCAGGTGCAGCATACAATGCGGTTGATGTCGATGCTCAAAGTAATATGATATTATCTAGAGCGCAAAAGGACACATTAGATAGCTATATAGCTCTTGATCCAGCTGATCCAAAGCTTAAGCTTGACACTTTCCCAGAATGGGCTGAGGTATTGAAGGAGCTTAAGTCAGACATCAATAATTTCTATTCAGCTAATTCAGGAAAAAAGGCAGGAGCAGACATGCCTGGTTTTGACTCTAGTGCATTACACATGTGGCATATGTATACTGGAGGACTTCGTGAGCTGCAGAATGGTAGCTGGATTGCACCAGAGGTTCATCTGGCTAGACAGTTAGCAACTCAATCTCTAGAGGCTTTTGCTTGGATGGGAGAAAATGGTCTTGAAGCGTCTTACGGTAAAGACGCTCAATATGGTAGTGCTCCAGGACTGGGAACTGTTCTTGGTGCTATGTGGCCTAGAACCCATAGCTTCATGGCAGGTGCACAACGTATTCCTCAGTTAGAAAAGGTTGCACTGGAAAAAGGTGTAGTCATATATACAGAAACAGAGGGTACTGAGCTTATAGTAGATGCCACAGGTAAGGTAGTTGGTGCAAAGGCTGTACAGATAGATGGCACACAAATCACAATTAACACAACTAAGGGTGTTGTTATTGCAACAGGTGGATATAGTGCAAACCCAGCGATGGTTAAGAGCTATGATAGCTATTGGGGCGATGATCTGACCGATAGAACATTATCCACTAATATGGGTACAAACAAGGGCGATGGTATTGTAATGTCACAAGCAATCGGCGCTGATGTAAAAGGTATGGAAGTTGCACAAATGATGCCTTCTTCTTCACCTGTTAAAGGTACAATGACAGATGGTATTTGGGCTGACGCAGCAGAGCAGATTTGGATTGATGGCTCTGGAAATCGTTTTGTAAATGAATATGCTGAACGTGACGTTCTTGCTAAAGCTTCTCTAAAGCTTGATAATGGTATTTTCTATATTGTCTATGCAGGTAGAGGAGATATTGGAAATCCTGATCAGAAAATCAAAGGAACTAAATATGATGAGCGTATTGCTGCTATGGTTGAAGGTGGCCATGTATGGTACGGTAGTACTCTTGCAGAATTAGCAGAAGCTTCTAAAAAGTCTGCAGCAGGGGTTGCACCTGGATTTACTGAAGAGCAATTACGTAGTACATTAGAAAAATATAACAGCTATGTAGCAAATCAAAAGGATCTTGACTTCGATAAGGAAGTTATTGCAGGAGCTATTGATTTAGAGTATATAGAATCTCATGACGATGTTGGAATTGTAATAAGCCCAAGAAAAGCATCACTACACCATACAATGGGTGGGGTTGTTATTGATGAAGAATGTCATGTTTTAAATAAAGATGGCAATATTATTCCTGGCTTATGGGCTGCAGGAGAAGTTACAGGTGGCATTCATGCTGGTAACAGACTTGGTGGAAATGCCATTACAGATATATTTGTTTTCGGACGTATTGCAGGATTAAAAGCAGCAAGCGGAAAGTAATTGCCAAGCGGGACGGTTCCAGATGACAACTTGTCAAACGGGACGGTTCCAGATGACAACTCAGCTAGCGACCTTTAACGTTGTCAAACGGGACGGTTCTAGCTGACAACTCAGCTAGCGACCTTTAATACGCTTCTTGCGTATGACAAGCAAAGGATTCAACACCGCGGAAAGTCTTTATTTTGTAATTCGACAGAATTTCCCCCTGAATAGGACTTTTCCGTTAACTTCATATTGTTTAAGTAGCGGGTCCCATCTATGAGCTAAAGGTCATGATGGGACTTTTGCTTATGGTTAAAAAATATGGCAATATGTTATAAATGTTTTTAGAAAAATGTCGATAATACATATAACTAAGCTAAAGTGAAGCAGATAAAAGACTGTTTAAGGAAGCTACAGGGAGGCTCCCCCAAAGCAGGAGCATATTAATGGTGCGACTGATGCATATGAGCGTACTTTAATAGACGCAATTGAAGTAGCTTTCAGATGGCGAATAAAAACTAAGGACAAGGAGGTTTTCTTATGAAGGTAAATAATACCCCTAGCATAAATAATCTACCTAATCATGCAATAAACAAGAAAGAAAAACAGGCTAAGGGTGAGGACAAGGCGTATGTAGCACAGGATGAATATGTAAAATCAACTGAGGAAGCACCACCCACCACCTATAAAAAACCAACTACAAAGGTAGATGAGACCACAATACTTAAATTAAAGGAAGAAAGCGAGGCTACCTATAACAGCTTGAGAGAATTGGTGAGACAGCTTCTGTTAAGACAGGGCTTAAAGCCAGAGGATTTAAAACGCTTAGATCAGACGATTGAAGTGGATGAGACAGCTCGTCTGGAGGCCCAGGCTCTGATTTCTGAGGGGGGCGCTTTAAGTGCTGAAAATGTCAGTGACAGAATAGTGGCGTTTGCAAAGGCCATATCAGGTGGAGATAAAGAGAAGTTTAATGAAATAAAGGCTGCAATTGAAGAAGGCTTCAGACAAGCAGAGGAGGCCCTAGGGGGAACGCTGCCGGAGGTTTCACAGAAAACCTACAAGCTGGTAATGGAGAAGCTGGAGAATTGGCTGAATGAATAAGCAGTAGGAAGGTCAATATTTAATCGACGGACAGTAGAATTTTCAGAAATTTATGACCATAGTTGCAGATGAAAAAATAGGAGGTATATGCTATAATTAATAGTAATATTTACCTGTAGGCAGCAGGGATGAAGGGCGTGGTCATATGCTGAGAAATTGCATAGTTTGCGGAAGACTTTTTAAGAGTACGAATCAAAACATATGTGATAAATGTACAGATGATGAGGAAAGCCCTTATATAAAGGTAAGAGAGTACCTCTACCAGAATAGAGGGGCTAGTGCTGTTGAGGTGTCGGAGGCTACCGGGGTTTCAGTTTCCAATATACTCAAATTAATAAATGATAATAGGATTGCGCTGGTGGGGGAAAGAACCAGCCAGCATAGATGCCCTTCCTGTGGGGAATACATAAGCCATAGTGGTTTTTGTTCAGGCTGTAAGGACAGAGAAAATGGAAGAGCGCCTAATAACACCATTAAGTCAGCGGAAAAGACAAATAAGAGCTTTGGAAATAGATCAAGGAGAAGATAGGATATGAAAATATCCTATTTTTTTTGCCGAAAATTAAGAAGAAAAGATTTAAGAAAATGTATAAAAATACTTTGTCAAAATTATGATTCTATATTATAATAAGATTATTATTCTAAAAATAAGAACATATGTAATTGGTGGAAAAACATTTTTATCATTTGTACACAAAAGTATGAACATATCGTAATATAATTGGTTAAATATGAATAATATTCTGAATATTTATAAGTTTTAAATTATAAATATTCATTTTTACTACCTCACAGAAGTAGAGCAAAAATCTAGCGGTCATACAGATAAAAAATTTAATATAGACGGCAGATTATTCGTAATAAAATAAATCCGGCTGCAATCTGGCACATGAAGCAATAGGACAAAAAACGATTGCCTTATTGAAATAAAGCCAATAAATTTCACAATTGAATGAATTGTTAAAAAATTTAAATAATTACTAAAAAACTATAATGATCGATACAGTTGGTATTTGAGAGAGGAAATTACATCTATAATTCTCTGCGGAGAATTTTTATAGAAGATGATTTATCATCTAAGAAGAAAAAGGGAGGAAATATGATGAAAAAGAAGGTAGCGATTTTTTTAGTATTTGTGCTTACGATTTCTTTAATTTTAGTAGGCTGTGGGCCAAAGGAGACCGCTGGACCAGCACCTGCTGATGACGTTATTAGAATAGGCGTGTTTGAGCCTATTACCGGAGATAATGCAGCCGGAGGTGAGCTGGAGGTTGAAGGTGCTAAACTGGCTAACCAATTATATCCTACAGTTTTAGGAAAAAAGGTTGAATTGGTGGTAGTTGACAATAAGTCTGATAAGGTAGAGGCTGCTAATGCTGCTTCATTACTTGTTGAGAAGGAGAAGGTAGTTGCTATTATTGGTAGCTGGGGAAGCTCACTATCTATGGCAGCCGGTGATATCGTTAAGAATGCACAGATTCCTGCAGTAGCGGCATCAGCTACTAATCCGTTAGTAACATTAGGCAACGACTATTATTTCAGGGTATGCTTCCTTGATCCCTTCCAGGGAACAGTAATGGCAAACTATGCTTATAACAAGCTAGGCGCCAAGAAGGTTGCTATAATTCAAGAGGTTTCTAATGACTATGCAGTAGGATTAGCAAAGTTTTTTACAGATGCCTTTGTTGAGCTAACAGGCGATAAGGAAGCCATCGTAGCAGTATCAAACTATAATACAAGAGATAATGATTTTTCAGCTCAATTACAAAACATAGCAGCTAAAAACCCTGATGTCATATTTGCACCAGGTAACTTTACTGAGTCTGCTCTGATCATTAAGCAAGCTAGACAGCAAGGTATTCAGATTCCTTTCATCGGTGGTGACACTTGGGAAACACCTGAGTTTATAGATATCGGTGGTGAGGAGGTTGAAGGCGCGGTATTCTCTACCTTCTTTACTTCTGAAACGCCTATAACATCTGAATCTGAAGTATTCTTAAGAGAGTACAGAGCTAAATACGGCAAGGAGCCTGCAGCTGTTACAGCGCTTGGATATGATGCTTATCTTGTCATCTTAGCTGCTATTGAAAAAGCAGGATCAGCAGACCCTGTTAAAATCAGAGATGAAATAGCTAAGACGACTGATTTTGTTGGAGCAGCTGGTATGATTACCCTTGATGCCAATGGCGATGCTATTAAGAGTGCCGTTATCAAGGTAGTTAAGGATGGAGAGTTTAAGTATCAAGATACTATTGAACCAACTAAGTAATTTCTAACACATTATATACGCTTCCTGTTGCAAGGCAGGAAGCGTATAAAACTATGAAGATTAGGTGGTGGACACATGGGACACATGACATTGGATTTGTTTTTACAGCACCTTACTAATGGCATTTCATTAGGCAGTTTATATGCTTTAATAGCTATCGGATATACAATGGTATACGGTATTTTACGTTTAATCAACTTTGCCCATGGCGATATATTTATGATGGCGGTTTATTTTTCTTTTTTTGGCGTGGCTACCTTTGGGATGCCATGGTATGCTGCATTTATCGTTGCAATTATTCTAACCGCTCTTTTAGGCATGGTGGTGGAAAGGGCAGCCTACAAGCCCTTGAGGGAATCACCGAAGGTCAATATCTTAGTTTCCGCAATCGGAGCCTCTTTTTTACTGCAAAATCTGGCGGTAGTAATATTTGGCGGAAGGCCTAAAGCTTTCCCAACAGTCAAGCTATTACAAGAGGTTATGACCATTGGTTCTGTAACCCTGCAAAGATTAACTCTGGTAATTCCTGTGGTAACCCTCACTTTATTGGCTGGATTATTATTTTTAATCAATAATACCAAGAGCGGTATGGCCATGAGGGCGGTTTCTAAGGACCATGAAACTGCTGGCTTAATGGGCGTGGATGTTAACAGAACAATTACCTTAACCTTCGGCATAGGCTCTGCCCTTGCAGCTGTAGGGGCTATTATGTGGGGAATGAAATTTCCTCAAATCAACCCAACAATGGGGGTAATACCGGGATTAAAGTGCTTTATAGCTGCTGTTATCGGAGGCATAGGAAATATTACCGGTGCTGTTATAGGTGGCTTCATTCTGGGGGTTGGAGAAATAATGCTGGTGGCTATGCTGCCGTCACTAACCGGCTACAGAGATGCCTTTGCATTCATCCTGCTAATAGTAATTCTATTATTTAAGCCTACAGGCATCATGGGTGAAAAAATATCGGAGAAGGTGTAGACTATGAAAAGAAGAAATATAATTTTAACATCAATATCTATACTTTTACTGCTAGTTTTTATTTTTGTTGCAGACAGTAGCTTTGATGCTTATAAAGTAAGAATTTTAAATCTATGTGCGATTTATACTGTGCTGGGTCTGAGTATGAATCTGATCAATGGCTTTACAGGTCTATTTTCATTGGGACATGCAGGCTTCATGGCTGTAGGGGCCTATACGACTGCGCTGCTAACAATGTCAGCAGCCACTAAACAGCAGAACTTCTTTTTAGCACCAATTCTTCCCCCTCTGGACAGGCTAAATGCACCATTTTTGGTTGCGCTTTTGGTGGGGGGACTTTTATCGGCCTTTGTTGCACTGCTGATAGGCGCACCGGTACTAAGGCTGAAGGGGGATTACCTGGCCATTGCAACCCTTGGCTTTTCAGAAATCATTCGTATCGTATTTACCAATACGCAAAGGATTACAAATGGGGCTCTTGGCTTAAAGGCTATTCCAAGTACAACTAATCTATGGTGGAGCTATGGGGCAGCTGCCTTTACTGTAGTAATAATGGCATTATTAATCAGCAGCAGCTATGGCAAGGCATTTAAGGCCATTCGTGAGGATGAAATTGCTGCTGAGAGTATGGGAATCAACCTTTTTAAGCATAAGGTGCTTTCCTTTGTCATAGGTGCTTTTTTTGCAGGTGTGGGTGGTGGTTTATTAGGTAGCTTAATGGGAACCATAGACCCCCAGATGTTTAAGTTTGCCTTTACCTTCAACATACTACTGATTATAGTATTGGGAGGGATGGGAAGTATTACAGGTACCGTTATAGCTGCATTTATCATCTCTTCTGCAGGAGAGCTGCTTAGATTCCTGGATCAATCCATTAACTTAGGCTTTGTAGTTATACCAGGTATATCAGGCCTTAGAATGGTTGTGTTTTCTGCATTGCTAATGGTGGTTGTACTATTCTTCAGAAATGGATTAATGGGCACAAATGAGTTTAGCTGGGATAAGGTGATCGGCCTGCTTCAGCGTAGACCTCTTATAAAAAGGAGGTTGGGACAATAATGAGCGTGTTGAAAACTGAAAATATTACTATGAAATTTGGGGGCCTAACGGCGGTTAAGGACTTTAATTTAGAATTAAATCAAAATGAGATAGTAGCCTTGATAGGACCAAATGGTGCCGGTAAGACGACAGCCTTCAACATGATTACCGGAGTCTACAGGCCTACCACCGGAAGCATTATATACAATGGTCAAAGAATAGCCGGCTTAAAGCCCGATGCCATAACAAGGCTTGGGTTGGCCAGAACCTTTCAGAATATCAGGCTCTTTAAGGAGCTTAGTGTTTTAGATAATGTGTTTATAGCAAACCATCTCCATCTAAATTCAAATATATTCGAGGCGACATTTAGATTGCCAAGATATCGTAGGGAAAAAAGGGAAAAGCTGCAGCGATCTGAATTTTTAATTGAAAAGCTGGGTCTGAAGGAATTTATGAATGAAAAGTCCAGCAGCCTCCCCTATGGTCTGCAGCGGAGGCTGGAAATAGCCAGAGCTCTGGCTACCGACCCCAAGATACTTCTACTGGACGAACCTGCTGCTGGAATGAATCCAAAGGAAACCGACGATTTAACAGCATTTATAAAGGAAATAAGGGACGAATTTGACCTGACGATATTTATGATTGAGCATCATATGCATTTAGTTATGGGAATTTCCGACAGAATATACGTACTGGACCATGGTGTGACTATTGCAGAAGGTAACCCCTATGAGATTCAAAATGATCCACGGGTAATTGAAGCATATTTGGGGGTGAGTGAAGATGCTGAAGATTAATGATTTGGTGGTTTCTTACGGTAAGGTTGAAGCCCTTAAGGGTATTAGTCTTGAGGTTGAAGAGGGGAAGATAGTAACCTTAATAGGGGCCAATGGTGCCGGAAAAAGTACGACGCTGAAATCAATTGTGGGCCTCGCGAAGCCACAAAGTGGGACTATTACCTATAATGGTAAAAACCTGCTGCTGGAGGATACTAAAAACATGGTAAGAAGTGGTATTACTCTAGTGCCTGAGGGACGTAGAGTATTTCCGAATCTTACAGTACTGGAAAATTTAAAGATTGGTGCCTATTGCAGAAAGGATGCAAAGGCTATCAAGGATGATTTGGAATGGGTATACAGCCTATTTCCAAAGCTGAAGGACAGAAGCTGGCAGCAGGCGGGGACTCTGTCCGGTGGAGAACAGCAGATGCTGGCAGTAGGAAGGGCGCTGATGTCCAGACCAAAGCTTTTAATGATGGATGAGCCTTCTTTAGGGCTTGCTCCCTTGATCGTTAAGGAGCTGTTTAATATTATTAAGGAAATCCACAAGCAGGGCATGACAATTCTGTTGATAGAGCAAAATGCCTTTGCTGCCTTGAAGATAGCAGACATTGCCTATGTGCTAGAAACGGGGAATATCACCCTAAAGGGAACAGGGCAGGAGCTTCTAACCAATGAAGAGGTTAAGAAGGCATATCTAGGTGAAAGTACACATGCGTAAAAGCCATTAGTGAATAGTGGATAGTGGATAATGAATGGTGAGTAGTGAGTAGTTAAAAAAATCATTACTGTTAAGCTGAGGGCATGTATCAACTGGGTTTGCGATCCATCGCTATGTGCAACATGACATGGAGGGAATGTTTAGGGGGGCACAAATAGAAAAGTTGCCATATAGAAAAGAAGTCGATAATTATCGGCTTCTTTTTATGGTTTCAATCAAAATAATTAAATTTTCAATAAGCTCCTCAGGCAGATCCTTTGCTTCCTTATATAGCATCTTTAGAAGAACCTCTTTGCTAGGACGATATTTTTCACCCTTATCATTTAAATAGTTAATATCTGATTTATGTAAATCTCTTCCCAAAAGATAATCTATGGAAACATCAAAAAAATCAGCCAGCATAATCAGGAGCTTTTCATCCTTTGGAATTCGCGTCCCCTGCTCGTAATTGCTGACAGCCTGGCGGCTGATATTCAGTATTGAGGCTAAATCCTCCTGTCTGATATTTCTTTCTTCCCTTAGCTTCTTTAGTCTGATAGCAAAGCTCATATAGATCCATCCGTTTCAATTATTGTAATGTCTTAATAGTAGCATAATTTGAATTATTTACGGGTTTAATAAACGAAAAGTGTCAATCCGCTTGAAAAGACACTAAAAGTTTCGTATAATGATAATAAAATGCTAAAGAGGTAGGAGGCCGTTATGATAAAATATGACAGCTTTAAAAAGACGACTCTTCAAAAAATATATGAAACCTATAATATTATGTTTGAGCTATCCCATGCTGAATGGATAGATACAATAGAACAAATCCAACGGGATCTGCTATACAATAAAATCTACTATCAGAAGGAAATAACATATTCAGATTTTATAGAGCGAGTGTACATATACCTAACGATAAATAGCAGAATAAATAAAAAAGAAGAGCAATAAATGCTCTCACAGAAAAAGCTTCTATTTGTATGCATTAATATATAGGGACATCATACTATTGTAGACCTCCAGTATTCTTTGAATGATAATATTTTCTGCAGACTTAAGCGCTATGTCATCCACTGACGCAATGGGCAGGACCTTTGGTGAGGTTCCTGTTATGAAAAGACCATCAGCCTTTTCAAGCCGAGCTATAGCTATAGGCTCCTCAAATACAGTAATGTTTAAATTCACGCATATATCTATTATTCTGCTTCTGGTTATACCCACCAGCACATCCTTAGCTGGAGGTGTATATATCATAGCATCCTTTACTAGAAATATGTTAGAACGACTGCCTTCTGTTATTTCATCCTTTGTGTTTACCAAAAGGGCTTCATATACACCTTTTTGCTTTATATAGCTGTTTACGCTTTCTCTGAAGGAGGCAGCCACCACCTTAGCATTAGGGGTATGTCTTTCAGCCCTATAGGTACAGGCCTTCACTCCGATGCGGTAATCCTCAGAGGTGGGATATTTACTGGATATGAAAAACATGAATATGTTGGGATTGGCGGTATCCAGTTTGTTTACGATTATTTTCAGATTAAGCTCCGGCGCCTTATTCATTGAAATGATTTTATTCACCTGCTCTTTAAGAACGTTAAAGGGGATATCAAGGTGATATGCCATTAAGGCAACAGAGGACTTAAGCCTTTCTATATGCGCCTCTAAGAATAGGGGGACGCCGGATGTCACTCGTATAACCTCATAAATAGATGGCTGAAGGGCCATTTCTTCTTGCGGCAGCCTTGTGGTATCTATGCTTTGATTATTCCATAAGGCTAAATAATTTTCTAGAGCTTCACTTTTCAATTGTTAACACCTCCAATATGATAATACTACTCTAGCGTTAATTTTTCTACACTAAATCTTTTCATTTTTAATATTTGCTATAATCCAACTTTCCTAGGCTATTTTTTTCCAAAGATTAAACTTTTTATTTATTATACCGATATTAATAGTAGAAATATTTTTGGAAGGAGCCAAAAAAGATGAAAATTGATGGTATTCAAATGGGAGCTCAAGTAAATACTCCCGCTTTATCGATCGGGCAAGGAAGCCAAGATAAGACTAATGCTACGGGACAAAGAGAAGCTGTACCACTACCTTTAGAAAAGCCAGTTAATGAGGACTATCTGAATAAGGCAATTGAAAAAGCCAACAAAAGCTTTCAAACCTTTGACAGACGCTTCGAGGTTTCTGTGCATGATAGGTTAAATACCATCATGGTCAAGGTAATAGATAGCACTAACGACCAGGTTATAAGAGAAATACCTCCGCAAAAGCTGCTGGATATGGTGGCAAATATGCTGGAGGTGGCTGGAGTGCTAATCGACAAAAAAATATGATATAATTTAGAAAGAAGGGATAGCTATGCGTATTGGTGGTCTAAGCTCTGGCATGGATACAGAAGCAATAATTAAAAATCTCATGTCAGTTGAAAAGATGAAGGTAAATCGATTTTACCAACAGGAGCAAAAGCTAAAATGGAAGCAAGATGCATACCAGGATGTCAACAAGAAATTTGCCAACTTTATACTTAATACCAGAAAGGATTTCGGGCTAAATCAAATTAGCTATACAGGTGAAATCTATAAAAGCTCTGTAGATAGCTTGACTTGGACTAAGAAGGCAACCTCAAGCAATGAAAACCTGCTGTCAATTACTGCCGGAGCCAGTACACCCAACGGTAACCACACTGTTGTTGTTAAGGCACTGGCGTCTAACGCTAATGTGATAAGCAAGGTGGAGAGCGAAAATATTGAGATTGAGGGAACCGGAAAATTTACAATAACTACTAGTGACAAGGCAAATAGCGCCATTGATATTATTGTAGATGAAAGCGCTTCAATCAGTAGTATAGTCAGTCAGATTAATTCTAAGGGCAAGGAGTTAGGTCTAGTTGCCTCCTATGATAAGTCCTCCCAAAGGCTTTTGATAACGAATAAGAACTCAGGAGAGGCGAATTATATTGATATAGCTGCTGATTCTTCAGATCCGGAACATCCTAGTCAGAAGCTGCTGGAGAAGCTAGGGCTTACTGAAGGTAAAACTCCCGGAACCAATGCCTTAATTTCATTTAATGGTGAGGATATTGAAAAGGAAACCAATAATTTCACCTTGTTCGGCATGGCCTTCAATTTGAAGGAAGCCAGTCCGACAACGAATATAACTATAAATGTTGATGTTAATGTTGATGGTATACTTGAAAAAATTGTAGGCTTTGTAGGTCAATACAACAATTTTGTTGATGAAATGAGCAAGCAGCTGAATCAAGAGGTATATAGAAGCTATAAGCCCTTGACAAAAGATGAAAAAGATGGGATGAGCGACAAAGAGATTGAGAAATGGGAGGAGGCCGCTAAAAGCGGTATTCTAAGAAATGACTCAATCATTTCAAAGGCCTTGCAAACCGTTAGAGAAGGTCTTTATGATAAGATAAAAATTGGAGAAGACCAATATGTACATCTGACAGATCTAGGCATAACCACAGGAAACTATCAGGATAGAGGTAAGCTGATTATCAATGAAGAAAAATTGAGAAAGGCCATAAGCGAGGATCCCGAAAAGGTAATGAATGTATTTTTCAAGGTGCCGGACTCCGGCTCCACTAATAAATACGAGGAAACAGGTATCATTCAAAGGCTCTACGACGGTCTAACGGATGGGATGAAGGATATCGTAAAAAACTCAGGACCAGGTCAGGATTCAACCCTGTTAAGAGATGTCAGGGGAGACATATTAACGGACTTCGTTAAAAACTATAGCTCTATAAGTATAATTGGTAAGAATTTGACCGATTTGAATAGTCTAATAGCTAGAGAAGAAAAGCTTTTGATATCAAAGGAAGAACGTTTCTGGGCTAAGTTTACAGAGATGGAAAAGGCTATGACAAAGATGAATCAACAAAGCTCATGGTTAATGCAACAATTAGGATTTGGCAGCTAATAATATATAGGAGGATATCAAATGGCCTTAAACAATCCATATAATCAATATAAAGAAAACAGTGTACTAACTGCGAGTCCTCAGGAGCTAACATTGATGCTTTTTAATGGTGCCATTAAATTTATTAATTTGGGTAGGATTAGTATTGAAAAAAATGATATTGAAGGTAAGAACAATGCTTTAAAAAGGGCACAGGATATTATATCAGAGCTTAACATGACCCTTGATATGAATTACGATATATCAAAAAGTCTAAGGCCTTTATATCTATATATTAATGAGAGGCTGCTGGAGGCTAATCTCAGAAAGGATACTGCCTGCTTAGATGAGGCGCAAGCTATGGTAACTGAGCTCAGAGATACCTGGAAGGAAGCCATGAAGATTGCTAAGACAGGGAAATAGGTGATGCTATGATTTTAGAAAAGCTTGTTACAGAATTAATTGACATGGCAAGGGATAAAAGAAGTAAGCTGCAAAGGCTGAAGGAGCTAAGTGAAGCCCAGCAGCAGCTTCTGCTTGATGACCCTGAGGATGTCAGCGAATTGCAAAGACTTATTGATAGCAAGCAAGCTGTCATGGGCAAAATAGATGCTATAGACGCTGAATTCTTATTTAAGTACGAGGCATTGAAAAAAAGCCTAGGGGTGGATAGCCTTGAGTCAATTACTGAGGAGCCTGTTAAAGGGCTTAGGGCGCTTAAGCTAGAGATACAGCAGCTTCTCCAGCTTATGGTTGACATGAAGGTCTTGGATGATAGCAATACGCAAAAAGCTAGGGATAATCTAGACAAGGTTAAGGCCCAGCTTAAGGTAATCAATGTTGGGAGAAAGGCAACCAGTAGCTACAGTAACAGCAAATATAAGCAAAGCCAATCTATTCTTATTGATAATAAGAGGTAAATGGAGTATAATATTATGTAGACACATGAAGGTCTGTGGTTGAAAGTCCATGCCAGTCGCAGGCAAAAGGACCCACGTAAGATAGTAAAAAATAGAGCTATTGATCATGGTGCGGCTTAGAAGTAAGTCCTGCCGGAAAAACCGAGAGAGGTAGTAGTGAAGGCGACCCCTAGCGAACCCTCCAGCAGGCGAGTGTGGGGGAAAAAACCAGGTCAGCTTCATGTTCACATTTTTCGACAGCATTAACCCTTTGACAATGTCAAGGGGTATTTTTTTATTAAACTTTAGTGGGAATTAATGTTATAAAAATTACTATTATTTAGCATAATAGGACTATTAAAAATTATTTTAAAGGCAAATCAGAGACTTTTTATACACATTAATATTCACAAGCTCGTCCCATTGAAATTTATGTTATCAACAGACTTATAAACATTATCCACAGATGCATAATTGACATATACACATTTTGCACAAAAGATATCCACAGACATAAGACCAAGAAACTGCAATTAGTTAGGCAAAATCGCCTTTTGTCAATAGGACAAATTTAATGTAATCATTAAACATCGTATTTAAGAATATAATTTTGTAACCAGTTAACTTAGGCGCTGTCGGCAATAACTATTTAATTCTATTTTTTATTTAGGTTAAAAAAACCAACCTGAGAAATAATATTTATGGAGCTTGTGTAATTCAACAAAGAAATGAAATCGTCATTCCCTGTAATATAAAAAAAAATGTACAACCTTGTTTGACCTTATATCTATTGGGTAAATATTGCTATAACCACTATCTAAGGTTGTCCTAAGAATAATGAGTTAGCTCTTTAAGCTGAGATATCAGCTTAAAATTTATAGAAGTGAAGGGAGCTGGACATATGAGAGTAATAGTTAATGGTAAAAATGTCGAAATTACAGATGCATTAAGAGGCTCAGTAGAAACAAAACTTTCAAAGCTGGAAAAATACTTCAATAAGGATGCAGAGGCGAAGGTAACACTGTCAGTAGAAAAGAACAGACAGATTATAGAGGTGACAATACCTATAAATGGCTCGCTATTAAGGGCTGAAGAGGTCACGGAGGACATGTATGCTTCCATTGACGGTGTCGTTGACAAATTGACCAGACAGCTGAGAAAGCATAAAACAAAGCTTGAAAATAGGGTAAATAAATATCAGACGATAAGATTTGAAAATATTCCTACCTACCAGGAGGAGGAAAGCTTTGAACCTGCAATAGTTAGAACCAAGCGTTTTGCAATGAAGCCAATGAGTTCGGAGGAGGCTGTATTGCAAATGGAGCTTATAGGACATAGCTTCTTTGTATTCTCCAATTCAGACACAGACGAGGTTAATGTCGTGTATAGACGTAAGGATGGCAATTACGGCTTGATTGAACCGGATTTTGATTAAATATAGATAAATTCTGGCCCACGGGTGAAACCCGATGGGCCTTTTAATTGTAGAAGAAAATCGATGACCAACAAAATGACAGCGTATATTACAATATATAAGAATATTCTACTGTGAAGGAGGAATACTCAAACTAATATAGAAATTATTACATACGATATTCACTAAAGTAAAGGAGGGGTATTGTCGTGATTTTTGAAGCCCTAGTACTAGGCATTATCTTTGGAAAGCTAAGGGGCGGTCATATAAAAAGACTAGGCTATCAAACCCTAAGATTTCCGCTTATTTTGATTTTATCCTTTATCATTCTGCTGGGAACCTCCATCGCCATATCACTGGGTTATGAAAAAATCATAGCCATTAGAATGTATTTATATATCATATCCTATTGCTTTCTATTTCTAGTTTTATTTCTGAACCTTCACATGAAGTCAGTATGGTGGATTCTGATAGGAGCCATACTAAATTTCGCAGCTATTGCATTGAATAATGGCAGTATGCCCATAGACATAGCAGTATTGGAGAAAATGAACTTTACCAATCTCCTGAATTCTATAAAGATAGGTTCCTTGCCCAATTACATACCAATACACGAGGCATATGCCTATACGCAGCATTTGGGAAAGAAATTTACAACACCGGCCTTCTATCCCATTAAGCAGATTTTCAGCATCGGGGATTGCTTTATAGCCATCGGATTATTTTTATATGTTCAAAGAGTTATGCAATCCAAAATGTATAAGAAAATGACCAATTTAATAAGCTTCGATCATAAGGGAAGAATGGGAAGAAGCAGAGGGTAGATTTTAGTGAATAGCGAATAGTGAATAGTGAATAACGAATAGGGAATAGTGATTGCTTGCTAGCAATAATTGTTAGGAACTTATTAATTATTTATAAAGACTAAATATATGTATATTACTTATGATAATATAATATAGAGCTGCACAAAATAAGCTGAGACAATCCTCAGCTTGATTTGTGTGGTAGTGTCCTACGCTAGGACCATTTTCCTCAGGGTTTAGCCTAAGCTTTAACTGCCATGAGGCATTATAAGGATTGGTTGTCTTAAATGTAAATAAATGCTATTATAAAAATAGTCAAAATTAAATGATGATTGAGGTGGATATTTTGAAGGCAATTTTCGAGAAGGTTTTTGGAAGCTATAGTGAGCGTGAATTAAAAAAATTAGATAAAACGATAAAGCAGATTGAGGCACTATCGCCACAATTTGAAAGGCTGACAGAGACAGAATTAAAGGATAAAACACGAGAGCTTAAGGAGCGTCTTAACAAGGGTGAAACTCTGGATGATATACTGCCGGAGGCCTTTGCTACTATGCGAGAAGCCGCATGGCGAGTTCTTGGCATAAAACACTATGCTGTTCAGCTGTATGGTGGTATGGTGCTCCATCAGGGTAGAATAGCCGAGATGAAGACCGGTGAAGGTAAGACATTAATGGCAACCCTACCGGTATATCTCAATGCACTGTCAGGTAAGGGCGTCCATGTTATAACGGTAAATGACTATCTGGCTAAGCGTGACCAGGAATGGATGGGTAAGGTTTATAATTATTTGGGCTTAAGCGTTGGCGTTATAGTCCATGGCATTTCAACCACTGATAGAAGAAAGGCCTACAATTCAGATATCACCTATGGTACAAATAATGAGTTCGGCTTTGATTATCTTAGGGACAATATGGTTATCCACAAGGAGGAGCTGGTTCAAAGGGAACTGAATTACGCCATTGTGGATGAGGTAGATAGTATACTGATTGACGAGGCCAGGACACCTTTAATTATTTCCGGTCAAGGCGAAAAATCTACAAAGATGTACTTTGTGGTGGATCAATTTGTAAGAAGCCTGAAGAAGGAAGTGGATTACAGCATTGATGAAAAGGCAAACACCGTAACGCTTAACGAAGAGGGTGTTGAGAAGGTTGAGAAATATTTTGGATTAGAGAATTTATCAGATGTTTCTAATATGGAGCTTTCTCACCATGTTAATCAGGCATTAAAGGCACAAAACCTGATGAAGCTGGACAAGGATTATGTCGTTAAGGATGGAGAGGTTGTAATCGTAGATGAATTTACAGGCAGATTGATGTTTGGACGTAGATACAGCGATGGATTACATCAGGCAATCGAGGCTAAAGAGGGCTTAGACGTTCAGCGAGAGTCTAAAACCCTTGCCACCATCACCTTCCAAAATTACTTTAGAATGTATAAAAAGCTTTCAGGTATGACGGGAACCGCTAAAACGGAGGAAGAGGAATTTATTTCTATTTATGGTATGGACGTCATCGAAATACCAACAAATAAGCCTGTAATAAGAGAAGATAATGCAGATGCGATATATAAGTCAGAGAAGGGTAAGTTTATGTCTCTGGCAAAGGAAATTGAAGAAAAATATAATAAAAAGCAGCCGGTGCTGGTGGGTACCATCTCTATAGAAAAGTCGGAGGAGCTTTCCAAGCTTTTGAAAAAAAGAGGGGTACAGCACGAGGTGCTAAATGCAAAGCAGCATGAGAGAGAAGCGGAAATCGTAGCTCAAGCAGGAAGAAAGGGTGCAATAACCATAGCCACCAACATGGCAGGTCGAGGTACTGACATTATTCTTGGTGGTAATCCTGAATTCCTGGCTAAAAAGGAAATGAAGAAGCGAGGCAATAGCGATGAAATATTGTCTATGGTCACAAGCTACGCGGATACCGATAACGAGGAGCTCATAGCAGCTAAAAAGCTATATAATGAGCTATTTGAAAGTATAAAGAAGGAAACCGATAAGGAGCACGAGGAGGTTATTGCTCTGGGCGGTCTTCATATCATTGGTACTGAAAGACATGAGTCTCGACGTATCGACAATCAGCTTAGGGGTCGTTCAGGCCGTCAGGGGGACCCGGGCTCCAGCAGATTCTATATATCACTGGAGGACGACCTAATGCGCCTCTTTGGTGGTGACAGGATGCAGGGGCTGGTTGATAAAATGGGGCTTGAAGAGGATGAAGCTATCGAGCATGGTTTGTTATCCAAGTCCATAGAGAATGCCCAAAAGAAGGTTGAGGGCAGAAACTTTGGTATTCGTAAGCATGTCCTTCAATATGACGATGTTATGAATAAGCAAAGAGAAGTCATTTATGGAGAGAGAAAAAAGGTGCTATATGGCGAAAATATGCATGACCATATCATGAATATGGTGGAGAGCTTAATTGATGACGCCATTCAACTATATACTGCTGATGCCAAATATCCTGAAGATTGGGATTTAGAAGGTCTACAGGAAAATCTGGGAGCGATATTCCTCCCTAAGAACTCCCTAGAGTATGAAGATATTCAAAATTTAACGGTAGAGCAGCTTAAGGAGGACTTAGTGGAAAAGGCTCAAAGCATATATGCAGCTAAGGAAACGGACTTCTCCGAAGAGCGAATGAGAGAGATCGAAAGGGTTATCCTGTTACAGGTGATTGACACCAAATGGATGGATCATATCGATGCCATGGATCAGCTTCGTCAGGGAATAAACCTTAGGGCCATAGGTCAGGAGGACCCTGTTAGGGCATATCAGATGGAGGGCTTTGATATGTTCCAGGAGATGATAAAGAGTATTCAAGAGGATACAGTCAAATATCTATATGGCATTCAAAAAGAGGTAATTGTTGAAAGAAAACGTGTTGCCAAGCCCATCGAGGCCTCCCATGGTGAACCGTCTAAGGCCACTCCCGTATCCAAGGAGGAGGAAGCTGGCAGAAATGAACCCTGCCCTTGTGGCAGCGGAAAGAAATATAAAAAGTGCTGCGGTAAATAGATGAGGTGAAGAAATGCTAAACATAGATATATATAGACAACAGCTCCTTAAATTACAGGGTGAAATAAATGAAATGAAGGTGTCACTTTGACATTTCAGGCAATGAGGAGCTGGTAAAGGACTATGAGCTTAAAATGGCGGAGGAAAGCTTTTGGAATCATCCGACGGAGGCTCAGGAGATATTAAAAAGGGCAAAGGCCCTAAAGGATAAAATTGAAGACTACAATAGACTTAAGAATGCATTGGAGGACCTCTTCACTGTTGTGGATTTTATACAGGAGGGGGACGCCTCCTTTGAGTCTGAGCTAATAAATGGCTTAAATAGCCTTGAGGCCCATGTCGATGAAATGAAGATAGCCACCCTGCTGAGGGGTGAGTATGACAGAAATAATGCCATCATAGCCATTCATGCTGGAACCGGGGGCTTGGATGCCCAGGATTGGGCAAAGATGCTGATGAGAATGTATAGTCGTTGGGCTGAGAAAAAGCAATACAGGGTTTCAGTGCTGGATTTGCTGCAGGACCCGGAGGCAGGGATAAAGAGTGTATCCATGCTGATATGCGGTGAGAATGCCTATGGGTATTTAAAAGCAGAAAAGGGAGTCCATCGCTTGGTTCGGATTTCTCCCTTCGATTCCTCCGGCAAAAGACATACCTCCTTTGCTTCGGTGGATGTGATGCCGGAGATAGATGACTCTGTGGTGGTGGATATAAAGGCAACCGACTTAAAGGTAGATACCTACAGGGCCAGTGGTGCAGGCGGTCAGCATGTAAATAAGACAGATTCAGCCGTTAGAATTACTCATATACCAACAGGTATAGTAGTACAATGCCAAAATGAGCGTTCACAGCACAGCAACCGGGAAACAGCATTAAAAATGCTAAAGAGTAAGCTAATAGAGCTTAAGGAGCGGGAGCATAAGGAGAGGATCGAGGATCTGCAGGGAGAATACAGTCAGATAGCCTGGGGCAGCCAGATTAGATCCTATGTTTTTAATCCATACAGCCTTGCAAAGGATCATCGAACCAATGTTGAGTCTGGTAATATACAGGCGGTAATGGATGGAGAAATTGATAATTTTATATACGGGTATTTAAAGCATAATCTAGGTGAATAGACCTAGATTTTCTTTTTTAGAAAGCCTTTTCATTAATAATACTGCAATTCCAATATACCTGTCGAAAATAATTATATTTTTACAAAGGAATTTGTATAAAGTCGTCGAATATCTTTAGCATACCGAATTATCTGAAAAATAAATACAGGGGGGTAGCTTATGATGCGTAGGACAACCAATGAAAAGAAGCTAAGCTTTTCAAAGGCACTTATAAAATCTGCTAACAACGACGGTCTAAAGGCGAATAAGAGTATAAAACGCCAGTTAGTCTTAATGATTTGTCTGATGATAGCAATTCCGATAATTGTTATGACAACCGTTAGCTATTATCAGGATTCAAAGAGTATTGTTGAAAATGCGGAATCCAACAATAAAAACCTTGCAGACTCCATCGGTCTGCAGATAGATATTTATATGGAATCTGTTATGAATATGGTGAGGCTCCTGGCAATATCCCAGGATTTTTCCAGTTTGGAGGGCTTTGAGATTAATCTTATCTTTAATAATTATGCCTTCAGAAACAGAGACTTTAAGCTTTTTCAATTAATAGATAATAACGGTAGTGTTACAGTTGCCAGCAATAATAGATTAGGCATCGATTATGCCGGTGAGGACTGGTTTAAACGGGCCATATCAGGCGAAACATTGCTGACACAATCCTTTCAGGACGGAAACAGCATAGGGGTAAGAATGGTGGTGCCCCTAAGAGACAAGCTGAACAATCGGGCAGGGGTATTGTCTGTTGTGCTGGGGCTTGACCAAATCCACAGGATTGTAAAGGATGTCACCATAGGCAAAACCGGTTATGCCTATGTTACAGATGCAAATGGCTATATCATAGGTCATAGAGTTGTATCAGAATTTGTGCAGAATCGCTTTAATGTCACCGAAAACAGTGAAAGTGTAATAAGCAAGGCATTTTTAAGCAATGAATTTATCCATGAGGGCACTAATAATCAGGGTAAGGATGTTCTTGTAGCCACTTCTCTTATTGAGTCAACCGACTGGAAGGTGTTAGTAGAGCAGGAGAAGGATGAAATTCTGCAATTGACAAGGAGCTCCTTAATATTAAAGGTGCAAATTGCGGCATTTTTCCTGCTGGTATCTCTGATATTATCCTACATATTTGCGGGTGTGTTTACTAAGCCAATATCCAAACTGGTGACCAGTGCCAATAAAATTAAAAATGGGAATTTAAAGGAATCCATAGATATAACAACAAAGAATGAGATTGGCCTGCTGCAGGAGGCCTTCAATGAGATGGCTTACTCAATAGGAGGCATAATCAAACAGATTCTTAGATCAACAAACGAGGTAGACGGATTTATAGTGCAATTAAGAAATAATGCAGAGCTTACCTCCAATGCTGCTGCCGAAATCTCTAAGACCATAGAGCATGTTGCATCAGGAACAACAGAGCAGATGGAAAGCGTTGAAAAGTCTGCAGATGCCGTCATGAGCATGGTAAACAATGTTAGGGAGGTTAAGGAAAGCGCAGGGGTTATAGTAAAATCTGCAGAAAAGGCTACCGACCTGGCGAAGGCCGGCGTGGAAAGCATTGGGGATATAAAGTCCTCAATGGCCCAGATTACCAATGTAGCCTTAAATACCTCCAAGCTTATATCCGACTTAGATTTACATGCAAAGGATATTAATAAGGCAGGTCGGCTGATAACTGAAATATCTGAGCAAACGAATTTACTTGCCCTTAATGCTGCCATAGAGGCTGCCAGAGCAGGTGAACACGGCAGGGGCTTTTCTGTGGTTGCAGAGGAGGTAAGAAAGCTGGCGGAGCAGTCAAGGAATGCCTCTACAGAAATTCTGCAGCTGATTAAGAAGATACAGGACGAGACAGGAAAGGCTGTAACTTCAATGGCTGACGGCATAAAGGGTGTCGAGGCCGGGAATCAGGTTATAATTAAAACAACCAGCTCATTTAATAGCATACTGGACGAGAATAATAGGGTAGCCACCTCTATAAGAGGACTTTCTGAGGTAATAGAGCAGCTATCACAGGAGGTTGTAGCTATAGAAGGCGCATTAAATACTGTGGCAGGTGTTTCTCAATCCACAGCAGCCAGTGCGGAAGAGGTGCTGGCCAGTGTCGAGGAGCAGGACAGCTCAATTCAATATTTAACTGCTTCCACCGATACCCTAAGTGAAATGGTAAATAATTTAAAGCATATCGTTGCACGCTTTGAAATAGAAAGTGATGCTGATGAGGTTGCTATTGACATCGATGATAAGGTAAGTGTCCATTATGAGGAGGAAAAGCCTCACGATGATGAAGTACCCGAGATAATAGAAGTAGAGGAGCCAGAGGCAATTACAGAGGAGCTGCCACTGGAGGAAGTGCTATTTACAGAGGAGGGCAGTTTGCAGGAGTCTATAGCTTCTGACGTGCCGGAGAACGAAGAAGAGGTCCTGGAAGCATTAGAGGAAGATAAAGCATCAGGTGAAGCCGTAATAATAGAAAAACAGGATGAGGCCCTTTACGCTGAAGATGAAGCCATCCAGGGGGCATCAGAGATGGACGTAGAAGTTGAGGAGATAGAAAACCAACTAGAACCCGAAGAAGAAAAGCATAATAATTAGCATGAAAAAAGCCCCTATTTTGGGGCTTTTCTAATTACATGAAGACATCCAGCAGCATGCCTCTGATATCGTCCAGCTTCTTAATAATTGATATTCTGTCAACCTCCTGGTTAAGGAACTCCTTTGTAATGGCCTCCAGCTCTCTATCAACGCTTTTGACGATGCTGTAAACTCTGTGACGGCCTCGCCGGTCCAGAAAGTTTTGCTTGGAAAATTGGTGAGAATTATTAACTGCAACATTCAAGAATTCTCTAACAAGGGTTTTATACTTTATTACCTCGCTCAAATGCATTTTGTCCTTTATCCGATCTGATTGGTTCACAATTTGCTTATAAAGCCCCTCAAGATGCTCCCTCACCTGATCTGACTGTATATTTTCAAATTTAGCAATAAAGGCCTCGCGTTTTTCCGCAGGCTGCTTAATATTTATATTATTATTGTTGGAAATATCTTGAATATCAAAGGTACGGATACCGTCAATTTTTCTCATGGAGAAGCCTCCTTAATATATCTATCAATATTCTATTATAATATATCGGCAGCTTTAAGGAAATACATTAGCGACAGAAGGGACTAAAGATATCAGCGGAAAATGTCGATAAATCATTAGATATAAAGGCGGTGATAGGATGAACAACGGCATAGGAAAATCAATATATCAAAGAATCAATGGCGGCTTTGGCCTTCCCTTTATGAAGCAAAATCAACAGATAAGGGGAATTTTAGTAGAGAAAAACGGCCAGAGCATAAGGATAGATACAGGCAATAAAAGGCTTATGGAGCTGAAGCTCAACAGAGAAATTGACGCAAAGACAGGAGATGTCGTTGTAATTGACAAAAGAGATATTCTACAGTCACGAGCTGTGGCGCTTGCCCAGAATACGCTAAAGCAGGAGGAAATAGGAATATACTCTAAAATGCTTCAATCCTTTAATTTACCTATAAAGGATGAGCTTTTAAGCGGATTAAAGACCCTGGACATGCAGGGGATACAGCTAAGCAAAGAAAATCTCCTCACTTTGATGATGTCTAAAAATCAATTGGATTCCATTTATGATGGTCTGGATTATGATACAGCCATTGGATTAATGGAGGAGGAGATTGATATAGAAAATGAACCCATCAGTAGGGTTGCAGCCTCCTTGGAGGAAGTAAAGTCAAAGGGGCAGGGCTTTTCTATAGCTAGGTTTTTGAAGGATCAGTTCAACATATCCACCGACGAGGCTGAAAGAATAGCTACAGAGCTTTATGGTGGGAAAATGGGAAAGGACTACACCGATATTATAAAGGCATTAAATAAAGCAGGCATAGATATCACCAGGAAAAATGTAGACAGAGTAAATGATATTTTTACAAAGCTGCACCAGCTTAAGGATTTAGGCGAGGATACCATAATCAACACGATTAAAAACAAGCTGGAGGCCAGTATCGACAATCTTGTAAAGCTTAAGAATTCTGTGACCAGGAGTATTATAGCTGTAGATGAAAAAATCGGACAGTATGCCTCAAGGCTGTATGAGTCAAATACTCAAAGGTCAGAGAGGATAACTGAAAGAGATCTGATCCTGATGGAGGAGGAAATTAAGACGCTGCTTTCCAAAGAGGGCCTAAATGCCAATAAGGAAAACATCAGGCTAGCAAAGGAGCTTATTAAAGAGCAGGTGCCGGTTTCAGCTGAAAATATTGAAAGCATCAATAATATCAGGGCAGCCATTAGGGAGTTAGCCTCAAAGCTGGATCATCAAAGGATTGGAGAGCTTTTAAGGGACAATGTTAATGTCGAGAAGGCATCAGTCACATCCTTAGTGAAAATGCTTCAGGACCTAGAAAATTCTGAAAAGCTCTCGGATAGCATGAAGCTCTTGACTAAGGAAGAAAAAGCAGCAATAGGGAATATATTGGATAGCCTAAAAAGCCTGAAGACTATAAAGGATGAGGACTTAGTTACACTTCTGAAGAAGGGCGTGGACATTAAGCTTGCTGATATAGAAAAGCTGGTAACCGTAAATTCTAAGTCCCAGGAGGATATCAAGCTTCAGGATACACAGCTGTTGGCAACCTATAATGCATCTGTAGAGATGTCTGAGGTGCTCAATCAAGTAAGAGCAGTAAGCTTTAATGCGATTGCGTTTCATATCAATAACAGCTATGACCTGACCCTCGAACAATTTGCAAGAAGCCATAATGCCTTCATGGGTATCGCTGGCTCGGGTGATGCGTCGGCATCAGAGCATTCAATAGCGGTCAAGGATAGTGCAAATGTGCAAGGTGTTCAAAATTCAGAGATTATCAAAGCACTAATGAACCAGCAAATGCCGGTGAATAAAGCCTTTGCTGATAAGCTGCTTCATATAAAAAATCAGCTTAGCTATATTAAGGACAATGTTACCACAAATATCATAGCCAAGAGTCTTGAGGATCAGCTGTCATTGACTAAGCTGGAAATTGACAAGACGGCAAGCTATATACGAGAATACAATGGAACAGATAAGGTGGCCCTCCTTCAGGAGGCAATTCCTCAGATGCCTGCTAACCGTCAGCACCTGTTGGCAATGCTGATGAAAAACGGTATGCCAATGTCCTTAAAGAGCGTTAAGGAGCTCTCCATGCTGTTCAATAACAAAAGCAATATCGCCCATGATTTAAAGGAGCTTATGGCGCTTCTTGCTAAGGATAGCAACGAGGGACAGGAGCTAGGCGAGAAATTGCAGGCTGGCATAAAGGAGCTCTTAGCTGGTACGAAGCAAGGGAAGCTGGAGGCAGATCGGTTTTATGAGGAATTAGATAAGACCCTAAGGCTTTTGCAGGATAATGCCGGGTTATTGGATAAGGAGACTCGCCGCTCTCTGGAAAATAAAATAGAGAAGATTAAGGACACTTTGGAGGCTCAGCAGCAGCTGAATAAAAACGACACCTGTTTTCAGATGCCGGTTTTTATGAAGGAGGAGCTGAGGAATCTTCAAATTTATGTTATGAATAAAAAGAAAAACACGAAGAAGATAGATCCTCAAAATATGTCGATATTGCTGAATATGGAGACGGCCTCAGTAGGAAATCTGTGCATATATGCGGCGGTAAATAATAGAAGCGTAATGCTGAAAATAGGTCTAGATCAGCCGGAATATAAAAGAATAGTGGAGCCACAAGCAAAGGTGCTGATTGGCTTGATGAAGGACATTGGCTACGATGTAAAGGAAGTGGGCTTCAGAGTAAATGAGGAGCAATCCATGCTGGATATGCTAAACCATACGGAGCATGAGGAATCATTGATGAAGCATTATATCGACATGAAAATATAGGAGGGTAAAATGAAAAAGAATAAAATAAAGCAGGCGATAGCCCTTAAATATGATATCGAAAAGGATATGGTGCCTAAAATAACCGCTTCAGGTCAGGGGGTTGTGGCTGAGAATATTATCAATGCAGCTGTGGAAAATCAGGTGGCCATCCATCATGATGAAAGGCTTGTGAAGGAATTAATTCAGTTTAAGGTTGGGACAGAGATACCACCGGAGCTATATGAAATAGTGGCGCAGATACTGGTATTTGTTGAAGGCATTGATAAAAGTCAGCTATAAGGATTTATGAAGGCTTAGCCTCAAATTGAGATTATAAACTATTTAAGCAAGCACACTAAAGGAATCCTGCTTTTATACCGATAAAATAAGAGTAATGAAGAAGATAAATGACTTGAGGAAGCTTAATAGTAAATCTAAAAAATTTGAATATACAATATAAAACGGAGGGGAAATAAATGCGAATAAATCATAATATCCCGGCGATGAATGCCCACAGGCTGCTAACTTCTAACAGTAATAATACAGCTAAGACCTTAGAAAGACTTTCATCTGGTAAAAGGATTAACCGTGCATCAGATGATGCAGCAGGCTTAGCAATTTCAGAAAAAATGAGGGCACAAATCAATGGTCTTCAGGTAGCATCAAGGAATTCCTTAGACGGCATCAGCCTTATCCAAACGGCAGAGGGGGCAATGAACGAGATTCATGCCATGCTGCAGAGAATGAGGGAGCTGGCAGTGCAGGCCAGCAATGGCACCTATGAACAGGATGATAGAAAAAACATTGCTGAAGAAATAGAGCAATTACAGAAGGAAATAGATAATATAGCAAGCACCACAAATTTCAATGAAAAAAAGCTGCTTAATGGTAGTTTGGCTGCTACGGGAAATGCGTTGATTCTACAAATTGGTGCGAATGCAAATGAAACCTTAGCAGTAAACATAGACAGGCTGGATACGGTTGCGTTATCAATATTTGCAACAAGTATAAATGTGATTAATAGTGCATCTGGTGCAATTACAAAAATAAATGATGCCATTAAGAAGGTATCAGAGGTAAGATCAAAATTAGGTGCAGTGCAAAATCGTCTGGAGCATACCATATCTAATCTGGACAATACCGCAGAAAATCTTACTGCCGCCTTTTCAAGAATAGCCGATGTGGATATGGCTTTGGAAATGTCAAACTTTACAAAGCTTAATGTCCTGACACAGGCCGGTACTGCTATGCTGGCTCAGGCTAATCAACGTCCCCAGTCTATTCTACAATTATTAGGAAGCTAACATAAAGGAGATTAAATAGATGGATACGGAATATTTAGTTAATCGCATTGCCTCTGCCAACGATGCTCAGCTGGTGGTTATTATGTATGAGGGATTAATGGAAAATCTTAGGGCCTGTGAAGCCAATATAGATGATATTGCTGCCTTAAGTGGATATGTTGAAAAGTGCAGAGATGTTCTAGCAGAGCTTTTAGCAACCCTCCAGGGCAATTCCGAAATAGCTGGTAATTTAAGAAGCCTGTATTTGTTTATCAACGGACATATCACAGAGGGCTTCAATAAAAAATCAAGGCAGCATTTTGTTGAGGCAATCCAGGTGGTTACCCCCATCTATGAGGGATGGTGTCAGCTGGCGGCAAATGAGGACATGCCTCAAAGCAATCCGGCAATTGTAGCAGGGCTGACCTATGGTAAGAAGCAATTAAACACCTTTGTCAATGAGCTAAAGGAATGGCATAAGGGTTAATGCCTGAGCTGCCTAAACGATAGAAATAGAGAGTAGACAAATCCCTTCTGATTTGACTACTCTCTTTATATGTGTTTAAGAAAAAAACGGCTTAAGTATTACATGCTTTTAATATATAACACGCAATTAATATAAGGGAAATTTACGATTTCCGGTGTTTTTAAATCTGTTTGAATCATCCTTTGTTATTAAGGTCTTCAGATCAGACAATTCCTTCTCCAGCTCTACAAGCCTGTTACTTAAAGCCTCAAGTGCCTCTGTCAGCTTTTCATCCTTGGATTTGCCGCCATTGAATATTATGCTTAGAATATCGGGATTAGCGCTGATTAATTCCAATACCTGAGGTGTCAATAAACTGGTAATATCTATTTCCTTCAAGCCTATACCCCCTTATTTATCATTTATCTCATAATATGCGGCATTAACCCCATTGGTACATCGATAGTGATTAAATTTTTATAGAGAGTAAGTCCATAATATTGAAAATGAGAAATACCTGATTTCAGTATGCAAAATAAGAAAGGAGCTGTGGTATAATAGCTTTAGAACAAAAGCACGGTGTGTCTTTTCAAGGAAACCATGTGGTATAGAGCATTCTGCCGACTCACCGTCTAAGCAATGCTATACCGAAATACTATTTACTCGTGGCACGACTCGCCCTAGGCGCTTGCTGTATCCGCCTTATTGTCATAAGGGGGAAGGGCCCCTTAACAATCCCATGTGTAGGAAACAGAAAGGCAAAATTACGACACATTTGAAAAATAGGAAACAGAAAAGCAAATTACGACACATTTGAAAAAAGAGAGGATGAAACGGATGCGTATTGCACAGCAGTTAGTGAAGGAGCTCCAGCTAAAGGAGCACCAGGTAATAAACACGATCCAGCTGATTGATGAGGGAAATACCATACCCTTTATTGCCCGATACAGAAAGGAACAGACAGGAGAGCTTAGCGATGTTGTATTAAGGGATTTGTACGATCGACTAAATTACCTTAGAAACCTGGAAGGCAGAAGGGAAGAGGTAATCAGGCTAATACAGGAGCAGGAAAAGCTGACACCGGAGCTGGAGGAAACCATAAGGAAGGCAGAAACCTTACAGGAGATTGATGACATCTATCGTCCCTATAGACCGAAAAGGCGAACCAGAGCCACTATCGCAAAGGAAAAGGGTCTGGAACCCCTGGCGGAGATAATGTTAGCTCAGAATATAGCAGATGAGGCCGCCTTTGCACAAAAAGCAGCTGAATACATAAATCCTGAAAAGGAAGTCAATAGTCTAGAGGAGGCGGTTAATGGTGCGATGGATATCATAGCTGAAATCGTTTCCGATAATGCCGACTATAGAAAGGCCATCAGAAACATAACGATGAAGGAGGGTACCTTGATCGTCAAGGCTGCTGATGCTGAAAAATCCTCTGTATACGAGATGTATTATGATTTTCAGGAAAAATTAAAAACCATAGCGGATCATCGGGTTTTAGCCATCAATCGCGGTGAAAAGGAAGACTTTTTAAAGGTCAAAATTGAAATAAATGAATCAGGAATTTTAGACTATCTTAGCAAAAAACTGGTAAAACCCGCTGGCAGCTTTACCACCAGCTATGTTACCAGTGCCATTGAAGATGCCTATAAGCGACTGATCTCTCCCTCAATTGAAAGGGAGATAAGGGGGAATCTCAGTGAAAGGGCTGAGGAGAAGGCAATAAAGGTCTTTGGAGAAAATCTGAAAAAGCTTTTACTGCAGCCACCAGTTAAGGACAAGGTAGTAATGGGCTTTGACCCTGCCTTTAGGACAGGCTGTAAGATTGCGGTGGTTGATGGTACAGGAAAGCTTTTGGAGGCCCTTACGGTTTATCCTACTGAACCGCAAAATGATGTTGCAGGCAGCAAGGCTAAGCTAAAAGCCTTGATTGATAAATATGGCATTGATGTGGTTGCTATTGGAAACGGTACCGCCTCCAGAGAATCTGAGGTATTTGTAGCGGATATGCTGAAGGAAATAGAGAGAAAAGTAGTGTATATGATTGTAAGTGAAGCCGGAGCCTCTGTATATTCAGCCTCTGAGCTGGCTTCAAAGGAATATCCCGACATAAATGTTTCGCTGAGGGGGGCCATATCCATTGCCAGAAGGCTTCAGGACCCGCTGGCGGAGTTGGTAAAGATTGATCCTAAGCATGTGGGGGTTGGACAATATCAGCATGACGTCAACCAAAAAAGATTGGATGAAATGCTGAGGGGCGTTGTCGAGGACTGTGTCAATAGCGTTGGTGTAGACCTGAATACTGCTTCAGCTTCACTACTGCAGTATATCTCTGGCATATCTAAGGCTGTTGCTGAGAATATCGTAAAATATCGTGAAGAGAACGGCAAGTTTAGCAATAGAAGTCAATTGAATAAGGTTAAGCGGTTGGGCCCTGCTGCCTTTGTTCAAGCCGCCGGCTTCCTTCGTATAACCGATGGCAGTAATCCTCTGGATAACACCGGTGTGCATCCTGAATCCTACAGTGCTGCCTCTTTGCTGCTGGAAAAGCTAGGCTGCCCACTGAAGGGCTTAGACAGCAGTCGCCTAAGGGAGCTCAGTGGTAGACTGGCATCCATAAATGCTGAAGAAACAGCTGCTGATTTAAGTATAGGAGTACCTACCCTTAAGGATATGATCAAGGAGCTAAGAAAGCCCGGTCGTGACCCAAGGGAGGAGCTGCCAAAGCCAATTTTCAGGACAGACGTCCTAAAAATTGAGGACCTAAGAGCTGAGATGATCTTAACCGGGACAGTAAGAAATGTCATAGATTTTGGTGCCTTTGTAGATATAGGCATTAAGAACGATGGCCTGGTTCATATTTCTGAGCTAAGTGATAAGTATGTTAAAAATCCTATGGAGGTTGTCTCTGTTGGAGATATTGTCAATGTCAAGGTAATAGGCATTGATCTTAAAAAGGGTAGAGTATCCCTCAGTATGAAGGGAATTCACTAGTCCCTTGACAACCTTAATTCTTAGTTAGCAACGGTAATATTTCTCCAGGACTGCGTTGTCGTCAGTCGCAATATAGCTCGATATTGCATCCTCCTCCGCCTTGTCCCGAAAAATTTTCCTCGCTGCTATTCTTAATTTTTAAAGTTGTCAAGGTACTATAGCTATAATAATTTTTGTAAAAGGAGTAGATTTCTATGCAGCAGGATAATGTAAAAAAAATGATGAGCTACAGATGGGTGGTCTGGGGAGTATTGGTTCTATCCTATATTATTGTTTTTTTCCACAGACTATCCCTTGGTGTCGTAAGGCAGGATTTGGTTGATACCTTCAATATTTCGAGTACCACCTTCGCCAATATTGGTTCAACCTACTTTTATGCCTATATGGTGATGCAAATACCCTCAGGTATTTTGGCCGATTCCTTGGGGGCCAGAAAGACCGTTACCATGGGTACCTTTATGGCAGCCATTGGGTCCATAATATTTGGTCTGGCACCAAACCTGCCATTGCTTTTCTTCGGACGATTATTGGTAGGCATTGGTGTATCTGTTGTATTTATTGCAATTCTTAAAACACAATCTCAATGGTTCAGGGAGCGAGAATTCGCTACTATGACGGGGCTAACCTCACTGGTTGGAAATATTGGCGGTATGCTGGCTCAGACGCCTCTGGTCATTATGGTGGCATACTTCACATGGCGAACTACCTTTGTTATATTTGGTGTAATAAGCCTTGGGGTAGCTGTTTTAAGCTACTTGGTGGTAAGAAATTCACCGGCTGAAATGGGCTTCCCAACTATTCAAGAAATTGAAGGGATTAAAGTCGAGAAGACTAAAACTGAGGCAGCGCCTTCTCTATTGGAGGGGCTAAAAAGGACATTATCCAACTGGAGAACCTGGCCGGGCTTCTTTATCTTCGTAGGCTTCTATGGGCCCTTTGTAGCGATGTCAGGAACCTGGGGACAAAGCTACTTGATGGATGTTTACGGTATGGCGGCTGAGTCTGCACCTAATTATCTGTTGATCTCTGTTCTGGGTCTTGCCATTGGAAGCATTGTGCTTGGAAAAATTTCCGACAGCCTTAGGAGAAGAAAGCTGCCTATGATTGTGGCTGGGGCTGTTTATGTGGCTTCTTGGGCATTGATAGTCCTCTGGAATGGCGGTAAGCCTCCGGTGGCGGTGCTTTATCCCCTATTCTTTGTCCTTGGATTTACATGCTGTATCTTCCTACTGGGGCTGGCCTGCGCTAAAGAGGTTAATCACCCCAGCATTGCGGGTATTTCCACCTCTGTTGTAAATATCGGCGGGTTTTTAGGTTCGGCAATTATACCGCCTATTCTGGGGGGAGTTTTTGACCGGTATCAAAACCTTATGGGGGCTACAGAGCTGTATCAGAGGGCCTTCATGTATTGCTTGATTGCAGCTGCAATTAGCTTTATGTTTACCTTCTTAATAAAAGAGACTAATTGCAAAAATATTTATGGCAAATAGGATGATTTCGTTGTATCATAATGTTATATAGCTGAATGTAAACAAATAGGTGCCCCAAGGGGAGAATAGGGAATGGAGTTTAAGCTCCAGCGGTCCCACCACTGTAGAGCTGAGTCCTCACATTTGCCACTGGAAACGGGAAGGCGTGAAGGATGATGACGCTGAGCCAGGAGACCTGCCTATATTGTTTTTTGTCTGTGGAGGATGGTAAAGTTCACGGTGTATTTGCTGAGCAAATATGCCTGTGGGCTTTTTTGTATTTTTGATTAATGATAGGGCATGAATTGGGGTTATTTTTTCAAAGCTATTCCTGATACAGGCGGCATCATTTCCTGAGGTGTGGTTCTGATAAGGAATGAAGAGTTTGGAATTTAAGTGCTTAATGACTTAAGGATATAAGATTAAATACTTAAAGATTTAAAATTAAAGTTAGGGGGCGTGAAATACTGGCTCCGTAGATATGAAGTAGCGGTAGGGAAATGAAGCCGCCTGTATAAGTCCATAGCGGTTTCAAAAATAAGCAATTCTATAATTTGCTCCAATCAGAAGAGCTAAAGTCTGCAAACTCGCTATGCTCAGACATGCAGACTTCTTAACGCCCTTCTGATTTCCGCTCATTAAGAATTGTGGTTATTTTTTCAAAGCTATTCCTGATACAGGCGGCATCATTTCCTGAGGTGTGGTTCTGATAAGGAATGAAGAGTTTGGAATTTAAGGATTAAAAGATAAAAGATAAAAGATTAAAGATAAAAAAGATAAAGAGCATATATTTAGCGAGTAATGACTTAAAAATTAAATAAATATATAAAAATCATAAGGAGGCGTTTTAAAATGGAGCTACTTAAAAAAACTATTGAGGGCGTGGGTCAGCTGAACTCTGAGGCCATGAGGCTTTGTCGGGAGCGGATTGACGGATTGGTTAAGCCTGTGGGGAGTCTTGGCAGAATGGAGGAGCTGGCGGTTCAGCTGGCGGGGATTACGGGGGAGCTGTCCCCTGTGCTGGATAAGAAGCTGATTGTGGTTATGTCGGCAGATCATGGGGTTTATGCGGAGGGTGTTGCCCCTAATCCTCAAGCTGTTACTGCTATTCATACACCTAATTTTGCAAGGGGCGTGACAGGGGTTAATGCTTTTGCCAAGCAGGCCGGCAGTGAGGTAGTTGTTGTAGATATTGGTGTGGCTGTGGATGTGGATTATCCCGGGGTGTTGAAGAAAAAGATTAAGTATGGCACAGACAATATGGCTAAAGGTCCTGCTATGTCCAGAGAAGAAGCTATTAAGGCTCTGGAGGTGGGGATTGAGGTCACCACTGATGCCATAATAAATAGAGGGGTTAGACTAATTGGCACCGGTGAAATGGGGATTGCCAATACCACTGCCAGCACTGCTATCATTGCTGTGGCCGGTGGCATTGATCCTGAGGCTATTGTTGGTGTTGGCGCTGGTTTGCCTGTTGAGCGGCTTAAGCATAAGGCGGAGGTTATAAAACGGGCGATTGAATTAAATAAACCGGATGCTAATGATGGCATCGATATTTTAGCTAAGGTCGGTGGTCTGGAAATAGCAGGAATGGCAGGGACAATGCTGGCTGCGGCTGCTTTGGGTGTCCCTGTTGTGGTGGATGGCTATATTTCAACCGCTGCTGCGATTATTGCTACAAGGATACAACCTATGATTAAGCCCTTTTTAATCGCCTCTCATATGACGGCTGAAAATGGCGGCAGGAAGGCCCTGGATTTGCTGGGGCTGCAGCCTATGTTTGACATGGGGCTAAGATTAGGTGAAGGCACTGGTGCGGCACTTGCCTTCAACTTCATTGAGGCAGCCACCTACATGGTAAGGGAAATGATAACCTTTGAGGAAGCAGGAATATCCCTGTAGTTATAAGGTGAGGAAATTGCACAATTAAAAGGAGTGGCATGCTTATGAAAATCAGGCTTTCTGCTGGGTGCCTCATGGGCTATTCATTATTATTTCAATAATTTAAGCCCGAAGCAATAGGGGATAAACCATATACTTTTTATAAATAGAATATATCTGTACGCCTATGGCAATTATGCAATTTCCTCAGGCATTATATTAAAAAAAACGTTAAATAATTATTAATTAAAAAAGTTCCGATTTACATGGAACTTTTTTCTATTTTATTTGTCTAATATAAGATAGTTTTTTTTTGAAGCCTTGAAATGACTAAATATAATATTACAATAAGATTACAAAAATTATTTTTGTACTCGAAAAATATGCAGGAGTTTTTATTATAATGTGGAATATCAGATGATATAGATTAAATAACTAGGGGGTAGTATTGATGATACTAATTAAGAATGCCAAAATATATACAATGACAGGGGAGATAATTGAAGGGGGCGCCATATTAGTTGAGGCGGGCAAAATTAAAGCTATCGGCAAGTCAATTCAGGCACCGATAGAAGCAGAGGTTATAGATGCCAATGGTAATTTGGCTTTTCCGGGAATGATTGATGCCCATTGCCATTTGGGGCTTTGGGAGGATTCGATAGGCTTTGAGGGGGCAGACGGCAATGAAATGACGGACCCCGTAACCCCACAGCTTAGAGCTATAGATGCGATTAATCCTATGGACATAACCTTCAGAGAGGCGGTTGAGGGGGGAATTACTACGGTAGCTACCGGACCTGGCAGTGCCAATGTGATAGGTGGCCAGTTCGCAGCTATAAAGACCCATGGTAACAGGATTGACGACATGATTATTAAGGAACCAATTGCAATGAAGATTGCCTTTGGTGAGAATCCCAAAAGGGTATATAACGAAAAGAAGACTTCTCCCAGCACCAGAATGGCGACGGCTTCAATTCTAAGAGAAACTATTATGAAGGCCATAAAATATAAAGAAAAGCTTGAAGAGGCCGATGGTGATAAATCAAAGCTGCCTGCCTACGATGCAAAGCTGGAGGCCCTGCTGCCGGTACTGAGGGGAGAAATACCGCTGAAGGCTCATGCCCATAGAGCAGACGATATTTTCACTGCTATTCGGATAGCCAAGGAGTTCGGTCTTAAAATGACTCTGGAGCATTGCACAGAGGGTCACCTAATTGCGGACCAGCTGGCGGATGAAGGTCTTGCAACTATCATTGGTCCCAGCTTCGGCTTTAGAACTAAATTTGAATTGAAAAATAAATCCTTTGACACACCGGGTGTTTTAAATAAGGCAGGGGTTAAGGTTGCTATCATGACGGATCATCCTGTAATACCGGTGCAGCATCTGCCTATGTGTGCAGCATTGTCTCACAAATCCGGCATGGATGAGGAGGAAGCCCTAAAGGCAATAACAATATACCCTGCTGAGATATTGGAAATTGATGACAGAGTAGGCAGCCTTGAAGTAGGTAAGGATGCAGATATTGTAATTTGGGAGGGTCACCCCTTCGATTTACAGGCAAAGATACTATACACTATCATCGACGGAAGAATAGTATATAAGAGATAGGTAGGGTAGGGAATAACTGTAAAGGAGATTATTCATGGATACTATGCCACTGAGTTTTGTAATATTCGGAGTAATACCGGAGGCATTACTTATGATGCTCTTCGGTTTGACCATGGTGGGCATTAAGCCTAAGCTAATCAGAGTTTTCATTGCAGCGATTGTACAGAGTATAGCTATCTTCTTTATTCGAAGATATGTTGATTTTGGCCCCCATCTCATATTGTCCTTTTTCTCTATGTTTCTAATCATGTGGCTGCTACTAAAGGCAAGGCCGGGGAGAGCTTTCCTGGGCTGTCTTATTAGCTTTATTGTTAATACTTTAATTGAAGGCCCCTACTCATTTATAGTTCAAGGCGCAACGGGTTTGAGCTATGTTGAAATTTTGTCGCAGGAGTGGCTAAGGGTGTTATACTTCTTGCCAAAGCTACTAATTTTAGCATTGTTGATTTTCTTCTGCTTAAAATTCCAATTTAACATTGAGGAGGAGCTAAACAATTTAAAAAGGCTGGCAAATCAAGTGAATGATAAATAATTTTTCTTCAAAATATTGCTTGCAGAGTAAAAAAGGTATATAATATGCTTAATAGAATAAATGTTAATTCTTCAGGGCAGGGTGAAATTCCCGACCGGCGGTATAATCCGCGAGTCGATTTTTAAATCGATTGAACTGGTGAAATTCCAGTATCGACAGTATAGTCTGGATGGGAGAAGAAAGGGCTTTTTTGACGTTGCTATACGCTCTTTTAACCTGAGGATTTTTATCTTCAGGTTTTTTTATATTTAAAAGACCTAATTTCTTTGAAGAAAGCAATATTCTATAATTCACGATTTTACAGGAGGAATTAAAATGCAAAACAGTTTAAGTATTTCAAAAAACAAGCTATCTGTTAACAGCCTTGTTAAGATTTCGATGCTGGCAGTTGTAGCATATATTCTGATGCTGCTGGATTTTCCATTACCTATGTTTCCCAGCTTTTTAAAGATTGATATGAGTGATGTTCCGGCTTTGGTGGGCGGTTTTGCACTGGGTCCGGTGGCTGGTGTTCTTATCCAATTCGTTAAGGTTGTGCTATATGGCATTACTAAATCCTCAACCGGCGGAGTCGGTGAAATGGCAAACTTTATAGTTGGTGTTTCCTATGTGGTACCAGCAGCTTTGGTATACCATGCAAAAAAGGATAAATTTCATGCATTGCTGGGGACAATTGTTGGCACGGTTGTAATGTGTATAGCAGGTGCTCTGGCTAACTACTACATCGTAATCCCCTTCTATTCTAACTTTATGCCTATAGACGCCATAGTTAATCTGGGCACAATGGTTAATAGCAGAATAGTAGATGTACAAAGCCTTATTCTCTATGGCATAACGCCCTTTAATTTAGTAAAGGGTATGGCCATAGCGACTATTACGCTATTGATTTATAAAAAGCTGTCACCAATAATTAAAAAATAAATAATAGCATTCCTAGTAGGGACTGGACCAAGGCTTTAATTAGCTTTCGGTACGGTCCCTTTATATTTTATGCAAAATATGTAATATACAGGTTTTAGAAGAATAAAATTGTGCTAAAATATAGAATAGGTGTATTTATGTCTAGGAAATTCTGGATTCGATTTTTCAGAGTTAGATTGCAATTGGTTAAATTAAATATAAAGCGGGTGAAAAGATGAATTGTATAAATATTAAGACGCAACAGGAGACGGAAGCTCTGGCTGTTAAATTAAGTCAGAAGGTGAATAGGGGAGATATCATTTGTCTGACCGGTGACCTTGGCGCAGGAAAAACCACCTTTACCCAAGCCTTTGCCAGAGGCTTTGGAGTGGAGGATTATGTTTCCAGCCCAACCTTTACTATTATAAACGAATATCAGGGTAGGCTGCCTCTATATCACTTTGATGTATATCGACTGGAGAATTCAAGGGCGATGGAGGATATAGGCTATGAGGAATACTTCTACGGTGATGGCGTATGTATTATAGAATGGGCATCCCTTATTCAGGATATCCTGCCAATGTCTCATTTGTGGATAGATATAAAGGTAATCGATCAACAGCAGCGAAATATATGTATCAAGGGAACTAACGATTATTACGAGAAGATAGTAGGGGAGCTGTTGTTATAATGAAAATATTAGCACTTGATACCTCCTCAGTGGTGGCAACGGTGGCGGTAATGGCGGATGAAAAGCTGGTGGGGGAATATAGCCTCAACCATAAAATGACTCACTCCCAGAGGCTGATACCAATGATTGAGGAGCTAATGACGGGCTGTGAATTAAAACCAAAGGACATAGATATCTTTGCAACCTCATTGGGTCCTGGTTCATTTACGGGCCTGAGGATAGGCGCTGCCACTATTAAGGCCATGGCTCAGGCGCTTGAAAAGCCAGTAGTGGGTATACCGACGCTGGAGGCACTGGCATATAATTTGCCCTATAGTGGCATTTCAGTATGTCCCATAATTGACGCACAAAAAAATCTTGTTTATACTGCCCAATATACCTGGCAGGGCAGCAGCTTTTTTGAAAACCAAAAGCAGGAGGTGACTGAAATAGAAGAGCTGCTTAAGCGTTTAGGTGATTTGAAGGAAAGGGTCATTTTTTTGGGGGATGCAGTGGACAAGCATCGAGAGCTTATCGAAGCGGAGCTAAAGGAGCTGGCAATTATTCTGCCTGCTGCCCTCAGAATGCCGAAGGCCTCCTCTGTTGCACTATTAGCCAGGGAAAGATACAGAAGAGGTGAGGTTGGTGAGGCTGCTCAGCTGATACCAATATACATGAGAAAGTCACAGGCTGAGAACCAATACGAGGAAAGACTCAAGGCAATGGGGGATGGGGGTAAATAGTAGAAATGGATTCAGTGATTGTAAGGAAGATGACGCTTAAGGACATAGATGCTGTGCTGGTGATTGAGGAAAGCTCCTTTTCTGTACCATGGACCAGAGGCTCCTTTGAAAAGGAGATAAAAAAAAATCTGCTGTCGAAGTACTATGTTGCTGTTGTTGAGGAGCAGGTGGTGGCCTATGGGGGAATGTGGCTGATTATTGATGAAGCTCATGTTACCAATATTGCCGTACATCCGGATTTTAGAGGAAGAAAAATAGGTAAGGCGCTAGTTACCTTTATGATAAAAGAAGCTATTGCATTGAGAATAGACAAAATGACCTTGGAGGTAAGAAAATCAAATATAGTAGCACAAAATCTTTACAAGGCCTTGGGTTTTATGCCATGTGGTATCAGACCCGGCTATTACCATGATAATGGTGAGGATGCCCTCATTATGTGGAAGGATTCTCTATAAAGCATGACCAAAACCCGGTACATAACGTCAAACGCTGACGATGCCGGGTTATTTTATTAAAAATATAAACATTTTTCAATTATATACGTAAAGGTATTATAGATGCATTATATAAACAATAATTTTATTTCAAGGAGAGAAGATAATGGCGAGATTTAAATCGAAAAAACTGATTATTATTGTAATTATCATCATTCTGGTAGGCATAGGCACAGCAGCTGCCACGAGGGCTGCAAGAACCGGTAATTTGGGCATACCTGTTGAGGTTGTGACTATTGCTAAAGGTGATATTGTTGTCAAGGTTCCTGCAAATGGGGTACTTGAAGAGGTAGAAAAGCAGATGGTCTATTATGAAGGCAGCGCCAAGGTAAAGTCTATTGAAGTAGAGCTGGGACAGAGGGTAACTAAGGGTCAGCTTTTGGCAACGGTTGATGCGACAGACTTAAAGAATAAAATTGATGTTGCAAGAGAGCAGCTGGAAATAGAGCGGATTTCGCTGGAGAAGGTTGAAAAGTCTAGATTAGAGGCTATAGACAGCAGCAAGAGCATATTGACAGAGGCGAGATTGAATCTGGAAAGGAACAAAGCCCTTTTTGAAAAAGGAGCAATTTCTCAGGTGGAGTTTGAGAAGCTTCAAAAAAGCTGTGAAGATGCGGAGAAGGTATATCAACAGTATCTGGATAACGAGGATGCCCTCTACTATGATATTCAAAAGCTACATAAGCAATTAAATGTTTCACGTATGAATATCGATGATCAAGTGGCGCAGCAGCAAAAGCAGTCGGCTCATATAGTAAGTTCTATGGAGGGTGTAGTTACACAACAAAATATTCAGCTGGGCAGCTTTACAAGCCCCACCTCACCATGCTTTGTGATTTCTAATTTGGAGCATTTGGAGATTAAAATAGATGTTAGCGAGTACGATATTGGAAAGGTACATATTGGTCAAGAGGTGGAAATAGTGACTGATGCTATGGCTGATAAAATTTTCAAGGGTACTGTTGAAAAAATTGCGCCAGTTGCCTCCAGGGTAAATACAGGCCAAAGCATTGAAACGGTGGTGAATGTCACCATAAAGGTACTGGAGACCAACGAGTTTTTAAAGCCGGGCTTTACTGTTAAAACAAGAATTATAAGCGACAGCAGTGAAAATACCATCGTTGTTCCCTTTGATGCTATCCAAACAGAGAATGAGGGTACCAGGTATGTTTATGTTGTAAAGGACGGTATAGTTGAAAAGCGTGAGGTTCAGATTGGTGTTGAGTCTGACTTTAGCATAGAGGTTGTCAGCAATCTGACAGAGGGCGAAGAGGTAATCGTTAATCCTCCTGCAAACCTTGCAGATGGCGATAGGGTTTTAGTAATAGCTAAAAAATAGCCGAAAGAAAGGATATTTTAAGATGCTGGAAAATATTCGTTTAGCCTTTTCCTCCATTATGGCAAATAAGCTCCGAACCCTTTTAACTATGCTGGGTATAATTATAGGGATATCGGCTGTTATTGCAATTTCAGCCATAGGCAATGGGGGAAAATATCAAATACAAAAAAGTCTTGAGCAATTTGGAACTAATCGTTTGATGGTCTACCTGAACTGGAACAACAGCAATGGTATTTCTACGAGGGACTATATTACCGACAGAGACATTGAGGTTTTGAAGGAGCTAGAGGGGGTAGCGGCAATTTCTCCGATGTTTGAAGAATGGACCTCCATGAGGGCAAATAACAAAAAAATCGATGTGGTGCTGGTGGGTGCCAATGAGGACAGTGGGGCAATCAGCAATGTAGAGATGATAAAGGGACGCTTTATCAATCAGCAGGATATAATAAATCGCAGCAATGCCATTGTGATATCCGAGAAGGATGCCCGGGAGCTGTATGGGCATATTGATGTTGCAGGTGAAGTGGTGACGCTGAATACTATAAGGGGAGCCGTTGAGTTTGTTATTGTTGGGGTTTCAAAATATGAGGAAAGTCTTTTCAGCAATATGACCAACAATGGCAGAGCACAGCTATATGTACCGATATCTACTGTAATGAGGGCATATAATCAAACAGTATACTATGGCGTAAATATTAAGGTGGAAAATAGGGAAATGATGGATGCCACCGGACAGCAGGTAACCAAGCTGCTATCCAGAATACATAATAATGGCGCCGATAAATATATGGTAATGAATCTTGAGCAAACCCTTGAGACGGTAAATAGCGTTATCGGCACCATCACTGCCGTATTAGCCCTAATTGCAGGCATTGCTCTGCTGGTGGGGGGCATTGGTATCATGAATATCATGCTGGTGACGGTGACGGAAAGAACCAGGGAGATCGGTATTAAAAAGGCCATTGGGGCTAAAACCGCCACCATATTAATGCAATTTTTAACCGAGGCGGTTATCATATCAGTTTTAGGTGGTTTGGCGGGTATAGCCCTCGGCTATCTTATTGGCAGTGGGGTGTCAGCGCTTTTGCAAATGCCGCCCTTAATAAGTACTGCTGAGGTAGTATCAGGCACTTTAGTTGCAGTTTCAGTGGGCATCATATTTGGTGTGTATCCCGCTAGAAAGGCAGCAAGGCTGGACCCGATTGAAGCCTTAAGATACGAGTAGACGGGAATAAAAAATGAAGGTAGGTTGAAGCATGATAGCCTTTGAAATATTGAAGATTGCTATACAAAATATCTATGCCAATAAAATGCGCTCTGCTCTGACAATGCTGGGATTGATAATAGGTATTCAGGCGGTAGTGATTATAACCACCCTTGGAAATGCTGCAAAGGCCGATATGACAGGAGCCTTTGATCAATACGGTAAGGGGAAGCTGAATATCAATCTCACCAGTGCCGAAAGACCTGTTGTTTATCGGGATTTCTTTAGTGATGGGGATGTTGAGGCCATCGAGGCCTTGGAGGAGATTGAGGCGGCATCGGCAGAAATCAGAAGAAACGTAACCCTAAAGTATAAAAACAAGGAGATAAGCTCAGACCTTTATGGTGTAAACAGTAACTATGATCAGGTGGAGCTGGTACAGATTATTAAGGGACGGTTTCTGCAGGAATCAGATATTAAAGGCCGAAGAAATGTTATCATTCTTGATGAAAAAAGCGCGGTTGCCTTATTTGGTACTACGGAGGCCGCAGTTGGGCAGGTCATAACCATGACCACTGGTCCTCAGACCTTTGAGCTTTCAGTAATAGGCATTGATAAAATTTCTGATTCCACCCTTATGAAAATGGCTATGGGAGAGTATTACTATTCTTTTATACCAATAACTCTCGCCAGCAGATTCTATTATGTCGACAGATATCCAAGGATGATGGTTCAGGCACAGGAATTTATCTCATTGGATGGTGTTACAGAAAAGATATTGAATCTCTTAGAAAGAAGATACAAGGATTCAGCCATGTATAGAATATATAAAAGAGAAACCGAGTTTGCACAGGTTTCTCAGGGACTAACCTTTCTTACAGCCACCATATCAGGAATTGCTGCCATCTCTCTGCTGGTTGGAGGCATAGGCATTATGAATATCATGCTGGTGTCGGTTACTGAAAGAACTAGGGAGATAGGTATCAGAAAGGCATTGGGCGCCAGACCCTCAACCATATTGCTGCAATTTTTAATTGAGGCAGTGATATTGTCTGTCTTGGGGGGATTTTTAGGTCTTTCTCTTGGAAGTGCCATAGGCTACGGTATTGTTAGCCTACTGAAGCTGCCCTTTATTATATCAATTGGTGCAATAGCCTATGCCTTAATTTTTTCTACTGTGGTAGGTGTAGTATTTGGCGTATATCCCGCCAAAAAGGCGGCAAAGCTGGACCCGATAGACGCTTTGCGTTATGAATAATTAGAGGGGGAATTCATATGATTCGTATAGAGGGTTTAAGAAAGGTTTATAAAAATGGTAGCATTGAAGTTGAGGCGCTTAAAAATATTAATGTAGAAATAAACAAGGGGGAATTTGTTGCAATAATGGGGCCTTCAGGCTCCGGCAAGTCCACCTTTATGAATATTCTGGGCTGCCTGGACAGGGCCACCTCAGGACTGTATATATTGGATGACAAAAAAATTGAGGATTTGGCTGATAATGTGTTGGCAGAGGTAAGGAATCAGAAGATTGGCTTTGTATTTCAATCCTTTAATTTGCTACCCAGGATCACGGCATTGAAAAATGTTGAGCTACCAATGATTTATGCAAAGGTGTCAGCAAAGGACAGAAGAGAAAAGGCAATGCACGCATTAGAAAGGGTAGGGCTGACAGATAGAGTACACCACAGGCCAAATGAGCTGTCGGGAGGGCAAAGACAAAGAGTTGCCATAGCCAGAGCACTGGTTAACAATCCTGCCATTATTTTAGCGGATGAGCCCACCGGCAACCTTGACTCAAAATCCGGATATGAGGTTATGGAAATATTTAAGGCCCTTAATAAAGAGGGTGCAACGATCATTTTAGTCACCCATGAGCCTGAAATAGCTTCACAAACCAAAAGAATAATTAGCTTCCGTGACGGTGAGGTAATAGATGATAGAGCACTGGAGGGTGAATTGGTTGAGTATACTTAACCTTGAAAATATAAGCATGGAAAAGGAGGGGGAGGCCCTGATCAAGGGCTTAAGCCTCCGGGTAAATGCAGGGGAAAGACTTCTGATAGAAGGGAAGAGTATACAGTTGGAGATGCTGGTTAAGCTGCTGCAGGGTAAGGAAGCCCCACGGTCGGGAGTCTGTGAATTTATGGGCAGAGAACTGGCAAGCTTGTCTAATTCAGGATTATCAAACCATAGAAAGCTGAAGCTTGTATACCTTCAGCTTAAGGATAGCTATAATAGTCAGTTTACGGCTGAAGGGTTAATACAGCAGCCCTTAAAATACAGCGGAGTATATCCGTCTAAGTGGAAGAAAAAGATAGTAGAGGTCAGTGACAAACTGGGTATAGGTGAAATATTGAAGAAAAGCATGTCGGAGCTAACGGCTTTTGAGGAGTTTAAAGCCTATATTGCCAGAGGGATTGTTGTAGAGCCCAAGCTGTTGATATTATTAGATCCTCTTTTATATTTTCCTGAGGTTACTCTAGAGGAAATTATGACTGTTCTGGAAAAATTGCAGAATATCGACATAGCTGTGATGATATTAAGCGTCAATAACAGATGGCAACAACAGGTAGATCAGTATTTACCATTATAGATTAAGGTCTTATTCTATTTGCTTTTATAAACTTATGTTAATAAATTACGTATTAATATGTATAGCGTAAAGAGGTGGTGGCATTGCATCAGACTGACATTGAAATAGTTAAGGAAGTGCTACAGGGTAGGTCTGAGGCATTCCGTGAGCTGGTATCTCGTTATAAAAGGGCGGTGTATTCCCTCTGCTACCGTATGGTGCAAAATAACGAGGAGGCGGAGGACCTTTCCCAGGAGGTATTTATAAAGGTATATCAGTATCTAGAAAAATATGACGAGAGCTATAAATTTTCAACATGGATATTGAAAATAGCAACAAATACCACCATCGATTACCTTAGGAAGAAAAGGGTTGACACAGTACCTCTGGAGGAGGGAATTGAATCCAAGCAGGAAATGGCCAGTGCTGAATCCATCTATTTTCATCAGAGCAATAAGGAGCTGATAGAAAAAATGATTAAGGAGCTGCCGGAGGAGTATCGCTTATTAATAATGCTATATCACCAGCAGGGACTGAGCTATAAAGAAATTGCTGAAAATGTAAATATACCGATGTCAAAGGTGAAAAATAGATTACACAGGGCAAGAAATATACTTAAGGAGCAATTGAAGAGTATAAAGGAGGAGGAGACTCAATGGACTGCAAAACAAGTTCAGATTTGATGATGAAAAACATTGAAGAGGATATAGATTTTATACAACAGGCCCACCTCCTGGAGCATATAGGCAGCTGCAGAGCTTGTCAGGAGGAATATCAGCTGATATTAGAATTAAAGGACATGATGGGGCAGCTACCACTTATGGAGCCAAGTGCTGAGTTTGAAGACAAGATAATGAATGCTATAGACCTAGAGCTATATAGAGAAAAGGTGGAAAAAAGGAGAATTTTACAGCCATTGATAATGAGTATAGGGATATATCTCACTATTTTATTTGGGTTTACAATGAGAATTGAATTTTCCTATGAGGAGTGGCTGGCGGTACCTTCCTTTATTCAGCACCTGGCGTTATTAGGACGGGTGGTTGAGAAGCTTCTAGGAAGAATAATGCTAATGGCAGCCTATACTCGAGAGCTTTATCAGTTTATATTCAGCATGTTACTAAAGCTTACCTCCGGCAACATTTTAATATATAGCCTGAGCCTATTGCTCCTTACTTCATTGTTGCTAATAATAAATACAACGATAAATAAAATTATAAGAGATTAATAAAGGAGGTATTACTATGTCGAAGAAAATTGCAAAGGCATCCCTGACTCTGCTTATATTGATATTGGTTACCTCTGTTGCATGGGGAAACTCCTTAAGCTACAAGGGCGATATCATAAGCTTTTTTAAGGATGTTTCAATAAGTCGAGACACTGTTGTAAAAGGAACTATCGTATCTATTTTCGGTGATGTTTCGGTAAAGGGCATTGCAGAAGCCGATGTTGTGACAATCTTTGGGCGTGTAGAGGTGGAGGGTACGGTTCGAAGGGATGTTGTCTCGATATTTGGAGGCATTACGGTGACTCCCGGTGGTACTATTGAAAGAAATGCTACAGCAATATTGGGTCACGGCATTATCAATAATGGCGCTATCAATCGGGATATAACGAATATATTGGGCTTTTTCCCCTTTGGCGTATCACCTATGAGAATTTTATTGGGATTACTGTTGCTATTGACAGTTATAAAGCAGATATGTGCCTTTATTCTATCTGTAATAGCGATTGTTATAATGCCAGATCGATTTGAAAGAATGACGGTAAATTTGAATGAGGACATGGGAAAAAGAGCAGTAGTAGGTATACTAACGTATATTGCGGCCTTTGTGCTGGCAGTGGTTTTGATAATGATAGTACTAGGTGCACCAATAGTAGCGTTGCTGATTCCAGCATTTATGCTGCTGGAGTTTGCAGGAAATACAACAATGAAAATATATATTGGCAAAAGAATATCATCTGCTTTGGATAAAAATTGGACTGTCATCATGGCGCTTTTGTTGGGTACTGTAATATATACCCTATTGGAGCTAATATTGATAGGGCGGCTTTTAACCTTCATATTTAAGCTGATCGGTATGGGTGAGATTATTCATAGTAGATTTGGCTCTGAGCCTAGAAGTCCAATAATACAGGCAGGCGGCTTTAATCCTACAAAGGGAGATGATGAAGGACGATGAGAAGGCTTTGGATAGGAAGATTTGTAGTAGGCGCTCTAATCGTTATACTGACGGGTCTCACCATAGGATATGCCTTTGAAGCCTACAATGATTCGGATACGGTATTAACGGAGGATAGGCTGATAGAGGGGGATTATATAAAGGCCGCCAATAGAATACTAAATAAGGGAAAAATCACCGGGGATTTTATCGTTGCTGCTTCCCATGAGCTTAGCCATGAAGGCATTGTTGAAGGAGACTTAATTGGAGCTGCAGCCGAATCAAAGATTGCAGGCCTAGTAAAGGGGGATATTCGTTTAGCTGCCACAAATATCTCGATTGAAGGGGAGATTAACCGTAATGCCTCAATGCTGGCAAATCGTATTGTCCAATACAAGGACAGCATAATAGAAGGGAGTATACATGCCTTTTCAAGTCATCTGGATATCAGAGGCTATATTGGTGGTGATGTTAGCGGTGCCAATAAATCCATCACCATAAGTGGAACTGTAAAGGGGAATATTTATGTATATACCACCCATCTTATCATTACAGAGGATGCACAGATAGAAGGAAACCTTATTTATGTCAGTGATACAGAGCAAAGCATCAATCCCAATCAGGTTAAGGGCAGCATAGAGCATCGTTACCCCAGCAATACATCAAGAAGAGACTTCACCAAGCAGCTTCAGAGATCGATGCGGATGGTTTCAATCTTTAGCAGAATGATCTTGACGTTATCCTACCTAATAGCAGGGGTTTTAATCACACTGGCCTTCAAAAAACCATATGAAAGGGCAGTCGCAATCCTTCAGGAAAGACCCTGGCATAGTATAGGTCTGGGGGCAGCTGTATTGATATGTACGCCAATAGTGGCGATAATAGTAATGATAACAGTTATAGGTATTCCCTTCGGACTGATAGCATTGGCCCTATATGGCATACTGCTGTATATCGCACAAATACCAGTGGGTATCTGGCTGGGCTCTAGAATACTAAGGGGAGAAAAGAGCCTTGTACTATGGTTTATTGTGGGTACCCTAATACTGGAGGCAGTAAAGCTGTTGCCGTATCTAGGATGGTTGCCACTCTTCTGCGCCTTGACCTTAGGTATGGGTGCAACCCTCCTAATGCTAAGAGGGTGACAAGGGGACGGTTCTCTTGACACCTCCTATTTGAGTATATATAATTGAAATAGGGGGTGTTAAATTATGCCAAGAAATGCGAGAGAAAGAAGTGGTAGCGGGATTTATCATGTTGTGTTGAGGGGAATAAATAAGCAGGACATATTTAATGATTTAGAAGATAGGTTGAGATTTGTTGAAACGCTAGAGAAATATAAAGCAATATGTGATTTCCAGCTATATGGCTATTGCTTAATGAGCAATCATATTCATATCTTAATAAAAGAAGGAATAGAGACGATATCACAAATAATGAAACGGATAGGTACAAGCTACGTATATTGGTATAACAATAAATACGAAAGATATGGACCTCTATTTCAGGATAGATATAAAAGTGAAACGGTGGAGGATGATACATACCTTCAGGTGGTTTTGAGATATATCCATCAAAACCCTAAGAAGGCAGGAATGGTTCAAAGGCTGGAGGACTATCGTTGGAGTAGTTATGGAGACTACATAAAGCAGAAAAATACGCTTGTGAATATAGATTATATTTTAAATATTTATTCCGAAAATGCTGCCGCAGGCTTATATGCCTTCACAAAATTTTCAAACGAATATATTAAGGATGAAACAGCAAATGTACACATAGATTATGAAGTAAATACTAGAGGATCAAAGAAGGATGAAGAGGTCAGACGGGTTATTGAGGAGATTGTTGATAACGACAATCCGCAAATAATACAGCAATTTGATAAAAATAAGCGAGACGAAATCCTAAGGAATTTAAAGGGAGAAGGATTATCCATAAGGCAGTTGGCTAGGATAACAGGAATAGGCAGAAGGATAATAGAGAAGGCATAGAGTTGGCTAGGTGTGATATAACCAATTGACGGTAGGTGACAATAGAACCGTCCCCTTGACACCACTTGACACCAAAGATTAAGAATGATAATTATTCTTAATCTTTTTTATTTTTTGATTCAAATCACAGTATTTTTTCATAAGTTTTGTAAAATTATAGTAAGGTAGTAAAAATAATTTAAAGGGTGACCATTATGAAGGAGATAGATTTAAGAAAAAGTGTTTTTGCGCTGACGGAGCTGCATCCTGAAATTATTGAAATCATGAGGAATTTGGGCTTTAAGGATATTGGGAATCCAGTAGTGAGAAGAACCGCAGGAAAAATGATGACGATACCTATGGGCTGCAAAATGAAGGGAATAGCTATGGATGACATAGTTAAGGAGCTTGAGAAGCAGGGATATGCTATTTTAAATAATTAAGGAAATTGCTAATAGAGATAAGCAATAAGCTTATACAAATTAAAAGGCTCCCTGCTTAGTACTCCATGAGCTAATCTATTGAGATTTAAATCTAGGTAATGCGCGATAAGCTTTTACTTTGCATAAGCTAAAAGCTTCTATACATTACCACAGTAGTTTTTCAATCTTTGCAATTAAATGATTTTATTAGTTGTTGGTTAGTATTTTATAAAAAAAGGTGACAGGAGAACCGTCCCCTTGACACAAAGGTGACAGGAGAACCGTCCCCTTGACACATAAGGAGGTATCATATGAGCGAGCTAATTAATAATCGTGAGGAAAGGCAAAAGGTACTTAAGGAATTAATTCAGGAATTGCATGATGGTAAGACAGTAGAGGATGTAAAGGACCGTTTTGGGCAGCTGATTCAAAATATCGGAGCTACGGAGATTGCTGAGCTGGAGGAGGCAATTATTAAAGGAGGGGTCCCTGTTAGTGAGGTGAAGCGGCTTTGTGATGTTCACGTAGAGGTCTTTAAGGAGAGTCTGGATCAAGCACCTACTGCAGATATGACGCCAGGACATCCGGTGTATACCTTTAAAAAGGAAAATAGAGCTATTGAAAGGGTAATTGATGTAGAGCTGCTGCCCACCCTTGATGCCCTAAAAAACAATCAAGGCTATAACGAGGAGCTGATTTTGAAGCTTTGGGGCAGTGTAAATCAGCTGTTGGACATCGATAAGCACTATAGTCGTAAGGAAAATTTACTGTTTCCATATTTAGAAAAGTATGAGTTTACCGGACCCACCTCAGTTATGTGGGGTATCGATGACGATATTAGAAGGCTGCTGAAGGATATTATTCAGTTGATTAAGGCTGCAAGGGAGAGCAGGGTCATAAGCCAAGAGCTGGCATCCAAGCTTTCAGAAGCTATTGCCGCCATCCAGTCAATGATTTATAAGGAAGAAAACATACTATTCCCTACAGCGTTGGAGCTTTTGACTGAGGAAGAATGGGGCCAGATTATGGAGGAGAGCCATGAAGTCGGCTTCTGCCTGATAGAAGAGGAGAAGGGCTGGAAACCGGGTAAAAGAGACGATAAGGCTGTGGATGAAATCGTGCAGAGCAAGGCGCCTCAGGGATATTTAAAATTTGATACAGGGATTTTAAAGCTTGAGGAAATTCAAATGATTTTTAATCATTTGCCAATTGATATTACCTACGTAGATAAGGACAATATTGTAAAATACTTTTCAGAGGGCAAGGAGAGGATATTTACTAGAACCAAGGCAATTATAGGCCGTAAGGTCGAAAACTGCCATCCGCCACAAAGTGTTCATGTGGTTGAAAAGATAGTAAATGATTTTAAAAGCGGTGCAAAGGATCATGTGGATTTCTGGATACAGATGAAGGATATGTTTATATACATTCAATATTTCGCTGTGAGAGATGCTGACGGGAACTTTATGGGTACACTGGAGGTAACCCAAAATATCGCAAAGCATAGGGCCTTAGAGGGTGAGAAGAGGCTGATGGAATAGTGGATCGCCGCAGTTAAAACTTAGGTTAAGTCCTGAGAAGTTCCGATGAGGCACATATAGCCCACAAAATAAATCGATAGCAAATGCTATCGATTTATTTGTCATTATCCTTTACCTCGGGAGAAGCCTTTGCCACCGCCAGTATTGCCATATCAGTAGGACTCACGGACTCCAGCATGCCATCTGGCATAACATTAATGCTTTCATCATAGGCCATTGTTTCCTGTGATTCAGAGGAATTTGACGGAGATTTATTGTTGCCGGAATTAATCGAGGCGCTTAAATTATTTAAATCTTCATTGCTTTTAACATGATATTTCTTCGGCATTATATCAGCTCCTTCAAGCTTATTATTTACCATAAGCTTTAAAACTATTTGATGGATTGTAAAGGAAATTTTAAAACAATGCTATAGGATTTGCTTTACTTTGGGATTATAATGATATAATAAGAAGAGTATTCTAAAAATGAGGAGCGAAAAAAATTAATGATTCAGACAGAGGACAAAAAGGATATCATCACCTTGGCGATAGAGACCAGCTGTGATGAAACCTCAGTTAGCATATTAAGAAATGGTAGAGAGGTGTTAACAAATATTATAGCAACACAGATAGAGCAGCATCAGAAGTTTGGTGGCGTGGTGCCTGAGGTTGCCTCAAGAAAGCATATAGAAAGCATAAACCAGGTAATTGAGTTGGCTTTAGAGGAGGCCGGAATGGGGTTTTCTGATATTACCCATGTAGGCGTAACCTATGGTCCAGGGTTAGTGGGGGCACTGCTGGTGGGACTTTCGGCAGCAAAGGCCATAGCCTATGCCAGAGAGATACCTCTTAATGGCGTTAATCATATAGAAGGTCATATATATGCTAATTTTATAGATCATAAGGAGCTAGAGCCTCCGTTTGTATGCTTGATCGTATCGGGAGGACATTCTCATCTGGTGTATATGAAGGATTATGGTGAGTATGAAATACTGGGACGAACAAGAGACGATGCTGCGGGAGAGGCCTTTGATAAGGTGGCAAGGGCATTGGGCTTAAATTATCCGGGGGGCCCTGAAATCGATAAGCTTTCAAAGCTGGGGGATAAAAGTGCAATCAGCTTTCCTAAGGCATATTTGGAGGAGGGCAGCTATGACTTTAGCTTTAGCGGGTTAAAGTCAGCGGTGCTAAACTATCTGAATAGTGAACGAATGAAAGGATCAGAAATAAACGTGGCAAATGTGGCGGCTGCCTTTCAAGCGGCGGTTATAGAGATACTGACAGAAAAGACAGTAAAATGCGCCTTAGAAAAGGGCGTGAAGCAGGTGGTTCTGGCAGGAGGCGTTGCGGCTAACAGTGGTCTGAGAAGCTTATTAATGTCAGAGTGTGAAAAAAATGGAATAGACCTTCGGTATCCATCATTGAAGCTCTGCACTGATAATGCTGCCATGATAGGCTGTGTTGCCTATTATGACTATATAAGAGGTCTTAGGTCAGATATGCATTTGAATGCGGTACCCAGCCTTAAAATTGGAGACAGGTATTAAATTAGTAGGATTTTCAATTAATACAAATCATTGCCGCTTAAAGTGAGGTTTTTACTATGTTATAATCAAGTAGAAATTAAACTTAAGGGGGAAAATTCATGGAAATGCTAAGCTGGATGAAGAAGGTTAATGTTGATACCGACAAAAAGGACCTGCTGCTGTTAATCGACAATATGCATGACATAATCAATGCACTGCTGGAAAAGAACAAGGATAATGAGAAGCTGATTAAAGAATTAACTCAGGGACGAAAGAACTAATAGGGCTTGTACATATTATTTGAAAAAGCTATCATACTTTAAAATCATTACAAAGCAATACTGCCTTATGGGTGGTGTTGCTTTTGTTATTTGAATAGAAGACCATGGAAGCCAACTATGAAATGGCGTAATGACAACATATTTGTTGTCATATAAAAAATATTATAAAGAAGGGTAAATATTTTAACTAGGCTTATTTACTTTTCTCAAAAAAATGTTATTATATATATAATAATACTATTTTGGGAAAAAGTAGGAGATAAAATGATACTGGAGAATATGATAATCCCCAGTGGGGAAAAGGTAAAAAGGCTGCGTAGGCTGATGGGGCTAAATCAGGAGGACCTGACTAATGGGAAAATAACCAGAAATCTCATCAGCTATATTGAAAACAGAAAATCCAGGCTGACACCGGAGACCGCTGGAATAATCGCTGAGGCTATGAATAACAGTGGAAGAAACAAGGGAATTTTGGTAACGACAGAGTTTCTTTTGGAGGACGAGGTTTCTCAGGCCGAAAGAATTCTGGGGGATATCATTGACGCCATGGAAAGCAGTATGACAAAGGGAGATATCATATTTGCCGAGGAGCTGAGAAGGGCCGAGGAAATACTGGAGGAATGGGACATACCCCACAGAAAAATTAAAATTTATGAGCTGGCCGGTGACTGGTATTTTAAAAAGGGCCAGTATCATAAAAGCTATTTATACAATATGCGGATTTTTGAAAGCCTAACCCCTGAAAGTGATGCCTATAGCCGCAGCGTGGTGATTATTAGATTAGCAAGATGTGCCTATTGGCAGGAAAATTATCAGGAGTCCATCATGCTGAACAATTATGCAGTGGGAATGATAAGGGATAGTAGTAATGAACAGTATTTTAACATATATAAAAGGGCCTTGTTTAATAAGGCTTTGGCATATAAAAGGCTTAAGGAGTATGATTCATGCTTGGCGGAGCTGGTGAAGCTGGAGCTTAAGGCGGACCGCTTAAGCTTAAATGAAAGAGCAGATATCAGTATTTTAAAGGCCGGTTGCTATCTACATAAAAAGGAATTAGCCATAGCCATGGAGATATACCAGGAGCTATTACGGGGACCTATGGAGGAGTATTCCATTGAAAGAATTCTTCATATATATAATAATACCTCAGTAATTTATTTTGAGATGCAGGAGCATGAGATGGCCCTTGAGTTTTCATATAAGTGTTATAATAAGATTTCAGATAAATTTGAGATTAAGAATTTTGATCATACTATTAATGACATACTCTTAGACATTGCAAAGACCTACATTGAAATGAATAAATATGCTACGGCAGAAAAGCATTTATTAATGCTGAAAAAGAGTAATATGAAGGAGCAAAACCTGCTGGTGCTGGTTAAGACCTATGGATTCTTGTGCAGGGTTTATTGTAAAGCTGATAATGAGGAGGCCCTGATCAATACAGTAAATGAGGTAGTAGAGCTTCTGAATAACAATGAACTGGCTGACGGTGAAAAGGCATGTATCGAAAGGCTATTTTTCGAGAATTCCTATTATTTTGCTGAAAAAAACCCCGCCTATAGCAAAAGGTTATTAAAGCTTGGATTAAGCATCCAAGAAAATACATAAAGGGAGATGAGGGAATGAAATTTAAAAAGCTGGTGGCATTATTAATTATTATAAGCACATTATTGGCAGGTACGGGGATTGTATTTGCCGGTCATACCACTCCAACAACCTGGTCTTACATAATCACTATAAACAAATAGCTATTTAATCAAAAAATAAATTGAGATGCCTATCCTCTGGATGGGCATCTTTATTGTCTAGATTTAAGAAGTTTTTTTGAGTCCTACCAGAAAGTTATCATATCAAAGTAGTGGCCTTTTAAATAATACTGCTGATATCATTACTACAGCAGAATTATCTGAAGTTCGTGCTACAACTAGACTATAATATATCCATAATATAGTCATAATAAGATAAACATACTCATTTTGATCGTAAATGACTATGTTTATTAAATTAACAGTCCGGATGTAGGAGAATCTACAATAAATAGAGTATTGTCTAAGCTAAAGGAGGAAGTAAAAATAGACGTTACAGGTAAGGGACGGAATGCGTCTTGGGTGAGGCTTATTTGATTTTATGTCAAGCAACAACCCCACGAAATTAGGTAAGGTGGGGTGTTTTTATGACTGTTTATAACCTCAGTAAATTATTCACAGGAGTTATCCACTGTTAATGTGTATAGTGTGGATGCGGAAGGGAAGCTAAGTATAAACACAAAAATCAAATGTGGATAAGTTTGTGGGTACTGTGGATATCTTGTGGATTGATGTGGATAGTGTATTTTTAATCAAGAAATCCAGCAGCAAGAGACAAAAAACTACAGAGGCAATAAGTTAACATAAGTATATTTTCAAGGATTATTGTCGAAGTCTATTTTAACTGAGGAAATCGCATATTAACATAGGATACATAAATACAGTAGTTTATACAAGGTTAAAAGTTTATCACCCATTGAACCATTAAAAAAAAGATTAAGAACTGAGGAAATTTTGACTTTGCATAAACAGGTGCTTATCTTTATTATGCAATTTCCTTTAATAATTAAAAAACTAAGGCCCTCCAGGAGGATCTTAGTTTTAAGAAGCTTTAGGAATTTGCAATAGATTAATTGCGCTGTCCTAAGCTATATGGCAGCAGGTTGCTTACTTTTAATGAACGAATTACAGCCTGTGATACAATTACTGCAGCAAATGCCTTTATGATATCAAATACGATGAAGGGGGCCGCACCATATATGTAGGCTGTAGCCCACGGATAGCCTGCAACATACTTAAGCTGAGTGACACCTATAAGGTATACGACAGCAATCCCTAAGAGCATGGCTAGGACTCTGGAGAATAAATCCTCTCTTTTTTCATAAATAGAACCAATCAAGAAGGCAACTAACGGATATGACAGCAGATATCCTCCGGTGGGTCCTGTAATTCGAGAAAGCCCTCCAGTAAAGCTGGCAAATACAGGTATACCCACAGCCCCGATCAGCAGGTAGACGAACATTGATGCAGCCCCCAGTCTTTTGCCCAATATCGCCCCAGTTAAAAATACGGCAAAGACCTGTAATGTAAAGGGAACTGTAGTAAAGGGTAAAGGAATGGAAATTTGTGCACAAACCGCTGTAATGGCAGCAAATAATCCGACTAAAACTAATTCTCTAGTTGTAAATTTCATCGATATTCTCCTTTCGTTAACTCAAAACAATAAAATGGTTAACAAAAACAGTTTATCGATTTTATTACTCTATGTCAATAGCAGATTCCCATTCTGCATATAAATTTTCTATTTCAATTTGAAGTGTCGTAATCTCTTGATTAACCTCTTTACTCTTATCGGGATTAGCGTATATTTCCTCCTTGCACAAGTCCTCTTGCAGCTTTGTTAGATCCTCCTCCAGCTGCATAATGCTGGCCTCCAGCCGATCTCTGTTGGCCTTTCTTTCCTTGAGACGATTTTTTTCCTCTTTTTCTCGACGACGATCCTCCTTCTGCTGAGTTTTAGTTTTTTCTTCAGCTGGCATCTCATCAAGGCTCTCCTCCAGCTCCTTCTTTTTTGCATAATAATAATCATAGTTGCCTAAATATATATCTGACCCTTCTTTGCCCAATTCAATGATTTTACTGGATATTCTATTGAGGAAGTAACGGTCATGGGAGATAACCAAAATTGTGCCGTCGTAATTTAATAATGCCTCCTCCAGCACCTCCTTTGCCAGTATGTCAAGGTGGTTAGTAGGCTCATCCAGTAATAGAAGGTTAGATTTAGAAAGAATTAGCTTCAATAAGGAAAGGCGTGCCTTCTCACCTCCGCTTAAAGAGGCTATGGACTTAAAGACCTCCTCGTCATGGAAGAGAAAGGAGCCTAAGAGGGTCCTTACCTCAGTTTCCTTCATAAGGGGATAGTCTTCCCAAATCTCATTTATAATGGTATTGTCGGGATTTAGATTTCTCTGCTCCTGATCATAGTATCCGATCTCAACATTATGGCCAATTTGCACGGTGCCAGAAGAAATATCTGTCTCCTCTAGCAGCATTTTAAACAATGTAGATTTACCTATGCCGTTAGGTCCTATTAGGGCAGCCCTCTCTCCTCTGTATAAATCAAAGGAGACGTTCTCAAAAAGTTGAAAGTCACTGAAATTCTTGCCGAGGGCCTCTACCTGTAACACATCATTACCGCTTCTGTTCTGAGAGTGAAAGCTAATCTTTGCCTTCTTTTGCATATGCTGTGGCGACTCCACTATCTCAAGCTTTGACAGCTGTTTTTCTCTGCTCTTTGCTCTGTTAATCAGCTTTTCTGTGCCGTGCTGCCTTAAGCGTCTAATGATATCCTTTTGCCTTTCGATTTCTTTTTGGTTATTTTGATATTCTCGAAGCTGCTGCTCTTGCATTATCCGCTTTCTTTGAACAAATTCTGAGTAATTACCGTTGTAGCTTATTAATTGATGCCTTTCTATTTCAAGAACCCGTGTCACCAGCTGATCTAAAAAATATCGATCATGGGATATGAGTAATACTGTTCCGGAATAATCCCTTAAAAACCCCTCCAGCCACTCTACAGCCTCTATGTCAAGATGATTTGTAGGCTCGTCCAACAACAGAATATCTGGCTTTGACAAAAGAAGCTTAGCGAGGGAAAGCCGTGTTTTTTCACCGCCACTTAACTGTGCTACTGGCTGCTGAAAATCCAGCTCCTGAAAGCCTAAGCCCTTTAGCACTCCCCTTACTGTGCTTCTAAAGCCGTAGCCATTGTTTCTATCAAACTTCTCCAGAAGTGTAGAATACTGGTTCATAAGCTCCTCTAAGGCTTGGGCATTGTTGGAATCGCTAAGGTCTGCAATTTCAAGCTCCATTCTTCTCAGGCTATTCTCCATTTCAATAAGCCAGGTGTAAACTGTTAGGGCTTCATCGAGAATTGTATTACCCTCTGTATATCCTCCGCTTTGCTCTAGATAACCGACTGAGGTGGTCTTGGCTATAAACAAATCTCCTGTGTCATAGGGAAGCTGGCCCGTAAGGATTTTAAAGAGGGTGGATTTACCTGCCCCATTTACGCCCACAAGTCCTACTCTTTCACCAGCCTGTAGGCTGAAGGTGATTTTTTCAAGTATTATATCAACACCAAAATATTTGGTTAGGTTGTTACAGGATAAGATAATCATAAAAGCGCCTCCTAAATGGTCGTGAATATTACTATTTTAACAAAAAACAGACTTTTAATAAAGGCAGAGGGAGGAAAGAAATGATAATTATTTAACCGAATAATACTGGGCATTAAAGGTGTTCTAGCCCCGAAGCACAGCTATAGCAATGTCAAGTATTTTTTAATTACTTTAAATATTCTAAAACATTGTTAAAAAATAAATACACAGATTATTCAGATAATTATTGATTTAATAGGAGTCTTATTATAAAATAGTACATGTTCTAATTAACGGTCTAATTAAATTACAATACTCATACTTGTAATTTTACTTATGTATAGGACTTTATGAAGGTCACTATGCATAAGCTTGGAGCTGAATCAATGCTTCAAGGAGGGGTAGGGGAATGCTATAGCTTATGTGATAAATGCATTTTGTCAGCTGCAAAATGCATTTATTACTAATAAGCATGGTCATACCACCTTACCTTTTCCAAAATTTAATAAAGTAGGAAGTTTAAGGAGTTATAGGCTTGATGTTATTAGTGCTTAAAGTATCCTGATTTTTTTTCATGGCCATGAAAACGTTTTACTAATAGCAGCTTTGTATGTCTTGAAGCAAATGTTTAAATTTTGCAGCTTTCTTTTAGATTCCACTTTAGTAGACCATTTAAAATCACAACTAGAAGAGGGGGATTTTATTATGAGCTATGCGATTATGGCTTTAATACCGATTTTGTTAACTGTTGTTCTGATGGTAAAATTCAATTGGCCTGCAAAAAAGGTTATGCCGATAGCGTGGGGTTCGGCGTTGGTTTTAGCAGGTTTTGTGTGGAAAATGCCGGTTAAATGGCTGACAGGTGCTACGATATTCGGAATGCTTAGTGCCTTCAATGTTTTATTAATTGTATTTGGTGCTATTTTATTAATGAATACACTTAAGGCTAGTGGCGCCATGAAGGTGATTAGCAGGACCTTCTACGGCATCAACCCCGACCGACGTATTCAAGCAATTATTGTTGCCTTTTTATTCGGTGCCTTTATCGAGGGTGCAGCCGGCTTCGGAACTCCGGCAGCACTGGCAGGCCCGCTATTAGTAGGACTGGGCTTTCCGCCACTGGCAGCAGCAATGGTGGCCTTAGTTGCAAACAGTACGCCTGTAAGCTTTGGTGCTGTAGGCACACCGATCTTAGGTGGTATAGCAACGGTACTTAACACCCCTGAGACCATTGCACAAATAGAGGCGGGCGGGATGACCTTTGCTGAGTTTGTCCATAAGGCGGGCTTCTGGTCTGCTGTGCCTCATGCGATTATTGGTACCTTTGTGCCACTATTTGTAGTAATGATGTTGACCAAATTTTTCGGTGAAAAGAAATCCTACAGAGAAGGTCTTGAGGTGGCACCCTTTGCAATTTTCTCTGCCCTTTGCTTTACAATTCCATATATAACGATTGCATATTTCTTTGGTCCTGAGCTGCCATCTCTAACTGGTGGATTAATAGCTCTTGCCATTGTCATAACTGCAGCTAAAAAAGGCTTCCTATGTCCGAAGACACCCTGGGATTTTCCTAATAAAAGCAAATGGGATTCAGGATGGACAGGAACTGTTGAAGCAGCCGTAGCCGAAGAGACAAGTTCTTCTATTGGCTTTGTGAATGCATGGATGCCATACATTTTAGTTTCTGTTATTCTAGTGGTGACTAGAATACCTGCTATAGGGCTGAAGGATATTCTTACAAGTGCCGCCTTTACCCTAAATTGGAAGGGGATTTTGGGCACGAACCTTAATTATTCCCTTCAGTATCTATATCTTCCGGGTATAGTACCGTTTATCTTCGTATCTATACTGACCATATTCATGCATAAAATGAAATCTGAGGATGTTAAACAAACATGGCGCTTGTCTATAAAGCAGGTAATACCAGCAGCTATTGCGTTGGGCTTTGCAGTGGCAATGGTTCAAGTAATGTTGAACTCAGGTAACAATACCTCTGGTATGGCGGGCATGATGGTGGCACTTTCAGGAGCAGCAGCTGATATTTTTAAAGGAATCTGGCCAATATTTGCACCCTTTATCGGTATACTTGGTGCCTTTATGTCCGGCAGTAATACTGTTTCAAACGTTCTATTCACTTCCTTCCAATATGGTGTTGCAGATCAAATAGGGATATCTAAGTTGGTCATAGTAGGTTTACAGGTTGCCGGTGGCGCAGCAGGTAATATGATTTGTGTGCACAATGTTGTTGCTGCCTGTACGACCGTTGGTGTGTTAGGAAAAGAAGGTGAGGTTATAAGAAAAAATGCTATCCCTGCCTTTGTCTACGCACTGGGTTCAGGAATTATTGCTTATATTGCAATGTATTTAATTCCTGGATTATTCTAATAATAAAAGTATAGTTATATAATAGGGCGGATTTGTATGCAAATCCGCTCCTGTTTAATTTCATACAATCGATTAGTACTATCTGGTCATTTATATAAAATTCTTATTAAATTTACAGTAAAAAGCTATGGTTAATTTAATATTTGCTATATAATATAAAAAAATATATATGTATTTGTATTAAAAAAAACGAGGATATATGGTAATATATTTAGGAAATACTTGTTTTTTAGACGTAATAAAGCTGCGTTAAGAAGAATAGTATGATATACCGAGATTTACTGGATATCGGCATATCAAGCAGTTTTTCGGTTTGACATTGGCATCAATAATTGTTATACTGATAACAAAAAAAAAGAGATGACGGAATTGTTAAAAAATTGGTTGTAGACAATTATTTTCCAGCAGTAAACAAAAATAAATTACGATATAGCTTTGTAATTTTTGATCAAATTATTTAGTTAGGAGGAGAAAACTTGGGCAGAGATTTTACGGATGTATCAATGGCTGTTGTAAGGCGATTGCCAAAGTACCACAGATATCTAAAGGACTTACTGGACAAAGAGGTTTACAGAATTTCATCAAGAGAATTAAGCCGATTAATCGGTTTTACAGCCTCCCAAATACGTCAGGATTTAAATTGCTTTGGTGGGTTTGGTCAGCAGGGTTACGGCTACAATGTTGAGGAGCTTTACAATGAAATTGGAAAGATTTTAGGCTTAAACAAGATTTATTCGACGGTTATTATTGGAGCAGGTAATCTGGGGCAGGCTATAGCCAACTATCCTCATTTTGTGAAATACGGCTTTAAGCTGTATGGCCTGTTTGATTCCAATCCAAAGCTGATAGGCATGAAGATAAGAGACATCAATATTTATGATGTTGATGCTATTGAAAGCTTTGTTGAGAAAAATCAAATAGAAATAGGCATAATATGTACGCCTAAGGAGGTCGCTCAGGATATTGCCGACAAGCTGACCAATGCTGGAGTTAAGGGTATATGGAATTTTGCTCCCTTAGACATTAAGGTTCCGGATGATGTTATCGTCGAAAATGTTCACCTGAGTGAGAGCTTATTTATCCTATCCTATTTATTACACGAGAAGGAAGCACTTGAAGCAGCTAAAAGAAAATAAGTCTCGTGATGCTTTAACGGGTGATTAAATGAGAAATTATTATGTACAAATACATCAGTATATGCAAAAACTTATACAGAACATAATTATATTAGACAAAAGAGGTATTCGGAATAATGGAGATACACTGTCAATCACAGAGCTGTTCATTTTGAAGCTATTGGGAGATCAAAAGGAGAAGAAGATTTTCGAAATTGTTAATGAACTCGGCGTTGATAGAAACTCACTGGTTACCATATTAAATAAGCTTCAGTCTATGGATTATATATCAAAGGTAAAGGCAGAAGAAGATAAAAGGGTGTTTCTGCTGAATTTGACCGATCGGGGAAGGGCTGTTTTTCAACAGGTATCTGAGAAGGAGAAGGAGCTTGTATATTCCCTACTGAACGACTTTACCTTTAATGAAGAAAAGGCAATACTAAAATTTTTAGTTAAGCTGGATATGCTTAAAAACAATTTAATGTAATTATGATATAAAAAATGACTCCTTCATAATGAAGGGTCATTTTTTATATGCAGCTTTATATGTCTATTGCTTTGCTTCCGCCGGTACTGTTATCGCAGGAGCCTTATTGAAGGATTTAACTTCAATAATGATTTCATGATTGACGTGACCGCCTTCTGTTTCTATATTCGGTGTATAGATGAGCTTTTCCATATAGCCATTGTCTTTAGATATGACCATTTCAAATGCACCAGTGACTTTCTCATCAAAATTTTGCATTAAATTATATAGAAAATTGGAGCTTTTCGTCGTACCTGCAACAACTGTCTTATCCTTTGAATCCTCTTTAATTCTTAAATCATCAAAGTCCTCCGCCTTAAAGCTGTCAAAGATGTTGGCTAGCTCCTCAACCTGATTAATCAGATCCTTGTCGGTTTCATTAACCCACAATGCTGTGATCGACTGATACATATAGGCTACACCATCCACAACATAATTCTTTAATTCAATCTTATCCAGGGTCTCATTACTGTCACCGGAGGTCATTGATAGCTTTTGAAGATTAGAATAACTGAAGGGCGCCTTGTGGTAGACTATGTCAGCGCTCATGCTGCCACCGTCGGCCTCCGGCTCCTCAGGTGCAATTTTTACTGATACACTTGCTTCATAGCTTTCTAATTTCTTCATATTATCTATAGCATCCTTTAACAGTGCCTCTGGGTCGCTGCTATCCTTTTTTATTGACTGACAACCACTTAAAACCAGGATAAGGGTGAGTAGAATAAATAATAATGTTCTTTTAATTGAAAAACAACGCATAATCAGCCTCCTAAAATAATTAATATACCTACTTTAATATTTTTCCAAAAAAAAATGATATAATCCTAAGGTTTGTTCTAAACAAATTAGAAATTACTTCCTTATTATATCAAATTTATATCAAACATCATAATGTATTTAAACATTAAAAAAGAGGTATATTTCGATACCTCTTTTAATAGTGAGTCGCTTTTTATCTTACTCAGGTGTAGGAGCATCTACTGGACAAACATTAGCACAAGCTCCGCAATCGATACATCCATCAGCATCGATAACATAAATACTGTCACCAGCTGAAATAACACTAACTGGACATTCTGGTTCACAAGCACCGCAGCTGATACAAGCGTCTGAAATTACATATGCCATAATATTATCCTCCTCTAAATTATTATTTTTACCTTTGTATTATATCAACAAACCTATCGAGGTAACAGAAGTTGTACCATAATTTATCAAAAAATCACTAAAATATAATGATTTTCATTTTAAATATTTGCTGATATACTAAGGTTATTATTACCTTTTAGAAAAAATATACACGCTTTTACAATAAAATGACGAAGCTTCGGGCTATGAATTTTGATTTGCTTATCCTTTTATGAAATAGATATCCTGATTATGCTAATAATGATATAATAGGTGAATATACATAGAAAACGGCATAATGTTGAGGATTGCAGGAGGAGGTTGAAGATGGAAATTATTGTACTTGTAGGCAGTAGCGGCACTGGTAAAAGCTATAAGGCTATGTCTCTTGCCAAGAGTAAAAGAATAGAGTATATCATTGATGACGGTTTGCTCATTAGAGGAAATAAGGTTTTGGGAGGTTATTCGGCAAAAAGAGAAAAGTCGAAAATGGCAGCTGTAAAGAGAGCCCTATTTATAAACCCTGATCACAAAAGTCAGATCGAAGGGATACTGAAGCTGGAGAATCCTCAGAGCATATTGATATTAGGAACCTCAGATAAAATGGTGGAATCAATAGTTAAAACCTTTCAGCTGGGAGAAATTTCGGAGAGATATTATATTACTGACATTGCCACAGACGAAGAGATTAAGCTTGCTCAAAAGTATCGAAAATTTGAAGGGAAGCATGTCATTCCTGTGCCCACCTTTGAAATCAAAAAAGATTTTTCGGGGTACTTTTTGAACCCTTTAAGGGTATTTAGAAGATTTAGTAAGGGAGAGCCTCTTGAGGTGGATGAAAAATCTGTCGTTAGACCTACCTACAGCTATCTAGGAAAATATACTATTTCTGACAGAGTTATCCGGGATTTGATCAATTTTGCAGCTAAAAAGGCAATCGGCATCTATAGGATAAATAATGTCGAAATAGAATATACCAATTCAGGGGTGATTACGAATATAGAGCTTACAGCAGTTTACGGCAATCCAATCAAAACTGTTATGGAGGGTGTTCAAGACCTTGTAAAGGCAGAGGTTGAGGGTATGACATCCTTAAACCTTTTAGCAATAAATATTTTGGTTAAAAGTCTAATAATACTTGAGTAACTTGTTTACAATAAGATTACTATTGTGATATAATTCAAATGGGAGTTGGGGAAAGGTATATTGTTGATTATTATTGATACATATTTAACCTCAACCAATATAATTTTTATTACCGATTCAAGATTGTTAAAATAGTATCAATGAAAACGTTTTTAAGAAGGCTTGCTTTCTTGAAATAAATGTACACTGTACGCTTCATAAAAAAAATAATGTTCTAGGGAGGGTTTAAAAAAATGTCTGAAAAAACTTTAAATCCATTTGAGATTGCCCAACAGCAGGTTAAAAATGCTTGCGATAAGCTTGGTGCAGATCCGGCAGTTTTTGAAATCTTAAAAAATCCAATGAGAGTTTTAGAGGTTTCTCTTCCAGTTAAAATGGATGATGGAACGGTTAAATCTTTTGTTGGATACAGATCACAGCACAATGATGCAGTTGGTCCTTTCAAGGGCGGAGTAAGATTCCATCCTGATGTTACAAGAGATGAGGTAAAGGCACTTTCTACTTGGATGACCTTTAAGTGTGGCGTTGTCGGTATACCTTATGGTGGAGGTAAAGGTGGTATCACTGTTGATCCATCAACATTATCTCAAGGTGAATTAGAAAGATTATCAAGAGCCTTTGCAAGAGCTATTTCTCCTATCATTGGAGAAAGAAAGGATATTCCTGCTCCAGACGTTAACACAAACGGTCAAATTATGACTTGGTTTGTTGACGAGTACGAAAAGGCTACAGGAAGATTTGAGCCAGGTGTATTCACTGGTAAACCAGTAAACTTCTACGGATCTTTAGCAAGAACAGAGGCTACCGGATATGGCGTTACCATCATGGCTGCAGCTGCTGCTAAGAAAATCGGATTAGACATGAATGGTGCTACAATCGCAATCCAAGGCTTTGGTAATGTTGGTAGCTACGCAGCACTTTATGCAAGCCAAATGGGTGCTAAGGTTATTGCTATATCAGACTCATCTACCTGCATAGTAAATGAAAATGGCTTGGATATTACTGCATTAATGGATTACACAAGCAAAAACAAGCAGGTAAAGGGCTTCCCAGGAGCAACTAAGGAGCTTGACAGAAATGAAGTTATCACCATGAATGTAGACATCTTAATGCCATGTGCACTTGAAAATCAAATTACATCAAAAAATGTAAATGATATCAAAGCTAAGATCGTTTCTGAAGGTGCTAATGGCCCTACAACACCAGAAGCTGACAAAGTGCTGGCTGACAAGGGTATCATCGTTATTCCTGATATACTTGCTAATGCAGGTGGCGTAACTGTTTCATACTTCGAGTGGGTACAAAACCTGATGAGATATACATGGAGCTTCGAGGAAGTTCAAGAAAAACAAGAAAAATTAATGTACAAAGCCTTTGAAGATATCTGGACATTAATGAATCAACATGCTGTCGATATGAGAACAGCTGCTTACATGATGTCTATTAAGAGAATTGCTGATGCAATGAAGCTAAGAGGCTGGTACTAATATAAACTGTAAAAAAAAGATTGAGTGTTGCGCTCAATCTTTTTTTATTGGGGATTTGCTCATTTGCTTTTACTGAGACGAAGGTACTGTATTTTGTATTTTTTATGAAACTTTATGATTTATATTTGTGTATAAAACTAATCATGTTATACTATATTTAATGAGTCTGGATGTGGCATAATGTAATAGGTGGAGGAATGTAGAATGTTTAGTCCAATAAAGAGTACAAAGGTCTATGAACAAGTCATAGAACAAATACAAACAATGATTGCAAATGGTGAATTAAAGCGAGGAGATAAGTTGCCTTCAGAAAGACAGCTGGCGGAGCAGCTGCAGGTAAGTAGAACTTCTGTGAGAGAGGCTTTAAGGGCATTGCAGATTATTGGCTTGATTGAAGTAAAGCAGGGAGATGGCAACTTTATAAAGGAAAGCTTTGATTTTTGTTTGCTTCAGCCTCTGTCTGTAATGTTCATGCTTCATCAAACTAAGCCAGCGGATATCGTTGGACTAAGGAAGGTAATCGAAGTAGAGACCGCCACTCTGGCAGCACAGAATGTTACAGATGAAGAAATCGCTGAGCTTAAGGTTTTGGTGGATCAGCTTAAGGAATTTAGCCTGGCTGATGATGAGAAAAATAGCGTTAAGGTGGATAAAGAACTACACTATAAAATAGCTCAAGCATCAAAGAACTTTTTACTTCTGAATATATTAAATGTCATATCGGTTTTAATGGATACCTTTATAGAGGATGCCAGAGGAATGATATTGACCAAGTATGAAAATAAAGATATTTTGATTATGCAGCATGAAAATATCTATAAGAGCATAGCCGAAAAAAATCCTAAGAAGGCAGCAAAGGCAATGAGTGATCACATAGATTTAATAATCAAGGATTATTTAAACAGGCTGTAGTAATGATAAACCAAGGGGAGCCATCAGGATGCCCTTTGGTTTATGCTTCTTTTTTGAAAAGGTGTTAAAAAAATATCCAAGAAGTTATTTTTCAGAATAATACATTTTAAGACAAAAACTATCAAACAAAATTCTACAAAATGACACATCGTTACAAGCCTCATATATCAATACTCCCCAAAAAAACACTTCATTCTATTTTTTAATGCATATAAATCTTTAAAAATATTAATAATAATAGGTTGTTAAAAAAAAGATAAATATTGTAATCTTTAAAAAATTGTGATAATTTAAATATATAAGTGGTAAGACCATATTACCATAAGGAAAGATGTCAACCGGCTAATCTATGAAACATATAAAACTTAATAAAATGGTTCGCCAAAAATGAAATCGATTACCCGCGTCATTAATGGTAAGACCATAATACCAATCATTAATTTCTAGGAGGGAGCATATGGAAATAGTTGTTTGTATTAAACAAGTTCCAGGAACAACAGAGGTAAAGGTGGATGAAAAAGGAAATTTAATTCGTGACGGAATTGATTCTAAAATGAATCCATACGACTTGTATGCAGTTGAAACAGCGCTTAAAATCAAAGAGGAAAAGGGCGCAAAGGTAAACGTTATCACAATGGGACCACCGCAGTCAGAAGCAGTGCTGAGAGAAGCCTTCATGATGGGTGCTGATGATGCCTATTTGTTAACAGATCGAAAATTTGCAGGTGCAGACGTTTTAGCTACATCTTATGCATTATACCAAGGTGTTTTAAAAACAGGCAAGCCGCAATTAATTATCTGTGGTAAGCAAACGACTGACGGTGATACAGCTCAGGTAGGACCTGAAATGGCAGAATACCTAGGTATCCCACATGTTGCTAATGTTAAGAAGATCCATGAAGTTAAAGAAAATTCTATTGTTGTAGAAATGGATATGCCTACTACAATGGAGATAGTAGAAGTACAGTTCCCATGTCTTGTAACAGTGGAAAAGGGTATATTCCAACCAAGACTACCTTCCTACAAGCGTAAGAAGCAAACAGTAAATAAGGAAATCGTTAAATTCAGCTTAAAGGATTTTGAAGATCAAGATGAAAAGCAATACGGAAGCAGTGGATCTCCAACTCAGGTTGAAAGAATTTTCCCACCGGATGTTAACACTGATAAGGAAATGTGGGAAGGCAGCGGAGAAGAGCTAGGCGATAAATTATTCAAAAAACTTGCAGATTTAAAGTTCGTATAAGAAAATCTTTTGAAATAGGAGGGAGTTTATGGCTGGTATAATAGTAAACCAAAGTAAAATTACTGATATTGATGGAGCTGTAAAATTATGTCCATTTGGTGCAATAGAATACACAAGTAATGAAGTGCAAATCAACGCTGCCTGTAAGCTGTGTATGATCTGTGTTAAGAAGGGTCCTGAGGGTGCATTTATATTCCAAGAGGATAAGGTTGAAGAAATTGATAAGAGCCTTTGGAAGGGTGTTGCAGTATATGTTGACCACTTAGATGGTGATATTCACCCTGTTACTCTGGAGTTAATTGGTAAAGCAAAAGAATTAGCAGCTAAAATTAATCATCCGGTATATGCGGTATTTATCGGAAGCAATGTTACTGAAAAGGCCAATGACCTACTACACTATGGTGTGGATGAAGTGTTTGTTTATGACAATGCAGCACTTAAGGATTTCAAAATAGAGCCTTATACTGCAGCCTTCGAGGATTTCATCAGCAAGGTTAAGCCGTCTACAATTCTAGTTGGTGCCACGACACTTGGTAGATCTTTAGCGCCTAGAGTTGCAGCCAGATTTAAAACAGGCCTTACAGCTGACTGTACAATACTTGATGTTAAGGAAAACACAGACCTTGTTCAGATCAGACCTGCCTTCGGTGGTAACATCATGGCTCAAATTATTACACCTAACCACAGACCTCAGTTTGCAACAGTAAGATATAAAATCTTCAATGCGCCAGAAAGAAGTGAAAACCCCAATGGAAAGGTTACGGTTGGTACAGTTCCACAAGATAAGCTGGCGTCAGCAATTGAAGTATTAAAGATCAAGCAGAAGGAAGCGGAAGAAAATATTTCTGACGCGGAAGTAATTGTTGTAGCTGGTAGAGGTATTAAGAAGGAAAAGGATTTAGAAATGATAAACGAGCTTGCGGCGGCACTTGGTGGCCAAGTAGCATGTACAAGACCTCTTATTGAAGCAGGTTGGGGAGATCCTAAGAAGCAAATCGGACTAAGTGGTAGAACAGTAAGACCTAAGCTAATTATCACTTGTGCGGTATCTGGTTCAGTTCAGTTCAAGGCGGGTATGAGTAACTCAGACGTTATCATAGCGATTGATGAAGACCCAAAAGCAGCGATTTTTGACGTAGCGCACTATGGTATCGTTGGCGATATCTATCAGGTAGTTCCAAGCTTACTAGAAAAAATCAAATCAATGTAGAGGTGAATGAGATGAATTTCAAAAAAATTGATGATAAAGATGTCCAGTTTTTAATCTCCGTTTTAGGAGAAGACAGAGTGTTCGTTGGAGAAGCCATCAATGAAGACTTCAGCCATGATGAGCTTGCCAGCGTTAAGGTAATGCCAGAAGCTTTAGTTGAAGTTAAATCAACTGAAGAGGTTTCAAAAATAATGAAGTATGCTCATGAAAATAATATTCCTGTAACGCCAAGGGGACAAGGTACTGGTCTGGTAGGTGGTTCAGTTGCTCTGCATGGTGGTATTATGTTAAACCTGAGCAAAATGAACAATATCCTTGAGCTGGATGAAGAAAACCTAACCTTAACAGTAGAGCCTGGTGTTCTATTGATGGAGATCAGTAAGTATGTTGAGGCGAAGGACCTTTTCTACCCACCAGATCCAGGTGAGAAGAGTGCAACAATAGCAGGTAACATCAATACAAATGCCGGTGGTATGAGGGCTGTTAAGTATGGTGTAACAAGAGACTATGTAAGAGGCTTAGAGCTAGTATTACCTACCGGCGAAGTTATCGAGGTTGGTGGTAAGGTAGTTAAAAACAGCTCTGGCTATAGCTTAAAGGATTTAGTAGTAGGTTCAGAGGGTACTCTGGCGGTTGTTACTAAGGCGATTTTAAAGCTTATACCAAGACCGGTAAAAACCATCAGTTTATTGGTGCCTTTTAACTCTCTTGAGGAAGCGATTGAAACAGTACCAAAGGTAATCAAATCAAAATCTGCTCCTGTAGCGATTGAATATATGGTAAGAGATACTATTTTATCTGCAGAGGAATTCTTAGGAAAGCCATTCCCTGACAAGTCAGCTGATGCTTACTTATTATTATCCTTCGATGGTAATACTAAGGAAGAAATCGAAAAGGCTTATGAAAAGGTTTGTGAGCTTTGCTTAGAGGCTGGGGCATTAGACGTATACATTTCTGAAACTCAAGAAAGACATGAAGCTATCTGGTCTGCCAGAGGTGCCTTCCTTGAGGCCATCAAGGCATCTACAACTGAAATGGATGAGTGTGACGTTGTTGTTCCAAGAAATAAAATTGCTGAGTTTGTTAAGTACTCAAATGACCTTCAAAAGCAATTTGATATCAGAATTAAGTCCTTCGGACATGCCGGTGACGGTAACCTTCACATCTATGTATTGAAGGATGCGTTAGACGAAGCCACCTGGGAGAAGAAGCTAAGTGATGTATTTGACTGCATGTACTCAAAGGCTAGAGAATTAAGAGGTCAAGTATCTGGTGAGCATGGTATCGGTATCGCTAAGAAGCCATACCTGAAGGAATCCTTCACTGAGGAGCAGCACCAAATCATGAGGGGTATCAAGGCTGCCTTTGACCCTAAAGGTATCTTAAACCCAGGTAAGGTTGTAATTAACTAAAGCTATCTCAAGGAAATTAGATAAATGCTAAGGTATTTATCAAGCCCATAATTTCCTAGCATATAGAAACTCTCCTAAAAAACCCCGTTGTCGGCGAAACAACGGGGTTTTTACTTGGTAGATAATAAAAAGCCATCCTTCTCTCGAAAAATGACTTCTGCTATTCTAATATAGAACTTCTATAGCCTCTTCTTTAGCCTTGAGCTCCTGCTTCAGCATTGCGATAAAGCGCTCTGCTATCTGAGGATGAAATTGGTATCCAGCTTCCTTAGCTATTATTTCAATTGCCTCCTCCGTAGTCATGCCTTTGCGATAGGAACGATCGCTGGTCATTGCATCAAAGGCATCTGCTACAGAAAGAATATATGCTTCAATAGATACCATATCACCGCTTAGACCATCGGGATAGCCTTTACCGTCGTACCGCTCATGATGCTTTATAATAAGCTGCTTAACATCGCTTAAAAAGTCTACATCGCTCAATATATTGACGCCTATAACCGGATGCGATTTTATCTTTTCGAACTCTTCATCGGTAAGCTTGGAGGGCTTATTCAAAATGTAATCCTCTATACCAATCTTACCAATATCATGTAGCATAGCAGCGGTCTTTATGGTATTGACCTTGCTTATGGGCAATTTCATGTATATTGCAAGCTTCTCTGCATACTCAGCAACTCTAAGGGAGTGTCCGTTTGTATAGGGGTCCTTTGCTTCAACTGCCTTAGTCAAGGCATATACAGTTTCCATATAGAGGTTTTTCATATCTATATAGAGCTTATAGGAGTGACGTGCCAATAGCAGTGGCCCAAAAAATAAGAGCATAATGATACTGCCGTAGTTTATATATAAAAGGCTAATAAAAATACCCAACGTGGCTATTACAAAGGAATTGGGCACTGTCCACTTGATATTATTGATAAACATATTCCAAAAGGATTTTTGATTAAGTATTGAAAATAGCTTGGTTATGATAGATGTATTTATTAGTAGGTATGTAACCAGTGCCAAAAATAATGGTACAATGTTTTTATAGAAGGTCGGGTCGGCACTATTAATGCTAAAGCTGTAGTACACAACAGATGGTACACCTATGGATAGAAAGCATTGAGCACCATTGAACAATAATTTGTAAACAGGTGTATTGAATATATTGTATGTTTTATTATTTGTTAGTTTTACATATCTGAATATGACACCAATTGAACTGCTTAAAGCTGCCGGTAGAGGACCTAGTATTACCATAGCTGTAAAACCGATCGCATAACCAACTGAGACTGCCCCACCTTCACCTGGAAGCGGAACGGCCATAGACTCTACAATGAATGACAATATGATGAAAAGGATGAAGCTCTGATAATTTCCAATAGTATGATTATACGAAAGAAAAATACCAAAAATAGCTGCCAATAGTATAATAAAAATAACATATACTTTTGCTCTTGTTGGTAATTGTCTCATGTAAAATTCCTCCAAAAAAATGAAATTTAGATCGACTTATTTTCAAAACTTACAGCCAAGTTAGGTGTGCAGCTGCTTTCGACAAAAGATTTAATATAACTGTTAAAACCGCCATTGTATAGCCCCCTTAACGTAATCTCTGCTGCGACGCTATGGCTAACAGGATTTTACTCTACGCTAGGGAAAATTTAGAATTAGTCGATCTAAATTACAAAACTAAATAAATGTGAAGTTATATAAAAGGAGTCCAGCATACAGCTGATTTCCTTTATAAATATAGTTGTAGTGGGAGTCTAACGGTTATATAAGGAGCTTAGAAAGACGACGATTTACGGCATCTAAGGTTGCTCTGACTATTGTCTCCTTAAAATCACCCTTGACCAATGCCGTTCCCACCAGCATTTCCTCATGATGATAGTTGACAACGCTGACTGCAACCACCATAACCTCTTTCTTTCCTATGGTAATCCGCTCTACATCCTCTGTTGTAAAAATATAGTTGCCCTTTATAATTTGCTGCAAAGCCTTCAAGGTTGTGTTGGATATCACACGGTATGAATTAGTGATGGTATTTAAACCATCCTCCTCGGCAGAATATGTAACGCCATCCTGTAGTAGCTTAATCCCTACCTTTATATGACTACCATTGACATTTATGTTGATTTCCTCGATTTCAATCCTGCCTTCATTTCTTTTTGTAGCAGCATGGTGGATTTGAGCGATGCTGATTTTTTTATGATCTAAATCAATATTAAATTTAGCAAACATAATTGATTGAATATCTCTAGAAATTTGCTTTGGATTTCGTTCTGTTGTAGCCATGATGTGCATCTCTTCTATATTATCATCTTGTACAACAATCTTTGAGGATAGTACTCCAGGAATACTATTCAAAACACTCTCGATTTCGTTTGGTAAAACATTATTATTTTCCATAGTTATCCCCTTACTACGTGAATTAATTATATAACCAACTAACATAATTCTACAGAATTTCCCTTATTCCTGCTTGTAAATACGAAAATAGTCCTTATATTTAAAATAAGTCGTCGACAACACCATAATAGCTTCCTTGAAAAATCAACAAGGAAGGCCGAAAAAAATATGTATAAATATACACTCGAGAAAGCATATTCGTTTATTGAGTCGAAGATTAATCTTTGAGTATTGCAATTAACAATGTAGAGGGACTAACATAAGCTACCAAGAGCTTTATAGTATTGGGGGATGGAAGAATGAATAGAATAAAGTGCGGGATTCCCACTCTGCAGATATGAATACACTAAGACGAGACGGGTATAAATGATATATATGGATGCTGGGTGAAAAGTAGATTGTGCAAGGATTTTATCGAATCTGCCTCTTTTCATCCAACTAAAATTATGATATAAATAATTATAACAAAATACTTATAAATATATATTTGTCAAATTTATAACTAAAATACACAATATACCAAAAATGGTGCCAAGCCATACAAGGATACAATAAAGCAAACGCAAGCTGCAGGGCACTAATCTGAATAGTCAGAAAAATATCCAATATTTATGCATATGAATGCATTAGGTTATGCTGTAGAATATGATATAACAATATAAAAGCTTGAATTTAAGGCTTTTATCGCACTAATCACTTTGAAATATTGGCTTGTTATTTGTTCACGAAAGAAGCTGGAGGATTTATCTAAAAATTAGTGCTTAATTATAAAGGTTAAATATATTAAATTGTAGAACTTTTCAAAAGTGATGTAATATTAAGAAAATATAGATGCTAATACCGGAACTCATATTAGGTCGTATTCTTTTATCTTATTCTGGAGGTGTATACATGAAGGATTTTAAATATTTCAAACCAAGCTCCCTTGAAGAAGCCAGCCGCCTATTATTACAGTATGGCGAAGCTGCCAGTATTCTTAATGGCGGAACGGATTTAATAGTCAGAATGCATGAAGGCCTAAGCCACCCTGAGGCAGTTATAGATATCAAAGGCATCGGAGGTTTAAATGAAATAACCTTTGATAAGGAGACAGGTTTAACCATAGGTGCCTGTGTGACGATGAAGGAAATGGAAAAGCATCCTATGCTTCTGGAAAAATACAGAGTGCTGGCGGAGGCATGCCATTCTGTTGGGTCATGTCAGGTTAGAAATAGAGCGACAATGGTGGGGAACATCACAAATGCTTCGCCCCTGGCGGATACGGCAACACCACTACTAGCCCTTGATGCATTTGTACAGGTATATGCCTCGGAAGAGGGTATTCGAGAGATTTCAATACACGATTTTTTTGTTTACGTTAGAAAAACCTGCTTAAAGGCTGGTGATATCGTAACGGGAGTTAGAATACCAAATTACGATGAAAACGTTTTCGGGCATTATCAAAAACACGCTAGAAGGGATGCTGTGGATTTATCTACGGTTTGTGCTTCAGTAGTGAAGGTCGGTGGGAAAATAAGGATTGCATTGGGCTCGGTAGCACCTACCCCTGTTCGGTTGTGGCAGACAGAGGCTTTTCTTGAAGGGAAGTCATTAAATCCTGAGGTCATTGAAGCGGCTGCAAAAATTGCTGTAGGAGAGGTGAATCCCATTACCGACATACGTGCAACAAAGGAATACAGGCAGGAAATTGTGGGCGTGCTGGTAAAGCGTGGACTGGAGGAAATAGCCAAGTAAAGACTAGGGGAGGGTTGAACATGAAATATGAAATTAATTTTACTATAAATAAAGAGATGATAAGCCTGGCGGTTATCCCTAACAAAACGCTACTGGAGATGATTCGAGAAGACCTTGATCTGACGGGGGCAAAGGAGGGCTGTGGTGCCGGTGAATGTGGTGCCTGTACTGTTTTGGTGGACGGTAAGCCTGTCAACGCCTGCTTGATGCTGGCGGTTGAAGCTGACGGAAAGGAAATTATTACAGTAGAGGGTCTAGCCACTGAAACAGAGCTGGATGAGCTGCAGCAAGCCTTCATAGACCATGCAGCACTGCAATGCGGCTACTGCACACCTGGAATGATAATGTCGGGTAAGGCCTTGCTGATGGAAAACCCCACACCTACGGTTGAAGAGGTTGTAGATGCCATAAGCGGCAATTTATGCAGATGCACAGGCTATAAAAAAATTGTTGAAGCAATTATGCATGTATCGGAAAATAATGCTAATAAGTAGGGAGGAGGATGAACATGAAATATGTTGGTACCAGCGTCAATAGGGTTGATGGAATTAAAAAGGTTACAGGTGCATTGAAGTATGTAGATGATCTGAAGCTAGCCAGAACTCTTTTTGCAGCAGTAAAGAGAAGTCCTCATCCTCATGCCCGAATATTAAAGGTGGATATAGCAAAAGCCCAGTCCTTACCTGGCGTTAAGGCGGTGATAACAGGTAAGGATGTTTCAAATAGAGTAGGACTTTATTTAGAGGATAAAACCTTCCTGGCGACAGACAAGGTGCGCTATCGAGGAGAAGCAGTTGCAGCGGTTGCAGCTGAAACAAAGGAAATTGCCGAAGCTGCTGTTGCGCTAATTCAGGTGGAATATGAGGTTCTTCCTGCGGTAACAAACGCTGTTGAGGGATTAAAGCCCGACGCTCCCTTGGTGCATCCTGATCTAGGAGAATATCATTACGGACCTATCTTTTTTCCGGAGCCGGGAACAAATATCAGTAATCATTACAAAATAAGAAAGGGAGATGCTGAGAAGGCCTTTAATGAGGCTGATTATGTGGTGGAAAACAGCTTTTTTGTTCCCCATATACAGCATTGTCCAATAGAGACCCATAGTGCTATTGCTCAAATGGATGTCGATGGCAGCCTGACCATATGGTCCAGCTGTCAGTCCCCCTATGCTGTTCGAAAGGCATTATCCGTCGCCTTCAATTTGCCTTTGAATAAGATTCGTGTTTTGTCTCCGGCTGTTGGGGGTGGCTTTGGTGGCAAGGCTGGCACAACTCTGGAGGGTATTTTAATTCCATTAGCTATGAAGGCTAAGGGAAGACCGGTTAAGCTAACCTATACAAGAGAGGATGAATTTGTTAATAGCTTCGTTAGACAGGGCATGCATGCAACCATAAAAACCGGGATAAATAAGGATGGTAAAATAGTTGCGGTTAAGAATACCTTCATATGGGATGGGGGAGCCTATACAGAGTATGGTGTCAATATTGTTAGGGCTGGTGGATATGGCTCTACGGGGCCTTATGATATCGATAATGTCTGGACTGATTCAATTTGTGTTTACACAAATCACCCTGTAGGCGGTCCCTACAGAGGCTTTGGTATGTCAGAGATACATTTTGCTATTGAGCAAAATATTGATATGCTGGCGGCACAAATAGGCTTGAGCCCTATAGATATTCGAAGAATGAACGGATTAAAACCTGGTGGAAGAAATGCCACTGGTCAGGTGCTTGAGGTTTGCGGACTTCAAGAAACTCTGGAGGATGTGGTTGATAAGCTAAATTGGGAGAAGGAAGACTATGATCTAAATAAGGGAATTAAACCCAACAAGGTACGCGGCAGAGGGATTGCCTGCGGCTTTAAAGCTCCCTCGATGCCGAATGATGTTGCCTCCTCCGCCATTATAAAATTAAATGAAGATGGCACCGCTCATTTGCTTGTAAGTGCTCAGGATATAGGACAAGGCTCAGATACAGTGCTGGTACAAATGGCGGCAGAGGTACTGACTATACCACCGGATAAGATAACGATAAAAACAGGAGACACAGACCATACACCATATGAATGGCAGACGGTCGCCAGTCGTATAACCTATTGTGCAGGTAATGCAGTGGTTAAGGCATGTGAGGATGCTAAGGAACAGCTGATGGAGCTGGCTCAGATTAAATTAAGTGTCTTTAAAAGGGATTTGGAGCTTTGTGACGAATATATAGTAAGTAAATTGCATCCAGATAAAAGGGTGGCGATAAAGGAGCTTGCCCTGGGTCTGTCGATGTCGGATGGCTCAGGTATTCATGGGCCCATTATAGGCAGGGGTAGCTTTATACCTCCGAATGTAAGAAACACAGATAAGCAAACCGGACAGGGAGAAAAGCCGGTGGCCTTCTGGACCTATGGCACTCAAGGCGTGGAGATAGAAATCGATACAGAAACAGGAAAGCTTGAAGTGCTAAAGGTAGCCTCCAGCTTCGATGTTGGTAAGGTGATAAATCCTAAGCTAATAGAGGGTCAAATTGAGGGTGGTATCCTTCAGGGGCTTGGCTCAGCAATATTTGAGGAGCTTATACTGGATAATGGCGTGGTTAAAAATCCTAATTTTGTTGACTACAAGATTCCTACCTCCGATGATATGCCTGAAATGATAATTAGCTTTATAGAAAATGAGGAGGAAACCGGGCCCTTTGGTGCAAGGGGCGTAGCAGAGCCCTGCATGGTGCCCACGCCTCCGGCAATTGCCAATGCGGTATTTGATGCACTGGGAATAAGAATTACAACCTTACCCATCACCGCTGAAAAAATTCTAAAGGCGCTTAAGGAGAAAAACAAATAAAACCACTAGGCCGTAGTATCTCTGCGGCTTGGTTTTAAATATCTTTATAAATGAAGTGGGGGGTCACTGATGTCAAAGAAAAAAAGAAACGAAGGGAGCGAGTTTATGGGTGCAGTAACTAAAAATGAATCGTTAGATATCATTAGAGAAGAAGACGTATTACCGTTGGGGAAGACGATGGTACTTGGTTTTCAGCATACCTTTACAATGTTTGGTGCGACAGTTTTAGTACCAATCATTACAGGACTTAATATTTCAGTAGCATTATTTATGGCAGGTGTAGGTACATTATTATTTCACTTTTTAACTAAGAAGAAGGTTCCGGCATTCCTTGGGTCTTCATTTGCCTTTATAGCTCCAATAGCAGCTGTTGCAGGCGTAGCAGGAACAGATTCATTTAATCCTGATATGCTGCCATATGCGCAAGGAGGTATCGTTGTTGCAGGTCTTATTTATTTAATCGTAGCAGGACTGGTTCATGCCTTTGGGGTAGAAAAGGTAGTTAACTTTTTCCCACCTATAGTTACAGGACCTATCATTATGGTTATTGGTCTTAAACTAGCACCAACAGCTATCGGCATGGCTTCCGAAAATTGGTTCCTGGCTATTGTAGCCTTTGTAGCAGTAGCATTTGTAAGTATTTATATGAAGGGCTTCTTTAAGCTTTTACCGGTACTTATCGGACTAATCGTTGGATATTTCGTTGCAATTATTACAGGAAATGTTGATTTTTCAGGAGTAACACAGGCTTCCTTCGTAGGCTTACCGCCATTTACAATTGCAAAATTCAGCTTCGAATCCGTTATGATGGTGGCGCCTGTAGCTATTGCTACTGTAGTTGAGCACATTGGTGACGTACTGGCAATTGGGGCAACAGTAGAAAAAGACTTTATGAAATCACCCGGTCTACAAAGAACATTGCTTGGAGATGGTTTGGCGACTGCTCTTTCTGCAATGTTTGGTGGACCTGCCAACACAACCTATTCAGAAAATACAGGTGTATTGGCATTAACAGGTGTTCACAAGTCTCAGATCATGAGGGTTGCTGCTGTTTGCGCCATCGTTCTAGGTGTTATTCCTAAGCTTGGTGCATTGATCAGCACGATTCCGACAGCTGTAGTTGGCGGTATCTCCATCATACTATTTGGTATGATCGCTGCCATCGGTGGAAGAACATTAGTAGAAAACAAGGTTGACTTTACAAAGTCAAGAAACCTAATTATTGCAGCCGTAATCCTTGTGTTAGGATTAGGTGGAGCTTCTCTTCCTGTTAACATCGGTACAGTAAGCTTCAGTATCGAAGGTATGGCTTTAGCTGCTATTGTAGGCATTGTTTTAAATAAGGTTTTTCCACAGTAATATTATATACCCCACTTCAATGAAACGCTCCATAAAAAGGAGCGTTTTTTTTTGTGAAATATTACTAAAGGCACTACCATAGGTATATGTTAAGCTATAAATAGAGAAAATACACGGAATATTAGTAATTATCTTGCAATTATCTGCTGGAGAAAAAACTTTTCATTGTCCTCTATCATAAATATGCTTTTCTAATTTGTTAATAACTTATAATAAAGGTATAATTATTATAAATAAGCAATACTGTGGAGATTGGAGGGATTAAATTGCTAAGGTCATTGGGAATATCTGTAGAGGAAATGCTAGCCTTCGACGTGCTGAAGAATGCCAAAATTTTGGCTGGCGGCGGGGGCTTGGAACGAAGAGTAACTCGAATCAATGTAATGGAGGTTCCGGATATTCTTGATTGGGTTGGGGAAGGGGAGTTTCTTTTAACCACCGCCTACTCGATAAAGGATGAGCTTAACATACTGAAAAACCTAATTCCAGAGCTGGATAATAAGGGCTTGGCAGGCATCGGTATAAAAATGAAGCGCTATGTTGATGAGATCCCTACAGAAATCATAGAGCTGGCAAATGCCTTAAGCTTTCCAATTGTAGAAATTCCCTTCGAGGTATCCTATACAGATATTATGATGCCTGTATTGACGGAGGTCATAAATAATCAAACCAATACCCTTATCAAAGTTAAGGAAATACACAATAAGCTAATTAATGTCATGCTGCAGGGGGGAAGCTTTAAAAGAATTGCAGAGGAGATTTCTGACGCCATCGGCAATACTGTCGCCATTCAGGATCATATATTTGATTCAACGGTTATTTGCTGTAAGGAGACAGACAACGAGGCTATAGGGGAGATTCTTGAAAGAGAGAAGACTATCTCTTTAGAGAAAATATACAAATTAGATAATGAAAAGAGCACCCTGTTTTCAGAGGATGGTATAAACGGAAGGCAAGTGAAAAGAATAAGTATACCGATTTATGTTCACGACAGGCATTATGGCTTCCTTTACATATGGGAGGACAACAGAAAGATTAACTCTGTTGAACGGACTGCCATAGAGTCTTCGCTTCCTATTATTGCTCTGGATTTGATGAAGAAGATATCCATATTTGAAATTGAAAGCCGGCATAAAATAGAATTTTTTGATGATCTGCTGTCGAAGGATGAAAAGAGCCAAAGAAGAGCGATTGATCGTGCTGCCTTATTTGACTTTGACAGAAAGCTGGCCTACGGTGTGATGGTGATTTCTATAACCAATATAAAGGGATTTATAAAAGAGACATTGAACAATTCAAATTTTCTATATCAAATGAATAGCAAAATTCTGCAAATCATCGAACGATTAAATAGGAATAGAAAAGAAAAGTGTGTATATGGCAATAAAAGCGACAGAATTATTGTGCTTTATGGTGTTGATAAGTCTAAAACAAGCGCTGAAGTCAAGCAGGAAATGAGCAGCTTTTCTAAGGATATCCTTCAATATGTAGATTATGAGATGAAGGATTTAACCCTATCGATAGGCATTGGCAGACTATACAATGAGGCCACGGATTTGTGGAAGGGCTATCACGAAGCCATGAAGGCAGCAAAAAATAATAGAGTAAGCAGTAAGAATAAATTTATACACTATGATGACCTGGGCATTTACCGGGTATTGTGCAGCGATGAGATGGAGGATGAGCTTACACAATTCTACAAGGAAACCCTGGCACCTTTGGTGGCGTATGACCAGGAAAAGGACAGTGAGCTGGTGAAAACCCTTCAGATGTATTTTCAATATGGCGGCAACTTAAAGAAGATATCGAAGGAAATGTTTACCCATTATAATACGATAATCTATAGAATACAGAGAATTAAGGAAATAACGGGTAAGAATCTGGAGGATGCCAATGACAGTCTAAGCCTGCAGGTGGCATTGAAGATACTGGAGATAATTTAATTGAGACGGATATAGTAAGTTTCAACAAAAAGTATATTGTATATTTATGATATCTCATAAAGGAGAAGACCTGTTTTTTACAGAAACTATATACTGTAGAATAATAGAGGAAATGGCATATTACGATGGAGCATATATCCTATAAGCCTTGCATAATTATACTGTTCATTCTTATGATGTAATTTCCGCAATTTGTAGGGTGCTCTGGCGAATATCACAGTAAAAGAGGATACGTATATGAAAGCATTGGAGATGTGTATAAATACAAAAAAATTGCTGGACAGTAGGGGACGGCTGCAGGGCTATGTTCATTCGGTTTTTAATAGAGTTTGTAATATAGTCACAAAAGATGAGCTGCTGATACCGGTGATATCAAGTCATGTGCCAAATACTCCCAGATTCATCTCCCTAAGCCTCCCGATAAAAAATAGCATCAAGTCTTTGGGTTTAAAGGAAGGCATGGAGATTGTCTTTGAACACAACCTGCTTAGAAGCCTTGAGGGCAGCTTTAGCTTAGATTTGTCAGAGGCTAAAATATGGGATGCCAGACCTATATTTAATATAGATGGTATGGCGGAGTTCAAACTGCTGAATAATTTAGAGATCTTATACAAAACCTTGATTAAGTGTGGAAAACTCAACGGGATAGCGCCTATTTGTCAAGCCCTTAGCGCTGAGCTAGTAAGCGACTCTCGTCATGGCTTTCAGATGGTCAGTAATCATTATAGCAGCTTTATACTTCCTAGGATGGGCAAGCTGATAGCGGCCTTTAAAGCGGAAAATATGGACCTAGTCAGGTCATATGCTAAGCAAATCGTTGGCTTTGGTCCGGGCTTAACCCCCTCTGCTGATGACTTTTTGACGGGATTTATGGCAGCTAGCCTATATATGGCAAATTACCACGGCAGGCCACTGGAGGCGGTTTACAGGTTAAACAGCGGTATCGTAGTGGAGGCGGAGTTCAGAACAACTAAGGTAAGCTCGGAAATGCTGACCTTTGCGGCAAAGGGTGAGGTATCTGAAAATGTTAGGTCGATGCTGCTGGCCCTATTTTCTGAGTCCAGTGAAGAAATTCTAGTAAATACGATTCACTCAGTGATCAATAATGGAGAGACTTCGGGTTCGGATTTAATTGCTGGAGCTTATATTGGTTGCATATTAAGCATATAAAAGGAAGGGGTTTTACAAAATGGGTTTAAGCATAAGAGTACGAAAAAATACCTATTATGATTCTGTGACACTGATGCTCATCAGCAAGGAGGTTAAAAAGCTGGAGGGGGTTAATGAGGTTTTAGTAGGTATGGGAACTGATTTAAATAAGGAGCTGGCTCAAAATCTCGGACTTGCCAATGATGAGATAAATCAACTGGGCCCCAATGACTTCTTTATATCGGTGCTGTCGGATACTGATGATATCATAAATGAAATAGCGATAAGAGTTGATGAGCTGTTAAATCAGAAAAAGGATGCCGATGGTGATGAGTATATCCCGCCGACCTTTGATTCAGCAGTAAAATTTGCTCCGGACTCTAATTTTGTTATTATTTCGCTGCCGGGCCAATATGCCTATGCTGAGGTAAAAAAGGCTTTAAATAACAATATGCATGTGCTGTTATTCAGCGACAATGTAAAAATTGAAGAAGAAAAAGAGCTCAAGGAGCTTGCCAGAGAAAAGGGACTCCTGATGATGGGCCCCGACTGCGGTACAGCCATTATAAACAATGTGCCCCTTGCCTTTGCTAATGTCGTGAAGAAGGGCAACATAGGGGTTGTAGGAGCCTCGGGAACAGGGACTCAAGAGGTTACGGTTTTAATTGACAAACTGGGCGCAGGGGTTTCACAGGTTATAGGCACGGGTGGTAGAGATTTGAGCAAGGACATCGGCGGCATAATGATGATTGAAGGCATCAAGGCCCTTGCCAAGGACCCTAATACAGAGGTGATTGTGCTGATTTCTAAGCCACCGGCCGCTGAAATAGCCGAAAGGGTTCTGTCAGAGGCAAAGCAGGCAGGTAAGCCCTTCGTCGTTAACTTTATAGGCGGAAATCCCGAGGTAATCAAGCAGTACGGAGGAATACCGGGAGTTAGTCTGGAGGATACAGCCCGAAAGGCAGTTGCCTTATCCAGAAAAGAAACAGCAGTTGAAACAGAAGAATATGGCGAGGATGAAGCCAGTCTAAAAGAAATAGCCGCCCGTGAGGTAAAAAAACTTAAAAAGGGTCAGAAATATCTACGGGGTATCTATACCGGCGGCACCCTATGCGATGAAGCAATGAAGCTATTGGCGGGGGAAATAGGAGGAATCTACTCCAATATACCGTTAGAGCCTCAATACAAGCTTGAAAATGTATTTGTAAGCCAACAGCATACCTGCGTGGATTTGGGGGATGACGAGTTTACAGTAGGCAGAGCCCATCCGATGATTGACCCCACCATGAGACAGGAAAGACTGGTAAAGGAAGCCGATGACGATGAGGTAGCAGTGGTGCTGATGGATTTTGTTCTGGGTTATGGTGCCAATAGTGATCCTGCCGGTGAAATGCTGCCATACATATTAAAGGCAAAGGAAAAAATGGAAGCAAAGGGTAAGGCGATTATTTTCGTTGGTTATGTCTGCGGCACCGACAAGGACCCACAGGGCCTAAAGCAGCAGGAGGATAAGCTTAGAGAGGCCGGTGTCATTCTAATGCCATCAAATGCACAGGCAGTAAAATTAACGAAGGCGCTTTTAAAGGCTGCTTCTGAATAGATTAGGGAGTGATGATATGTCTAATATTAACCAGCTTTTTAATAAGGAATTGAAGGTAATCAATATGGGACTAAAATCCTTTGCTGAAGATTTAAAATCTCAGGAGGTAAAGGTGCTTCATGTTGATTGGAGACCGCCGGCCGGGGGTAATAAAAGAATGGCGGCTTTATTGGCAAAGCTTAAAAAATAGGAATTTGATATAAAGAAGAAATCAAATAAGGAGATGATTATATGCTACAGAATAGAATTCAGAATGCTAATAAAGAAGCCTTAAGCAGAATTCTTAGCGCACAGCCTACCCTTGTGGGTATTGGCGTAGCCGGAGAGGTAATTCCCGGTATGACTAAAAAAACGATTCTGCATGCAGGGCCACCGATAGCCTGGGATAAAATGAGCGGACCTTTAAGAGGGGCTGTCATAGGCGGTTTGATATATGAAGGCCTCGCAGCCAACGCGGAGGAGGCAATTGCCTTAGTACAATCGGGGGAAATACAGTTTGATCCATGCCATCATCATGATGCCGTAGGACCAATGGCTGGGGTTGTAACTGCATCAATGCCTGTTTGGATTATTCAAAATACGACTTTTGGCAACTATGCCTATTGTACCCTCAATGAAGGTCTGGGTAAGGTTTTAAGATATGGTGCTTATTCTGAAGAGGTTATTAATAGATTAAAGTGGATGGAAAAGGTCCTAGGTCCGGTGCTTAAGGAGGCATTAGCGCTTAAGGGAGCTATAGATTTAAAGACCATGATAGCTCAGGTCGTTATGATGGGGGATGAGGGCCACAACAGAAATAAGGCGGGAACCTCGCTATTAATCAGAGAATTGGCCCCATATATCGTACAAACTGGATTCGGCAACGAGGACAAGGTAGAGGTTCTAAAGTTTATGCACAGCAATGACCACTTTTTCCTGAACCTCACAATGCCAGCCTGCAAGGCAACCCTACAGCCGGCTGCAGGAATTGAATACAGTACCATAGTATATACAATGGCAAGAAACGGAACAGAATTCGGAATAAGAGTATCGGGATTGGGAGATCGCTGGTTTACTGCTCCTGCAGAAATTATTGATGGATTGTTTTTCCCGGGCTTTAGTGCTGAGGACGCAAACCCCGATATCGGAGATAGTGTTATTACCGAAACTACAGGTATTGGCGGCTTTGCCATGGCAGCAGCACCTGCTATCGTTCAATTTGTAGGGGGAACACCGCAGGATGCCATTAACTACTCCAAGTCCATGTACGAAATTACTGAGACTGAAAATAATACCTATAAAATTCCCGTTCTAAACTTTAGAGGGACAGCAACGGGTATCGATATCATGAAGGTTGTGGAAACCACAATACTTCCTATCATAAATACAGGCATTGCCCACAAGGAGCCTGGTGTTGGGCAGGTAGGTGCAGGTCTTGTAAGACCGCCGATGAAGTGCTTTGAGGACGCTCTGGAGGCCTTTGTAGAGCATATGGAAGAAAAAGGTTTAATTGAATAAGGCAACTATATAAATATATTATATATAGAAATAATAAATAGGAGGAATTTAAAATGGAATTCTGGAAAAATGTAAAGATGTATGATTTAACACAAAATCTTAGCCATTTAACACCACCGTGGCCTACCTATGAGCCATTACAGATCAAATTCTTTAAAAGATTATCACCTAATGGTGCAAACGGACAATTAATCACTACCTCAAACCATGTAGGAACACATTTAGATGGACCGCTTCACTTTGATACAGCAGGTAGAGACATAGCTTCCTTGCCTCTTGATAAGCTGATTGGACCAGGGGTTGTCGTTGACCTTTCCGATATCGCTGAGGACTTCAGTATATATACGCCACAGGACATAATGGACAGAGTAGAGGTTAAAAAGGGTGACATACTTATCATCAATACAGGATATCATAAATATGGCTGGGATCAACCAGAGGCAGATGAAAGAAGATACATGCTAAGACATCCAGGGCCATCAATGGATTTTGTTGATTGGGTTAAGGAAATGGAAATCAAGTGGATTGGTGTTGACTGTGGTTCTGCAGACCATCCGATGAATACTAAAATTCGTGATTGGGAGCCAATGGAGGCTAAGCGTTGCGATGAATATATGAAGCAGAAATATGGCAAGGGTCTGGACGAAATATATCCATGGCCGGAGGTATATCAAGCAATGCATATAAAGGTATTCCCAAAGCCACACGAAATCATCCATGCTGAAAATGTTGGTGGAGAAATCGATAAGGTATTAAACAGACGTTTAATAGTCGGCTGCTATCCTTGGAAATTCCAAGGCGGCGAGTCCAGTATTTGTAGAATTGTTGCTTACGATGAAGAATAAATAACCATTGCCCGCCCAACAGGGCGGGTAAATTTGTATTTATTTTCTTTAGAAATATCAGACTGCTACAGCCTGAGCATTGCGAAAATGCTTGTTATTAATGGGGTTATTCAGTTCAATGGATCTTCTGTTAAAGCTGAACTATATGCTTATATAAAAGCTTTAGAAACTAATGTAGAGGCTTTTTCGCTACGCTCAGGATGAGAATATATTATGGTAAGATACATCAAGCGCTTTTAAAAATATATATGTGGAGGGGTTTAAATGAAACAAGCGTTAGAAGGAATCAAGGTTTTAGATTTAACGAGGGTTTTAGCCGGACCGTATGCAACAATGCTTATGGCAGATATGGGGGCAGATGTTATTAAAATAGAAATGCCGGGTATTGGAGATGACTCCAGACAATTTGGACCATATATAAATAATGAAAGCGCTTATTTCATGAGCTTAAATAGGAATAAAAGAAGTATGACCCTAAACCTGAAAAAGCCCGAAGCCAAGGCTCTTTTGATTGAAATGGTAAAAAAAGTGGATATCGTAATTGAAAACTTCAGGCCCGGAACTATGGAAAAGCTGGGCTTAGGCTATGAAGACCTTAAACAAATCAATCCAGGCATTATATATGCCGCATGCTCAGGCTTTGGACATAGCGGTCCCTATAGTCAGCGAGCTGCCTACGATGCAGTCGTACAGGCCATGGGTGGCATAATGAGTATAACAGGAGAGAAAAACGGAAAACCAACAAGAGTAGGACCCTCAATAGGGGACATCACAGCTGGCCTCTTTGGAGCAATTGGCGTATTGGCCGCCTTGAACTATAAAAATGCTACAGGGATGGGGCAGAAGGTGGATGTAGCGATGCTGGATTGCCAGCTGGCCATATTGGAAAACGCAATAACGAGATATGTGGTTACAGGCGAAGTGCCGAAGCCTGCCGGCAACCGACATGCATCAATCGTTCCCTTTGAAACCTTTGATACTCTAGATGGTGAAATCATGATTGCTGCCGGAAACGATGCGCTATGGGCAAAGCTATGTGAAGTCATCGATAAAAAAGATTGGATAGCTGATGAGAGATTTAAAACAAATCCGTTGAGAAATCAAAATTATGAAGCACTGCGGCCGATGTTGGGGGAGGCTATAAATACTAAAACCACTGCAGAATGGCAGGATATACTAGACAAAGCCGGCGTGCCCAACGGTCCCATCAATACAATAGACAAGGTGCTGGAGGACCCGCAGGTGAAGGCCAGAGAGATGGTGGTGGAGGTGGAGCACCCCATTGCAGGAAAGCTAAAAATGGCAGGGGTACCAATTAAGATGAGTGAGACACAGGGTAGTGTTCGGAAACCTGCACCGGTTCTGGGACAGCATACGGAAGAAATATTGAAGGAGCTGCTGCAGCTATCTAACGAAGAAATAACAGAATTAAAAAGCAAAGATGTATTTTAAATAGGACAATATGTAGTATAATAAATGAAAGCCAGTTGCCTGCGTCATTACACCTACAGGAGAATGCTACAGGGATTCACTTAGTTTTTAAGTACACAAAGATACTGGTTAAATAGAGAGCTATATCATGTGGTTGACATTAAAAAAAGAAAATAGCCAACCCTATGAGTATTTGCTCTTTATTAAATTCATAGAGAAGGAAGATAAGTATGAAAACAATAAAGGTACGGCTGGAGGAAGCAATAGGAATGGTGATATGCCATGACATAACGGAAATTATCCCAGGCGAGAAAAAGGGCAGAGCCTTCTCCAAGGGTCATATTATTCAACCGGAGGATTTGGACAGGCTAAGAAGCCTTGGAAAAAATCATATCCATGTACTGAGCATGGATCCTGATGATGTACACGAGGATGATGCCGCAAGACTATTAGGCAAGGTATTAGCAGGTGACAATATAGAAATTACAGAGCCCTATGAAAGCAGGGTAAATTTGATTGCAAAGGCCGAGGGGCTATTACAGATTAACCTCAAGGCATTATATGATATCAATAGTATTGATGATGTTACAGCAGCCACTCTTTCAAGCTATTCGATAGTAAAAGAGAGGGAGATAATAGCAGGAACAAAGGTGACGCCCTTAACGGTTAAGCAGCAGGTATTGGATGCTGTTGAGGACATAGGTGAGAGGGAAGGAAAGGTCTTAAGCATATTGCCCTTTAAGGCCATCAAGGCTGGAATCATAATTACCGGAACTGAGGTATATAAGGGAATTATTAAGGATGCCTTTGAGCCGGTATTAAGGCAAAAGGTGGAAAAGCTAGGGGGCAGTGTCATTCATGTAAGCTTTGCGCCTGATGATGAGGCGTATATTAAGAGAGAAATTCAAAGCGCATATGACAAAGGCTGTGAAATTATAATGGTTTCCGGGGGGATGTCAGTAGATGCCGATGATGTTACGCCAAAGGCTATCCGATCAATAGCTGATGTCGTTAAGTATGGCTCCCCGGTACTGCCAGGAGCAATGTTTATGCTGGCCTACATCAATGATACTGCTATCATAGGTATACCTGCTTGCGGTATGTACGCTAAAATAACCGTGCTGGACATTATTTACCCTAGATTGGCAGCGGGAATCAAGGTGACAAAGGCGGATATCATTGCACTGGCAAATGGTGGACTTTGTAGAAAATGTGATGTATGCACTTTTCCGGTTTGTTCATTTGGTAAGGGCTAATATATAACTTTAGGGATGGGAGTAGATGATTTTATGAGTAATTTTTTAGGTCTGGGGCTGTATCTACTAGCTTTTGTGCTGGGTTTCGCAATTTGCTATGTCGTATTTGTCAGTAAAAATAAAAGACTAGTGAGGGACATGACAAGGGCAATTGAGGAATACAGCAAAGGTAATGTTTTGTATGAGATCGACACTTCTGGCTATGGCAGCAGTACTGAACAGGTGAGGGTTCTGAAGGATTTAAGTAAAATGCTGAAGAAGTGGGTCTATGAGGTTATTAAATCATCAACGATTATCACAGCCTTAACAAAGGTGGTCAATGAGGACTCCAATGCTTCAATGGATAAAATCAACGCATTGGCAGACAGAATTGATAATTTTTCAGGAGCCGCTCATCATACTAACAATCAAATACTGGATTTTGCTGCCCTTTCAGAGGAACTTTCCAGCAGTGCATCAGAAATTGCACATATTTGCAGGGTTGTGGAGGAAAACACAGAGCCCACAAGAGAGAAGATCATCCAGGGCACAATATCAATTGAGCATGCAACAGAGGCCATATACAATATAGGGGGAAAGCTTGAGACCTCTGGCGAGGAATTAAGAAAGCTGTCAACCATGATGGAAAACATACAGATGATGACTACAAAAATAAATGAGATATCAGAACAGATTAATCTGCTCTCTTTAAATGCTGCAATTGAAGCTGCAAGGGCGGGTGAATCCGGTAGAGGCTTTACAGTTGTGGCTCAGGAGGTTAGAAAGCTGGCAGACGAAAGCGCCTCTGTATCAGAGGAAATTCGTAGTCTTGTTAACGGCATTTCTGATCAAATGAGAAAGACCTTTACCCTTATGAGTAGAGGGGTAGAAGAGGGAAAAGAAGGTCAAAGGATTGCGACAATGGCTAGAGAAAACCTGCATGAAATTACTGATGCTATAGAAATCGTCCTAAAGGCGGTGAAGGATATCAGTGCCAGTGTAGGGGAGCAGGCAAATGCAACCGAGCAGATGGCAGAGAGCGTAGAGAAGGTGGCAGCCTTTTCACAGGACTCCGTTACCACAATTGATGAGATCGGTGTGACCATAGAGAATCAGAGGGGCTTTATAGCCAACAGCGTAGCAAATTCCAAAGATTTAGCGGAAATAAGCGAGAATCTTGAGGATTTTGGAAGTAATTTTGACAACATGCTTGGTCAGTATTTAATACAGCTTTGTGAAAGGCTAGGTGAAGGAATTAAGCTGGACCTAAGTAATGAAAAAATAAATAGCTTTGCAAAGGCCACCGGTGCAGCAGATTTTTATGTTACTGATGAGGACGGCGTTATCATATATACATCCGACGAAACGGCACTGGGCTTTAGATTTCCAGAGGATGAGGCTAGCCAAGCCTATGAGTTCAGAAAAATACTTAAGGACCCGTCATTAAAGGTTGTCCAAAAAATGAAAAAACGCGATGTTGACAATCAATATTTTAAATTTGTAGGAATATCCAGAAAAGATAAAAAAGGTGTGATACAGGCATCGCTGGCCTTAGAGGATGTTCATAGCTTTAGGATTTTACTTTAGCCCTTACCATGATATCAAGTTAGATAATGAAGGCCTAATTAGCAGGAGGAGAGAGCTGTGCTGACAGAAAAATTTATAGTAATAAAGGGAGCAGGGGATATTGCAACAGCTGTAGCTCATAAGCTATACAGAAGCGGATTTAAGCTTATGATGACGGAGATATCTAGACCCACCTGTGTAAGACGTAATGTCTCCTTTGCCAATGCCGTACTTGAGGGAGAATGGACAGTTGAGGGCATAACTGCCAGGAAGGCTTTAGATTTGCAGGAGGCCCTCAAGATAATCGAAGAAAACAAGCTACCTGTTTTAGTGGACTCGGAGGCCATGGTGTTGAAGGAAATTGACTGTATAGCTGTAGTGGATTGCATAATAGCCAAAAGAAACACCGGTACCAAAAGAGGGGATGCCCCCATAGTAATTGCCCTTGGCCCAGGCTTTGTGGCGGGTGAGGATGTAGACGTTGTGATCGAAACCAACAGAGGGCATAATCTAGGCAGGATAATTACAGAAGGGCCTGCCTCCGCCGATACAAAAGAACCCGGTTATATTCAAGGCTACTCTGCTGAAAGAATTCTAAGGTCACCAGCCAATGGCATAATAATCAATGTAAAGGAAATCGGTGACTATGTAGAACTGGAGGAAGCGATTGCTATTATAGACGGAGAGGTGGCCAGGGCTCAGGTTTCAGGTGTCATTAGAGGTCTTATCAGTAACGGTATTGAAGTGTCAAAGGGGTTGAAAATTGGAGATATAGACCCTAGAGGACAGGATGCCTTCGTCGACACCATATCCGATAAGGGTCGCTGTATAGCAGGAGCCGTATTGGAGGTTATTGTCAGTCAGTTAAATCGATAAGAGACAAAGGAGGATATTAAGTGAACGAGGTTATAAAGCAATTAAAAAGTAGAAAGTCCGTCAGGGTCTTTGAGGAAAAACCAATAGAAGCTGAAGTGAAGAAGGAAATACTGCAGGCAGCCTTTGAGGCTCCAACTGCTGGATGCATGATGCTCTACAGTATATTAGATATTACTGATCAGGCTTTAAAGGAGAAATTGGCTGTGGCATGTGACAATCAGCCCTTCATTGCTAAAGCGCCTTTGGTATTGATTTTTCTGGCGGATTACCAACGGTGGTATGATGCTTTTTGCCTGACGGATATTAACCCAAGAAAGCCGGGGGAGGGAGATTTACTACTATCCTATGCTGATGCCATCATTGCAGCCCAAAATACCGTAGTGGCGGCGGAATCCTTAGGCGTAGGCTCCTGTTATATTGGAGATATTATAGAAAACTGCGAGGCAGTTAGGGCGCTTTTAAACCTACCTGACTATGTTGTGCCAGCGGCTATGCTGGTCTACGGTTATCCAGAAGAGCAGCAGAAAACAAGGAAGAAGCCTCAACGCTACAGGGCTGAATATCTTGTTTTTGAAAACAGCTACCGTCAGCTGACGGAGGAGGAGCACGTAGCAATGCAGGCAGAAAGAAATGCCAGAAGCGGATTTCCAGAAAGGGATGTCAGGCAGGAGATCAAGGCCTTATGCGATAGAAAATACATGTCGGATTTTTCTGTAGAAATGAGCAGGTCAGCCGGGGAGTATTTGAAAAGGTTTAGATAAATTGACTAAATAGGTGGAACAGAGTATATTTATGTAAAAGGGGTACTTTATTTATTTGTATCGGGAGGGGTAATTATGGGTAAAGAGATTAATAATGGCAGTGATTACAGACCTTTTAAAGCGTCATTTGGTGGAGCCAAGCTTGTTGGAATTTTGAATATTGTTTTAATAAGTGTAGCAATTTTTTATATGCTCATTGCATTAATTGTTTTTTCGAAGTTTAATCTAGTGGTAGCGGGATTGTTGTTTGCGTTTGGTTTATATTCTAGGAGACGATTGAAGCGAGCTAAAAAGTTCATGGAATTGATTGTACATAATAAAGAGAGATCGATTGAAAGGTTAGCTAGTTCTATTCCAACAAGCTACAGTGCCGCAAAAACGGAAATCGAGGCTATGATTATGCAGAAACTAATAGAGGGTGCTTATGTTGATGAGGTAAATGGGAAAATTGTTATTTATGATGAAGAATTAAAAAAGGCTGAGGTATTTGAAACTGATAATAAAAAAAGCATTTCTAAAAGAGTTGTTGTCAATTGTGCTGGATGTGGGGCAAAGGTTGTTGTTGAGGAGAATGAAGTTTTAAAATGTGAGTTTTGCGATTCACTAATTGCAAGTAACATAGCAGAAAAGAATTGAAGGTTTGAAAAAAGAGACCAGTAATATATAAATGAAAGACATAAAAAAAGTCGTCTAAAATACACATAAAGGACCCTTTAGAAAAACAAAGGCAAATATTGATTTTAATAAGTCAATCGAATTGCCTTTGTTTTATTTCGGGCTAACAGATTAGATAATTTTAGCTAAAGGGAAGGGTAAATATCCTAATCATCCATCGGCTTAAATTAGGATATGCTGATTGAATCAATTGGTAGACCTCTTCCTTAGAAACGTGATTTAGAACATAGTCCGGCGCCTCACCGCTGATGACAAACTGACCAGAGGCATTTCCCCCAATCGCCACATGCCCCCTGGCTAAGCCACCAACAGCTATTTTTCCTAAGGCAAGCCCACCCATACCACCATAACCGATGGCAATACCACCAATCGCTAAGGCACCACCAACGGCCAACCCGCCTATAGACAATAATGCTGATACGGCAATGCCACCTAATGATATTAAACCTATCGATAGTCCCCCAAGGCTAAAGAGTCCTAAAGACAAACCACCAAAGGAAAAAACGCCGATGGCGATATCACCCATAGCGAAAATCCCCTTTGCAGTACTGGGGGCCAGCCGAGAGCTGTGACGCCTACGGGCTTTGATATGCACTAGGGGTAAACCAAGGAATGTATAGGGCGACTTATATTCATAGTAATCGATTGAAGTATCCGGTACATTGTTTTCCCTGTACATTTGCGCAGCTATTTCCTTTTTATCTTCATAAATACCCTCCATAAATTCATTTGCTACCTCCTGTGGGCTTCCCATATTTAGAAGCACCGATTCAAGGCTGCTTCTCGAACATGCTTCTGTTATATGAAGATATAAATCCTTTGAAATTCGTTCCTTAATTGCCTCGCTGGCATAAACATAACTCACAACATCATCTACATATTCTCTAATTTTATCCATCATAGCCTTACCCCCATAATATTGAATTAACACTATCGTTAAATATCTTCCATTCCGTCAGCATGTCATCAAGGCCTCGCAGCCCTCTAACAGTAACCCTATAATACTTTCTGGGTACACCTCTTTTATCCAATCCATGCTCCCAGTAGCTTTCAATTAATCCTTCGTCCTCCAATCTATAAAGGATCGGATAGAGGGTGCCCTCCTTCATTTTAAATATGCCATTGCTGTTGTCGTCAAGGGTTTGAATAATTTGATAGCCATACATATTTTGCTGGCTCAGCAGCTTCATCACTAATATTTCAATAACACCTTTTTTCAATTGTCTACCTATTTCGTACATCATATCATCCTTTTATACTACATATTTAGTATTACTAGGTATAGTATAATTTATTATATACGCATAGTCAAATAGAATTCTTTTGCTTTTGATCAACCATGCTTTAGTTTTTTGTGTGATTTCTTATTTCATCTCTTCTAAAAACTTGGTAACTCAGTTACTTCCCCAATTAAGAAAATATTAAGATTTGTTTGATGAATATATTAAGATTTGATTGTTATTATTGGCTTATGGTAAAGAATAAAGGGTGTGATATAATATGAACAAATTAATCTACCGGGGTGATGAGGTTTGAACATTTTAGTATGCGATGATGATAAGGAGATAGTAGAGGCCATCAGCATCTACTTAAAAAATGAGGGATACAACATATTTAAGGCTTTTAATGGTTTGGAGGCCTTAGAGGCTGCTGAAAACAATGAGATACACTTGATTATTATGGATATTATGATGCCTAAAATGGATGGTATAAAGGCCACGATGAAGCTTAGAGAGGAAAATAACATCCCTGTCATTATGGTGTCTGCGAAAGCAGAGGACACCGACAAAATCATTGGGCTTAATATGGGTGCCGATGATTATATTACAAAGCCCTTTAATCCACTGGAGCTAATTGCAAGGGTGAAGTCACAGCTGAGAAGATACACTGCTCTGGGCAGCATGGAGACCAAGACGAATCTATTCAAAAGCGGTGGACTGGAGATAGATGATGAAAAGAAATCCATAACAGTGGATGGGGAAGAAATACATCTGACCCCTGTTCAGTATAAAATACTAAGGCTTTTAACAGCTAATGCCGGCAGAGTCTTCTCAATCGATGATATCTATGAAAAGGTATGGCGAGAGGAAGCAATTAATGCTGAGAATACAATAGCTGTTCATATCAGAAAAATAAGAGAAAAGATTGAGATAAATCCGAAGGAACCTAAATATTTAAAGGTGGTGTGGGGAGTTGGATATAAAATTGAAAAGCTATAGTCATTCGCTGGGAACAAAAATAACTGTGTTCATTATTGCGATTGCTTGCTTAATGGGGGGCTTTGCTTCCTTTTTAACTATTGTTGTGGCGGGTGTAGAGAGTGTACATGTGGTTATTGAGGACAGCTATTTCCAAAGCATTAAGTATATGGAGGAGAGCAACGATATATTAAGAAGTCTGGACAGGCTTTTGAATCAGTATAAAAATGAGGAAGCGGTATTAAATGGGGAGGCTAGAACTGAGGAAGAAATTTATCAGCAGGAGGATTGGCTCTTTCAGCAGTATCAAAATATCAGCTTTACCTATGATCATAGTATGAGCTATCAGGAAAACTTTCAGAGGTTTAAAGAGCAAAATCCCGAAAGAATAAGCCAGCTGAGGGAAAAACTCCTTCGTGAGGACCTAAAGGAGTATAATAGGTTGCTTAAGGTCTTAGGTGAATATAAAGGCATGCTGTATTATGCCACTGATGGGGAAAACGTATATACAAACAGTACCACAGAAACAAGAGACTATTTTGCCACCTTCCCTTCATACTTTTTGATTGATGAGCAGGACAACATTGTGTATCCGCAGGAGGTGGGTACTAACAAGAGATTTTACATGATATCTCAGTATATTTATGATACTAATGAAACCACCAATACTGTGTATGTCGCCTTCAGCGAGGAGTTTCTAAATCCCAGGATCAAGGACTGGGAGAATGACAGAGTTATAGCAAGAAATGCTTTATTGAAAATCGGAGGATTAATGTTGGTATTTTTAGTGGCCTTCATATATCTTTGTATTATTATAGGTAGAAGGCATTTTGATGACAAGGCGCTGCACCTCAATCCCTTTGACAGACTATATAATGATATAAAGCTATTCCTTGGACTGGTGCTTTCATTGATATGGTATGGTATTGCAGAATCTATCAGTTTTAACGATATTTTTGTGGTTATGCTGCCTGTTACAACGATAATTTCCGTATTAGGATTGATGTTGCTGCTGTCTTTAGTTAAGCAACTGAAGAACAAAAGTCTTTTAAGCAATACGTTGATCTATCGATTTTTCTATAATATCTTTAAATTCCTCAAGGATGTCTATAATAGCGGAAGCACTGGAATAAAGCTAGTTTTAATTATAATCGGTTACCCAGCAATACTTGCTATTACCTTCTTTATATTTCCAATAACCATGGCAGCAGCAGCATGGCTGACATTAAAGCGGGTTAAGGAGTTCAATAAAATAAAGGAGGGAGTAGAGCTGATTAAAAATGGTGAGCTTCATCATAAAATCGAGGTTAAGGGTGATGGTGAATTCGGCAGACTTGCTGCCAATATCAATACGATAGCAGAGGGATTGCATAAGGCAGTTGACAGTGAGCTGAAGAGTGAAAGGCTTAAGACGGAGCTGATAACTAATGTATCCCATGATATAAGGACACCGCTAACCTCCATAATAACCTATGTAGATCTGTTGAAGCAGGAGGAAGACCCTGAAAAACTAAAGGAATATATTGAAATTTTGGAACAGAAATCCCAAAGACTAAGGCTGCTGACAGATGATCTCTTTGAAGCCGCCAAGGCCACCAGTGGCAACATCCCGGTGAATACTGATAAAATTGATATAGTTTCCCTTATAACTCAAGGCTTGGGCGAGCTTAACGACAAGGTTGAGGAGCATCAGCTGGAATTTAAAATAAATCAGCCAGCGGATCGGGTCTATATAGCCGCTGATGGAAGGCTATTCTGGAGGGCTGTTGAGAATCTCTTTTCCAATATATTTAAATATGCGCTTAAGGGCTCCCGTGTATATTTAAGCATTGAGGATTTAGGCAATGAGGTTTCCTTGGTTATCAAAAATATTTCTGCCTATGAGCTCAACATATCGGCTGATGAGCTGATGGAGCGCTTCAAGAGGGGCGAGGAGTCCAGAAGCAGTCAGGGCAGCGGCTTGGGTCTTTCAATAGCGAAAAGCCTTATAGATATTCAAAGAGGACACTTTAGCATTGAAATAGATGGCGATTTGTTTAAGGCCATTATACAAATGCCTAAGTATAGGGAATAAAAAAAGCAAATATAGGCTATTATCAGGATGCTATGTTACTGTAGCATCCTTGTTATATGTTGTATGTAAATTGTGTATAAAGCTCTAGACATCAGCTTAAAAGAGTCATAAAATGTAAATATATGCAGCTATTGAATCTGCCAAGAAATCGAAGGGACGTGGAAGTATGAGTGTTTTTGAAGAAAGCTTAGCTTTGCATGAGGAAAAGAAGGGGAAGCTGGAGATACATTCAAAGGTTAAGGTGGAAAACAGGAGTGATCTGAGCTTAGCATATACTCCGGGTGTAGCAGAACCATGTAAAAAAATACACGAAAATGTAGAAAATGTTTATAAATATACCTCAAAGGGTAATCTTGTAGCAGTGGTTTCCGACGGAACTGCTGTGCTGGGACTGGGGGATATCGGCCCGGAGGCGGCAATGCCGGTGATGGAGGGGAAGGCAATACTCTTTAAGAGCTTTGCTGATGTCGATGCATTCCCAATATGTCTAAGCACAAAGGACGTTGAGGAAATCATAAAGGCTGTTACATATATGGCACCTACCTTTGGGGGTATCAATCTTGAGGATATATCAGCTCCAAGATGCTTTGAAATTGAGGACAGGCTTAAGGCAATTTTAGATATTCCCGTTTTCCATGACGATCAGCATGGGACTGCGATAGTAGTGGTGGCGGGTCTTATAAACGCTTTAAAGCTGGTGAAAAAGAGCTTTGCAGATCTTAGGGTAGTAATAAATGGGGCGGGCTCAGCGGGTATCGCTATAGCAAAGCTGCTGTTAAAGATAGGGGTTCAGGACGTTATATTGGCAGGCAGTAAGGGCATAATCTATAGCGGTGCCGCCTATAACAATCCCTATCAGGAAAAAATGGCTGCTATCACAAATCCAAGGGATTTAAGGGGTAATTTAGCCGAGGCCATGAAGGACTCTGACGTATTTATAGGTGTTTCTGCACCTAACATAGTAACAAAGGAAATGGTCAATGCCATGAGGGAAGATGCCATAGTCTTTGCAATGGCAAATCCTATTCCGGAGATAATGCCAGATTTGGCTTTAGAGGCAGGTGCAAGGGTGGTAGGAACCGGGAGATCTGACTTTGCTAACCAGATTAATAATGTTCTGGCCTTTCCAGGTGTTTTTAGGGGAGCCTTAGATGTGAGGGCAAGGGAGATCAATGAGGAGATGAAAATTGCTGCAGCTTACGCTATAGCAGAAATTATTGACGATAAGGAGCTAAAGGCCGATTATGTCATACCGGATTCCTTTGATGCCAGGGTGGTAACCAATGTAGCAAAGGCTGTAGCAAAGGCTGCCAGAGAGACAGGGGTAGCAAGGCTATAATAATTAAATCATCCAACGGGGACGTCGCTTATATCAAAACATATTTAGCGCCGTCCCTTTTATTACAAATTTTTCAGGGGGGTAATTATGGATTATAAAAATAGAACCATTATCATCACCGGAGCTGCGCAGGGAATAGGGGCAGAAATTGCAAGGTCCTATGCCCAAAAAGGCGGAAGGGTAATTATAGCTGATCTAAAGGAAAGAGAGGGCTTGCTTTTGCAGGAGGAATTACGAGGCAGGGGTCATAATGCCAGCTTTATTCGGACGGATGTATCGAAGGAATCAGAGGTTAAATACTTGGTGGCAGAGACCCTAAGATTACACGATGCTATAGACGTTTTAATCAATAATGCCGCTATTTCCTTTCACCAGGAGGATCCTTTAACGATGCCGCTGGAAACCTGGAACAAAATCATAGGCATAAATCTGACAGGTGTATTTTTATGCGCTAAGCATTGCGGTACCGTAATGAAGCTGCAGAAAAAAGGCAGTATCATCAACATGGCTTCAACTAGAGCCATGATGTCGGAGGCAAATACAGAGGCCTATAGCGCAAGTAAGGGGGGGATTCTGGCACTAACCCATGCGCTGTCGGTTTCACTTGGGGGGCATGGTATCCGAGTAAATGCCATCAGCCCCGGTTGGATAGCATGTGGTGACGATGAAGCCCTAAAGCCTTCAGATCATAGGCAGCATCCTGTTGGACGAGTTGGCAGGCCACAAGACATAGCGAGCCTTTGTCTGTATCTAACCTCTGATGAAGCCTCCTTTATAACCGGTGCGAATATGGTGGTTGATGGAGGAATGACCATAAAAATGATATATCAGGAATAAGGCGATACGAAAGAATAATCTGAAAGGATTAAATATATTCTTTGTTACTACTTTATGTTATTATATATATTAGATGACATGTGGTGAGGAGGAGCTTTTATGAAGAAAGTTCAAAAAATTGGACTGGCCTTTTTGTTAATTTTGAGTGTTGGTGTCAATATCGTTTTATATTATAGGGTAACAGATGTCAGCGGCAAATTGGTCAGCGTTAATAAGCTAATTTCCTCCAATGTGGAAAGAAACATACGTCAAAGCATGCGATATTCTAAAGAATTTAAGGAAACCGGATCGCCTGACGCTTTAAAGAATCTTCAGAGAACGATTCAGGAGCTATCGGTTACCTACAAGCATTGGGTTGACTTAAATCAGAAGGACAGTAATCCGAATGAGCAGATGACTAAGAGCCTGAGTGCCATTGAGGCTTTGAGAAATGCCTTTATACACCATCTGGATGTGCAATTTCAGGCAAACGGTAAGGTGCTGGAGGAATATGACATAGAATTTTTGGACAAGGCTTATGAAGGCCTGGATCGTTTGTTAATGATATATCTTAATCTTGACGGAAATATAGCAAAGCTAAGAAACGCCAATCGGGATTATGGTCTGATTCAGGTTGCAGGAAATATCGAAGATATGACGCGTCTGTACAGGCATAGCATTACGCCCAATCGACATCCGGATTATATCACCTTTGAGGATGCTGAAAAGGCAGCAAGAGATTTGTGTCCAAATCTTGAAGGTCTTGAGCTGGACAATGAAAAGACATCCGTAAATATAAAGGATGGCATACATTATTATGAATTGAAGTTTATGGAAGACAAGGAAGTAGGGTATCTACTATGGGTGGATGCCATCAATGGCAGTATCAGAAGCTACGAGGCAAGGAAAAATACAGATGCCAAGCGTGATATCAGCAGAGGGGAAGCCTTTGTAAATGCAAGCACATATCTTCAGAACTTCTATAATGATAAATATATCAGTGAATTTTATGAGATACAGGATACAGAGAATAAGAATGACATTTATTCATTTAAGTTCACTCCCGTAATCGAAGACATCCCCTTTGCAGCGGATACCTTTACCATCAATATAGATGAAACAACCGGTACAATAATAAAATTTAGCAACGAAGCAATTAATCTTCAGCTACCGCAATATCAGGTAATCTTAACGCCTGAGGAAATTCAAGAGGCGAACCTAGAGGCCGTGGGCAATATGGAATATCTGGGGCTTGCGGCAGTAAGATCCTTCGCCACCAGATATATGCCAACCATTGCCCACAGCTTTAAGACGATGCAGAAGGATCAGCAAATGACATTATTTTATGATATAGCGACCGGTATACAAATCCATCAAATAATAAATGTATATGAGCCGATAAACTAAATACTTGAATTCAATAAGCTAGAGGGTGGTATCGTGGCGTATATGGTAAAAGCATCGACCGATGGTATAATAGTTGAAGCAGTCAGAGATTTTGAGCCCAAGCATATTTTTGAATGCGGGCAATGCTTTAGGTGGGACCGGGAGTCAGATGGCAGTTACACCGGTGTCGTGAATAAGCGTGTGATTAATATTGCCAAGAGCAATGACGCAATAATTATGCGAAATACCAATCCAGAGGAATTTAAAAAGTTCTGGTATCAGTATTTTGATTTATCTACAGATTACTCATTGATAAAGGAGGAACTGTCACGGCAGGATGAGGTAATGCGGACAGCCACCGGGTTCGGTCATGGTATAAGAATCCTGCAACAGGAGCCGTGGGAGACGATTGCTTCCTTTATCATTTCGGCTAACAATAATATTCCTCGTATCAAAAAGGCGATATTGCTGATGAGTGAAAGATATGGCGAATATATCGGCACATTTAATAATGCGAAGTACTATGCCTTTCCGTCTCCTGAGGCCTTGATGGATTTGACGGAGCGGGATTTAACAGAATGTAATTTAGGCTACAGAGCACCTTATATGATTGAAACTGCCAGGGCAGTGGCGTTGAACTCGGATATTTTGGAGGAATTGTTTCTATGCGATTCTCGAGAGTGTCATAAAAGGCTGCTTCAGCTTAAGGGTGTAGGGCCAAAGGTTGCCAATTGTATTGCATTTTTTTCCTTCGGAAAGCTGGACGCATTTCCTGTTGATGTTTGGATAAAGAGGTTGATGGAGCATTTTTACTTCTTTAAAGAAACACCGTCCAAGGAAATTGAGGACTTTGCACAGGAAAGATATAAGGATTTGGCGGGCTATGCACAACAGTATTTATTTTACTACGGCAGGGAATTGGAGATTGGCAAGGGGGATAAGAATGCTAGGAACGATAGTTAATGCAGCTGCAATAGCCGTTGGGGGCTTGTTGGGTATTTTGTTGAGGAAGGGAATACCAGAAAGCTATAAAAATACCATAATGCAGGGGCTGGGTCTTTGTGTATTTATCATAGGACTCTCAGGCACCTTTAAGAGTCAAAATTTGTTGCTGTTGATTTTCAGCATAGTGTTAGGGAGTATCATAGGTGAGGCTCTGGCCATAGAAGATAAGCTGGAGAGGCTGGGTAACTGGCTGGAGAAAAATACCGGCAAGGGTGAGGGCACTGTTGCAAAGGGCTTCGTCACCGCCAGCTTGATATTTTGTGTAGGCGCAATGGCCATTGTGGGCTCTTTGGAAAGTGGATTGACGGGCAATCATGAAACCTTGTTTGCCAAGTCTTTGATTGATGGTATATCCTCTATAATATTTGCATCGACAATGGGCATAGGCGTAGTGTTTTCTGCTATCGCGGTATTTGCTTATCAGGGCTTCATTACTGTAACTGCTGCCTTTATGAAACCTTTCCTGATAGAGAGTGTTATTGCTGAAATGTCGGCTATAGGCGGACTGCTTATTATGGGCATAGCTCTCAATATTTTAGAGCTTAAACGGATTAAGGTAGGCAATATGCTGCCGGCAGTATTAATTCCGATCTTTTATCCCTTTCTTCAGCCATATTTAGCATTAGTTGTCGAGTTTTTCAGTAGGCTATTATAAATTGATTAAGACTGTGATAAAAGGCTTCTCAGTCCTTTTTGTAATGTGGAAAATGCTTAATAAAAATGCGTGGTATGTTTAAATAAAGCTAAATGTTTCCTGCTTAGCGCCTACGGGCAAATTCGTTGAATTTTAAATGTTATTAGCTCTAGGCAATGCGCGATAAACTTTTGGCCTTATATAAACTAGTATATAATTCAGTTCCAGAGTGGTATGCCATTTCTTTAATTGAAGCACTTTACTTTGGGTTATGAAATGATTGACTATGTAATATATATTAAGATGCTGCCTATGCTGAAGATATGTTTAGCTACATAAATATGCTTGAGAGGAAGTAATGCAAGAAAAACTGCGAAATAGTGAGCAATGATTTGAAAAAGTTAACTACATGAGGATAAATGTTTATAAATGCCAAATTTGGGATATAGTAAGTGTTATTGGGATTTGATAGTATTTTTAGTTTTATATAACATTATAAGTGTGATTAGCACTCGACTCTGTTGAGTGCTAACAAAAACTAAAATTACAAATTTAAATAAAAATATTTAAGGAGGGTCATTATGAATATTAAACCATTAGGTGACAGAGTTGTGATTAAACGCTTAGAAGCAGAAGAAAAAACCAAGAGCGGTATTGTATTGCCAGGCAGCGCTAAGGAGCAGCCGCAAATGGCAGAGGTTATGGCAGTAGGCCCAGGCGGTATAGTTGAAGGCAAGGAAATCAAAATGGAAGTTAAGGTTGGAGATAAGGTTATCTTCTCTAAATATGCAGGAACTGAAGTTAAATACGACGGAGAAGAGTATACCATCTTAAGACAAAGTGATATTTTAGCTATTGTTGAATAGTCTTTTGTTTTCAAACTACTTATAAAGCTGCACAATTACTTATTGCTGGTATAAAAATAGAAATTAGAGGAGGATTTACTCATGGCAAAGGATATTAAGTTTAGTGAACAGGCAAGACGTTCCTTAGAGGCTGGTGTAAACAAGCTTGCTGACACTGTTAAGGTAACATTAGGTCCTAAGGGAAGAAATGTTATAATCGATAAAAAATTTGGTTCACCATTAATTACAAATGATGGTGTAACAATAGCCAGAGAAATTGAGCTGGAGGATCCATTTGAAAACATGGGAGCACAATTAGTAAAAGAGGTTGCGACTAAGACTAATGACGTAGCAGGTGACGGTACAACGACTGCCACGCTATTAGCTCAAGCCATCATCAGAGAAGGCCTAAAGAATGTTGCTGCAGGTGCTAACCCAATGATTATCAAAAAAGGTATTCAAAAGGCTGTAGATGCTGCTGTTGAAGAATTAAAGACCATTTCTAAGCCGATTGAAGGCAAGGATGCTATAGCTCAGGTTGGTGCTATCTCAGCAAGTGATGAGGAAATCGGTAAATTAATCGCTAGTGCTATGGAAAAGGTAGGTAAGGATGGTGTTATTACTATCGAGGAATCCAAGTCCATGGGTACTACCTTAACTGTTGTTGAGGGTATGCAATTTGATAGAGGATACTTATCAGCTTACATGGTGACTGACACAGAAAAAATGGAAGCGGTATTAAATGATCCATATATCTTAATAACTGATAAGAAAATTACTAATGTTCAGGAAATGCTGCCTATCCTTGAGAAAATCGTTCAACAGGGAAGAAAGCTGTTGATTATTGCTGAAGATGTTGAAGGTGAAGCCTTACCAACATTAGTTGTAAATAAATTGAGGGGAACCTTTGAATGTGTTGCTGTTAAGGCTCCTGGCTTTGGTGACAGAAGAAAGGCTATGCTGGAGGATATTGCGATGCTGACTGGCGGTACAGTAATATCCGAGGAGCTGGGCTACGATCTAAAAACTGCTACAATTGAAATGCTGGGTACAGCAAGAACAGTTAAGGTAGCTAAGGAAAATACGACAATTGTGGATGGTGCTGGTGACGAAAAGGCAATTAAGGATAGAGTTGCTCAAATCAGAGCTCAAATAGAAGAAACTACCTCAGAATTTGATAAGGAAAAGCTTCAAGAGCGCTTAGCTAAGCTTTCTGGTGGTGTTGCGGTTATCGAGGTTGGCGCTGCTACAGAAACAGAGCTAAAGGAAAGAAAGCTAAGAATTGAGGATGCTTTAAACGCAACAAGAGCTGCTGTTGAAGAAGGTATCGTGTCTGGTGGGGGTACTGCACTAGTTAATGTTATTTCAGCTGTAGAGCAGCTATTAAGCACGACAGAGGGCGACGAAAAAACAGGTGTGAAAATCATCAGAAGAGCATTAGAGGAGCCATTGAGACAAATAGCAGAAAATGCAGGATTAGAAGGTTCTGTCATAGTTGATAAGGTTATGACCTCTGCAAAGGGAATGGGCTTCGATGCATTAAATGAAAAATATGTAAACATGTTTGAAGCAGGAATTGTAGACCCAACTAAGGTTACAAGATCAGCACTTCAAAATGCAGCTTCCGTATCTGCTATGCTTTTAACTACTGAAAGTGCTATAGTGGATATTAAAGAGGATGAGCCTGCAATGCCAGGTGGCATGGGCGGCGGTATGCCAATGATGTAGATTGATTAGATAAAACTGTACACTAATATTACACATGTCCAATTAGTGTACACTAATGTAAAAGGTTTAATATAAAGGAGTCAGGACGCCTACTGTACAATATGTGTACAGTAGGCGTTTTGTGATTTTTGAAATAAACGAGTATTTCCAAGGTGTTAAAGCAAGAATGGATCATTTATATAAAGCATCTGATATTGATGTCATCAATGTATAAGTTAACAGTGAAATATCGGATGTGAAGTTATTAAATTAACAACGAAATTTCAATGAAATAGAGTATTATCAACAATTACCTATACTATGTGGTGGGAGCTATAGGGTAAGCTAAAAATAATTTGACAAAAAATTATCAACTTGGCACGATTAATGCAGTATATATATGCAACAAATTTAAGGAGGTTTGATTATGAAGGGAAAAACAATTCAAGAGATTAAGCTTGGCGATAAAGCATCCTTCCACAAAACCATCAGTGAGACAGATGTTTATCTGTATGCAGGTATCAGCGGAGACCTTAACCCGGCCCACATCAATGAAACACAAGCCCGTGACTCCTTCTTTAAGGGTAGAATTGTGCATGGTATGTTAACTGCTAGTTTAATTTCAGCTGTACTTGGAATGCAGCTTCCTGGACCCGGCACCATATATCTGTCTCAGGACCTGAAATTTCTAGCTCCAGTTCGTTTTGGGGACACAATAGCAGCTGAAGTTGAAGTATCAGAGATCATACTGGAAAAGAATAAGGTTATTTTAACCGGTACCTGCACAAACCAAAACGGTGAGGTGGTATTAAAGGGAACATCTGTAGTAATGCCGCCAAAGCAATAAAAAAGTTGAGTTAATAATAGACAGGAGGTAGACTAATGAATTTTAAATTATCACAGGAGCATATTATGCTTCAGAAAATGTATAGAGAGTTTGCAGAAAATGAAGTGAAGCCCTTGGCTGAGGAAGTGGACGAAAAAGAGGAATTTCCTGTTGAGACAGTGAAAAAGCTAGCAAAATTTGGTTGGATGGGTATACCGATACCTAAGGCATATGGTGGAGCCGGTGGAGATAATATTGCCTATGCTATGGCAATTGAAGAGCTTTCCAAGGTGTGTGCAACTACAGGTGTTATCGTGTCTGCTCATACCTCCCTATGCGCGGCACCCATATTAGAATTTGGAACTAAGGAGCAAAAGGAAAAATATCTTCCACCGCTGGCAAAGGGTGAAAAGCTTGGTGCTTTTGGTCTTACTGAGGCAAATGCCGGAACAGATGCCTCTGCTCAACAGACAACTGCAGTTTTAGATGGCGATGAATATGTTTTAGATGGTTCAAAGATTTTCATCACCAATGCAGGCTATGCCGACATCTATATTATTATGGCCATGACCGATAAGAGCCAAGGAACAAGGGGAATCACCGCATTTATTGTGGAGGCTGGCACGCCAGGATTTACAATAGGTAAAAAGGAAGCCAAAATGGGGATTAAAGGCTCTTCAACATGCGAGTTGATTTTTGAAAACTGCAGGATTCCAAAGGAAAACCTATTGGGCAAGGAAGGAAAGGGCTTTGGTATAGCAATGAAGACCCTTGATGGCGGAAGAATTGGAATTGCAGCTCAAGCCTTGGGTATAGCTCAAGGAGCAATAGATGTGACGGTTAACTATGTAAAGGAAAGAAAGCAATTTGGTAAGGCATTGTCCTATTTCCAAAATACCCAGTTCCAGTTAGCAGAGATGGCTGCAAAAACTGAAGCCTCAAGACTTCTGGTTTACAAGGCAGCAGATTTTAAGGACAATAATCTTCCGTATTCAAACGAGGCCGCTATGGCAAAGCTATTTGCCAGTGCAACAGCTATGGCAGTAACAACAATGGCTGTTCAACTGCATGGTGGCTATGGCTATACCCGTGAGTATCCTGTTGAGAGAATGATGAGAGATGCTAAAATAACTGAGATTTATGAAGGAACCTCAGAGGTTCAAAAAATGGTTATTGCGGCTAATTTGTTGAAATAGAGGAGGTAATGTGATGAATATAATCGTATGCATAAAGCAAGTGCCGGATACTACTGAGGTAAGATTAGATCCGAAAACTGGTACACTTATTCGTGAAGGGGTGCCTAGTATTATAAATCCTGATGATAAAAGTGGTCTTGAAGCAGCCTTAAAATTAAAGGATGAGTTTGGTGCCCATGTTACAGTATTGACTATGGGTCCCCAGCAGGCAGAGGTTGCATTACGGGAAGCATTGGCAATGGGGGCCGACAGAGCCATCCTTCTGACAGACAGAGCCTTTGCTGGCTCCGATACGTGGGCGACCTCCTGCACACTTGCAGCCGCCATTAAAAATTTAGAGTATGATTTAATCATTGCAGGAAGACAGGCTATTGATGGTGATACAGCACAGGTTGGACCTCAGATAGCTGAGCATTTAAAGCTGCCTCAGGTCTCTTATGTCGAAGACCTGAAATATGATGGCGAGGCCTTCATTTTGAAACGTGTTTTTGAGGACGGCTATCATATAGTAAGAGTGGGCAAGCCTTGCTTAATCACCACCCTAAAAGAGATGAATGAGGCAAGATATATGAGTGTAATGGGTATTTTTGATGCCTACCGTGAAAAGGAAATAGAAGTGTGGAATCTAAAGGATATTACAGTTGAAAGAAGCCATTTGGGCTTGGAGGGTTCCCCTACAAAGGTTAAGAAGTCCTTTACTAAGGGCGCTAAGACAGCAGGCAAGGTATTTGAGGTTGATCATAAGGAAGCTGCTAAATTAATTGTAGATAAATTAAAAGAAAAATACATTATCTAAGGAGGGAAGACCATGAATATTACTGATTACGCAGGTGTTGCTGTCTTTGTTGAGCAAAGAGACAATGAAATACAGAAGGTATCTTTGGAGCTGTTGGGTGAAGGTAGAAGGTTGGCAGAGAAGCTAAATACTAAGGTGACTGCAATACTCTTGGGCCATGCCGTTGCGGATTTGGCTAATGAGCTTATTTATTACGGTGCCGACGAGGTAATTATAGCTGAGGATGAAATGCTGGACAAATATGTAACTGAGCCCTATACAAAGGTCTTCACCGGAATAATTACGGCGCTTAAGCCTGAAATTGTATTAATAGGAGCTACTGCAATTGGACGAGATTTGGCCCCTAGAGTTTCAGCCAGAGTTTATACAGGACTTACTGCTGACTGCACCACCTTGGCAATAGATGAGGAGACTAAGAATCTTCTGATGACAAGACCCGCTTTTGGGGGTAACATTATGGCTACTATCATATGTCCAGAGCACAGGCCTCAAATGTCTACCGTCAGACCTGGGGTTATGCTGGTGGGGGAAAGGGATACAAACAGAAGCGGAAGCATTGTAAATCATATTACTGATCTCAAGTCAAGTGATATGAATGTTGAGATATTAGAGGTCGTTAAGGAAAGCAAGAAAAAGGTTAAGATTGAGGATGCCAATGTACTTGTTTCCGGCGGAAGGGGTCTAGGTAAAAAAGAAACCTTCGAGGATCTTCAGCTGTTGGCTAAGGAGCTGGGAGGATTAGTGTCAGGTTCAAGGGCTGCTGTTGACGCCGGTTGGATAGATAGGGAATTCCAGGTTGGTCAAACAGGAAAAACTGTAAGACCTGGCCTTTACATCGCCTGCGGTATTTCTGGAGCCATTCAGCACGTTGCAGGTATGGAGGAATCGGAGTTTATAGTGGCAATCAATAAAAACGCAACTGCTCCTATATTTGAATTTGCTGATTTAGGTATTGTTGGAGATGTAAACAAGGTAATTCCTGCCTTGATTGAGGAATTGAAGCAGGTGAAATAGAGGGTTTTAAAGGGGGCTCAGCCGAGCCCCCTTTTTAGTGCGATTAAAAGCAAGCATAAGTGACTGTGTTTCGCTTCTAAGGGTAGTAGTGGCTGTAGGGAAATGGAGCTGCCTGTATACGCCATAGCGGTTTCAAAAATAAACAATTCAAAAAGTCACTCCACCTATAAAGACTAAAGTCTGCAAACTCGCTTCGCTCAAACATGCAGAATTCTTAACGTCTTTATAGGCTCCGTTCCTTAAGAATTGTGGTTATTTTTTCAAAGCCATTATGTATTCAGGCAGCAGCATTTCCAGAGGGGTTATTGTTATAAGGTGAGGTAAAGAGCTATAGTTATAAGAAAAGAGAGCATTTATTTTTTCTTAGGCTAGTAGTAGAGGTTGTATTTTAAAGATAGAGATCCTGATAAAGGTCGAGATTGTTGCTATAAAAACGAAGGAATCTATATCATTTTGGAATAGCTATTATTCGAAAAATCAATTGTTAGAAAATTTTAAAATATTAGAAAAATGCCTTGCGGGTTGCGAAGAATTTTGGTATAATCATATTAAGAAGGAGGCAGCTTCTTCTACTCTTCTTCACTAGGCAGTAATGTATTTGAAGCGTACAGTATGTTTATGAAATTGGAGGCTGGCAAGAAGGTTTTACAGGTTTGACTTTCAAATTGGTTTTAGCAAGTAGATGTTTAAAATTCAAAAGCGATGCGAAATTGAGAAGTTTAATTTTTTTCAGACGAAAATTAATCAGTATGAATTGAGCAGTCCGGTAAGGAAGGTAATAAATGAGCTTAAGCAATCCAGAACATTTTGTACTGCCGAAGGAAGAAGAAAAAGAATAACCGGGTATCAATATTAAATAATATAGATACCCGGTTATTTATTTTTTGTTAGTTTTTACTGTAAATCACTCTGCATTTGCTGAAATTTGGTTTTAGCGCTTTGAACATCCTGAGGCTGTGCTTTTTTAATCTGGTACCAGCCTCTTTGCTTCATTGCATCAAAAAGCTGATATTCTATTTGCTGTGAATCATTTAAACATTTTGTTAAATGCTGTCTTAGGTTAGTACAGGAGGCCTCCGTTATACCAACATTGTAAGCTGAACAAACCTGTTTCTCTGAAGCCAGCAAATCGTGCATTAGCTCCTTCTCTGAAAGGCTTCTCTGATGAGTGGTCATTTTTATATTCCTCCTTATTGATGTGAGTTTAAATAATTAAACAATTCATTATAATGCTGCTTATGCTTTTGTGCTGCTTGCTGACACAGATTTTTCAGCTGTGTATCCGTACAGTATTGAGCGTAGGCTGAAAACTTTTTATTCATTAAGGACTCATAGCTTAATTGATCCTCTAGAATTTTTAGGTTGTTGGAATCCAATTGCATATTCCCCTGACCCGGCTGTTGATTCATCCCTTGCTGCTGCTGTTGCTGTTGTTGATTAGTTTGATTTCCCTGCATGATAACCCTCCTTATATTTTGATTTAACCTCATATTGTATTATTTGCAGATATAAAATCCATAGTACAAGAAATAAAAGGGAAAGCTATTGAAGCTTATTGGATTTATTTTCATTATTGTCGTGTTCCAATGGATTTCTCAGTTCATCATCACCTAATGCGCCGGAATCCTCACCAAAATGCAGATTATCCGTAATGTTCAGTAGAGGATATTCATGGCGTATTGATGGTGTTTTTTGATTTTTGAACCATTTATCTGTTATGGATTTTAAGGTAATCATGGCTATTCCTCCCTTCTTTTTATATCTTTTATATTCTTCATGCTGGCTGTAGCTATAATTATTTTCCCTCTCTTTTATAATAATAAAGCTATGAAATTAAACCATTCTTAACATTATTTTCACTGTCTAAATATTGGTAAAATAAAAAAAATTATGTATAATAAAATAGTAGATTAATGGACAGGGGGAGTTAGGTTGAAATACAGAGAATACGGAAGCACAGGAAAAAAGGTTTCGGTCATTGGCTTTGGCGGAATGCGCTTTGGTGCCGATGAGGACTATGCTGCAGATGTGGTAAGACATGCTAATAGCCTCGGAATTAACTATTTTGATACAGCACCCTTCTATTGCAATGATAGAAGTGAAATAATAATGGGTAAAGCTTTTAAAAAAATGCCTGCTGACTTTTATGTTTCAACCAAAAGCAGCATCAATAGTGATGCAACAGCCGATAAGGTAAGGTGGCGGATTGAAAATTCACTAGAGCGATTTGGTCTGGATAAGATCAATTTTTTCCATATGTGGTGTATAATGGATTTAAATCAGTACGAAAGGGTTATGGCGCCGGGAGGTCCCTATGAGGGAGCATTAAAGGCAAAGGAAGAGGGGCTTATAGAGCACCTGGTATTCTCCACCCACTGCAAAGGAGAGGATATCAGAAGGATTATTGAGGACAAGGTATTTGAAGGCGTGCTCTTGGGCTATAATGTGATCAACCATAATTACCGGCAGGAGGGTGTGGCGGCTGCCCATGAGAACAAGCTGGGGGTAGTTACCATGAATCCCTTAGGAGGAGGGCTGATCCCTCAGCATGGCGATTATTTCAGCTTTTTGAAGCAGTACGAAAATGAGACAGTAAGTCAGGCGGCATTAAGGTTTAATGCTTACCAAAAGGGAATTACAGTAAGCCTTGCAGGTATGGGCACAATAGAAGAGGTAAATGAGAATGTCAGAACCGTAGAGAATCCCATAGATTTCTCAGTAGAAAAGCTTAAGGAGATAAAGGAAAGGGTGGGAAATGGCTTTAACAATCTCTGTACCACCTGTGGCTATTGCTTGAAATGTCCTAAAAAGATAAAGATATCTACCTATTTGGAGGCATATAATTTAATGCTTTTAGACAATGAAGAAGCAATGCACCGTCATTTTAACTGGTTTAAGGAGAAGGGGAGACTTAAGGAAACCGACACACTTCCCGATGAATGTATTGCCTGTGGTGTCTGTGAGGGCCTATGTACTCAGAAGCTTCCAATTATAGAGCGGCTCAAGGAAATCAGTCAATTGATGAAGTAAATAACAGAGGAAATTGCCAAAAAATATGAGCAGCAGATATACAAAATCAAAGGTTTTCTACATATTGCCACGGGTTAATTTATAAAATCTAAAGGTTATTAGTCCTAAAAACTGGGCGATAAATATATTGTTTTGTATAAACTAAAATATTGGTAATATGCAATTTCTTACTAAATTACGAGGAGGAATAATATGGAATTTAATTTAACTATAGGCCAACAGGCTAAGGTGGAGCTGATGGTTCAACAAAAGGATACTGCGGAGGCCTTTGGCAGCGGAGGGGTAAAGGTTTTTGCAACCCCCCTTATGATAGGTCTGATGGAAAATGCTGCACTAAAGGCCGTTGATCCAACATTGCCGGAGGGCTTTGCTACTGTTGGTACGCATCTTGACGTCAAGCATATCGCTGCGACGCCTATCGGAATGAAGGCAACCGCTATTGCAGAATTGATTGAAATTGATGGAAAACGGCTTGTATTCAAGGTAGAGGCATTTGATGAGGTTGAGAAAATAGGCGAAGGCCTCCATGAAAGATATGTTATTAATATGGACAAATTTCTTTCAAAGGTTAATGAGAAGGGGACAAAATAGCTTTCTTTAGAAATCTGCAACGGTATGTGATATATTGACATAAAGCATAGCATAGCTCATCAATTTATTAATACTTATTAACAAATCCCATCCTTTACCCATTTAGCTTGATAAAGGATGGGATTTCAAAATTTATTAAAGGCTTGAAATTGCAATAGAGGCGCAGGGGGGTAATGGTGGTGTAATGCCTCGAGAGGTATAGAATTATCGCTTGACATTATATTAGCCATTTGATAATTTAGATAATAACAATTAAATCAGTATCAAATTCACTCATATAATGCTGGCGATAGGGGCCGGAAGTTTCTACCGAATAACCGTAAATTATTCGACTATGTGTGAGGTTATTATATGGATATGCTAACTTTGTTCAATAGGGCATATCCTTTAGGAGAACCCGTATAATAATTTCACTCTATTGAGGGAGATTGCTATAGGGGTTTTTATTATTTTACATTACTTTGGGTAGGGTCTTCTAAAGACACTGAAGATGAATGCCCAACGAGGTTTAAAAGTATATATATTGGGGCATTTGGAAAGATAAGTAAAGCTTACGTTTTATTGATGGATTTTAAAGGTATAATGAAAGGGAGGATAAAAATGCAGGATAAGTTTGTTAAAGAGGGATTGACCTTTGATGATGTTTTATTAATTCCGGCGAAATCCGAGGTATTACCTAACAATGTTGATGTGTCCACGTATTTGACCAAAAACATAAGGCTGAATATACCTTTAATGAGTGCCGGTATGGATACGGTTACTGAAGGAAAAATGGCAATTTCTATGGCAAGAGAGGGCGGAATAGGAATCATCCATAAGAATATGTCTATAGAGGAGCAGGCCCTTGAGGTGGACAAGGTAAAGCGAAGCGAGCATGGTGTTATCGTTGATCCCTTCTTCTTATCACCAGAGCATACGATCTCTGATGCATTGGAGCTAATGGAAAGGTACCGAATTTCGGGTGTGCCGATTACGACTAAGGGCAAGCTGGTGGGCATAATAACCAACAGAGATATTCGCTTTGAAAGCAATTATAGTCGTTTAGTTTCTGAGGTTATGACGAAGGATAATTTAATCACTGCATTAGAGGGCATCTCTATGGAGGAGGCTCAAAAGATATTAATGAGCACTAAAATAGAGAAGCTTCCAATAGTTGATAAAAATGGTATGCTGAAGGGGCTTATTACGATTAAGGACATCGAAAAGGCAATTAAATATCCGAACTCCGCTAAGGATAGTCAGGGGCGATTGCTGGTAGGAGCAGCCGTTGGTGTGACTAAGGATATGCTGGATAGAGTAGAAGCACTAAATAATGCAAAGGTAGACGTTATAGTTGTGGATACAGCCCATGGTCATTCAAAGGGAGTCATTGAAGCCGTAAAAACAATAAAAAGCAAGTTTCCTAGCCTACAGCTGATAGCAGGCAATGTAGCTACGGCAGAGGCAACGGTGGATTTAATAGAAGCAGGGGTGGATGCCGTTAAGGTGGGTATTGGGCCTGGCTCTATTTGCACAACAAGGGTTGTGGCTGGCATTGGTGTTCCTCAGATTACTGCTGTGTACGATTGTGCAGCAGTTGCGGCTAAGTATGGCGTTCCAATTATCGCTGACGGAGGGATAAAATACTCAGGAGACATTCCAAAGGCCATAGCAGCAGGAGCCGGTGTCGTTATGATTGGGTCATTATTGGCAGGAACAGATGAAAGCCCAGGCGAAACCATAATTTACAAGGGAAGAAGCTTTAAATCCTATAGAGGTATGGGGTCGATAGCAGCAATGAAGGAGGGCAGCAAGGACCGTTACTTCCAGAGCGATGCTCAAAAGCTGGTTCCGGAGGGAGTAGAGGGTAAAGTGCCCTACAAGGGAATGGTAAAGGATACGGTATATCAGCTTATTGGGGGCTTAAGGGCAGGCATGGGCTATTGCGGCACAGCCACCATCAAGGAGCTTCAGGAAAATGGTAAATTTATAAGAATTACAGGCGCCGGTCTTAGAGAAAGCCATCCCCATGATATCACCATTACTAAGGAATCTCCTAATTATAGTATGAATGAGTAGCTGAAAGCATATGGTGAACAATTATCTATGCTTAACAAGCTAAATAAAAATAACAATTAAGGACTAGGCACAAGCCAAAACACTAAGTACAATAAAAGAGCAGAATAATTATTCTACTATTGAGAAGCTACAGCGTTAAAACGCCTGAAAGGATGGAATTGATGAATAACGAATTGGTATTGATTTTAGATTTTGGTGGACAGTATAATCAGCTTATTGCCAGGAGAGTTAGAGAATTTAACGTATATTGCGAGGTTGTACCCTACAAGATCTCTGTTGAAGAGGTTAAGGAAAAAAAACCTATGGGGATTATCTTTACCGGAGGGCCAGCCAGTGTTTATGCCGATAAAGCGCCAAAATGCGATGCGGAAATCCTTAAGCTGGGGATACCGATACTGGGGATTTGCTACGGTGGTCAGCTGATGGCGGAAACCCTTGGGGGCAAGGTAAATAGAGCAAAAAATAGAGAGTATGGGAAAACGGCATTAAAGGTCAATGAGGCTTCTCCTCTATTTAAAGAGATTCCACAGGATTCTATCTGCTGGATGAGTCATACCGATTTTATTGAGAGGGCGCCGGAGGGCTTTGCAATAACAGCCTCTACTGAGGATTGCCCTGTTGCAGCCATGGAAAATGCTGAAAAGAAATACTATGCAGTACAGTTTCACCCTGAGGTGGAGCATACGGAAAATGGAAGAGAAATCATCAAAAATTTCCTTTACGAGGTATGCCATTGTGCTGGCAGCTGGACCATGAAGAACTATATAGAGGAAGAAATTCAGGCCATTCGTGAAAGGGTGGGCGACAAAAAGGTGCTGTGTGCCCTATCTGGCGGAGTGGATTCCTCAGTAGCCGCCGTATTGGTGCATAAGGCCATAGGCGATAATTTAACCTGTATCTTTGTAGACCATGGTCTATTGAGAAAAAATGAAGGGGATTGGGTTGAGGATTTATTTAAGAATAAATTCAACATCAACTTTATCAGAGCCAATGCAGGAGAGCGCTTTTTAGGCAAGCTGCGGGGGATAGATGATCCAGAGAAGAAGAGAAAAATAATTGGTGAGGAATTTATCCGTTTATTTGAGGAAGAAGCAAGAAAAATAGGAGAAATAGATTTCCTGGTACAGGGAACGCTATATCCTGATATTATAGAGAGTGGCACAGACACTGCTGCAGTTATTAAAAGCCATCACAATGTAGGCGGTCTGCCTGAAGACATGAAATTCCAGCTAATTGAACCCTTCCGATATCTCTTTAAGGATGAGGTAAGAGCAGTAGGTACTGAGCTGGGATTACCTGAGGAAATTGTATGGCGGCAACCCTTCCCCGGTCCAGGACTGGCGGTAAGAATTCTAGGTGAAATAACTGAAGAAAAGCTGACGATTGTCAGAGATGCTGATGCTATTGTTCGAGAAGAGATTAAAAAGGCAGGCATGGATAGGGAAATCTGGCAATACTTTGCAGTGCTGCCTAACATTAAAAGTGTTGGTGTAATGGGAGACGAAAGAACCTATGCTCATACCATCGGCATTCGTGCCATAACCAGCTCCGATGCAATGACGGCTGATTGGGCAAGAATACCCTATGAGGTTTTGGATAAAATATCAAGAAGAATTGTTAATGAAGTGGAAAATGTCAATCGTATAGTATATGATATTACCTCCAAGCCACCAGCTACAGTGGAGTGGGAATAAACATTAAAACCCTCGAAAACCTTTAAAACCAAGGGTTTTTGGGGTTGTTTTTTACTTTTTTCCATTTCGAGTCGCTGGGAGCGATAATATAAGAATTGAAATTATTCATGTCAATACAGTTTTTCGCCGTAAAAAATGTATAAACACCACATTTTTTCATTGTATTTTTTGTTGACGAACGGCCATGACGGTATATAAGCAGGAGGAATGGCTGGTTAATATCCCTTTGCGGGCTGTTAAACGATATATAAACTTAGCTGATGGCTAAAATATAAACAAAGATACTTAGAATGTAGCAGTCAGAAACAAAAGAGATAAACAAACAATATAGATAAAATCAAATTGCAATGTTCGCATTAAAGCAAATTAATCGACAAAAACTTCAAAAATAATTCGAAAAATCGTTGACCTTTTATTACCGATTTGGTATTATTAAATTGAAGTTGATGGCGTTAAAACTTAAGGCTCGTATAATGTCGATAATAGGGATCGACAGTTTCTACAGAATGACCGTAAATCATTCTACTATGAGTGAATTGGTACCTGGTGCAAGGCGCTAGGGTTCCGTCCGGGGAGAGCTGGTCCAAGGGGTGCAGGCATTAGTAAATGCTACACCGTGGGGATAAAAGCCCGGTCGGATAGGTTCACTCTTATTTTTAGAGCGCCTATCCGACTGGGTTTTATTTTATAAAATAATAAAAAACAAAGGAGGATATTACGTGGCGAAATCATTTTTAGATTCACAATTTAAGCTTACGGAAAACAAAACAAATGTAAAAACAGAAATTATTGCAGGTATTACTACTTTTGTTACTATGGCCTACATTTTATTCGTAAACCCTGACATGCTGTCAATTGCAGGGATGGATTACAACTCAGTATTTTTAGCAACCTGCTTATCAGCTGCAGTGGGTACTCTTATTATGGGACTTTATGCAAATCTTCCATTTGCACAGGCTCCTGGAATGGGTCTTAATGCATTCTTTACCTTTGGTGTTGTACTTACTTTAGGCTATACCTGGCAGCAGGCTTTGGCAGCAATCTTTATTTCTGGTATTTTATTTATCATTTTAACTATAACCGGCGCAAGAGAAGCAATTGTGGAAGCAATTCCAAACTCCTTAAAGCATGCAATCGGCGGTGGTATTGGACTTTTTATAGCATTAATAGGCTTGAAAAATGCTGGTATTGTAGTTGCTAACGAGGCGACTCTTGTAGGTCTTGGATCATTTACTGACTCAGCCGTAATACTGGCAGTAATCGGTATCGCTCTAACCGGTGTCTTAATGGCATTAAAGGTAAGAGGGTCAATTTTAATTGGTATAGTAGCCACTACTTTACTTGGCATTCCTATGGGTGTAACCAATACATCCATAGTTAATAGCTTTAGCTTAGATATTACACCTACCTTATTTAAGATGGATTTTGTAGGACTTTTAAAGCTGGGTGAAGCCTCTGTTGTTGGTGCTTTAGCAAGCGTGGCAACAGTTGTAATCTCCTTCAGCTTAGTTGACATGTTTGATACCATCGGAACACTTATCGGTACTGGGCAAAAAGCTGGTATGCTTGACGAAAAGGGTAAGCTTCCTAACATGGACAGGGCTTTATTGGCAGATGCTGTAGCTACCTCTGTTGGTGCTATGCTGGGAACTTCTACAGTTACAACCTACGTAGAATCCGCTGCTGGTGTTGCTGAGGGCGGAAAAACAGGCCTGACAGCTGTAACCACAGGTGTTTTGTTCCTGCTGTCTGTTTTCCTAGCACCCATTGCGTTAATGATTCCTTCTGAGGCAACTGCACCTGCATTGATCATTGTTGGTGTGCTTATGATGGGAGCTGTTAAGGGAATTAATTTTGATGATTTCTCAGAAGCATTACCTGCCTTCTTTACAATCGCTATGATGCCATTTACCTACAGCATAGCAAATGGTATTGCAATAGGGATCATTTTCTACTGCATAACTAAGCTGGCAGTTGGCAAGAGCAAGGAAATTCATCCAACCATGTATTTATTGGCAATTTTATTCATACTAAGATTTACCATATTGCCTCACTAAAAAAATAACACACAACAAACATTAAGCAGCTAAGAAAACCTTAGCTGCTTTTACTTCCAAAGAATCACTAAGGAGTGACGTTTTATGAGCTACATGGAAGGCGCTATAGGAATTATAGGAGGAGGCCAGCTGGGAAAAATGCTGATTCAAGAAGGCAAAAAGCTGGGCTTGAAATTCAACATTCTAGACCCTTCGGTCAATTGTCCTGCTGCCTCTATTGCGGACAAGCATATCGTCGGCAGCTTTTATGATGGCAGGAAGCTGCAGGAGCTGGCAGAGGTCAGTGAGATCATCACCTATGAGTTTGAGCATATAGATGCCGATCTATTGGTAACACTCATGGCATCGGGTCATAAGATTTATCCATCACCCTTGACCCTTAAGCTGATCCAGGACAAATATCTGCAAAAGCTGTTTTTAAAGGAAAACAACATACCAACCCCCGACTTCACAGCCATAAACTCCCTGGAGGAGCTGTATAAGGCGGGAATGAGCTTTGGTTATCCCATGCTTTTAAAGCTTAGAAAGGGCGGCTACGACGGAAAGGGCAACTATATTGTTGGTAGTGAAGGAGAGGTAGAAGAGGCTTACGTGGCTTTAGGGGGGGGCCAAAAACCTCTTATGGCGGAGGCCTTTGTTAATTACCGAATGGAAATATCGGCGATAGTAGCCAGAGGAACCAATAGGCAGCAGGAGGTATATCCCCTTTCAGAAAATCAGCATAATAACAATATCTTGCGTACAACTATAGTGCCGGCAAGGCTCACGGATGAAGCTGCCGTCAAAGGAAGAGAAATTGCATTGAAAACATTGGCGTTTCTAGAGGGAATAGGGGTTTTCTGCATAGAGATGTTTGTAGATGCAGAGGATAATGTATTTGTCAATGAAATAGCACCAAGGACTCATAACTCCGGGCATTATAGCATAGAGGGCTGCTATACCTCACAATTCGCTCAGCATCTCAGATGCATATTGGGACTGCCCCTTGGCAGCAGTCAGTTGATTCATCCCTCTGTGATGATAAATCTGCTGGGAGAAGAGAAGAACGAAGGCAGGGCAAGACTTGTAGGAGTTGAGGAGGCCTTAGCTATTAAAGGACTATACTTACACTTTTATGGTAAGGCGGAGACCAAGCCCTTCAGAAAAATGGGTCACATAACAATAGTTGACAATTGTCTTCAGGAGGCCCTACGTAAAACAGCATATATCACTGACAAGGTTAAAGTATTGGGTGAAAAAGGAGGGGAAACGCATGAGTAGTCAAGTAGGTATTATTATGGGAAGTGATTCGGATTTAGTGGTGATGAAGGAAGCAGCAGAAATGCTGGAGGAGCTGGGGATTAGCTATGAATGCACCATCGTAAGCGCCCACAGAACACCGCAAAGGATGTATGATTATGCAGAAGCTGCAGAGGAAAGCGGCATAAAGGTAGTCATAGCCGGGGCTGGTGGTGCAGCACATCTTCCTGGTATGGTGGCAGCCATTACGAGCTTGCCGGTAATAGGCGTTCCAATAAAGAGCAGGAGCTTAGAGGGAATAGATTCCCTATATTCGATAGTACAAATGCCCCCGGGAGTACCGGTTGCAACAGTGGCGATAAACGGTGGAAAAAATGCGGGAATTCTGGCGGCGCAAATCATTGCCTTAGGGGATGAGGCTGTTAAGGATAGGCTAAAAAAATACAAGGCTTCCCTTACCAATATGGTGGAGAAGAAGGCCGCAAAGCTTGAGGAGATTGGATATTCTGATTACCTGAGGAAAATGCATAATAAAGAAAAGTAGAATGTGAATACAAGGTCTAAGGCTACCTGCTTAGTGCCTCGGGCTAACTTATTGCAATTCAAATATTAATTGCCCTAGGTGAAGACCATAAGCGTTTAACTTTCTATAAGCTAAAATCTATGTGCTCACATGGTAATATGCAATTTCCTCATTTAATAAAAATGTAAAATCATTAGACTAGAGGAGGGTTTATAATGACTGAGCTTCAGAAGCTGGAGATGGTTTATGAGGGTAAGGCAAAAAAGGTACACAGAACAAACAATGAGGATGCTTATATTGTATCCTACAAGGATGACGCCACAGCCTTTAATGGTGAAAAAAAGGGGACCATACTTAACAAGGGGATTGTAAACAATAAAATGTCGGCGGTGCTCTTTGAGCTTTTGGAGAAGCTGGGTATTGAAACTCATTTCTTGGGTCTGATTAACGATAGAGAAATGGCAGTAAAGGCGGTAAAGATACTTCCCCTTGAGGTAATAGCAAGAAATGTAGCAGCAGGGTCCTTGGCAAAGAGGCTGGGGCTTCAGGAGGGCATACTGCTTAGCAGAACCGTTATAGAGCTGTGCTACAAAAATGATGCACTGGGGGACCCGTTGGTAAATGATGATCATGTATTGGCTATAGGCCTGGCAACTGCAGAAGAGCTGGAGACAGTTAAGCAGCAGGCGCTAAGTATAAATGAAATACTAAAGGGGTACTTTGAAGATAGGGGCTTAAGGCTGATAGATTTTAAGCTGGAGTTTGGTCTCTATAAGGGAAGGGTGATACTGGCGGATGAGATTTCCCCCGACACCTGCAGGCTGTGGGATATAAAAACCAACGAAAAGCTGGACAAGGATCGATTTAGAAGGGATTTAGGCGGAGTTGAAGAGGCCTATTCAGAGGTATTAAATAGATTAACTATAGGACAGGAGGAATAAAAATGAAGGCAAAGGTATATGTAACTCTAAAAAAGAGCATAGCAGATCCACAGGGAACAGCTATTCAAAACGCACTGGGTAAGCTGGGGTATTCAAATGTTGAGGAGGTAAGAATAGGAAAGCTGATTGAGCTGGACCTTGGGGATGTTAGTGAGGGTGAGGCAGAGGCTCAGTTAGTTAAAATGTGTGAAGGACTATTGGCCAATACAGTTATTGAGGAGTACAAATACGAGATTATTTAGAAGGAGGGCGTCAGGATGAAATTTGGAGTCATCGTTTTTCCGGGCTCAAACTGTGATATAGATTGCTTTTATGCGGTTAAGGATGTTCTGGGCCATGAGGTTGAGTATATATGGCACGACACAGAAAAGCTAAATGGCTTTGATTGTATCATACTGCCGGGGGGCTTTTCCTATGGCGATTATCTGAGATGCGGAGCCGTAGCGAGGTTTTCCAGGGTTATGGCAGCCGTCAAGGAGCATGCTGCTGCTGGCAAGCTGGTTATAGGGATTTGCAATGGCTTTCAGGTGCTAACGGAGGTAGGCCTTCTACCCGGAGCCCTTGTGAGAAATAAAAATTTGAAATTTATATGTGATACAGTGCCATTAAAGGTGGAGGCCAATGATAGCCCCTTCACCAGCCTATACCAAAAGGGTGAAATCATTAATATTCCTATAGCCCATGGTGAAGGCAATTATGTGGCAGATGAAGAGACTTTAAAGAAAATGAAGGAAAACGGACAGATCCTTTTTACGTATGTAGATAATCCTAATGGTTCGATGTCGGACATCGCAGGAATTTGCAACGAGGGAAGAAATGTATTGGGTATGATGCCACATCCTGAAAGGGCTTGTGAGGACATATTAGGCAATAGCGATGGTAAAAGACTATTTGAATCCATTTTGAATGCACTGGAGGGGAGCCTGAAAAATGAATAATTCATATGAAGCAGTGGGTATAACCGAAAATGAATATAAGAAAATACTTGAATATCTTAATAGGGAGCCTAATGAGCTGGAGCTAAACATGTATGGTGTTATGTGGTCGGAGCATTGCAGCTACAAGCATTCTAGAGGCTTATTCAGACATTTCCCAACCACTGGAGAAAGAGTGCTGCAGGGTCCTGGCGAGAATGCAGGGATTATAGATATTGGCGATAATCTGGCAATAGCCATGAAGATAGAGAGCCATAATCATCCCTCTGCTGTAGAGCCCTATCAAGGTGCTGCTACAGGCGTAGGTGGCATAATAAGAGATATATTTGCAATGGGGGCAAGACCGATAGCATTGTTAAACTCCCTTCGCTTTGGTGATGTAGAGGAAAGTGAAAGGGTTAAATATTTGGTTGAGGGTGTGGTTGAAGGCATTGCAGGATATGGCAACTGTATTGGAATTCCTACCGTTGGTGGAGAGGTTTATTTCAATGACAGCTATAATGGGAATCCCTTGGTTAATGCCATGTGTGTTGGTATTATTGAGCATGACAAAATCCATAGAGGTAATGCTTCAGGTGTTGGCAATTCCATAATGTATGTAGGGGCCGCCACCGGAAGAGACGGTATGGGTGGTGCCAGCTTTGCATCAGTGGAATTAACTGAGGAGTCTGAAGAGAAGAAGTCTGCCGTACAGGTGGGGGACCCCTTTATGGAAAAGCTTTTGATGGAGGCCTGCCTGGAGCTTCTGGAAACCGGATCAATCATAGGTCTTCAGGACCTAGGCGCTGCAGGGCTCACCTCCGCCTGCTGTGAAACCGCCACCAGGGGTGAGGGCGGTATGGAGATCGATGTACTGAAGGTGCCCCGAAGAGAAAAGGGGATGCTGCCGGTCGAGATAATGCTTTCTGAGTCTCAGGAAAGGATGCTCCTGATCGTAGAGAAGGGCAGAGAGTCCGAGGTAACAGAAATAGTTGAAAAGTGGGGCCTTCATGCTATAACCATCGGTACGGTGACTGACAATGGCAGACTGATAGTTAAAGAAGGCGATAGAATTGCAGCTGATATGCCTGCCTATAGCCTGGATTCCTCCGGAGCACCTAAGTATTACAAGGAGTACGAGGAGCCTCAGTATTATCAAGAGCTGAAGCAGCTTCAGCAGGAGGAGATAAAGGAGCCCCAGGATTACAATGAAACTTTTATGCAGCTTTTGACCTCACCAAACCTTTGTAGCAAGGAATGGGTGTACAAGCAATATGACCATATGGTAAGGACCAGTACTGTGGTTAAGCCCGGTTCGGATGCTGCTGTATTAAGAGTAAGAGGAACTAAAAAAGGCATTGCCCTTACCGTAGACTGCAATAGCAGATATTGCTATCTTGACCCAAGGCTGGGAAGCAGCATAGCAGTGGTGGAGGCCGCCAGAAATCTAGTTTGCAGCGGAGCAAAGCCACTGGCAATAACCGACGGTCTAAACTTTGGTAGTCCAGAAAAGCCCGATCGCTTCTGGCAATTCAGAGAAGCGGTAATTGGAATAGGTGAAGCCTGCAGAGAACTGGATACACCAGTAATAAGCGGAAACGTCAGCTTTTATAATGAAACTGAGTCTCAGGCTATTTATCCTACGCCTATGATCGGCATGGTAGGCGTGATCGAGGACATAGATAAGAGCTGTACAATGGATTTCAAGGAAGCCGGAGATATTGTCATACTATTGGGAGAAACAAAGAATGAGCTAGGTGGCAGTGAATACCTCTCAAGGCTTCACGGGCTTGAAAAGGGCAAAGTGCCTACGTTAAGCTTTGGACTGGAAAAGAAGCTGCAGGCCTTTATATTAACTGCAATTGAAAAAGGTCTACTGAGGTCAGCCCATGATATTAGTGAGGGTGGTTTGGCTGTAGCCTTGGCGGAGGGCTGTATGGAAAAGGGTCTTGGCGTTGATATTCAAATCCAGACCAAGCTTCGAAGGGACGTAGCCTTATTCTCCGAAAGCCAATCAAGATTTGTAGTTTCTTGTAGTACTGAGGCTTTAACGGAGCTTCAACAGCTTATGGCACAGCAGGAAATACCAAATGAGATATTGGGTAAGGTTACAGGTGAAGATTTTAAAATTAGTGTAAATAACTCAGATATAGTGACTTTAAAGGTTAAGGATATGAAAGCAGCATGGAGAGGAGCCTTCAAATGCTTAATGAAATAAACTTTGACAAGTTAAAGGAAGAATGTGGGGTTGTTGGGGTTTATCATGGCAATAGGTCTGAAGAGGTGGCAAAATCTCTTTACTACGGTTTATATGCGCTGCAGCATAGGGGACAGGAAAGTGCAGGAATAGCCACCAATGACGGCCTTCATACCCAGTTTCATAAGGAGATGGGGCTGGTACCGGAGGTATTTAATGAAGCCGTGTTTAAACGGCTTAAGGGCCATATAGGTATCGGACACGTCAGATATTCCACAACAGGAGATAGCAATGTTGTTAATGCTCAGCCATTGGTGGTGAGATATCGCGGCGGCAACATCGCCCTTGCCCACAATGGCAATTTGATCAATGCAGCTAAGCTGAGGGATCGTCTGGAGGAATCCGGGGTGGTATTTCAAACGACTATAGATACCGAGGTAATCGTAAATTTAATAGCACGCTTCAGCAGCGACGGCATTGTCAATGCCATTGAAAGAACTATGGAGCTGATTAAGGGTGCCTATGCCCTAGTGGTGATGACGGAGGATTATTTGATTGGCGTCAGGGACCCCTTTGGATTAAGACCTCTTTGTCTGGGGAAATTAGAAAATGGCTATGTTCTTGCTTCCGAAAGCTGTGCTCTGGATGTTATAGGGGCAGAATTTGTCAGGGATGTTGAACCGGGAGAAATCATCGCCATAAGCAAGGAGGGCCTTGAAACCAGGCAGGTACAGGTAAAGAACAGGAGAGCCTCCTGTATATTTGAATATATATACTTTGCCCGTCCCGACAGCATAATAGACGGTACAAGCGTTTATGAGGCTAGAAAAAATGCCGGAAGGATATTGGCAAAGGAGCATCCTGTGGATGCGGATTTAGTTATTGCAGTTCCCGATACCTCTATTCCAGCTGCCATAGGCTATGCAGAGGCTTCAGGCATCCCCTTTGGTGAGGGGCTAATAAAAAACAGATATGTGGGCAGAACCTTTATTCAGCCAGAGCAAAAGCTAAGGGAGACGGCTGTTAGGCTTAAGCTGAACTCTCTGAGATACAATGTTTCAGGTAAAAGGATTGTTATGATAGACGATTCAATTGTTAGAGGAACCACCAGCAAGCAGATCGTCAATAGTCTGAGGACGGCAGGAGCTAAAGAGGTACATCTGAGAATCAGCTCTCCGCCTGTGGCCTATAGCTGTCATTTTGGCATAGATACGCCTAATAGAACTCAGCTGATAGGTGCAGTAAATACTGTAGAGCAAATCAGAAAAACAATAGGGGCAGACAGTCTTGGGTATATCAGCACCGAGGGTCTTATTGAATCCGTCGGCAAGCCTGCAGAGCATCATTGTTTGGCGTGCTTCAGTGGCGATTATCCTATGGAGGTTCCGACGGTTGGAAATAAAAAGGTCTTTGAGAGATTGTAAGGGGGGAAGCGCTAATGGATAAGATTACCTATAGCAGTGCCGGAGTAGACGTTAATGAGGGTCAAAGGGCAGTGGGCTTGATGAAGCAATACGTAAAGGATACCTTTACAGCAGGAGTTATGGAGGATATAGGTGGTTTTGGCGGTCTCTTTGCCCTTGACTTAAAGGATATAAAGGAGCCTGTACTGGTTGCAGGCACCGATGGTGTAGGAACAAAGCTAAAGCTGGCCTTTATGATGGATAAGCACGACACCATTGGTCAGGATTGTGTGGCTATGTGCGTCAATGATATATTATGCCAGGGGGCCAAGCCTTTGTTTTTTCTGGATTATATCGCAACGGGAAGGCTTAAAGCAGAAAATGCAGCAGAGATAGTGAAGGGAATAGCCCAGGGCTGCAGAATGGCGGGCTGTGCTTTAATCGGTGGAGAAACCGCTGAAATGCCGGGCTTTTATGCCGATGGGGAATATGATGTAGCAGGCTTTTCTGTAGGAATGGTGGACAAAGAAAAGGCGATCACAGGCAAAAGCATTGAAGCGGGGGATGTCGTTATAGGGATAGCCTCCAGCGGTGTTCACAGCAATGGCTTTTCCCTTGTAAGAAAGGTGTTTTTTGAAATGCAGCAGATGGCCACCAGCGAATATGTAGAGGAGCTGGGGGAAACCCTGGGTGAAGCTCTTCTAAGACCCACTAAAATATACGTTAAGCCGGTGCTGTCGCTTTTAAAGTCAATTGAGGTTAAGGGAATGGCCCATATAACCGGAGGCGGCTTTTATGAAAATATCCCTCGAATTTTACCGTCGACTACAGCTGCTGAGATAGACCTGGGCAGCTGGAAAATCCCCCCCATATTCAATTTAATTCAGAGTCTGGCGGATATCGCCGATGAGGAAATGTACGGCACCTTCAATATGGGTGTGGGAATGATGCTGGTGGTGAAGCCTGAGGAGGCTGAAACAGCAGTTAATATACTGAAGCAGCAAAAAGAAGAGGCAGCTATAATCGGAAGGATTGTAAAGGGAGAGAAACAGGTGATCCTATGTCGGGGTTAAAAATCGCAGTGTTGATATCCGGCGGAGGCACAAATTTGCAGGCTCTGATGGATGATATTTCTGAAAAACAATTGCCTATGACGATATCCCTCATCATATCCAACAGAAGTAATGCCTACGGGCTTGTTAGGGGTAAGCAGCAGGGGATAAAAACAGCCGTCATAGATAAGGCCACCTACCCCGACAGGAATGCTGCGGGAATGAAGGTACTGCAGCTGCTGGAGGAGGAAGGCATAGGGCTGATAGTTTTGGCGGGCTATCTGGAAATGATTCCAGAGGAGGTCGTAAGGCGATATAGAAATAGGATTATCAACATCCATCCCTCCTTAATACCGTCCTTTTCAGGCAAGGGCTATTATGGTGAGAGGGTTCATGCGGCAGCCTATAGTCGTGGTGTTAAGCTGACGGGAGCGACAGTGCATTTTGTCAATGAGGAAACCGATGGCGGACCTATTATTCTACAGGAGGCAGTAGCAGTAGCGTATGAAGATACACCAAAAACCATACAGGAGAAGGTTTTGAAGCTGGAGCATAGGCTTTTACCGATGGCTGTCAGGCTTTTTGCCGAAGGACGATTGAGGGTAACAGATAATAGAGTAGAAATTTTAAGTGAGGTGCAGCTATGATTAAGAGAGCGTTAATCAGTGTTTCAAATAAAAAGGGCATAGTGGCCTTAGCTGAGGCATTGCATAAATTTGGCGTGGAAATATTGTCGACCGGCGGAACAGCGAAGCTTCTAAGGGAGGCGGCTATACCGGTTAAGGATGTTGCGGAGGTGACGGGCTTTGCAGAGTGCTTGGACGGTAGGGTTAAAACCCTGCATCCGGCTATACACGGTGGGCTTCTGGCTGTGCGAGATAATCAGGAGCATATGGATACCATCAGCAACCTGGGCATTTCCCCCATCGACTTAGTTATTATCAACCTCTATCCCTTCAAGGAAACCATTCTAAAGGAAGGGGTAACCCTGGAGGAAGCCATCGAGAATATCGATATAGGCGGGCCTGCCATGCTACGGTCGGCAGCTAAGAATTATAGAGATGTAACAGTAGTTACAGATCCTTCGGATTATAATACTGTACTGGAGGAGCTTAAGAATCACGGAAATACTACATCAGATACCAGATATAGACTGGCCCTAAAGGTTTTTCAGCATACCGGGCATTACGATACGCTTATTGCTGGATACCTAAGCGGTGGCATTACATCGGATTTTCCTGAAGTTTTAACCCTTACCTTTGAAAAGCAGCAGGATTTAAGATATGGGGAGAATCCTCATCAGAAAGCAATCTTCTACAGAGAAATTGGCAGTCAGCCCGGCAGCCTAGTAGAGGGTAAGCAGCTGCAGGGTAAGGAGCTGTCCTTTAACAATATCAATGATGCCAATGGCGCGTTGGCCTTGCTTAAGGAGTTTGATGAGCCAACGGTGGTGGCGGTAAAGCATACAAACCCTTGTGGTGTAGCCAGTGGAAGCAGTACCTTTGAAGCCTACAGCAAGGCCTACGAGGCAGACCCTCTATCCATATTCGGAGGCATAGTAGCGGCAAATGATATCATAGACGAAGCTACAGCTTTGAAAATGGCAGATATATTCTTAGAGGTTATCATAGCACCGGGCTATACTGCGGAGGCTTTGACGGTATTCAGCAAGAAGAAAAACCTTCGAGTGATAGAGCTGACAGACATTAAGCATAGAAGGGCTAATGACTTTGACATAAAACGGGTAATGGGGGGACTGCTGCTGCAGCAGCAAAATGATGGACTGCTGGAGGATATAAAGGCAGTAACTGAGCAGAAGCCCACTGATGAGGAGCTAAAGGATTTGGTATTTGGTCTTAAAATTGTAAAGCATGTGAAGTCCAACGCCATAGTGATCGTCAAAAATCAACAGACGCTGGCTGTCGGTCCAGGGCAAACCAGCAGGATATGGGCCCTAAAGAATGCCATCAGCAACTGCACCCATAGCCTTGAGGGCAGTATATTGGCCTCAGATGCCTTCTTTCCCTTCAGCGACTGTGTAGAGGAGGCCTCAAGAGCAGGAATTACTGCAATCATACAGCCAGGTGGTTCTATGAAGGACGAGGACTCCATAAAGGCCTGTAATGAGGCTGGTATTAGCATGGTTTTTTCCGGATTGCGACATTTTAAACACTAGAGAAAAGAGCTAGTGAAACAACAGTGCACTTTGCTTCATGTACCAACATATAAAGGGAAAAGCTTAGGGTATATTAACTGTTTTTCAAGTGCAAAAACTTGATATGCTTAGTGATAGCGAAGAGTGTAGGGACTGTTATATTGAGGTATCGAAGTCTGGTTTTAAAAAACAGTATGTTGGGTTTTGGTCTAAATTTTATGGGGTGGGTGATCTATGTGAAGGTTTTGGTTATTGGCAATGGTGGCAGAGAGCATGCTATAATATGGAAGCTTAAGGAGAGTCCACTTGTGGCGGATATCTATTGTGCTCCCGGAAATCCCGGCATAGGACAAATTGCAAAGCTAGTCGACATAGGAGTTAATGATATAGAAAAGCTGGTCGAATTTTCCCGGGAAATAAATATCGATATGACAATAGTAGGGCCTGAAGTGCCTTTAGTGTCGGGGATTGTTGATACCTTTAGAAATGAGGGTCTTAATATCATAGGACCATCAAGACAGGCTGCAGAGCTTGAGGGCAGCAAGGGCTATTCCAAAGCCTTTATGAAGAAGTATGGCATTCCAACAGCTATGTCTAATGAGGTATATAGCATGGAGGAGGCTGTGAAGGCACTGGAGGGCTATACCTACCCGGTGGTGGTAAAGGCCGATGGCCTTGCCGCCGGCAAGGGGGTTATTATATGTAATGACAGGCCCGCTGCCCTAAAAGCCCTAGAGGATATCATGGTATCGAGAGTATTTGGCGACGCCGGAAAGAGCGTTGTAATTGAGGCGTTTTTGAAGGGAATTGAAACCTCTGTTTTATGCTTCATAGACGGCAAATCTATAATTCCAATGGTTAGTAGTCAGGATCATAAAAGAGTATATGATAATGATGAAGGTCCTAATACCGGTGGTATGGGAACCTACTCGCCAAATTTTGTATACACCGAAGAAATTTCAGGAAGGGTTTATGAGGAGATACTACTGCCAACCCTACGTGGGATTCAGGCAGAGCAAATGGACTACAGAGGCATCATCTTTATAGGTCTGATGATTACAGCAGAGGGGCCTAAGGTACTGGAATACAATGTTCGGTTTGGGGACCCAGAAACTCAGGTGGTTTTAGCTAGACTAAAGACGGACCTGTATGAAATTTTCAGTCATATTTTAGATAAAAAGCTGGAGGAGCTTGAAATCCAGTGGAGGAAGGCAGCAGCAGTTTGTGTGGTCATGGCCTCCAAGGGCTATCCGGAGGAATATCCAAAGGGCATAGAGATAAGTATAGCGAAGGATATTGCAGAGGATATTATGCTGTTTCATGCTGGGACAGCTATAAAGGATGGCAGGCTGACTACCAATGGCGGCAGGGTCATGGGGGTAACAGCTATAGGCGCTACAGTCGAAGAGGCAAGAAAAAAGGCCTATGAGGCTGTAAACAAAGTAAGCTTTGAAGGAATGCATTATAGACAGGATATAGGCGTTAAATAGGATTTTATCAACACCTGAAGGTATAGCACCACTAGACCTTCAGGTGTTGATTTTTCACAGGAAACATTCAAGATTTATAAACATCATATAGAATATAACGAGAAATTAGTGTGCTTAAGCCCACCTTAAAGACTTACAAAAATATTAAAACTTTATAAAGCCAACCGCCAACATATTATTTATGATAAACTGGTTATAGCTTTTTTATAAATTAGTGCAAAATCCTATAAAAATAGGGCTATAATACAAAATATAAGTGGATAACGGAGGATGTAGTTTTGAAAAGGATACTTATGTTTACAGTTTTTTTAGGAATATTCTTAGCCATATACGGCGGCATGAACTATTATGTGTTTAAAAGTATCACCAGTGGATTCTTAATAACCGGCAACAGCAAAAGGCTGCTGGCAGGTTTTTTTGTGATAATGGCTTCACTGTTTCTTGTCAGTCAGTTCTTAAAGAGCAAAATGGATGTTTACATATTGTTTTATATCGGGGCTTTGTGGCTGGGGATACTGTCAATTAGTATTACCATATTGCTATGTAAGGATTTAATTGTTTTCTTCTTTCCTCATTATAGAAAAATTGGGGCGATTGTTTCAATAATTTTAATCATAGCAGGTACTGGGCTTTCCATTAAAAATGTACTGAGGGGACCCATTATAAAAACAGTTAATCTCAGCTATGAAGGGGCTGCGCCTCTTTCAATTGCTTTGCTGTCGGATGTTCATTTGGGGATGATGACCTCAAAGAGCTGGCTAGACACGGTTATTGACAGCGTTAATCAGCTGGAGGCGGATATCATTGTGTTTACAGGGGACCTTATAGATGATGATTATCATCATGTTGAGAGATTCATACCACAGATGAGGCGCTTGAAGAGTAAGTACGGTATCTATGCTATAAGCGGAAATCATGAGGTCTATAGAGGGATAGAAAATTTCCATACCTTTACCAGGGAAACGGGTATGATAGCCCTTGACAGTAAAATTCAGGTAATTGATAATCTTGTGAACATCGTTGGACTGGAGGATTTTTTTGCTGGAAGAAACAACAAGGAGGCCTTTGAGGAAAAGCTCAAGGACCTTCTTCAGCAAGGGTCACCTGACAATTTAAATCTATTATTATTTCATCAGCCTGAGCACTTTGAGTTGGCCGCGGAATTAGGCATAGACCTTCAGCTTTCTGGGCACACCCATGGCGGGCAGATACCGCCCTTGAACTATCTAATTCCCCTTCGATATAAATATGGAAAGGGTCTATATCAATATGCGGAATCCCATATATATACCTCAACAGGAACGGGAACCTGGGGGCCACCAATGCGAATTTTTTCTACATCGGAAATAGTAAAAATCAATATAAATTAAGGTGCAGACTATAGGGGTATTCTGTTATATAAAGGGCTTTAATACCTTGCCTGCAAGGGCCATAAAATTGATTCTGCTGTTAAAAATATACTCCCCACGGTGCTTGGATAGCAGCTTGACCAATGTGTCAAAATCACCATTGTCCATTTTCTCCATAGATCGTCTGAGGGCTAAGGAATCGTTAAAGCTCTTATAATAATGGTCTGCCGTATCAGATATTGAAAGCTTACCCAGTAGGTCTTGTGCGGCTTCAATACCGGTAAGTATGGAGGTAAATTGCCCGAAGCCCAGAAAGGGCATGACGGAGCAGAAGCAATTGCCTATAAATAGAGTGTTGCCAATTCTAGGCTTGGCGGCCTTGCCTATCACATAATTTGTGACATTAAAGGCGTCCCTTATCTGTAGCTCTGCATTAAATTGATTTCTGAGTCTGTTATATAATCGCTGCCAATAGACATCCTCTGAAGGCTCCTGATTTTCAGGATAATTAGGATAGGCCACAACAATATTAGCTTCCTTTTCTGTCAGCGGAATAAGATAACTGTAGCCCTTTGGCGCTAGGCTGTTATCCAGCCAGGCATGAACAGCCTTGATATCAAAATCTCCCAAAACCGTCGCGCCCTTCAGGCGAACCGTCAGTGCTTCCTCAAAGTGCTGAAGCCCCTTAGTGTATTCGCCCTCCCCTGTGGCAATTACAATATGGGTGTATTCCTTGAGCAAGTCCTCATAGCTAAACTCGGAATTAAAAATAACCTTAGTACTAAGCTGTCTTTCCAGCTGGGCCTCTAGAGAATGCTGATGACGGCCTCTGACGGTGATGTAGCCTATATGCCCCTCTATAACTGCAGTATTGTTTTCAGAATGCACATTTAGCTCCTTTATATTGGAAACCGGCTGCAGATAAATCTGATGCTTTTCAGATAAATAAGCCAATGAATCCTCGATGGGCCTATTGAGGACTTCCATCATTATTTCCCCGTACACAAAACGGTCCCCCACTCTGCTGCGTTTTTCATAAATGGTGGGCGTTATGCCTGCTCTCTCAAGAATTATGCCACAGGCCAAACCCGACAAGCCAGCACCCATTATGGCTACCTTCATATATATCCCTCCATCCTTTAGCTTAAGCTGTCATCCTTAATACGCTTAAGTTCCTTATGCCAACCATCCTCATAAAACTTTCTGGAATCAATATAATCCACATCCTTGACCATATCCAAGGGCATGACATAGGCATTCATAGCTTCAAGGTCCTTCTCTAATATTTTGTAATCTCTGGCATTATAGGTTTCGTCAATCATATCCTGAGGATTTCTGTAGCTGCCTTTATTTTTATTCCTTTTATTAGCCATATACAAACCACCTTTTCAAATAGTATATTATTATTATGTGAATTGCGGATAAAAATAAAGATACCAAATAATACCGAAGGACCAGCTAGAATATTTTGCTACAAAATATTATCCTAAATATTGAGTAGTTTTTAGGAATAATTCTTAAAAAAAAGAGGATATATGAAAAAAATGACGAAAATTCTAAATGTAGTTGTACAAATTTACGATTTGGTATTTTTAATATATAAGGAGGAAAAGTCATGCGAGTGGGGATCATCGGCGGGGGAAAAGGCGGCACTGCAATTATGAATACATTAAACAAAATGCAGGAAATACAAATTGAGGGTATTGTTGATATAGACGAAAATGCACCAGGCATATTGCTTGCAAAGGAGCTTAATATTTATCATACCAATAGCATAGAAAGCCTCTTACAAAAAAATATGGATATTCTAATTGAGGCAACGGGCTCCCAACGGGTAATGGAGGAAATTAGCAGACATAATAAAAGTAATGTTTCCATAATGTGCAGTGAGGCTGCTAATCTCATGATGCTTCTAGTTGAGAATGAGGAGAAGCTCATTAAAAAGATAGAAAAGCAGATAGTTGAGGTGGAGAAGGTCAGCGACATTACAGAGAATAGTGTCAATGCAATGAACGAAAGTATTACGAACTCCGTTGCCCTCAGTAACACATTAAATGACTTTGCCGCTAGGACCATGCATCTTGTTAGTGAAACCGATCAGATCATAAAAATTATGGGACAAATAACACGACAAACTAATATTTTAGGGTTAAATGCCTCAATAGAGGCAGCAAGAGCTGGGGAGCAGGGTCGAGGCTTTGCAATTGTGGCAAAGGAAGTTCAAAAGCTGGCCAACAACAGTGAGGAATTTACTAAACAGATAGGCGATATACTAAGTACAATCAATAATGAGGTAACAACCGTATCTGACGAAATACATAAGCTTAAGGCTGTTTCAGAAGATCAGAAGAAGGCAGGCAAAAGTCTCCAAGAGGCCATAGATAAATTGATTGAGAACATCAATGCCATATAATCCAAAGTACCTATAAAAATGATATGAGGTGAAAAAATGTCCTATCAGCCTAAAATTAAAGATAAGTTTACTGATGCTTTGTTTGAAGCCATACTGTTGCTGGAAAATATGGAGGAATGCTACCGTTTTTTTGAGGATATTTGTACGATTAAGGAGCTTCAGTCCATTTCACAGCGTCTTGAGGTTGCTAAGCTGCTAAAGGATGGTAAGACCTATATTGAAATTGAAGAGACAACGGGTGCTAGCACCGCAACCATTAGTAGAGTTAATCGATGTCTGCATTATGGTGCTGATGGATATAAGCTGATATTAGAAAGGCTGGATAAAGAATAATAGCGAATGAATCAAAGGGCTGAACCTAGTTAAAAGCTAGGTACAGCCCTTTTTTTGCATATCGAAGGAAGCATTTTTATCATCAAAGATGTAGCTGAAAGGCCTCATGCAGTACATTTACTGCCTTTTTTGTCTCCTCCTTTTTAATAAGGCAGGAGATAGTGGAATGTGAATCTGAGCTTTGAAGTATACGGATGCCCTCTTTAGCCAGAGCCTGAACAATTGTTGCCATAACACCCGGAATACCTGTTATCCGGCTACCTATTATTGTCACCTTGCAGCAGTCCTCGGCAATGCTGTAGTTCACCTTAAACTCACTAAATATTTTTTTTATTAGGGGAGTTTGATAAGCATCAATCGTAAATACCTTTTTATCTATGAAGAAGTTGATCATATCTATACTTATGTTGGCATCTGCCATTTGAGTTAATAGCATACTATCATTTTCAAGATTATCCTCCTCCAGAATAGTGACCTGTGCAATGTCTTCTTTATGGGTAATTGCAGTTAATAGCTTTGAAGGCTGGGTAGAATAGAGGCCCTCACCAATTTTTTTATGATATGAAATTACCGTTCCCGGATGTGAGGTCATGGTGTTTTTTATTTTAACCATTATATTACCCTTCTGGGCTATTTCTACAGCTCTGGGATGTATAACCTTAGCTCCCTTTTCAGCCATTTGAAAGACCTCCTCGTAGTTGATCTCATCAATTATTTTGGCTGTTGGCACCACATTAGGGTCTGCTGTCATAATGCCATTGACGTCGGTATATATTTCGACATATTTGGCTCCAAGGGCAACACCGATGGCGGTGGCAGTAGTGTCGCTTCCGCCTCGACCTAAAGTGGTGATTTCTCCTTCCTCTGATATTCCTTGAAAGCCGCAAATAATAACTACCTCCTCCTTTGCTAAGTGTCGGAGGATTTTTTCATGATCAATGGATTTTATCTCAGAATTACTAAAGCTAGTATCAGTAATAATACCCGCCTGATACCCAGTCATTGGCACCGCATTGACACCATGTAGCTCCAAAGTTGAGGCTAAGACGGCAGCAGATATTGCTTCACCACAGGACATAAGGAAGTCCAGGGCTCTAAGACTACAGTCAGGATTGACGTCAAGTGCCAGTCCCTTTAAGGTATCGGTGGCATAGGGTTCACCCCTTCTGCCCATGGCGGATACCACCACCACCACCTGCAGTCCGTTGTTTAATGCACCAAGTATTTTATTGGCAACCATTTCTCTTCTTTCCTTGGTAGAAACTGAGGTACCGCCAAACTTCTGAACGATTATATCCAAACAAATCACCTCAAGCATTTTATATTTAAAATTAAGTACATAATAATTAAACTATGCTGGAGAGGTATAAATGTTCTATAAAAGTATCTCACCGGTGTGGATAAATTTCAGCGTCATAAAGCACACATTTATAGGATTTTCATATGATGAAATGAGATCAAAGATTCTAAAAAGTGGAGGTGCGAGTTATGAGTGATGCTGTAGCTTCAACAGGTGCAGGAACAGGCCTTGTAGGCGGATTGTTTGGAGGAAAAAGCAGCCTATTATTCTTTTTTCTGTTGCTGGTAATTATCTTCTGCAACTGTGGTTTATTCAAGGGATCAGGTGACAGCTTGCTGTTCTTCTTCTTATTGCTTGTAGTATTGTTCTGTGGAAGAGGATTGTTTATCGGTTGTTAACTATGAACAGAGGAGGGTAGCTCCGCTGCCCTCTATGCATTATCACCTTAGCAATGACTAACTGTGGGTCACATGTTAAATGACTGCAACATAATATGTATTAGAAAAATAAAAAATGGCTTTAAAGGAGGTGTAAGATATGAGTGAAGTTACATCAAACAGTATATTAGGCGGTTTATTTGGTACAAATAGCAGCTTATTATTCTTCTTCCTGCTGCTGGTTATTATCTTCTGTAACTGTGGTTTATTTAAGGCCTATGGTGACAGCTTATTGTTCTTCTTCTTATTGCTGGTGGTATTATTTAGCGGGCCCACTCTTTTCCGTGGTTGCTAAACAAAATGCCATCACAAAAACACCTCTAGCATCACGCTAGGGGCTACATGTTAAGGAGGTAGTTTTATGAGTAATAGCGTATTAGGAGGATTTTTTGGCGGCGAGAGCTCATTATTATTTTTCTTCCTGCTGTTGGTGATCCTTTTCTGTAATAGCGGTTGGTTTGCTGGTTCAGGCGACAGCCTACTATTCTTCTTCCTACTATTAGTCATTTTATTTGGTGGAAGAAGATTCTTTGGATTCTAGTTATACGAACAATAAAAGGAGGGAAACCTCCTTTTATTATATTTTTGTGAAATTGCTTTTCTTATATAATGCTGCCTTAAATAAATCTACAGAGGTGTTCAATATAAGCTCCTCGGGTACATCTAAAGCCTTTATCATCTCAAGACTATGGGTAAAATTAGCTATGTCAAAGGTAATATGGGCATCGCTGCCCAGGGCTATCGGCACCTGCTGGGCCATGCATTCCTTAAGAATATTAAAGCAATTTTCTTTGCTGCCGAACCTAAAGCTGTTGGGCTTTAAGGAGCTGTTATTGATCTCCAAAATGGTGCCGGTTTCCTTTGCAGCTTGAACAATTCTAGGAATATCAATGGAGAAATAAGGGTTTCCCGGGTGTCCAATCATATGAATATAGGGTCTTTTCATTATATTGATTAGTGCATTGGTGTGATCCTCAATTGAACCAGCTTCTAAGCATGCATCATGAAAGCTGGCTATAACGAAATCTAGGCGCTTTAGGGTTTCCTCAGGAAGGTCCAAGCCTCCGTTATAGTCTGTAATATTAACCTCAGCACCCTTTAAGACCTCAACGCCATCAATAATGGAGGGGAGAACCTTCAGATTATTAAAATAAAGAAGATTAGCACCGGAAGGCATTGCAGGGCCATGCTCAGTAAGGGCGATAAGCTCAAGACCAATGGCCTTTGCCCTGCTGACCATTTCCAAAATGGTACTGTAGGCGTGGCCACTGGCTATGGTATGACAGTGAACATCAAGTTTTAAATTCATAAACGGCCTCCAAGGTTGTTATTTATATCATTGAGAAAATTGTATAATATGCAATTTCCTCAATTAATTATAGCAAATGCTGTAGCTTAATAAAACAGTACAGTTATTTAATTAACGCAATTATTACATGAGAATATTTTGACATTTTTGAAGAAATGTTATATGATAATTATATATAAATGATAATGACATTCAATAATGTTTAATAATATGGGGTGATGCGATGAAGCTAAATAACTGTTTTTGCAGAGATGGTAGTAATAATGAAGATTTTTTCAAATGGTATATTGAGCTGCTGGGACCTGTAATTTTAGGGGTTAAGCCTGCAGAGATACTAAGCTTTCCTGAGGGCTACAACAGTAACACCCAGCTTCTGAAGGCTTTTTTTGAAGAAAACACGCCCCTTAGGTTTGAGGAATATACCTATTGTAGTAAATGCACAAAGCTCTTTATTTATCATCCTGAAGCATTGAAGGAGACCCTTTCGGAGTATAAAAATCTGAAGTTTTTGAAGGAGATTGGTTATCCTGCCAGCTTTAGTCTAGAGGTCTATGTCAATTATATATTGAATGGCATGCGAAAGGGAGAAATTCCTGATGAAATCGGTATATTTCTGGGATATCCACTAAAGGATGTTTTGGGCTTTATGGGTCATCCTTCTCTAAAGCTAACAAAGGTAGATGGATGGCGAATGTATGGAGATGAAAGAATATCCTCTTTAAGACGGAAGGCCTTTGTTTCTGCTAGAGACGAGATTAAGAGAATACTTAACAATAAGGGTATTGAAGGGATTTTGCAGCTGAATATTTCATGATAAATATCACCCTTTGTCATTGCTTACATAATATGTATTGCAATTAAGAGGGGGAATTTATGATGTATAAAAAGCCAATACCACCAATCAAAAAGCCCTGTCCGGAAAAGTGTCCACAGTTGCCCGGGACATTGCTAAGAATAAATATACCGGCTGGTGCTGTCATTAATTTACTAAATTTGATTGAGGTTACTTCACCATCAGGCATTTGTCTGATTATTAGGTTGCCTGGCGTCTGTGGCAAGGATTCTCATTCAGCCTTTGATATTCGTAAGATAACCGATGCATTTTATAAATCAGGCGGGACTATAGAATATATGTAGCGTATAAGCAAAGGACGGCTCCTAATGAGCCGTCCTTCAGCTTTATCAGAAACCACTTTGTTTCCTATATATAGAGCGTTGTTAAAGGAACGTACCTCCCTTATTAAAATATGAGGAGAGTGGTGCCACGAATAAGTGCACTATGCTACCAGCGGCACTGAGACAGTAGGGTGACGAAGACAAAGCGTCCTAGAGAACACATGGGTTCTATGGAAAACAAAGGTGGCAAAGCTACTTTTGTTCCGAAAATATTGATTTCCAGAGTGTTATTAATATACTAATTGGGGTAATTTAATAATAGATTTAAAGATAGTTTTACTCATAAGGAGGGGTAATATGTTAGCAAAGGATATCATGAAGAAGGATGTTTTTGTACTTAAAAGAGGAGACACAGTGGCGTATGCCATTGAGAGGCTTCTAGAGCATAATATCAGCGGAATGCCAGTAGTTGATGAGGAGAGCATTCTGGTGGGAATCCTGACAGAGTCGGACCTGGTAACAAAGAGTAAAAAAATGGATATACCTAATTATTTTCCTAGCTTCTATCCCTTGTTTGATACGAAAAAGTACTTTGACAAGGTTACTAATCTTGACGAAAAGATGAAGAAAATAATGGATTCTAAGGTTGAGGAGGTAATGACCACGGAGGTATTTTCTGTTGAGGAGGATGTTTCTATGGAAGAAATAGTAAAGCTAATGGCCGATAAGGGTGTTCATAGAATACCAGTGGTGGCGGAGGGCAAGGTAGTTGGCATCATCACGCAGAAGGATATTATTAAGGCCTATGCAAAAAAATAGACGAAGAAATTGCATAATAAAGATGCAAAAAGTCTCTGCTAAACGGAGGCTTTTATTTTTGTCTCGTTGACAGCAGCAATACAAATAGGCTACTATAGGCTAAAGATAGATTTTTAATTCATAAGGAAGCGGTTTTAATTCTAATCAAGGAAATTTGTAATAAAAATGAGCTACATGTTTAATAGATCAAAAGCTTATGTACTAGGGACTAATGAATCGAATCCCCTTGCCAATGCAGGGGGCTTGTAGCGGTATGATATAACTAAGGCTGGAGGTAAGCTATGAAAAAGGATTTTTTGAAGCTAAATACAAAAATTGCCCTGCTGACTATAGCAATAGTCTTGATTTCTATTTCCTCCATAATGTTTTTTATGACCAGATGGATGACAGATAACATGAGGAAAGAGGTAGAAAATAATATTTCAAACGTTGCTCAGCTTATGGCTGCCAGTCCCATTGTATTAGATGGATTAAGGGATGCCTCACTAAGATACAAAGTGCAGCCCTATATCAAAAGGCTATTGGCGGAAACAAAAAACATCGAGGTAATGGTGGTGGTGGACATGGCGGGCATAAGACTGGCCCATCCAACCCCTGAAAGAATAGGACAGAGATTTGTCGGCGGTGACGAAAGAGATGTGTTGGAGGGGAAAACATATATTTCTGAAGCGATAGGGACCCTTGGACACCAAATGAGAGCCTTTGTACCAGTATTTGACGGGGACAAACAGGTGGGCTTTGTTATGGCGGCTGCTTTAACAGAAAATATTGACAAGGTTAGAAGACAGAATCAGAGGAATCTGATACTTTTTAGCACAATAGGAATCATAATAGGCATTATCGGCGCCTTTATACTATCAACAAATATAAAGAAAACCCTATTGGGGCTGGAGCCAAGAGAAATATCAAAAATGTATCTTGAAAAGAAGGGGATACTTGATGCGATGCATGAGGGCATAGTAGCCATCGATGCAGATTTAAAAATTAGTTTGGTAAATGACTCTGCGATTGAGCTTTTAAATCTGCAAAAGGACAATATTATTGGCAGGCAAATAACAGAGGTATTTCCCACCAGTAGGCTTCCGGAGGTGCTGCAGTCGGGTGAGAGTGAGTTTAATAGAGAGCAGCGGATCAACGACACTATCATCATTTCCAATAGAGTACCTTTAAAGGATAGGGAGACAATCATAGGTGCCATAGCCACCTTTAGAGATAAGACAATGATAACAAAAATGGCTGAGGAAATTACAGGCGTGAAGCAAATTGTAGAGTCCTTGAGGGCAAATACTCATGAGTTTATGAATAAGCTTCATATACTTCTGGGGCTTTTGCAGCTGGGGGATATAGATAAGGCAACACAATATATTATCAGTGTGACAGAACGACAGCAGCAGATAATAAATCAGATAATGAAAAAAATAAAGGACCCGGTGGTGGCAGCTCTGGTGTTGGGGAAATTCAGCCGAGCAAAGGAGCTGGGTATATTTCTTCAATTAGAAACCGACAGCTATCTATCCCAAAGAGAGGACAAGATCAATAGTCATGCATTGGTGACCATCATTGGCAATTTATTAGAAAATGCCTTTGATGCTGTAGCCTCCGATGCCAAGGCAGATAAATCTGTAAAGCTTTTAATAAAGGAAAATGACAGGTATATAAGGCTGAGGATAATTGATAATGGTATTGGGATTAGAGAAGAGGAGAAGGCTCATATTTTCGTCAGAGGCTATTCAACAAAGGAAGGCAGCAGAGGTGTCGGATTAGCCTTAGTTAAAGAAGTGGTGGAGAGCCTTAAGGGAGAAATCCTACTACAAACTGAATTAAGCAATGGAACTAATATCCTGGTTAACTTGCCAAAGGGGGAGGGATACAATGATAAGCGTTCTGATAGTTGAGGATGATCCGATGGTTGCACAATTAAACAAAAATTATGTGGACAGCATAGAGGGCTTTAAGGTAATGGCAACTGCAGAAAACGGCGAAATCGCTTTGGAAAAATTGAGCTCCGGCAGCTATGACCTTATGATATTAGACATATTTATGCCGAAGGTAGATGGACTCAGGCTAATGAAGACAATAAGAGAACAGCATATTATGCTGGATATCATTCTGGTTACTGCCGCCAAGGAGGTAGGAAATATTGATGAGGTACTGAAGCTTGGGGCGATAGATTATCTGATTAAGCCCTTCGACTTTCAGCGTTTCAAAAGATCTCTTCTAAACTACCGGGAAAGGCATGCGCTCCTCAAGAACAAGAAAATTATACGCCAGCAGGATATCGATTTCATAATTGACAGAAGTCCAACGGCAGGGACAATAGAAATGCAAAAGGGGCTTCATGAAAAGACACTACAAAGGATCAAGAAAGCTATAAAGGAGTACAAGAATACACCCTTTACCTGTGATGAGCTGACCATGAAGCTGGGCATCAGCAGAGTCACCCTTAGAAGATATTTGGAATATCTCTCCCACATCGGAGAGGTAGAAATTGATATGGCATATGGCAATGTTGGCAGGCCCTGCTATGTCTACAGATATGTAAAGGCAATGGAATAAGAGGAATGAAGATCTGTTAAAACAATATCAATTTTTTTTTAATTTACAAAACATTTAGTATATTTACTAAATGTTTTGTTTTTTGTAGTTTTCTTGTAGTATTTAATAAACATTCATTAAAACAAGAAAAGAGGGTGTGCCATATGAGTCATGCAGAGAGAAGCTTGAGGCTTCATGAGGAAAAGGTGGGTAAGATAGAGGTGGTATCCAAGGTAAAAGTGGAAAATAGAGAGGATCTTAGTCTTGCCTATACACCGGGGGTTGCTGAGCCCTGTTTAAAAATCCATGAGGAGCCTGAAAACGTATTCAAATATACAGCCAAGGGAAATCTTGTGGCAGTGGTAACTGACGGAACAGCTGTACTAGGGCTGGGAGATATTGGTCCAGAGGCAGCAATGCCGGTTATGGAGGGAAAGGCAATATTATTTAAAGAGTTTGCAAATGTAGATGCCTTTCCTATTTGCTTGGCTTCAAAGGATGTCGAGGAAATAGTCAAGGCGGTTAAGCTTATTTCCCCAACCTTCGGCGGAATAAACCTTGAGGATATCGCATCGCCTCGCTGTTTCGAAATTGAGGAGAGACTTAAAAGGGAGCTGGACATTCCAGTATTCCATGATGATCAGCATGGTACAGCCATTGTAGTGGTGGCAGGCGTAATAAATGCTTTAAAGCTTGTTAAGAAGAAGGTGGAGGAGTGTACGATAGTTGTAAATGGTGCAGGTGCAGCCGGCGTAGCTATAACTAAAATGCTGCTGAAGATGGGACCTAAGGATATTCTCTTATGTGACCGTCAGGGTATCTTATTTGAGGGTTCCCCCGACAATAATGATCACAAGGAGGAAATGGCAAGGCTGACCAACAGAAATAATAAACAAGGTCTGCTGACCGATGCAATGGCGGGTGCAGATGTATTTATAGGTGTGTCTGCCGCGAATGTCGTTTCTGCTGAGATGGTAAAGTCTATGGCAAAGGATTCAATTATTTTTGCAATGGCAAATCCGGTGCCTGAAATTCTGCCCAATATAGCTAAGGAGGCAGGAGCCAGAGTTGTAGGCTCAGGAAGATCAGATTTTCCAAATCAGGTTAATAATGTTCTGGCATTCCCCGGTGTCTTCAGAGGCGCATTAGATGTCAGGGCTAGGGAGATCAATGAGGAAATGAAGCTGGCTGCAGCCTACGCAATTGCAGAGATTATTGATGAAGGGGAGCTGACAGAGGAGTATGTTATACCGGATGCCTTTGATAAGCGGGTAGCGGAAGGCGTTGCAAAGGCAGTGGCAAAGGCTGCCATTGAATCAGGAGTCGCTAGAATTAAATAAATAAAGGGGAGGAAAATTTATGTCAACAGCAACATTGCAGGAAAAGCAGGGTTACAAAATAATGGGGATGTCATTACCTGTCTTTGGAATTGTAACGGCTTTAGTCTTAACAACAACCTTTATGGGGGTATTACCCAAGGGCATGATCGGGGCCTATGCCCTAATGATGGTAATCGGTGCCATATTCAACGAAATCGGCAATCATACACCAATTATTAAAGATTATCTTGGTGGCGGTCCAATTATTGTTATTTTTGGATCAGCGGCCCTAGTAACCTACAAGCTATTGCCTGAGTATTCCAGCGAAATAATGAAGAATTTTATGACGACAGAGGGCTTTTTAGATTTTTATATTGCTGCACTTATTACAGGTAGTATTTTAGGTATGAAAAGGGATTTATTGATTAAGGCCTCGGTCAGATATCTTCCAGCAATCATTGGGGGAGTTGTTACAGCATTAGGCTTGGTAGCTTTAACAGGTGCACTAATAGGCTATGGCGCTAAGGAAGCAATGCTGTATATCGGTGTACCAATTATGGGTGGTGGCATGGGAGCAGGTGCTGTCCCACTGTCAAAGATTTTTGGCTCCAGCCTTGCTAAGGACCCAGCAGAAATGCTTTCCATAATGGTGCCAGCGGTTGCCCTTGGTAATGCTCTGGCAATTGTATTGGCTGGATTGTTGGATAGACTCGGAAAGGTAAAAAAGAACCTGACGGGAAATGGTCAGTTGCTGATAAACAACAACGAGGCTGCTGCCGCATCTGAAGCAAAACAAGAGGCTCCTGCTGCTCTTGACTACAAGATGATGGGAATGGGACTTTTGCTTTCAGTGACCTTCTTTGGTGTAGGTAATATCATAGGGAAATTTGTGCCTGCGGTACATGCCTATGCTTGGATGATAATTTCGGTAGCAGTGGTTAAGATGCTGGGGGTATTGCCTAGGAGATATGAAGAGGGTGCCTTTCAATGGTTCCAGTTTGTGATGACAAATTTAACCGGTGTACTTCTGGTGGGAATAGGTGTTGCCTATACAAATCTACAACAGGTTATCGATGCCTTCACACTTCAATATGTGTTGTTGGTTGGCGTAACAGTTATAGGGGGCATAATCGGCTCCGGCTTTGTGGGCAGACTAGTGGGCTTCTATCCTATCGAGGCTTCAATAACCGCTGGCCTTTGTATGGCTAACATGGGTGGTACTGGAGACGTTGCGGTGCTTTCAGCCTCCAATCGTATGGAGCTTATGCCCTTTGCACAAATTTCCTCAAGAATTGGTGGGGCCTTTATGCTGATACTTGCCACTACGTTATTGGGTATATTTGGATAATTCAATAGCTGCTGTATTTAGCTATAAATAAAGCTGGCTTTTATGAGAAAACGCTTCAGAGGTGTATAAGCTTCTGAAGCGCTTTTTTTTATGCATTTACGCTATTTATGTGGGATACTTCCATAATCCAGCTTGAAAGCCAATAATAAAAAATATCATTAAAATGGAGAAGGCCATTACCGTCCAATGATTGAGACCCTTTCAAGCACATAGCTGTATATTATATAATTATTTTGGAAGTAAGGATGATCTGGTAAGGGATGTTTTTTCCGCCATGAACAAGGCATTGGAGTTAAGAATGATCTATAATTTACTATATGGTTTAAGTAGTAAATAAAATATTTAGAGTTCTTGATAGATTTACTTGTTTTGTTGCGAAATATTAAGTGAAAAGATAAGCATTTAAAAATGATCTACATGTAGAAATAAAGTTAAAGAAGGTGAAGCATTGAAAATAACAGAGCATAATTTTATTGATGAATTGAAGAAGGGGAACGAGAGGGCTTTAGAGTATGTTATTGACAACCATACTTGGATTATTAAAACTGTTTTAAAAAAGCACCTCTATAACCTCATGGACTTTTATGAGGAATGTATGAATGACTGTTTACTTGCAATTTGGGAAAATATTCATTACTATAATCCTCAAAAATCTACCTTTAAAAACTGGGTAGGTGGAATTGCAAAATATAAGTCAATTGACTATATGAGAAAATATTTAAAAAATATGGAAAACAAAAATATCGAAGAGGTAATTATTGCAGTTGAAGATCAGACCCATAGAGAAATTATAGCAAATGAAGTTAGAGAAGAAACAGAGAAAATCCTAAGCAATTTACCGGAAAAGGATCGAATAATTTTTAAAAAGCTATATTTACAAGATGAAAAAATTGATGAAGTGTCTCAAGATATGGGAATTAGCAAATCGGTTCTTTACAATAGGGTATCTAGAGGAAAGAAGAGGCTACGTGATAAAATTAATATGCAGGGAGGGTATAAAGGTGAAGGATACTAACAATTTATATGAGTTTTTAAATGAGGTGGATTTTGATATTGACGACTATGAAAAGCAAGACCTTACAGATATAGAAAAGAAACATTTAAGAAATGCTATAAAAAAGAGTTTTAAAGATAAAAGAAAAAACTACAAGGTTAAGAAATTTGGAAGCATTGCAGTAGCGTTAGTATTAACAATAGGAATTTTTAGTCAAACAAGTTTTGGAAGGGAAGTTTATGCCAGCACCCAATCAATGATTTCAGATATATCTTATTCTATGGGTAGAGCGTTAGGTGTTGAAAGAGATGTGGAGATTTATAGCAATGTGGTTAACAAGGTAGTAGAGGATAAAGGTGTAGAAGTAAAATTGACTGATGTCATTATTGATAAAGATGAGTTAATTATTTGCACAGTTATCAATACTAATAGGCCTGTAGAGGGGTTTAGGTTGGATTATAACATTTTTATTAATGGAAAAAAGATTAGAGTTTTGGGCGGCACTGGTTCATATGGAAAAGTAGACGATTCTAAAACGATATTTACCCAAATTGATTATATTGTTGTTAAAGATATTGATACTAAAGAAAATTTAGATATAAAAATTGCTTTTAATGAGTTGAATTACTTTACCACTCAAAATGATAATGTAGTAGACGGGAAGGTGAAAGGAAAATGGATATTTGAATTCACAGCAGATGGTAGTGAGTTAATGAAAGATACTCATGTGCTGCCGTTAGATTATTCATTCCAAATAGCTAATCAAACCTACAGTTTAGAAAAATTTAGATACAATCCTGTAAATCAAAAAATAGAAGGAAAAGTAGAAGGAGAGCCTAAGAGTTTTTATCAGTTAGATTTAAGAGGGCATGATAATTTAGGCAATGAAATGAACTTTTATTTAAGTAGGCAATCAAATGAAGATTTAGTATTTAAATATGAGAATTTATATAAAGACTTTTCTAATGAAATTACATCAATTACCTTAACGCCTTATGCTGCAAAACTTCCAGAAGAAAGTGGTAGGATGAGTAATGATTACGAGCAAGCAGGAGAAGCATTTACAATATTTTTAAATAAATAGTGAAGGCTATAATCACAGGAGTGCTGGGGAAGGTCTCAGCACTTCTACTTATTTTGGCAATGTTATTTGGCTGCTTTTTTCACCTAAAACCTTCAGTTCAATGGCTTGGTAAACCGTACCATAAATTATAGCGGTTTTTCCGTATATGTTTCGCGATACGTTGCATTAAGAAATATTCTTCTATTATAATGCTATTTCCAAAAGGATGATTTTCAGCATTTTTTTGATATGCCTCTATTGGTAGAATATAAAGCAGCACGAAAAGCTGCCCCCTGTGATGAGAGTATTTTCATCACAGGTTTTTTTATTTGCTAAGGAGGCTGTATAAATTGAAAATTCAATCTCTCTGAAAGACAAAAAGGCATTACAATACGGGCTTCGACGATCTCATTTGAATGGAATGGAGCAAAAGGGTATTTGAAGGAAGTTTGAAAATCCGTGATACCGTAATTATTGAAGGCAACGAAGAATCTATTAAAATAAAAAGCCTTACAATATTCGTCCTGATGTTTCTATGATAGCTCCAGAACTTTAGCTGCCACCGCTTTTCTCTCCACATGTCTTTGATAGCCCAGCATGTTTCCCCTGCTTAATTCCCGTTTAGCTAATGCATCGAACTCTTCGACCCAGTTTCTTCTTCCAACTGAATCGGCCGAAGTAATATAATACTTAAAATTAGGATTGATTTGTTTCAGACTTCTTTCAAAATTTGCTGTTGTTAAAAGTGTATCATGAGTTGAAAGCTTACCTTCTTTAGCTAAACTTTTTATAGTAGAAGTGAATTCATCAAAAGTACAATTTGCAACATCGTATTTCTCTGATGCAAATTCTTCACTGATTGGGTCGGTAATTTTTGTTTTTTGATCACGGTATACTTTCGAATAAAATTTATTAAGTGATTGATATTCCTTAGAGCTGTATGCTTTTGGAACATATGAAAATACACTATTTACTCTCATTTTTTACCTTCTCCTCTCCTCTCAGAGTCATTTGAATTTTGTTTCGTTAGTGATATTTATGTAGATACATATGATATCGGTACTCCTTATAGAAAACATTAGCTATTTTTAAACAGATTTTTAGTATATACAAGCGCCTACTTCTGCTTTATTAAAAATCACCACCTAAGAAAGACAGTAGGAAAAATTTAAAGAAAGCAACTAAAATATAAACAATATGGTACAATATGTATATAATTTTAATCCTTCGCCACTTTCACACAACCTCCTCGGCAATTCCCATCCGCCAAGGAGGTTTTACCTTCTCATTGAATAACTCCTCCAAATAGGTTAAGATATTAGGAGAGGCGAATACCAGTTTGAAGGGAGCAGTAAAATGAACTTAGTAAATATGAATCCAATGCAGCTGGAGGCTGTTAAGCATACAGAGGGACCCTTGCTAATACTGGCAGGTGCTGGTTCAGGTAAGACAAGAGTTTTGACCCATAGAATTGCCTATTTAGTAGAGGAAAAGGGAGTGTCCCCCTACGAAATATTAGCTATAACCTTTACCAACAAGGCAGCTAAAGAAATGAAGGAGAGAATAGAAGAGCTTTTAGGTAATAATCAAAGAGACCTTTGGGTCAGCACCTTCCACTCCTCTTGCGTTAGAATACTTAGAAGAGATATAGATAAAATAGGCTATCAAAGAAACTTTGTCATATATGATACAACAGATCAAGAAACCGTGATGAAGGAATGCCTAAAGGCCATGAATTTAGATGATAAGCTCTATAGTCCTAGGGCTGTTTTAGGCGAGATTGGCAGAGCAAAGGATCAGTTAATTGGCCCAAAGGAGTACTTAGCAAATAATACTGTGGATTTTAGAAAGACGACCATAGGCAAGTTATATCAAATGTATCAAGAAAAGCTACGCAAAAACAACGCTTTAGATTTTGACGACCTGATTATGAAGACCGTTGAGCTATTCCTTACAAATCCTACTGATTTAAGATATTACCAAGAAAAATTTAAGTATGTAATGGTGGACGAGTTCCAGGATACCAACATTTCACAATACAAGCTGGTAAGCCTTTTAGCTCAAAAGCATAAAAACCTCTGCGTTGTAGGGGATGATGACCAATCCATATATAGCTGGAGGGGTGCGGATATAGGTAACATACTGGGCTTTGAAAAGGACTTCCCAAACAGTAAGGTTATTAAGCTGGAGCAAAATTATCGTTCAACTAAAAATATATTATCGGCTGCTAACTCTGTAGTAGCAAACAATATTCAAAGAAAATCAAAAAAGCTATTCACCGATAATCTTTCAGGAGAAATCATTGAATACTATAGAGCCAGCAACGAGTACGAAGAGGCTCAGTACATTGCCAGCATGATAAAAAGACATGTAAGGGAAGACGAAAAGAACTTTGCTGATTTCGCAGTTTTATATAGGACCAACGCTCAATCCCGTGTACTTGAGGAAATTATGCTTAAGGAGGGGGTCCCCTACAGGCTATATGGTGGTATCCGATTCTATGACCGTAAAGAGATTAAGGATATTTTAAGCTACCTTAGAATAGTTGAAAATCCAGTGGATGATATTACGCTTCAAAGAATTATCAATGTGCCTAAACGGGGAATTGGTCTGAAAACAGTAGAAAAATTTCAGGACTATGCCAGTGCACAGGGTGAAAGCCTATTCAGCAGTCTATTAGATGCTGAAGAAATGAAGGATATATCCACTAGGGTAAGGGTTAAAACTAAGGAATTTACAGCCCTAATAGTGGATTTAATTGAGAGAAAAAATGAAATGACTGTAACGGAAATAGTTGATGAGATATACGAAAGAACAGGGTATATAAAGGAATTAACTGAGGAAAATACTATTGAAGCCAAGGGGCGAATAGAAAACCTTCAGGAATTCAAGTCCTTAACCATGGACTTTGACAAAAACTCTGAAATTAAGACATTGGAGGAGTTTTTGGCCAGAACAGCCCTTGAGTCACCATTGGATCAAATGGAGGGAGAGGATAATGTCGTGGTACTGATGACCCTTCATAGTGCAAAGGGGCTGGAGTTCCCAGTCGTGTTTATGCCCGGCATGGAGGAGGGTATATTCCCATCCTCAATGTCTCTGCAGGAGCAGAATGAAGAGGAGGAACGACGTCTATGCTATGTTGGCATTACCAGAGCCAGAGAAAGGCTCTACATGACCCATGCCATGATGAGAACCCTCTATGGAAGAACCGGGTACAATGGGGTGTCTCGATTTATCAATGAAATACCTTCAGACTATATCAACAAACAAACACCATATGACCGAAAAAAGGAAGTTGCTGCAATGCAGACCTCTCCATTGTTCAGGGGAGAGATGCTTCATAGAGCCCCTCAAAAGCTTGATGTAGCAGGAACAGCTACTGCTGCTAATATCGGACAGATGAAGGCTGGCTTTAAGGTGAAGCATCCCAAATTTGGTGTGGGAACAATCGTTGCCGTAGATGGAGATATGATCAGCATCGCCTTCCCCGGCAATGGGATAAAAAAGATAGCAGCTACCTTTGTTCAGCTGGAGATTTTGGGATAGGAAGCTAGTTAATAGTTAATAGTTAATAGTGAATGACGAATAGAGAATAGAGAATAACGGATAGTGAATAATGAATAGTGAATAGTGAATGGCGAATCGTGAATAAAGAGGTGGGCTATTTGAGTAAAATTGCAAGGATGAAGGAATTGATTCAGGCGCTCAATATCCATAATTACAATTATTATGTATTGGATAAGCCGGTGATTAGCGATAAGGAATATGATAAGCTTTATGACGAATTGGTAGCGCTTGAAAAAGAGACCGGCGAAGCCCTTTCGGATTCACCTACCCTAAGGGTAGGTGGCGACCCACTGAAGGGCTTTGAACCCCATCGGCATATTGCACCTCTTTGGAGCCTGGACAAAGCAAAGGCCTGTGAGGAGCTGCGGTCATGGGATGCAAGAATAAAAAGGCTACTGGAGGGGGAAGGGCTGCCCTTAGAGTATGTGGTGGAGTATAAATTCGACGGACTGACCATCAATCTAACCTATGATGAAGGACAGCTGGTACAGGCTGCAACTAGGGGAAATGGCACAGTAGGCGAAGGGATACTCCAGCAGGTTAAGACCATAAAAACAGTGCCATTGTCTATCCCTACCCAATATAGAATGGAGCTTCAGGGGGAGGGACTAATGAGGCTCTCTGTTCTGAATGCCTATAATGAAATAGCTGAGGAACCCCTTAAAAATGCTAGAAATGCAGCAGCAGGGGCGCTTAGAAATCTTGATCCCAAGGTTACTGCCAAAAGAAACCTCGATGCCTTTTTTTATAATATCGGTTATATTGAAGGAAAAAGCTTCGACACCCATATGGCAATGCTGGATTTTTTAAAGGAAAACAGGTTTCCAGTGAGTCCCTACATAAGGCATTGCAATGATATACAACAGGTGGTTGAGGTGGTTGAGGCGGCAGCTAAAGGCTTAGGCGGCTTGGATTTTTTAATAGACGGTCTTGTGATAAAGGTGAACCACCGTGTAACCAGAGAGGCCCTTGGTTACACCCAGAAATTTCCTCGGTGGGCAATAGCCTATAAGTTTGAGGCACAGGAGGTTACCACCCAGCTTAAGGCAGTATATTGGCAGGTGGGCAGAACTGGAAAGCTGACACCCTCTGCAGAGCTGGAGCCGGTGGATATTGGCGGAGTTACCGTCAGTCGTGCAACCCTCAACAATTGGGACGATATTCAGAGGAAGAAGGTAAAGATCGGCTGCAATGTTTGGCTTAGGCGGTCAAATGATGTAATTCCTGAAATCATGGGCGCTATAGAGGAGACCTGTGAGGGGGCACAAGAGGTTGTGAGACCGGAGTATTGTCCTGCCTGTGGTAGTGAGGTGGTTGAAAAGGGCGCTCATATATTTTGCCCAAACTCCTTGACCTGTAAGCCACAGCTGGTATCCAGAATTGTTCACTATGCCAGCCGAGACGCCATGGATATAGAGGGCTTCAGTGAGAAGACGGCAGAGCAGCTTTTTGAGGAGCTGAATCTTAAGGGCATAGATGATCTGTATGAGCTGAAGTATGAGGATTTAGTAAAACTGGAGCGCTTCGGAGACAAAAAGGCTCAAAATCTGCTGGAGGCAATAGAAAAGAGCAAGGATTGTCGATTGGATGCTTTTGTATATGCACTGGGGATACCCAATGTAGGAAGAAAGACAGCAACTGATTTAGCGAAAAGCTTTGAATCCCTCGATGCTATTAAGGCAGCTGACTATGAAGCGCTAGTAGCTATCCCCGATATAGGCGGGATAGTGGCCCAGAGCATTATAGACTTCTTTAACGACCCTAAAATAATGGAGAGTATAAACAAGCTGTTGGCTGAGGGGGTCTCACCTAAGCATGAGGCAGTGGTTAGAAAAGAAGGGGCCTTTAGCGGCAAAACCGTTGTGGTGACAGGAACACTGACCAATTACAGTAGAAATGAAATCAAGGCACTTTTAGAAGCCTCGGGAGCTAAGGTGGCAGGAAGCGTCAGTAAAAACACAGACTTTGTGATAGCCGGTGAAGAGGCGGGGTCAAAGCTGGAGAAGGCAAGGGATATCCTTAGCTCCGGCGTTAAAACCAACTTGCGAATACTGACAGAGGAAGCCTTTGAAGCGATTATAGCGACGGAAAAATAAAAGCATCTAACCATTGACGTCATACAGGCTTTGGCATATAATGAGATTGAAGTTAATAAAAGGGGAGCTAAGTGCACTTGGCTGAGAGGGGGCTGTTTTGTTCCGACCCGTAACCTGATCTGGGTAATGCCAGCGGAGGGAGATATTTGTAAAAGCAGCTGCAATATTGCCCTTTATTCCAATGGATAAAGGGCTTTTTAAATGCATTTAAAGGAGGATGTACAATGCCGAAGGTAAATTTAAGTCTACAGGTATTGCCAAGGGTTCCTGATGAAAGGATATACCCGGTGGTGGACGAGGTGATAAAGATGATTGCGGAAACAGGCCTATACTATGTGGTGGGGCCTATGGAAACCACGATAGAGGGAGAATTGGACCAGCTATTTGAAATCGTCAAGAAGGCTCAGGAAATATGTATTAATGAAGGTGCAACGAGAGTAATGTCAATGATTAAGCTAGACTATAAGCCAGAGGGCGTGACCATTGATGAAAAGATTGGAAAGTACAAGTAAGGTGATACCAAGCAGTATTATGATAATGATACTGCTTTTATGGGAAGTGGCCTCCAGGAGAAGTATCGATCTTGCAAGGATGCTGCCGCCCCCCTCGGAAATACTCATTACCTTAATAAGCAATATACAGGTACTGTGGCAGCATACGAGAATCACATTGTTTGAAGCGCTAACGGGCTTTGTCATATCCATAATACTGGCGGTGCTGCTGGCGATATTAATGGATGGTATAATAATAATCAGAAATGCCTTATATTCAATATTGATTACATCACAAACGGTACCGATTCTTGTGATTGCACCACTATTTTTAATGTGGTTCGGCTTTGGCTATTTACCCAAAATACTGATCGTTATTTTAGTATGCTTTTTCCCTATAACCATAAGTCTGCTGGAGGGTCTTCAGTCGGTGGATAAGGAAATGCTGAACCTCCTAAAATCAATGGGAGCCACTAGATTCCAATGCTATAAGCTTGTTAAGCTGCCGGCAGCCATGCCTAATTTTTTTGCGGGTCTGAAAATCTCCGGCACCTACAGCATCATGGGGGCAATCATTGGTGAATGGGTAGGGGGAAAGGACGGACTGGGGGTATATATGATGAGGGTCAGACACTCCTTCGCCATAGACAAGGTTTTTGCCACGATTGTGATCATATCTTTACTTAGCATTGCTTTAATTAAAATAATCGAAATAGCAGAGGGTAAGATGATGCCCTGGCTGCAATTACAAAAACAGAAGAATATGGAGGAATAGCTGTGAAGAAGTTTATAGGTATTATGTTAATAATAGTGATGACAGTGGGGGCTTTGATGGCCTGCTCACCACAAAAAAATGAGGGGCCAGAAGGCGCCGGAGACAAGCTGGAAAAAATTACGGTTGTGCTGGATTGGGTTCCAAATACCAACCACACGGGAATGTATGTAGCAAGCGAAAGAGGCTATTATGCGGAAGAGGGGCTGGAGGTAGAGATTATTCAACCCTCCTCCGGCGGTAGTGCCGATTTGATCGCAGCCGGGCAGGGGCATTTTGGCATCAGCTATCAAGAGGAAATCACCTATGCCAGAACGACTAAGAATCCATTGCCTATCAAGGCTGTGGCAGCGATAATTCAGCACAATACATCAGGCTTTGCTTCACCTGCGGATAAGGCTATAGTATCTCCTAAGGATTTCGAAGGGAAAAAATACGGCGGCTGGGGCTCCCCTATGGAGGAGGCTATGCTTCAGGCACTGATGGAGAAGGACAATGCCGATTTCGGCAAGCTGGAAATGCTGGATATAGGAGCAGCAGACTTTTTTACCGCTGTAGACAAGCATGTGGACTTCACTTGGATTTACTACGGTTGGGATGGGGTTGCTGCAGAGCTGCAGAACATGGACTTAAACTTTATATTATTGCAGGAGGTAGACCCGGCACTGGACTATTATACGCCAGTAATCATTGCCAATGAAAAGCTGTTGAGTGAAAATCCAGAGCTGGCTAAGAAATTTTTAAGGGCTACTGCTAAGGGATATGAGTTTGCAATTACTAACCCAGAAGGGGCAGCAGATGATTTGCTTAAGGCAGTACCTGAGCTGGATAAAGAAATAGTAATAGCAAGTCAGAAATATTTAGCAAACCAATATAAGGCTGATGCACCCCGTTGGGGAGAAATGAAGGAAGAAATATGGGGAACCTATGCTCAATGGATGATTGAAAAAGGCCTGCTGGAGGCAGAGCTGGAGGCAAAGGATGCCTTCACCAATGAGTTCTTGCCTAATAATTAGCCATGAAGAAGCTGGAGGTAGTAGGCATAGAAAAAAGCTTTGGTAGTCTCCATACCTTAAAGGAAGTGTCTATTGAGCTTAAGGATAATGAATTTGTAAGTATTTTGGGACCCAGTGGCAGCGGTAAGAGCTCTCTCTTCAATATTATTTCAGGATTAAGCATTCCAGACGCAGGAAGCGTATTTATTGAGGAGCAGGATTTTACTGGAAAGACTGGAAGAGTCAGCTATATGCAGCAGAAGGACTTGCTATTGCCATGGAAAACCATATTGGATAATGTATCCATCCCACTGTTGCTTAAGGGTATTGGAAAAAAGGAAGCAAGAAAAAGGGCCGCTGGTTATTTTAGCAGCTTTGGCCTGGGGGGCTTCGAGGAAAGCTACCCTTCACAGCTATCCGGTGGCATGAGACAGAGGGCAGCGTTATTGAGAACGTACCTGTTCTCAAATGACATAATGCTGCTGGATGAACCCTTTGGAGGCCTGGATGCTATAACCCGAAGAAAAATGCAGCAGTGGCTGCTGCAGGTGCTGGAAAGCCTTCAGGCATCGATATTGTTTATAACCCACGATATTGATGAGGCGATATTTTTATCGGATAAAATATATGTATTTTCTGAGAGGCCTGCCACAGTCAAGCGAATTTTTGAGGTAGAGCTGCCGAGGCCAAGGAATAATAGCACTTTGACCTGTGAAGCCTTCACAAGGATTAAGGAAGAGATACTTAGCCTGCTATAATAGACCTCATAAATCTAAAGTAAGTAAAGCATGTTGACCGGGTCAACATGCTTTTCGTCTTGTAGGTAATATCTTGCTATTACTATTCATTTTAGTAGAAGAAATATCTTCCCCCGAATAAAATAATGAGTAGTAAGAAGAAGAATAGTAAGCTATCTCTGTTGTCAGGACCAAATATACTGCATCTACAGAAGATAATTACCAGCAATAAAAAGAAGAATAGTAAAGAAGTTTGGTTACCCCAAGGACTTACGATACCTCCACCACCACCGCATGAAGTGTTAGCACTCATTTAATTCACCTCCTCGATTATCTAATTTATCATATGGCGGAGGCCAAAAAACGGTGATACTTAATAAAAATTTATTGCAATTTATTTACTATGAATTATACTTAAGGTATGCAAAAAACTAAGCTAAGAAGGAGATTGAAATGAGACAGAGGAATTATAAGCTGCTTTATATCATATTGGGAATCAGTATGACCTTGATTTTATTATTAACAGCCCTTGAGATGGTGGCCTTCAATATAAATCACTATATGTCCTCCTTTGAGAAATACAACATTGTTGAGGCAACCGGAATGGACACGGATAATCTGCGGCATACTGCTGAGGATCTAATGAATTATTTACGAGACAAAAAGGATGAGCTGGATACTGAGACAGTGGTACACGGTGAGCTGAGGGAGGTATACGGTGAAAGAGAAAAGCTGCATATGGTAGATGTGAAGGATCTCTTCGTTGCAGGAAGAAGACTAAGAAATTTTGCTTTGGCGGTCTATATCATATCCCTTGTTTTGGTGTGCTATTTTGATAGGGGATGGAAAAAAGGCTTTGCCAAAATGCTATTGAACACTGCCATTGTCAATGGCATATTACTGTTGGCTCTTTTTATTTTGATGCAGACGGATTTTACAAAGTATTTTGATTACTTTCACTACATCTTCTTCGACAACGATTTGTGGATATTGGACCCGACAAAGGAAATATTGATACAAATGCTGCCAGAGGGCTTCTTTTATGACACTGCAATAAAAACGATAGCTATATTTGTAGGCAGTTTGGCGGTTTTTGGCATATCAGGTGTATGGGGTCTCAAAAGATTAAGTAAAGATATATAAATAAAAATAAAAAGTTCCTTTAAAGGAACTTTTGCTTTTTGTAGTTTTACTTCTTTTCACCCGATAACTCCTTTGCCATCTCTAAAAATTCAGCCTGATGCTGAGCTTCCTTTTCGCAAAGATGATTAAAGAAGGTGGCTATATCCTCAAGTCCTTCAGCACGTGCTACCCTCTCGAATTCTCTATAAAGGGTTTCAGCCTCGTAATACTCACTTTGAACAGAAAGCTTTAAATTGCTTAAAGTATTGTTGACGGCACCCAGATATCCTAAAATCTCACTGGCATGTATATCTTCATCCTTTGCAGTGTTGTAAAAAGCCTCAGCAATTGTGTCATGACCTTCCTCTTTAGCTTTAATGCTATAGCTTAGATATTTGCTTCTTGTTTGACATTCTCCAGCAAAGGCAAGCCAAAGATTTTTTTCAGTTTTTGTACCCTTAACTGACATATGAATCCCCCCCTTTATAGTTCCATAAATATTTTAAATGATATGATTTGATAAAGCAATTTCATTAATAATCATAACATATTATTAAATGAAAAAGCTATAGCTAAGCTGTAAAGTCTTAAGCTATAAAACCGTTTTTACTGTATGGATTAAAAGCCCTAAGGTATACTAATACTATTGCAGATGGAGATTCTGATTTTTTTTACATGTCTCCGCCTTTTTCTTGTAATAGGCACAGCTGTTTTCACTGGGCTCGGATACAGAGGTTACATGGGTGAGGGTACATAGACCGTCATTTTCAAAAAGACATGAACTAGTACATCGTATAATCATCAGAAACACCTCCTATATTTATTTTGCATTAAATCTCCATGTAAATTCCTTGTAATTATTGCTAGTAGCTGATGTTATTTAAAAAATTGCTTAATCCCTGAGGAAAATAGTCTTATAACGTGACGGAGGGGGAAGTAATACTTGCTATATTGCAACTGACGACAACAAAATTATAATGAAGCTTAGCCAGCGCCAATCCTTTATAGGGATAAAAGTCAGGTAATGATAATGGTAGAAAAGAAGATAACATAAAGTGGGGTGATGGTATGCTATTTCCGGATTACAAGGAGACAAAAAGAGTTTATCATATAGCTTCAATAACTGATTTGGAAGGCATTTTAAACAAGGGCATTGCCTTCGATGATAAGGCTACCTATGAAACTAAATATTATGCTTTTCACAATTTGATTAATCAACATAGAAATGAGACAATACCTGCATGGGTGGATAGAAGTAAAGCAATATTTGCTTCAATGAATTATCGCAGCCGACCTAAATTTCACTCTCATACAGTAGTTTTGTCGGTTGCTATTAAGCCGGAAAGGTGCTGGGTTGCCAATGAAAATAAAGCAAATCAACTATATGAGCCCTTTATAATGAGCAGGGCAGAACCCTTTAAGGCGGCACAGCATTATTTGAAGGATAGAGGCAGTAAGCTTTTGGAGAAGTATTGGCGTACCTCTCTTAGCTTTGAGGAAAATTTATTGCAACGTAGGGATTTAAAAAGGGGCTATGATGCAGAGGTGCTGATTTTTCATCCAATTCCACCAGAGGACATTGAAATATTATATATTGTCTCAGACCATAGAAGATTGAAGCCACACGAATGGAAAGAGATTTTTTGTAGGCAGCCATATAATATGGTATAATTACCATTAGCTAAGGTCAGTTGGGGGGATTTACTATGAAGGTGGGTAAGGTGCCTACAGAGGTTCTAAAGGAAATTATCTTTTCAAATATATCACAGCATCGACCCGAGGTTTTAGTACCACCAGGTGTAGGTGAGGATTGTGCGGTTATAGATTTTGGCGATTACGTCTGTGTAATGAGCACTGACCCTATAACAGGGGCTTCAAAAGGCATCGGAGGACTGGCGGTGCATATTTCCTGCAATGATATAGCCTCCAATGGGGTAGAGCCATTGGGGATAATGCTTACGATACTAGCGCCTGAGGGCACCTCCAAGGAGGAGCTAAGGGAGATAATGACGGAGGCTAATGAAGCTGCAACAGCCATTAATGTCCAGATTATTGGTGGTCATACGGAAATCACCGATGCAGTAAACAAAATTGTTATTAGTACAACTGCCATAGGCAAACAGCATAAATCAAAATGGATTGCCTCTAGCGGGGGTAAAGCAGGAGATGCGGTTATTATGACTAAGCATGCAGGCCTTGAGGGGGCAGCTATTATTGCTAAGGACTTTTATCATCAGCTGCTGCCAATGCTTGGTAAAACGGTATTAGACTCTGCCAAGGATTTTTCAAATGACCTCAGTGTTGTTAAGGAGGGGGTTCTGGCGGGTAAAATAGGTGTCAGCTCAATGCATGATGCTACCGAGGGAGGAATACTGGGGGCTGTTTGGGAGCTGGCGGAGGCTTCAGGATTAGGTGTTGAGGTGTACATAGAAGCGATTCCTATAAGGAATGAGACTCGTAATATATGTCATGCGGTAAAGATAGATCCCTATAGATTGATTTCCAGCGGAGTTATGGTGATGACTGCTGCTGAGGAAATAAAGGAAGAGCTGATGACTCAGCTTGCAGCAGAGGGAATTACAGCCACTGAAATAGGAAGGCTGGTACTGGAATCGTCAAGAGTAATCATTTCTAATGGAGAAGCTGAAGAGCTTCAGCCACCGGATGTGGATGAACTATATAAGGCAGGGTTTAACATATAACAATAATAACGCGAGCAATGTCACTTTTGACTCTATATCAGTGATATTGCCTTTTCTTTTTTGAAATCATTAGAAGCGCGTAAAGGATAAAAATTTGCTATTTTATGTGACAATTGGAAGTCAATTTTACATATTTATGACAAATCTCCAGATTTGTTGACATAACTTTTTATATAATGATATAACTATTATAGAAGTTAGATCAATTCTGAATTTCTAGTGCCTTGACAGCTTGAAGAGTTTGTAGCAGCAATTAGGCGTTTTTTCAAATTAAGGCAAAGCTGTAGGAGAAATTGAGTGATCTTGCACTGGCGACAACACGGTTCTGGAAAAATTTCTCCAACGATGAACTAAGAGTTGAGGTTGTTAAGGTGCTGGGCTTTTAGTCGAAAATCGTCTGAGGGCTATTTTGATTCAAGGATCAGACAGGGAAGTGCATAGGGGGACAAGTAATGAAAAAGCTATTAGCGCTTGTATTAATCATCCAGTTTTTATTTGCCTCAGTTTTAATGGTTAACGCCAACGGCAATGTTGTTCAAATGACTATGGACGGAAAAAAAGTAACATTTAACATTGTTCAATTGAAGCTTAATAATCAACAGATTAAATCAGATGTACCTCCTGTGATATACAATGACCGTACATTGGTACCCTTAAGAGTAATCATGGAGAATATCGATGCTGAGATTGAATGGGATGGCGTCAAATACGAGGTTCATTTAAAGACCGGCGACAAGGAAATTACATTAAAAATTAATAGTTCTGAGGCTACTGTAAATGGGGTTAAGAAAACCCTTCCAGACAACGTTCCTGCAAAGCTAATAAATGACAGAACAATGGTGCCAATTCGTTTTATAGCAGAAGAAATTGGACTTAAGGTAGAATGGGATGATGCTACTCGTACCGTTCTTTTGACAGAGGAGGAGAAGGAGCCGCAGCTGCCGGAGGAGCCAGTGGTAGAGGCAACGGTTAAAGCAATAAATATTAATACCGATAAGGATCTGCCTGAAATTAGAATCAAGACCACTGAAAAGGTGGAATACGACGAAATTAAGCTGGTTAATCCCGAAAGAATCGTATTGGATATTAAAAATACCCTTTTTGACCTGGATAATAAATCAAATATACAAAATAATGTATACACAATGCAATTTAATAGCAGCAGCTTCTTAAGCGAGCTAAGGGTATCACAATTTAACAACAATCCCTTTGTGACGAGGGTTGTGCTGCAGCTAAAGAGCGGCATGCAGCATCAGGTGCGCTACGACGACAGTACAGGCGAGCTGGTTATAAGCTTTGTTAACTATGTAAACTCCGTAAAAAGAGAGGTTAGCAATGCAAAGGAGATTATAGCCATTGAGGGTGACAATATTACCAGCTACAATCATTTTAAGCTAACTAACCCAGAAAGAATCGTGGTTGATATTAAGGATGCCTTAATCAATCAAAAGGATGGCGGCTATCGTCAGGATTTCAACAGCAATATGGTAAAATCCGTAAGGGTATCACAATATACTCCCGACAGTAGCTATAATCCAGAGGATAAAATAGTCCGTGTGGTCATCGACCTACAGCCTAAGGACAAGTATGAGGATTATCATATAGAAGTAGAAAACAACAGGCTTATAGTCCATGTAGCGGGTAAGCCCTATGAAAAGCTTAAGTATCAGCCTGTATCGAGTTCAGTGTCTAATCTCATGTTTATAAGTGAGGCCACTACCAATTATGAGATTAAGGCTCTCGAGGGTAATAAGTTTAGAGTTATTATACCTAAAAGCAGCTACAAGCCAGAATTTAAGGATTTACAATTAAATGATCATCTGGTTAAGAGCATTAAGGTGAACGACCTAACCGACTCTACCAACATACTTGTAGATGTTGAACTGGTGGACGAGGTTGAATATAAGGTGCTGACGGGGACAAAGGTAAAAACTTTGATTATAGAGCTGGTGAACAAAAATAAATACAGAAATATTTTGGTTGTACTGGACCCTGGACATGGCGGAAGCGACCCCGGTGCGATATCCACCATTAGAAAGATGAAGGAGGCAGACATTGTACTGGATGTGGCTAAGCAAGTCAATCAAATGCTGTCGGATGCAGGCTTTAGAACCTATATGACTAGGTCCACCGATGTATTGATTTCATTACAGGATAGGGCAGCTACAGCAAATGAAATGAATGCGGATCTATTTGTAAGTATCCACGCCAATGCTACCACCAGCTCCAGTATACATGGTATAGAAAATCTCTATTATCCAAGTGAGCTGGATCCTAATGATAACAGAGACAATAAAAAGCTCGCTCAGATTTTTCAGGCTGAAATGACCAGTTTCCTAGGAGCCCACAGTAGGGGCATTGTAGCAAGGGATAAGCTTTATGTTATCAGAGAGACTAAAATGCCGGCAGTCTTAGTAGAAATGGGCTTCTTGACCAACAAGGAGGAGGAGGACAAGCTTGCTACTGCAGAATACCGTACAAAGGTAGCTCAGTCCATCTACCAATCCATATTGAAATATTATGATGAAGTGCTAGATAAATAATATGAGGACCAGTCTCTTGGCTGGCCTCTTTCTTTTGCAGAAATATTAACAATTTGTTATCTAATACAGCTGTTTTATTAATATGTATATCTGTTTAATTTCAGATGTCAGTAGTATAATTAAAATATAGGCAGAGAAAAATCTATAGGAGGCATATTATGGAGCTTATACTGGGTTATTTGTTTATATTTTTTGCACGGTTGACGGATGTAAGTATGGCAACGATAAGAATGATTATGGTGGTTAGGGGTAAACGCTTTATTGCAGCATTAATTGGTTTTTTTGAGGTCAGTATTTATGTCATGGCAATTGGCAAGGTTTTAAGCGGATTAGATAATCCGATTAATATATTAGTTTATGCCTCAGGCTTTGCAACAGGAAATTTCATGGGGGTATTTTTGGAGGAGAAGCTGGCGTTGGGGAATATTGTAGCTCAAGTAATTTCAGATCATGAGGTCATGAAGCTGGTGGGCATTCTAAGGGACAAGGGCTTTGGTGTTACGGTAATCGAGGGCTATGGTAGACAAGGCATACGGCATCTGTTGAATATTACGCTTAAACGAAAGGATTTACAAGCTCTATACCAAATCATCGATCAGCATGATAAAAATGCTTTTATAACTGTAATGGATACCAGATCCATAAGAGGAGGGTATTTTTCGGCCGGTAAAAAGAAATAGCATAGTTTCGTCCTTCGGCTAATATAAATGTTATTAATTAATGATTTTATATTTGGGGGGACGAATAATGAGAAAATATCGTCGTTTAGGTGTTCTTCTTTTGATATGCAGTCTTGTATTGCTTACTGCTTGTCAAAATCCCTTAAATAAACTGGTGGGGAGGGATCAAGACGCTGATGATGTGAGCTTGATTCTTGAAAATGGATTAGAAGAAAAAGAAGAGAACTTAAGAGAAACACTTCTATATTATAGAGATGATAAGGGCATATTGATTCCTCTAATGAAGAAGATACCCTGGGAGGAAGGCATTGCTAAGGCAGCTCTGAAGGAGCTAGTGGATAATCCTGAGATTCGAGAGGATCTGCAGACTGTTGGGTTAATGCCAACATTACCCAATGGCACGGACGTGCTGGGAATGTCAATAAATGAAGGCTTAAGCAAGGTGGATTTTAACGATAAGCTATTAACCTGTGGCTCAGAGGCTGAAGAACAGGCAATGGTAAAATCCATTGTTTATACCCTTACTGAGTTTGAGGCAATTGACAAGGTGCAGATATTAGTGAACGGAAAGGTTACCAGTAAGCTGAAATTCGGTACTAAGGTGAACGCACCAATGGCTAGAGAGCATATTAATCTTACACAGGCCTTAAGCAACGACACCATCCCAGTGGTGGTATATTATAAGACCTCCTATAATGGTGAGGATAGTTTCTTTGTACCGGTTACAAAGGGCTTGACATCCCTTAAGGCAGATGTAAAGTCAGTTTTAAATTTGCTATTGGAGGGGGCGCCTGAGGGAACTGACTTTTATAGCGAGCTGCCGGATGGCGTGACTGTCAATGATGTTTATGTTAAGGATGGTATAGCCTATATAGAATTTAGCGAGGAGATTACTAGAATCCCTGAAAATCTACGTCATCAGCAATCATTGGTGTATGAAATCGGTCTGACACTAAAGGAAGTAGAACCCACCATTAGCCAGGTAAGGCTGCTTTCAAAAGGGAAGGAAATTGATCTTCATAGAGATGTAAAGCTTAATCTACCGGTATTTTCAAATCATTATTAAGGGGTGAAATTAACCCCTTTTGTTTTGCGGTTGTTTAAGCAGTTGCCCTTATGATGTATGAAGCAACACAATGTTGTAAAAGATAGATTTAGCCCTAAAAATATAAAACATTGGCAGAAAAGTATGATACAATACATAGGTGAAGCAATGACATAATAAATATGAGCTGTATGTTTATTCAAGCCAGAAGCTTTGCTTAGTTTCCTTTGGGTTAATGCATTGAATTTAAATGCCATTAGCCACGGACATTGGACGACAAGCTTATGATTTGGATAAACTAAAATAGGTATGCACCTTCAAGTAATATGAGATTTTTTCAGGTGAATATTTCTATCAATTTAAATTTTACATAGAAGGGAAGCGGTATGGTGGAAAGAATAGATGGAAGAAGCTACGATGAAATAAGACCTATCAGAATAACTAGAAATTACACTAAGCATCCTCAGGGTTCGGTTTTAATTGAAATGGGGGATACAAAGGTGATATGTACCGCTGCGGTTGAGGATCGTGTGCCACCCTTCCTTAAGAATACAGGAAAAGGCTGGATTACAGCTGAATATTCAATGCTGCCGGGCTCCACTATGGTAAGAAAGGTAAGAGAGTCCAGTAGAGGCAAAGTAGAGGGCAGAACTCAGGAGATACAGCGCCTTATCGGTAGGGCCCTCCGATCAGTGGTTGACCTCGATGCCATAGGAGAGAGAACCATTTGGATAGATTGCGATGTGATTCAAGCGGATGGAGGGACAAGGACGGCTTCAATTACCGGTGCCTTCGTTGCACTAGTGGACGCAATGCATCAGTTGAAGCTTAACGGCGCAATTGATAAGCTGCCCATTAGAAGCTATGTCTCTGCCATAAGTGTAGGGATAGTCGAAGGGCACCCAATGCTAGATTTATGCTACCAAGAGGATTCTACCGCTAAAGTGGATATGAACATAGTTATGACAGATAAGAAGGAATTTATTGAGGTACAGGGCACAGGTGAAGAAGCGCCATTTACCAGAGACGATTTGATGGAGCTGCTGAGATTAGGGGAATTAGGGAATCAAGAGCTTTTGAAGCAGCAGCGAGAAAGCCTTGGAGAAATTGCAGAGCTTGTAGGGAAATAATGTACAATAAAAGGATAAAGGGTGATAAAGGATGTTAAAGGCTGTAATTGCCACCAACAACAAGCATAAGCTGGAAGAAATAGGTCAAATGCTGGTGGATTATAATATGGAAGTGCTTTCCATGGGGGCAGTAGGACTAGAGGGCTTGGAGATAATTGAAGATGGCAATAGCTTTGAGGAGAATGCCATTATAAAGGCAAAAACAGTAATGGAAAAGACAGGACTGCTGTCTATAGCCGACGATTCAGGACTGGAGGTTGAAGCAATTGACAACCGTCCGGGTATCTACTCCGCTCGCTTTGCGGGAGAGGAGGCCGATGATGAGGCAAATAATCAAAAGCTCTTAAGCTTATTAAAGGATGTACCAGAGGAGAAAAGAAACGCTCGTTTTGTTTGTGCAATAGCTGCAGTTTTCCCTGATGGTGAAGCTTTAACCGTTAGGGGAGAATGCCCTGGGCGGATAGGCTACCAGCCAGAGGGCACAACGGGCTTTGGATATGATCCATTATTTATTGTGCCACAGTTGGACAGAACCTTCGCGGAACTGGGCTCAGAGGCTAAGAATAAGATTAGCCATAGGGCAGTGGCCTTGGAAAAGCTGAAGATAGCTTTGAAGGACAGGCTTGGGGTGTGAAGCATATGAAGATTGGCATATTAGGCGACACCCATGGAAATCAAGCAGGCATAGCTGCTGCAATGAAGCATTTCACTGATGTGGATTATATATTACATACGGGAGATCATCACGACGACATAGGTTATATCCTTCAAAGCTATGGGATTAAAGTACTAGGGGTACGGGGTAATTGTGATTGGACAGGGGCAACAGAGGTTATAAAAAGCTTTGGCGGCAAACGCATTTTATTATGTCATGGACACCAGTACAATGTAAAATATAGCTTAAACGGAATCTATTATAAGGGGCAGGAGGAGGAGGCAGATATTGTGGTTTTCGGCCATACGCATGTGCCTTTGTATATCGTAGAAAATGATATGATTTTATTTAACCCCGGCAGTACCAGCTTCCCAAGAGGCGGCTCCAAAAGAAGCTGCGGAATCATCGAGTTTGGTAAGACAATGCTTGTAAAGCATATTACTTTAGAATAGACTTCATCCAACGATGGATTACCATAGGGCAGATCAGGGCAACAATTTTATAGCACGTGAATAATTAAAGGATTTGGTGACAATCCTATACAATATTCTTCTTGTTCTTTGAACAGCTGATGATGATATAAAAAAACAAAATAAAGAAAAAGTTGTCAAATTTAAGGGCTTGACATAATCTCATGGAAGTGTTATTATAATCTAGCGTTCAAAAAACAAACAAGTACCCATAGCTCAGCTGGATAGAGCATCGCCCTTCTAAGGCGAGTGTCCGGGGTTCGAATCCCTGTGGGTACGCCATATGTATGGTGGGTGTAGTCAAGTGGTTAAGACACAGGATTGTGGCTCCTGCACTCGTGGGTTCGAATCCCATCATCCACCCCAATAAACTTATAGATTGACAATATTTTATGAGTGGTAGATAATGAATAGTAGGGAGCTTATTGGCTATGCATTATCCAAAAATATTGGGATATAGCCAAGTCGGTAAGGCAACGGACTTTGACTCCGTCATCCGAAGGTTCGAGTCCTTCTATCCCAGCCATTAACTTATGCGGACGTGGCGGAACTGGCAGACGCACTAGATTCAGGTTCTAGCGGGAAACCGTGGGGGTTCGAATCCCTTCGTCCGCACCATGCATTTAAAACATTATAAGCGGAAGTGGCTCAGTGGTAGAGCATCGCCTTGCCAAGGCGAGGGTCGCGGGTTCGAGTCCCGTCTTCCGCTCCAATTTGTGCCCATAGCTCAGCTGGATAGAGCATCGCCCTTCTAAGGCGAGTGTCCGGGGTTCGAATCCCTGTGGGCACGCCATTTTTTTTATCTAATTTTAAATATGCGCCATTAGCTCAGCTGGATAGAGTTGCAGACTTCGAATCTGAAGGTCGGGGGTTCGAATCCCTCATGGCGCGCCAATGCGTTGAAATGCCAATGTTTTATACATTGGTGTTTTTTTGTTTTTGATTTTTTAGAGATTCCCATCCCTTCAAAAGACTAAGCATATATTGTTAGTCTAATGGTAGCTTTTTCGGATGCGGCAGGACCTTTTCAAAAACCAATTAAACTTGGTCTCCTATGACTTCAGCTTTAACTGAATAATACGGTAGGAAAATTAGAAAATGAATGTAAAATGTGGTATAATTTTCTTGTTATATAAATATGATTGATGGGCAACACTGAATTAAAACATTTAGGGGGATAAGACAAAATGAAAAGAAGGATTTCGATACTCATAATTATGTTAAGCTTAATTTTTGGGATGACGGGATGTATTGTAAGAAATCAAAGCTCAGCACACTATACGATTAAAGAAGGTCAGAGAGTGACTGATACCTATAGTTATACTGTTGAAGACGATTTTAATGGAATGAAATTAGAAATAAATTTGACACTTACAAAAGGCGAGGTTGAGTTTGAGCTGAAGGACCCCAATGGAGACATAAGATGGGATGGGAAAGCTACTTCAGAACAATCGATTAAAGAAATTAATGAATTTGAAAAAATAGTTGGAGAATGGACTCTAATTTTTAACAGTATCGAAAATAGCGGTGAAGGAGAAATAAAATTACAGTTCAATAGATCATAGAAAATAAAAAAGCTATATATTTACTAAAAATAAAAACCGTCAAGAGACGGTTACCTTGGATAATTACCTTTTAGTTAATCTCAACGTCAAGCTAAATACAGCTTGACGTTTTATTTTGGCCCTTTTAACTCGTGGGTCAAGTCCTAAAAATCCTTGATTTTACTATTAAAGCAAACCAAGAAATTGTTCAAACCAAATCACTGAAATTGCAACAATTACAACTAGAGCAGATATGATGAACCCATGAAGCATTGGTGTAATCCCAGATTTTTTTATATCTTTGAAGCTGGTGTTTAGACCTATTGCAGCAAGGGCAGCCACCATGAGAAATCTACTAAGCTCTTTCAGCATAGCAGAAATATGTGTTGGGATTATCCCAAAGCTATTTATAAGTGCCATCCCAACAAACCCCAAAATAAACCAAGGAAATAAGGACATAATATTCGGCTTAGTCTCCTTGTCAGTTTCGACACTAGTTGCCAGTGCTTTCTTTTTAATTCTGAGGCTTATCAATGCAAACACTAAAACAGTAGGAATAATCGCCAGAGTCCTGGTTAATTTAACCATAACCGCAAAATCGCCGGCTGCTTCACTGAAGGCATATCCAGCTGCTACAACACTGGATGTATCATTCACTGCTGTTCCTGCCCACAATCCGTATGCAGCGTCGGAAAGGCCCAATGCATGCCCCATAATAGGGAAAAGCAGGATCATTGCCATGTCAAATATAAAGGTTGCTGACATAGCGTAGGCCATATCCGTATCGTCGGCCTCAATCACAGGAGCTATTGCTGCAATGGCAGAGCCGCCACATATCCCTGTTCCTGCTGAAATCAGGCTTGACAGCTTCCAGTTCAGCTTCAGGGCCTTCCCAATAAAGTAACCGCCACCAAAGCAGGTTAAGAGGGTAAAAATCATTACAATAAGCGAGACGCTTCCCACATGCAGAATTGTAGTAATATTTAAGCTTGCGCCCAGAAGAATGATGGCAAACTTCAATACTTTCTTGGAAGTAAATTTAATTCCAGGTGCCAACATGTTATCGGGCTTTCTTATTGTGTTAATAATGATACCGATAAATAGGGCAACCACAGAAGCACTTATCAGATGAATTGGTAAAAAATCAACGACTAGCTTTGCAATTAATGCAATTGTAATGGATACAATAAATCCCGGTAAATAGCTTAAATATTTTTTCAATATGATTACATCCCCTTGTCATCTATTAGTCTATATTGATTTTACTATATTTCGGCGATAAATTTAAGTAATAGATTGGTATAAATAGAAAAATAAATTTTATAGAGTCCGCCACCAATCGCTATTATGTATGGAATTCATCTATTAAACTGATTCGCCCATGCTTATTATTGGCTGGTTCAGATTGTTGGTTAATTCAAGAAAGAAATACTTTTGAAGTATCCTAATAAGATGAAGGCGGGTCAGATGTCAAGCAAGTTATTTTTCTGCAATATGCTTTTCAGAGCATCTTATTTCTCGTAGAAATCCATTGAAGACTAATGATTTGTATTGTAAAATTAAGGTAATGTTAAATGGGGGGGATAATGTGAAAAGATTATTTGGCTTAAGCTTTGTTTTACTATGCATAGTGATTATGCTTACAGGATGTGGGGAAGGGCTTGAAACGCCAGAGGAGGCTGTTACAACTGCATTAAATGCAATGAAAAATGCCGATAGGTCGACAATGGTACAATACTTTGGGGAAGAAAATGTTAGGACTGAGGAAGAGGATTTATTGTTGGAAGGTAAAGAAATGCGTGATATCTTATATAAAAATATCGTGTTTAAAACACTCTCATCTGAAATAAAAGGAAATACTGCTGTGGTAAAAACAGAAATAACAAATATTGATATGAAAGTTGTAGTTGCAGATTATGTTGTAGAGGGGCTTGAGGCTGTGTTGACAAGTGCTTTTTCTGACAAGCAAATCAATGAGGCAGCAATAGCAAAGCAAGCTGAAAAAATACTTTTAGATAAGATGAAGAACGCCACTGATAGGAAAAGACATACTGTGGAAATTAAGCTTACCAGAATACAGGGGGATTGGAAAATAGACATTGACGATGCATTACTTAATGCCATATATGGTGGCTTATATGACGTGTTGGAATAATAGATAGAGCCTTACAAAATTAGATTTAAAGCACCTTTAAGGGGTGTTTTTCTTTTTCGACAAAATTCATGCAATTTTAAAAAAATTCTATACAAATTTCGACAGTTCTCTGGTATCATTATTAATTATGATTGCAATGCAGAAGAACTACTGGCAATTGGAAAGGAATAGGTATGACGGCATAAATAGGATGTGACGAAAAGTTCTTTTTTGATATATAATAAAGTTTAAATGTATCGATGGAATAATGAAACCTGGAAGAAACAATAGAGTAGCAGCAGAGTGGGAAATAGAGCTTATCTTTCAAATACAACAGTGCTCAGAAGGGAGTCTTGACTAGAATGAAGCTTTTTGACGGAATTATCAATCATAAAGAAAAAATAGCTGTTATCGGCTTGGGATATGTTGGACTTCCCCTTGCGGTTTCCTTTGCTAAAAGGGCAGCGGTAATCGGGTTTGATATCAATACTGACAAGATAAAATGCTACAAAAACGGCATAGATGTTACCAAAGAAGTGGGAGATGAAGCGCTTAAAGGGACAACACTTCAATTTACTGACAATCCTAATAGGATAAAAGAAGCTAAATTTATCATCATTACAGTACCGACCCCTATTAATGCTGACAAAACACCGGATTTATCTCCGATTATTGAAGCTAGTCAATTGGTGGGTAAAAACCTAACGGAAGGGGCTGTGGTTGTATATGAATCAACAGTTTACCCTGGTGTCACTGAGGATATTTGCATACCCATATTGGAGGAGCATTCAGGATTAAAATGTGAAATAGATTTCAAGGTGGGCTACTCACCGGAAAGAATTAATCCCGGTGACAGGGTTCATAGATTAGAAAATATCAAAAAGGTTGTTGCGGCAATAGATGAGGAAGCCTTGGAAGAGGTGGCTAAAATATATGAGCTTATTATTGAGGCAGGGGTTCATCGGGTAAGCACAATAAAGGTTGCCGAGGCGACTAAGGTGGTTGAGAATAGTCAAAGGGATATTAATATCGCCTTTATGAATGAGCTTTCTATGGTATTTAATAGGATGCATATAGACACCTTTGAGGTAGTTGAGGCCATGAATACGAAATGGAATGCCCTGGGCTTTTACCCTGGACTGGTGGGGGGACATTGCATCGGGGTTGATCCCTACTATTTCATATACAAGGCTGAAAAGCTGGGATATCACTCTCAAATCATACTTTCAGGCAGGCAAATAAATGACAATATGCCCAGCTTTGTAGTGGAGAATTTAATAAAAAAATTAATAGTTACAGGTAAGCGGGTAAAAGATGCTAAAATTGTAATCTTTGGGATTACCTTTAAAGAAAACTGCAATGATTTAAGAAATTCTAAAATAGAAAATGTCGTCAAGCTTTTAAAGGAATACGAAATTGAGCCGGTTTTGGTTGATCCACAGGCTAATAAAGAGGAGGCAGCTAAAATATACGGCAAAGAACTGACGGATATGTCAGCGGTAACGGATGCCGATTGCGTTGTATTCGCAGTTGGTCATAACGAGTTTAAAGATCTCTCCTTCCAGGAGATCGATGCAATGTATAAGAATATCCCCAATGAAGAAAAAATCATTATGGATTTAAGACATATCTTTAATAAGCAGGCGTTTCAGGATAACAGATACAACTATTGGAGTCTATAGCTAGGAGGTATGTATGAAAATAAATTTTGCATATAGAAAAGTCGTATATCTTTTGGCTATAGTATTAGTAATTTCAGCTTTAGGCCTTGCTATAAAAAACCTTGCAGTCAATAAGGAGATATTTAATCCTACTGATAATGATATAGAACTGAAATATGACACAAGGGCAGCGGTACAAAAAGCCTTAAGCAATTTAAATAATAGCAGTCATGCGACTATAATTAATGAGATTGCTACCAAAGAAAAAATAGTGTCCATTACCTTTGATGATCTTGCTGAGGCATGGGTGGTGGAGGAGATTTTAGCGCTACTGAAGCAATATACAACGAAGGCCACCTTTTTTGTGCCGGGTATAAAGGCAGCAGAAAACACTGCGCTGGTGAAACGCATATTGTCTGAAGGGCATCAGATCGGAAACTATACCCTAAAGGGCAGTAGAAATATGGCGGCATTGGATGCCTCCCAGCTGACGGAGGATTTTTCCCGTGCAGGTGTTGTTTTAAAGGCAATCACAGGGGCTACCCCTGAGGTTTTAAAGGCCAATTCAACCCAGTATACTAACGATGTCTTAAAGGCAGCAGGGGCTGCTGGTATTAGCAGCGTGGTGGACCCTTCATATTTACTGAATTATAAGAGCTTTTCCTCATATGAAATGGCTCGGGGCTATATCAGTAGAATCAAGAAAGGCAGCATTATATCCATTAAATTGACCGGATATTTAGATGCGTCGGAGTTTGAGGCTGTCAAACAGGAGGAAAAGCCCGCAATAGATAAAGGACCTACAATAGTAGACAATGAGAAGCCTGTTGAGAATGTAGTCAAAAGTGAAGAGGAACAGCTGCTACAGGTGGTGGAATGGGTGCTGAAGGCCCTTGAGGAAGACAGCTTTAGCGCTGCGCTAGTTAAGGACCTGCCTAATTATCACGATGAAAATGCTTATTTAGTGGAGACGGATAATACCCCTATTCCCGACAGTAAGGGGGGAAGCAGACCGGGTAATCAAACGGTAAAATGGACGGATTATCAGAAGCTAAGACAGCAAAATCAAGGTGAAAGGGCGAGGCTTATCAGCAGCCTATACACGACTCAGCCGGCTGTGGCCTATGTATTTAGAGGTGTCAGCGATGGCCATACAGTTAATAATATTCTAAGGGTTTTAGAGGAAATAGATGGCAAAGCCACCTTTTTTGTAACTGGAAAGGAAATCATGCTGTATCCGGACACGATTCAAAATATAGTTGACAGCGGTCACACCTTAGGAAATGGTGGTTTAGGTATGAACACTAAGAATCCTAGCCAACTGAGCTATGAGGAAATTTCCTACGAGATAGAGGCTGGTGAAGCTATGCTAAAGAACTTTCTTAAGGAGGCCTATAGTGATAGTAATAAGTATTATATGCCCTTATACGCCGATTCAAATGGCTTCGTCTTAGAGGCGGCTTCCGCATTGGGATATGACAATGTGATTATGTATAATAGAAATTCAATATTAAGCAGGTTTAAGGATACTGACGTTTCAACTATTTTAAATGAATATTATCAAAATGTCATTGCCCTTCATAGGGGCGACATTGTTTACTTTAGACTGGATTATCTGAAGGAAGAAACCATTGAGGCACTGGTATTGAAGACAGCTGAGCGGTTTATTAAGCCCACCGGCTATGATATTGTAGCTGTAGACACGCTGATTACCAATCCCCTAGTCTATTCGCCGACACCAAGAGGCGTAGACAGCGACAATATAAGAGAAACCTATGGCTTAAGCAAGGCTGCTTTGGATAGGCTGATCATGGAAAGATATATTGGCAATCCAGACATTGGTACAGAGGAGACTTTGAAGGGCTTTACCCCTGAGGAAATTGAAGATATTGATAAATCCGGCAAAATTGATACCAATGGCGAGAAGGTGATATTTCTTACCTTCGATGATTGGGGCTCTGATATTATGATCAACAAAGTATTGGCGGTACTGGATAAATATGATGCAAAGGCCAGCTTTTTTATCAGGGTAGGAAATGACAAGCTTTCACATGACAGCGATATGCCGAATCCAAACCTATTGAGGGCCATAGCCTTAAAGGGCCATGATATCGGTAACCATACCTTCTCCCACAAGCAGATCAATATTAATGATGAAAGCGATAGGGATTTTATAATTAAGGATATTTTGACAGCCCATGAGGAAATGATGAGATATGTTGGAGATTTGCCAGAGCTTAAGCTTTTATTTAGGCCACCAACCTTAGCTGTAAGCAGGCTAGCACTTGAATCTATTTTTGATATGGGCTACAGCCATATCGTAAACGGTGATTTCAGTACCAAGGATTATATGGCACCCAGCTTGGATTTCTTAGTAAGCACCCTAATAGACGGCATAAATACTGCAGATAGGGATAGCATGGTAACTCCAGAGACCCCTGAGAGTGATATCAGAAGAATCGAGGCCGGCAGTATCGTGGTGTTGCATCTAACCGATGAAAGCCAATATACACCAGAGGCCTTGGATATCGTCATTCCTTATTATATGGCTCAGGGCTATAGATTTGAAAAATTAAGCACTTATTTAGATCATGATTACAAAAATCCATCGAAGACCAATTAATATAAGCTAACTGGATTGCATCAGATTGAAAACTACTTTGTCAGGAGACATTATTATGACATTCATTAAAAAGCTAACGGATAAAATAATAAAAAATAATAGAGATGAAGAGCCTAAGGATATCATTCTGGATATGAAAAGGGACAGACGTATACTATCAAGTGTCCCTGACACAGAGGGTATTCGGGCAAACGTCGACCGAAGAGGTAAGGATATTATTGATGATAAAGGTAGTATAAGACTGGAAGAGGCAATTAAAATAAAGGAAACAGGCCAGAGATATAGGATCGATTATGATGTGAATGTAATTTGCAAGCTTTCCAATGGGAAAAGGGCCTCCTTAAGCAGTAAAGCTGTTGATATTTCTTCCTCAGGTATATTGCTTAGAATATCTGATGAGGAGCTTCAGCGGTTAAAGACGGCTGAGGAAGTTAAGCTAAGCTTTGAAATAAAGGCCGGTACTATGCCGGAGGGCTATGAAATGAAGGTTAAGATAAAGGCCAAACTTGTACGGCTACAGGCGGTTGAGGACGGCTCTTATCTCTGCGGCTTTGCCTTTGATGAAACCCTAGCCCAATATGCCAATAAGCATAGGGGAAACTATATGCTGATGATTGCCAGCAGCTTTCTATTTTTAGTTACAGCCTTTATCATACTAATGAGAAGTGAAAGCGTCATCTATTTTAATTTTAATAAAACCCTATATCTCTACAGTATTATAGCAGCGGTCTTCCTGCTGAGTCGATATTTTTTCGGTGCCTTCTATAGGCCGATTGCGATTAATCCAGATTTTACACCTGGGGTCAGTATCATCATCCCCTGCTTTAATGAAGAGGAATGGATTGAACGAACCATAGTCAGCTGTATTAATCAGGATTATCCTATAGATAAATTGCAGGTTATCGTTGTAGATGATTGCTCCACCGATAGCTCCCGTGAGATGATACAGCAAACAGTAGAGCGACTGCATCAGGAGGCGGAGCGTTTCAAAACAAAGGAGAGGGTAAGCTATTTCTTTCAGCCGGTCAATAAGGGAAAAAGAGATGCCCTGGCGGAGGGGGTTAAGCTGGCAAAGCATGAGCTGGTGGTATTTGTCGATTCTGATAGCTTTCTGGATGCCTTTGCCATAAGGAACCTGGTACAGCCCTTCCAGGACCCTAAAATGGGAGGCGTTTCAGGGCGGACAGATGTTGCCAATACCTACACCAATGCTTTAACTAAGATGCAGTCGGTAAGGTATTATATTGCCTTTCGTATTATGAAGGCGGCGGAGGCTTACTTTGACGCGGTGACCTGTCTTTCCGGGCCATTATCCTGCTATCGAAGGGATATTGTCTTATCCAATATGGAAGCTTGGTTAAATCAGGAATTTTTAGGGCAGAGGGCAACCTTTGGCGACGATAGAAGCTTGACCAATTTTGTATTAAAGGCCCATAGAACAGGCTATCAAGATACTGCTATTTGCTCTACCGTGGTACCCAATAAACATAAGGTCTTTTTAAAGCAGCAAATGCGCTGGAAAAGATCCTGGCTGAGGGAATCCATTATAGCGGCAAAATATATCTGGAAAAAGGAGCCCTTTTGCTCTGTCTTCTTTTATATGGGCTTATTTGTTCCGGTCTTTGCCCCAATCATAGTGTTGTACAACCTGGTCTATGTCCCTATCGTGTATAGCGTATTTCCTACCACATTTTTGGTGGGGATTTTGATGATGGCCCTTATGCTTTGCTTTACACAGCTGCTGCTTAGAAGGAGTACGACCTGGCTCTTTGGTTTATATTTTGTATTATATTATGAAACAGTGCTATTATGGCAAATGCCGGTGGCTTGGTTTACCTTCTGGAAGACCACATGGGGAACCAGGATGACGCCACAGGATGTAGAGGAAGAGGAACGAAGACGGAATAAGGTTTTGAATGCTAAAACTAGATGAGGATGACTTTTAATGAGAAAGAACAGCTTTTCTGCAAAGAAAAAGGACAAGAAAAAGCTTATAAGAGGTATTTTACAGGGCATGATACTATTCCTTGGGCTATATGCCATCCTAACCGCGATGTTTTTTCCAAAGAAATATGAAGCCTTTGAAGGTGAAGGCCACCAGCGGGAGACGGGCTTTATCGCTATATCCTACTTTGGTGTCGATATTGTAGGGGATGAAACCCTAATCAGCAGTAAAAGGCTAGATGCCCACATAAAGGCATTAAAGGCATCCGGCTATGTTACCATCACTCAGGAGGATATAAAGGCATATTACCAAGACGGTAAAAAGCTGCCGGAAAAAGCACTTTTTCTAATGTTCGAGGATGGACGACGGGATACGGCAGTGTTTGCACAAAAAATCCTGGAGAGATATAATTATAAGGCAAGTATATTGAGCTATGCCAATAATCTGGAGAATAAGGACAATAAGTTCTTAAATGCAGGCGATATCAAAACCCTACAGGAAAATAGCTTCTGGGAGATGGGGACCAATGGTTATCGTCTTTCCTATATCAATGCCTTTGATCGACATAATAACTTTTTTGGTCAATTAAATACCAAAGAATTTCAAATGGTAAGCACCTATCTAGACAGAAATTATAACCATTATTTAATGGATTTCATAAGAGATGAATATGGTATTCCTATGGAGACCTACGAGGAAATGAGGGATAGAATTACCAAGGATTATAGTCTGATGGAAAAGGGCTATTCAAAGGCTATTGGCTATGTACCGGGGATGTATGTTCTAATGCACTCCAATACAGGGGCCTTTGGAACAAATAATAGAGCCAGTGCGGTTAATGAAGAGAATATATCTCGGCTATTTGATATGAATTTTAATAGAGAGGGCTACAGCAGAAACCACCTAGCTGCCTCAATTTACGATTTGACCAGAATACAGCCGCAGGCCTATTGGTCTACCAACCACTTGCTGATGCGAATATGGGAGGATACCCAGCAGGAGGTGGCCTTTGTCTCCGGCGATGAGCATAAAAAGGGTGATTGGAATACGATATTGGGTGAATCAGAATTCATTGAGGATAGGATTATCCTAACGGCATTACCCAGAGATAAGGGCTTAATACAGCTGAAGGATAGTCGTGATTATAAGGACATCGCATTATCTCTTAACCTAGAGGGCAATAAAATAGGTAGTCAGAGGCTGTATTTAAGATCCGATGAGAATTTTAAGAATTTCATTTGTATTGAGCTTGTTGACGATGCCTTACATGTAATTGAGGGCAAAGACAATGAAAGCACAACGCTTTTTACACTTGACCTAAATACTCACGATGGTATTGACCACCAAACTATGGGGGAAAATAGAATAGCGTCAGAAATCAGATATTTAGAGGCAAAGATAAAATATACAGAGGATATGTCTCAGCTAAAGGCGTTGAATAGTCTATTGGAGGAAAAAAAGAAGGCACAGGCTGAGGGTCTTGGGGTGGATGAAGCAAAATATATACCAAGAACCGATATCCGCGAAAAGGGAAGTCGTCTAATGGAAATAAGTCTGAAGGAAGACCGCCTATCTCTTAGCATTGATAAAAAAGTAGTTTTTCAGGATATGAAGGTATCGGTTTTAGGTACTGGCTATGTGGCCTTGGAGGCTGCCTACAATGATATGGGCTATAGTCAGAGAAATTTAGCAGATTCCGTTTATGATGGTGTATTTAAGGCTTTGACGATAACGGATTTATCACAGCAAAGGAATGAAATCTTGTATACCAATAGGTTGACAGGAATGGAGAAGGCCATATACAATGCAAAGCAGCTATGGCAAAAAGTACTGAATTGGTTTATAAAGAATTTATAATAAAAGGGTTGAGGTGTGTATGAAGAAATATAACATCATTTATTTAATTATCCTATCCCTGGTGATGGCATCCTGTTCACAGGTAGATCCTGATACATTGAAGGAGCAGGAAGTAATTGACAAGGAAATAAATCTGACGGTATGGGGAGTCTACTGGGATGTGGAGGCGGCCGCCAATGAAATACGCTATATTAGTGAGCATATCGCTAATATTTCATATTTTGCCGCCTACTTTAATCCCGATAACACGGTTTTTATCCCAGAACATATCAGCACTTTACTTTCATCGTCACGAAATACACTTAAAAATAAGGCGATATTGCATTATCTGTCAGTTGTTAACGACAAAATAAATAGCGATGGCACCTCAGCCTTAAAGGATAAAGAACTGCTGTATCAGCTATTGGCCGATAAAAAAAGCAGAGTCCAGCATATTGATGAGTTGATCAGATTAACACAGGAAAATCGGTATGATGGTATAGAAATAGATTATGAAGGCATAAAAAAGGATGAAGACCTTTGGGGCTTTTTTTTAGACTTTGTGTCTGAGCTATATGCTAAGGCCAGTGACAATAGGCTCAAAATGCGGGTAATACTAGAGCCCTCAGCTCCAGTAGATAAGCTGGACTTTCCAGAGGGGCCGGAGTATGTTGTGATGTGCTACAATCTATATGGCACCCATAGTGGTCCAGGGCCAAAGGCAGATATTGAATTTCTAAAGGGACTTTCGGAAAGGATGAGGATGTTGCCGGGGGAAGTGAATTTTGCGCTGGCTACAGGCGGCTTTGAATGGGACGACAAAGGCAATGTAAGGGCTGTAACGGAGGAGAAGGCGGTGGAATTAATGCAGCTATACGATGCGGAGGCTACCCGAGATAAGGAAAGCCATAGCATGGTATTCAATTATGTTGACAGTGACAATGTTCAGCATGAGGTTTGGTTTGCTGACGAGGTAACCTTGACAGAGTGGATAAAGCTATTAAGAAATAAAAAGCATAAAAAATTCTCCCTATGGCGCTTAGGGGGGAATATGGACAGCACACTAAAAGCTTTGGAAGCTCTTGAGGGCTTTTAGTACAATAGAATTGCCTCCTATAAACATCGATAAGCGGTACTGCTTTTGTCAAAGCATATGGGGAGCATGAGCTCCTGCAAAATTACATGATAAGTTATTGACAAAAGCTGATGAAAATGATACTCTTTATCATAAGAGGAAGTATATTATTTTCATTTAGGTGGGTGAAGGTTATGTTATTATCTAAGGCAAAATCTGGTGAAACCTTTAATATCTTACGTATTGAGGGAAAAGAAAAGGTCAAGAAATTTCTATTTACTTTAGGTTGCTTCGAAGGTGAGGAAATTACGCTGATTTCCAAGCTGGCAGGAAATTATGTGGTGAATATCAAAGACAGTAGATATGCATTAGATGAGAATATGGCAAAATCTATAGTAGTAGAAGGATAGCTTCAATTTATAAAACGATAAAATATATATGCTATAAATGCTATAGCATATAATTTTGTCGTTTGAATGAAAATAATTATCATTATCAATAAATTTACAAAGGGGGATTCATATGAAAATTGCATTAACAGGTAACCCTAACTCCGGGAAGACCACTCTGTTTAATGCCATTACAGGAAAATCTGAAAATGTGGGGAACTGGCCAGGTGTTACTGTGGCAATTAAAGAAGCAGATTTAAAGAAAAAGTATAACCAAAAAGGCGAAGCGCTTAAGGTTGTCGACCTACCTGGTACATACTCTATTTCACCCTTTACCGGTGAGGAAAAAATCACCAGAGATTTTATCTTAGGGGAAGAGCCAGATGTTATTATCAACATTGTGGATGGTGCCAACGTCGGACGAAGCTTATTTTTTACGACACAGCTTTTGGAGCTTGGTGTACCTGTAGTTATAGCGCTTAATAAAAGCGATATCGTCTCTAAAAGAGGCGATACAGTAGATCATGTTGCTTTAAGCAAGGAATTAAAATGTAAGGTTATTCCTACTACTGCTACATCAGAGGAAGGCTTACTGAACCTAATTAATGAAGCAGTCCAAGCTGGCAAAGAAAAGAAGCCGCAAGCGGCGCCTGTTTTTGAAGGAATGGATTCTGCGGATCCAGACTTAGCCAGACAGAAGTACATTGATGGCATAGTTGCAAGGTGTCAGGTGAAAACAAGAGATGCCAGCAAGGTTAGTACATCAGATAAATTCGATAGAATCGTTGCGCATAAATGGTTAGGATTGCCAATTTTCTTCCTTGTTATGTGGGCTGTATATTCCTTTTCCATCGGAGGCCTTGGTGGGTATTTATCTGAGTATTTCAATGAGGTGCTTTTTGGTGAAATTATTCCAGAGGCAGCAACTGCCTTCCTTGAAGGCTTAGGCGTTCATGAGCTGCTGCAGGCTCTAATAGTAGATGGTGCTATAGGTGGTGTTGGGGCAGTTGTTGGTTTCCTGCCGCTGGTTATGGTATTATTCTTCTGCTTATCATTATTAGAGGACTGTGGATACATGGCAAGGGTTGCTGTGGTTATGGACCGTTTCTTCAAAAAGATAGGTTTGTCCGGTAAGTCAATCATACCTATGATTGTTGGTTCCGGTTGTGCAATTCCAGGTGTTATGGCAACCAGAACGATCGAGGATATCAATGAAAGAAGAATGACAACAATATTAACTCCCTTTGTGCCGTGTGGTGCGAAGCTACCGATAATTGCTTTATTTGCGGCAGTATTTTTCCCTGACAAGACTTGGGTAGGGCCAAGCATGTATCTTATTGCAATTACTATGATCGTTATTGGTGGACTTTTATTACAAAAAATATTTGTATGGGAAAATACCTCACAATTCATTATGGAGCTACCGGATTATAAGGTGCCAAGTGTTAAATATGCATTTTTCCAAATGATTGATAAGGCTAAGGCATTTATTTATAAGGCATCAACAATAATTCTGGTATGTAACACTTTGGTTTGGTTTGCACAGGCCTATAGCTGGAATTTAAGTCCGGTGGAGGATCAAAGTTTGAGTATTTTAGCATCCCTTGGTTCACTGATTGCACCGATTTTAATACCTTTAGGCTTCATGGGCTGGCAGATGGCAGCAGCATCAATTACAGGCTTTATCGCTAAGGAAAATGTCGTTGCAACCTTTGCTGTATTACTGGCAGTGGCTTCAGAGGAGGCTTTACACATACCGGGTGGTGCGTTGTCTCAATTCTTCACACCTGTTACAGCCTATGCATTCCTGGTATTTAACCTATTTACGCCACCATGCTTTGCCGCTATAGGGGCAATGAACTCTGAAATGGGTTCAAAAAAATGGTTATTCAGGGCTTTAGCCTTCCAGTTTGGTGTAGGCTATACCTTAGCAATGCTGATTACTCAAATAGGTTCATTAATTGTATATGGTGAGCCAGCAGTAGGATTTATACCTGCAATTGTCGTAACAGCCTTGATTGCAACCTTCCTGGTAGTAATTATTAAAAAAGCAGATACAAAACGTACCGAATTAGGAGTTGAAGCGTAATGGCTAATTTAGTGATTGGTTTGGTCTTTGCCGGTATTATAATATTTGCAGCTACAAAGGTTTATAGAGATTCAAAAGAAAAAAAATGCAGCTGCGGCAGCAGCTGCTCAGACACAAGTAAGTGCCACAAAGCCTAAAACATGTCAAAGGGTCAAAGGGACGCTTTGTTTGGCACGCTGCCTCAGTAGATTTCTAGTACAAAACAAAATACAGAATTAAATTCAAAACCCCTGTAGTCAGCATGCTACAGGGGTTTTATTTCGTGCCATGGGGACGTTTTGTTTGGCACGTAAATTTGGAAATAATGACTAAAGAATATCTAATGCAGGTGAGTTATACACCCCTAATCCACATAATATACACACATTATCAACAGGTTTATCCACAAATTTGGGGATATTAAAGACCTACCTTATAGGAATTGTGGATATTGTGCATAGATTATACCTCTCTGTTATATAGCACCTTGACCTCTTGTCTGTTGGGCATGATGAAGAAATAAATGCCCAGGAGAATGAATATACCATAGAGAATAGCAATGAGGGGATATGCTAAGAACTCTCCCAGCCAACCGGCAACTAGTCTTCCTGATATCATAGCAATACTAACCAGCATATGATATACCGCATTTATCCGACCCCTCATTTCATCTCGTATATAATGATTAATTGAGCTGACCCTAATGTTTGCAGAATTCATCCCTCCGAAGCCCAGCAGAAACTTCGATACCAGCATCAGATAGAAGGGCATAAAGAAGAATAGGCCACCTAAAACAGCAAACATGCTGTAGACAGCTATTGAAATGAGAAAACGCTTTTCTGTAGGCAATTTGACAAAATAGTGAAAAAAACCACCGAACATATAGCCTCCGGATTGAAGGGAAAGCAGCAGTGAATAATTCACAATTGAAAGGGTGGCGCTCTTTTCAAAGAAGGGGTATACCAGCACAGATATACCGTCGCTGAACATCATTACCACAAAGAATAGATATACACTCCAAATGCCCTTTTCTTGAATCAAGTACTGAAGCCCCTCTTTAATGTCATTTTGGTAGGCAGAGGGCTCGAATTTTTTCTTAGTGACAAACTCCTCTTTAAAATCGATAAAGAATTCAAAGGCGGAGGCAATCAGTAGAAACACGCCTTCAGCAAGAAAGAGGGCGGCGACACCATAATTCTGGAATACAAGGGTAGCCACAGGCAATACCAGCACATTTGTCAATGGATAAATTAGAGTGGCTATAGAGTAGCCCTTTTGATATCTACCCTTTGGTATTAGGTTTGGGAATAGGCTTTCGTAGGCCAGCATATAAATGACACCATTGACATTGATTATAATACCAATGGCAACATATATGTAATAATTAAAATCCCATTTTCGTATGAGAAGGGTAAACAGCAAAAAAACAAACCCCATTAGGGCATCAGAACCAACTATAATTTTCTTTCGAGAATAGCGGTCTATCAGGGGGCCAATAAAGAGGGGCATAACCACCGATGGCATAATAGTGATTGCACTGTATAATCCAGTAAGCAGTGTTGAAGCAGTGTTGTCATAAACGGTAACAGAGAGGGCCAGACTTAGACCGACTCCGCCAATGGCGGATATAATTGTACCAATCATCATAATCGTAAAGTTCTTTGTCCATAGCTTTTCATTCATAATTTAATCACCTCTACCTTAGTATATCATTTCGGCTTAGGTGTATGGGATATGGTTATTTTGGGAAAATTTTAATATGAATATTAAGTTAAGTCCTCAAAATATAGGTGATTTATGAAAAATCATTTTTTACATATAACATCTCCGTTATCTTCAAAGCCTCTTTATATTTCCTTTGGGCTTTATAGGCTTCAATTAAATATTGTCCGTAAAACATATTGAAGCCATGATGTGAATCCTTTAGTGAATCCTCAAAAATACCCTTAATAGTCTGCAAATATACTTCATCCTGGAGATAATCTTCCTTGCTATACATGATTTCCATCCAAATCAAGGAGACCCTTAAGGATTGGCTGATTCCTTCTGAAGAAGCTGCATAGTATATATCCTTGGCCTCCAATAGAAATTTTCCTGCCAGATCTCTTTGACTCAGAGCCATATGGGTAAGAAAAAGCTTCTGCAGCAGCAACAGATACTCTTGAGGGCTATGATCCTGCGGGTGGAAGAGGTCTAGGGATTTTTCAAGATGGTATAAGGCTTTGTCATAGTCCTTAATTATAAGATAGGTAGCACCAATATTGTAATATATATGACATTTCTGAAAGATATCCTTGGTATAGTGATACAAGGACAATATTCTATTATAATACTGTAGCATTTTGTTGGTATCCCTATAGTTGGCATATGCAGCGGCAATTATAAAGCAGAGGGAAATAGCCCTTGGTGCATTACCTTCTTCCATCAACAAGCTATAGCCCTCATTTCCTATCGTAATACTCTCCAAATAATTGCCTAAGGAGTAATTTGCAATGGACATCGATGCCAGTGCCACACCATCCCTTCGTCTATTAAGGGCCAACTGAAAATAGTGACGACCCTGTGGCGATAAATCCGAAATTCCGATTTCGATCATGCCAAGAATATGATAGAGCCTATAAGCCTGAATATCCTCCATATGATCGACATATTTCAGCAGTTGAAGACATTCATCCTTAAGTGTATGTAATTCATTTTCTATGGTATATGCCTCATATATCTCAGCTAAGGCTATATCAAATACCAAAGTGGAATGATGCAGATTATGCTTTGCAGCTTTTAATTCTTCGAATATTATCTCTCTTTCTTCGCTATTTAAGTAGAAATAATGGTGAAAGTATTCCTGAAGCTTGAGGCTCCAGGTATCCAGAGCTAAAGTGGAGGGTGGCGTAATACCTAAGACATTAAATAGCCTGTCCAGTATTTCTTCGCTACATATTACCGTGCCCTTCTCAATCTTGCTTAGATATGAAACAGCACAAATTCCTTTACAAAGGGTTTCCTGGCTCATGTTTTGCTGAAGCCTGTATTTCTTAATCATCATTCCCACAATATGGGCATAGCCTTTCATTTATCACAGCCTCCCTTAAATAAATCATATTCCCCAAATCGGTACAATCAAATTTTGGCTGTCAAACGCCGACAGCCTATCAGTCGTACAAAGCACTGCCCCTGTTCCACGCTCTGTGCATATAGTAAATGTAATCGCCCCTTCGTCTAAAATAAATGTTTATAATATCATAGCGGACATACATCGCGCTGTCAATTTGGATTTCGGCTATTATTTGGTTTGATAATTTTAGACGAAATAATTGGCATATATACCATACAATGAGGCGCTCTCATTTCAAAAGCAAATAACTCCTTATTTAAACAAGCTATTTATTTTGATACAATAAGCATAGCAGACTATTTTGTATATTATAAATGAAGTAATCTAGTGGGCTAGGAGGATTTACTTTAATGAAAAAGCTAAAAACTACAGCAGCTATCATATGTGCAGCTTTACTAATACAGGCTTTATTTCAAATGCCTTTAGTTGTTCAGGCAGATATTTTGACGCCTATACAGGAGAGGCTGGCAGAAATTTCGCAGGAGGAAAAGGAAATCCTTCAGACACTTTTTGACATAACACAGGAAATAGACGAGGCTCAGCGTCAGGAGGAGGAAATAGCGAAGGAGGTCGCCCTCTTGTCTGAAGAGATTGAGGACATCAGCAACAGGCTAAAGCTGGAGGAAGAGCGCTATAGCAATAAACGAGATATCCTCCAGGAGGTGCTAAGGGGCTACCAAAGGAGAGGGGCTGCTTCCTATCTTCATGTCATAATATCCTCCCGAAGCCTTGGGGACCTGCTAGAGCGTGTAAACATCATAAGAGAGTTTACAAGGGGTTCCGGGGCTCTGCTGGAGGAGCTGGAGGAAAGCAAGGAAAGGCTTCAGACAGAAGGGGCCTTCTTGGCGGAGAGAAGGACTAAATTAGAGGCATTGGAGCTGGAGCTTAAGGATAGAATTGCAGAAAACCAATTACTGAGGCAGGAGCTGGAAATAAGCCTCACAGCCCTAGGTGATGAGGGCAAGTATTTTAGGGAGAATCTTCAATTATTGCAAAAACAGTGGTTGGAGCTTTCACTCAGCTTAACTGGCTTAAGGAAGACCATAACAAATGTAATCAAGACAGGAAACCTTTCGCCGGATGTACTGAAGATTACCTATGGTCTGTTTAATGCAAGAGTGGCAATAGATGAAAAGGATTTTAACGCTATATTTAAGGCGAATCCTGACCTATCAATGCTGGAATTTAAGCTTACAGCGGATAAAGTAATAATGTTGGTGCCTGAAAAGGGTCTGGAGCTGACTGGAAATTTTGTCGTGAGGACAGGGAACAATCTGGAGCTGCTGGTGGCGGAAGGACGCTTTTATGATATGCCGCTTAAGCAGGAAGCCATTGACGAATTATTCAAAGAGGGCCCCATTATTATAGACCTGTCACCTATTACGGAAGGCAATAGCATACGTTCTATCGGTATATTTGATGGTTATTTGGAGCTATTAATCGTTCCGAGATTACTTTGATATGGAGGGAAAGAAATGATAGAAGCTAGAGGAATCCACCTGAAATATCCCGATGGCACATCGGCTTTAAAGGAAATAGAAATACGAGTAGAAGCAGGAGATATGCTGTATTTAATAGGGCCAAGCGGTTCAGGTAAGACCAGCCTATTAAAGCTATTCATGGGCATGGAGGTCCCTACTGCAGGAGAATTAATAATTCTAGGAGAATCAATGTCATATATAAAGGGCCCACAGCTGCAACGGCTAAGAAGGCGCATCGGTCCGGTTTTTCAGGAGTTCAGATTGATTAAAGGCAGAACCGCCCTTGAAAATGTCATGATGGGCTTAAGGTTTCTAGAGCTTTCATCAAAAGAGTTAAAGGAGCAGGCGGTAAATTCTCTTGAAAGGGTTGGACTTAGCCATAAGCTAAATGCCTTAGTCGACAATATGTCATGGGGAGAGGGTCAACGGGTATCTATAGCAAGGGCTGTGGCACGAAGACCGGCCTTGATCCTGGCGGACGAGCCGACGGGAAATTTAGACAGAGAAAATGCAATTAAGATATTGGACCTATTGGATTCCTTCAGAGATGCCAGCACTGCTGTAGTCGTTACAACCCACGCAACGCATTTAATAGAGGATAGATTTGATTCAAGGATTGTGGAAATATCAAATGGAAGAATAATGGAAAGGGCTTGGGGGGAGGCGTAATATGCTTAATATAAAGAATAATATCGGATATTTTTCTAAGGAAGCAAAGACCATACTAAAGCTAAACCTGGCCTCAAACCTTTTATCAATCTTCAGTGTTGGACTAATACTCTTCATTCTTATACTGGTGGCCACCGGCTGGTTTATCAGCAACGAAGCTATTATGAAAATTCAAAGTGAGGCTGAGATAAGCCTCTATTATAGCGAAGAATTGAAGGCTGCAGAGGTAACGGTGCTAGCTGAAAAAGTCAAGGCGACAGATGGGGTAGAGAGCACCCAGCTGGTAACAGCAGAGGAAGCCTACAGTCAGATGGTGGAAATACTGGGGATGGATGCAGAGGTCCTTAGACATTTTGAGGATAATCCCTTTTCCAGCTATATAGAGGTTAAAATAGACATTAAGGAAATAGATAATGTGCTACAGCAGCTAAATACTTTAGTTGGTGTAGATTATATCAGAGATAACAGAGAGGTGCTGCAGAGTCTAATGGACATTGAGAAGGCCCTCAGACTGATTTCTTATATGGTGTTTATTGCAGTTGGGATAGCAACGCTTGTTATTGTTACTCATCTGATAAGAAGTGGTATTTACAACAGCAGAGAAGAGATAATTACTCTGCGACTGCTGGGGGCACCGGAGAGCTTCATATCAATACCCTTTGTATTGAGTGGACTGCTTTTAGCCTTAGGAGGCGGTTTTTTAGCTATATTATTATCTACAGGTGTTTTAAGGCTCATTTATGGTCAGATGCTGGGACCCTTACCCTTCATTCCACTACCGGACCAGGGCAGGATAATCTCTAAAATAGTGACACTAACCATTCCACTGAGCATTGTTTTGGGAGTTGCGGGAAGCTACTTCGGATTAAAGTCTGCCGCTGAGAGCTAATTAATATGAGCGCCCTATAGACTAAGGCCTACAGGGCACTGATATGCTATTTTTTATTGTTGCTTCTTCTGGTATCCACCAAAAACCAAAAGGTCAGATAAGGTATGTAGTAGAGCAGCATATGCAATCCTGCTATAAAATACGAATATAGAATTATTGCTAAGGTAGAAAATAAGAAGCATCTGAGGGGAGTAATTTCCTGCCTAGAGGTGAGGGTCAGTAGCTTTTTAGTAAGAAAGTAGGTCAAAAGGGTAATTAGTAACGCACCTATTAATATGCCTATGATTTGCATTCATATCACCTCCTTTTTTACATTATAGCATTTAAGCGGGGTGTAAAGCTAATATAGCTTGATGAAAATAAAATATCATTAATAAAATATTTTTTGAATTGTATAAAAAATTTTATAGGTAAAAATTTGCTTATTTATATTAAGATATTTTATAATTAATATAGTACTTCAATAGCTTAGATTCAGGGAGGAATGAAAAAATGATGAATACCAAAGAAATTATGGACCTAGCCCTAGAGTTAGCAGGCTTAGATGCAATACCGGCGGATTCTGGAATTATTGTGGAAGGGGAAAATATCAAAAAAATTGCCATCGGAGTAGACATGGAGCTGGCAGAAATGATGCTGGCAAGAGAATTAGGGGTGGATTTAGTGATTACCCACCACCCTACAGGTGGCAGCCCAAGATTAGATTTACATAATGTCATGGATAATCAAATTGACAGAATGGTTAAGGCAGGAGTCCCTATTAATAAGGCTCAAAAGGCTCTGCAGGAAAAAAAGGGTCAGGTGGAAAGAGGCATGCATGTATCTAACTACGACAGAGCGGTATCAGCAGCAAAGCTATTAAACATGCCCTTTATGGCAATTCACACACCAGCAGACATATTAGCAGAAAATAAGGTTCAGGCGCTAATGGATGAAAAGCTTAAGGATAATCCAAAGGCAACCCTTCAAGATGTCATCGATGCCCTGGAAACCCTTCCAGAATATCAAAGAACTCTGGCGAAGCCTGTTATCCGAGTAGGCAAAAAGGATGATTATGCTGGAAAAACCTATGTCACTATGGCAGGCGGTACTGGTGGGGGCAACAGCGTTTACAAGGCTTACTTCGATGCAGGGGTTGGCACACTGGTAATGATGCATGTGCCTGAGGAGGGCATAAGCGCTATTAAGGAGCAGAATATCGGAAATGTTGTTATTGCAGGCCATATGGCCAGCGACTCTGTGGGCATAAATCAAATTTGTGCTGCCCTAGAGGAAAAGGGTATCGAAATTATTAGAATGAGTGGGGTTATTGACCCAAAATAGTGAGGCATCAAAATGGCGCATAGGTATTTATGCGTCATTTTAATACAACAAATAATCTAGGGGGTGCTGAAGGTGGCGGTAAAGGCGTATGTCGAGAAATATAAGCAATATGTCATTGATTTGAGAAGAGAATTTCACATGTATCCAGAAACCAAGTGGCAGGAGAGGAGAACCTCTCAAAGAGTCAGGGAGGAGCTGGATAAGATGGCAATACCCTATATCATGGCGGCGGAGCTGGGGATAGTAGCAATGATAAGGGGACACCAAGAGGGAAAGACCATAGGCCTCAGGGCAGATATGGACGCCCTTCAGGTACAGGAGCTGAATGACATCCCCTACAAGTCAAAGCACGAGGGTATCATGCATGCCTGCGGGCATGACGGCCATACGGCAATGCTTTTAGGGGCGGCTGCCGTATTAAATGACATGAGGAGTGAAATCAAGGGAACGATCAAGCTGATCTTCCAGCCGGCTGAGGAAGGGGCCGAAGGGGGAAAACGGATGCTGGATGAGGGTATTATGGCGGGCATTGACGAGGTTTTTGCAATCCACCTTTGGGCGGATATACCCTGCGGCACCGTATCTGTAGATGCTGGCCCTAGAATGGCCTCAGCTGACTATTTTAAAATAACCGTAAAGGGCAGAGGCGGACATGGCTCTATGCCACATCAGGGTGTGGATGCGATTGTGGCAGCTTCGGCCATTATCATGGATATACAGTCAGTTGTTAGCAGAGAAATAAGCCCGTTGGAATCTGCAGTGGTGAGCATTGGCTCCTTCCATGCCGGCACCAGCTTTAATGTTATCGCCAGTGAGGCGGTGCTGGAGGGGACCACCAGATGCTTTAATCCCGAAGTAAGAAGGGCTCTGCCGGAAGTACTAGAACGGATTGTAAGGCATACCGCCGACAGCTACAGGGCCACCGGGACACTGGAATATATCCCAATGACACCGCCGGTGATAAATGACGCCGCTGCCTCACGAAGGGCAGAAGTAGCCATTACTAAGCTATTTGGCAGAGAGGCCATCTACAGCTTTGACAAAATAATGGGGGCAGAGGATTACGCCTACTATTTGGAAAAGGCACCGGGTATCATCGCCTTTGTTGGTGCCGGCAATAAAGAAAAGGGCGCAAGCTACCCTCATCATCACGGTAAATTCAATATTGATGAGGATGCTTTAGCAATTGGGACTGCCTTGCATGTTCAGTATGCATTGGATTTTTTGAGTAAAGGGGAATAGTATGTAAATGCTGTTGTCGCACCCAACAGATATCATAGGGATAGAATATTCAACGAGGAGAGATCTCATGATAACATATCCTTATCACAGCAAAAATAAACTGACTCATTTAGAAATGAGCCAGTATAAAAGAATTTAAGCAGATTTATGGGCTTAGTCTATTGACTGGGCCCTATTTATTTTCAAAGCTTTGCTTATACGCTGGCAATACCTTTGTTACGATCAAGTAAAGATTTGCTATGCCAATAGTAAAGAAAAATCCCCTAGCAACGAGTTCTTGAATGCCAAATCGAAGAATACCATTCATGTCGCCACCACCGAAGAAAGGGTACAGCAATGAAAGATACAGGGGGTCAATCATAAGGAGTGCTAATGTGATATAGTAGCCTGCTGCCTTAAAGACCTTGCTCTGAGAGAAAATAATGCTATTCATAAATATGACCAGAAGGTAACCAGAGAAAATAGCTATGATTGCTCCTGCTGAGGAGAATATAGCCAGCTTAAAATCCGTCATTTTAGCAGTGTTTACCATCACCTGAACACCCCATATACCGACGAATCGCAGTCCCCGGTAGGCACCAAATAGCAGGGCCATTAAAATATGCCCGCCCTCGTGGAGGATATAGTAGGCAATAATAGCTGATACGAGGCCAAACCACTTTCTCATATTACTTTTCATCTGGGCCTTCCCTCCTTTCCACAGCTGGTGAGGATACAATGGTTATGCTCCGTTGCTTTCTTGCTGGTGAGGCATCAAAATTCATATGTCTTTTTATTACATCAAAAAGCGCCTCTTTAAAATTCTGAAACTCATCATCAGACAGTAAAATAATATTTTCAGAAAGAAATAGGTTATCCTTAACGGGATCAATATTTTCCTCTTTGAAATAAGCTTCAAAGCCGGCCATAAGCCTGACCAAGGACAGCTGTACGCCTTTTTTAATATCCTCCAAGCTGGGGACATCCTTTAAAAAGGCCAAGTTTAACGCATACATACGCTCATAGGTGCCACGAATCCTCTCCTCCCTTACGATTGTCAATAGGCCATTATCATAAAGCGTGTTTATGTGACGATATAGGGTGGTCTGAGGAATATCCCCCATAAGCTCAGAAAGGGTGCCAACTGTAGCAGCTTCCAAATAGGCCAGGTGCTGAACAATACGTATTCGAATCGGGTGGAATAAAAGCTCATTAATGTTGGGCATTGGTTAACCTCCTAAATAATTATTTCCAATATTAATTATATTACCAAAAATGAAAACAATCAACATAAAAATTGATTCAAATATTCTGCTGGAATTTGCAAATAAAGTCAGTGCAAAATTGCGGTCGAAGGTGCGGTTAAGGAAGTTAAATTACGATTAAAAGTATTGACAATTTATGGCGTGTGGAATAAGATATTAACATAGTTAATAATATTAACGATGTTAATAAGGAGCGATGCTATGAAAACATTAATACTTTATTATTCAAAATACGGCACAACAGAGGCATGTGGCAGGCAGCTGGCAGACAAAATAAGAGGCTCCGTTGAGGTGCTGAATATTAAAGAGGCTTCAATACAGAAGCTCAAGGACTATGACAGCATTATCATTGGGGCTTCAATATATGCAGGCACTATAAATAAGGAGGTTAAGCGGTTTATAGCGGAGGCGGCTGAGATTTTACAGGAAAAAAGAATCGGTATTTTCCTATGCTGCCATGATAAGCAAAAGGGCTTAGGGGAGTTTATGACAGCTAATCTGCCAGACTGGTTTTTGGAAAAGGCGTTTGTTAAGGCCCATTTAGGGCATGAAATCAAGCTGGAGGCCATGAACTTCTTCGAAAGGGGGCTAATAAAGCATATCATCAAGGTTAAGGAAAGCTACTCACAAGTCGATTCTGTGGCAATTGAAAATCTAGCAGCTGAAATAAACGGATGGGAGAAGGTCGATGGATAAAAAAGAGCTGCAAAGACAAAGGATGAAGACCTATTTCATAGATTCAGCTAAGGCAATCATAATGGAAGAGGGCGTAATGGCCTTAAGTGCCAGGAAGGTAGGGGAGAAGGCGGGCTACTCCTATGCGACAATATATAATTATTTTACTGACATCAATGCACTGTTATACTATTGCTTATTCGATTTTTTAGAGGATGCCTATAAATATCTACTGAGCTATAGAGATGAGGCCCTTGATGCCAAGCAGCAGCTGCTGACCTATACCACAGAGTACTTTAGATATTTTGCTGAAAGGCCGGAGATTTTTAGGCTGGTATTTATCGCATCCTTAGGGCCTCTTCCTGAGGAAATCGCTCATAATCCACAGGTTTCAGTGGCGGAGCTTCTGGGAGAAGCCTTGGTAGCCTGCACGAAAGCAGGATATTTTGAGGAAGGGGATATCCAGGTGGCAGCAGAATTAATTGCCTCCAGTATTCATGGCAAGCTGATGTTTTTCATACAGGACAGAATATTGGATGGAGAGACTGCCGAAATGATTATTAAGATGATAGAAGCTGAAATTGAATATATGTCAAGAAAGTGAGGTAATCCGTATGGAGAAAAGACCTTCTATAAAAATTATAAAAATAACTGGCATAGTGCTATTAACGCTTGTAGCTATCTTTTTCATTGGCTTACAAGTCTTTCTAAGGGGCTTTAATAAGGAAATAGCTAAGGTGCCAATAAACAATGTTGACCTGTCGACTATTGCTGATGGCGAATATATTGGAGAATACAGCTTTAATGATGTGGTTGGCGCAAGGGTTGCAGTTTGGGTGCAGAGCAATAAAATAACTGATATCGCTATTCTTGAACACAGAAATGGCATGGGCAGTAAGGCAGAGACAATAGTCAACAGTGTTGTAGAGGCCCAAAGCCTTGAGGTGGATTTAGTTTCTGGTGCTTCAGGCAGCAGCAAGGTGATACTTAAGGCTATAGAAAATGCATTGAAAGAAAATTAGAGCCTGATCAATATGTATTGGAGGAGGAATAGCATGAAGTCAGTCGTATTGGATGCAACGGAAAATAATGCATATGAAAAAATTCTGTCTGAAACCCTGAAGCTTCAAGGAGACGAAGCTGTATATTACAAGCTTAAGGACTTAAAGATTATACCTTGTAGAGCCTGTGGCGCCTGCGGGGATATAACACCTGGAAAGTGTGCCTTGAAGGATGATATGCAGGAGATCTTAAGAAACATAGCCTCAGGGGATGGTATTATCATGGTGACCCCTATTAGCTTTGGTGGCTATTCCGCCCTTCTGAAGAAGGCTGTTGATCGGTTTATGGTACTGGGGCTTCCTTTTCTTTCAGTTAAAGGCAAAAGACTCATTCATCCTATGCGGTATGGCATAAAGACACTAATCGGCATAGGCATAGCAGGGGAGTGCCCAATGGGTCAGGAGGAAAATTTCAAGCTGGTGGTTGAGAGAAATGCCATTAATATGCAGTCGCCTTATCGGGCAATAGTATTTAGTGACACAGACGACAATGCTAGTATAAGGTTGCAAATAGAGAAGGCTATAAGGGAGGTAAGGGTATGAAAAAGCAAATATTAATTCTGAATGGAAGCCCAAGAAAAAATAAAACCACCTATAGTTTTGCACGGACCATTAAGGCCTTAGCCGAGGACATGGATAGCGGCGCAGAAATAATTCATATCATAGACTATTTTGATGGTAAAAAGAGCCTTGGAGATTTAAGGGATATTTTAATAAGCAGTGAGATTGTAGGGCTGATTTCACCATTGTATGTGGACTCCTTACCCAGCTATGTTATATGGTTTTTTGAAGCCCTTTCAAAGGAGATGGAAAGTGAGCTTGAAGGAAAGGATTTTTTTGCAATAGGACAATGTGCCTTTCCTGATGTAACCATGAATGAGCCATTGCTGGAGTCCTGTAGGTTATTTGCTGATACAGTGAAAATGCATTGGTTGGGGGGGCTAAGCTATGGCGGCGGTGTCATGCTGGATGGTGCTGCTTTAGAGAGCTTGGGAAAAAAAGGCGAGAAGATAATTCTGGCCTTTAAAATGGCCCTGGAGAATATGGTGGAGGGTAAGAAAATACCTCTTCGGTCACAGGAGCTGCTAACCTTTAAAATTCCTACAATTTTATATCGACCAATGACCATTGTGTTAAACCATACCGTCAAAAGGGACGCTAAGAAAAAAGGGATTGATATAGAAGGGAAGGTTTATCTTGAATAAGGAGCTTCATTGGTTTTTGATTTGACTTGGTTAAAAAAGTATATTATTGTGAAATAAGAGGAGTTGCGCTCAGGATTAAAGGCTTGATGTTATCTGCTCTACAGGGAATATACAAAAGATATGGTACTGTCGACAGACTTCTCATTAGAGTGGTACATTTATGATATAATACAAATAAGAATAATAAGATATTCAGTAAATCGGTATCTTGGGAGGGTGGTGTAAATAACATGGCAAGAATTATGTATACTTTAAATGATATACTGGAAATATTAAGTATTAATATGAATAATATAGAAAAGCTATATGTTTCAAAAATTGGTTTATTTGGTTCTTTTGTTCGAGGCGAGCAAAATGAATCAAGCGATGTGGATATACTGGTCGAGTTTGAAGAGGGGCATGAAACCTTTGATAACTACATGGATTTAAAGTTCTATTTAGAAGAACTGTTTGGTAGGAAAGTAGATGTCGTTATCTTAAACTCAATAAAGCCATCGATGAAACCTCACATTATGGGGAGTGTGAAATATGCAAAGGGAGCTTAATGTCTACGTTGAAGATATAATCCAAGCTATTGGGAAAATTGAAAAGTATATTTCGGATATGGAAAAAGAGGATTTCATAAATAATGAACTTGTACAGGATGCTGTAATAAGGAATTTGGAAGTTATAGGAGAAGCAGTTAAAAGGATTCCTAATGATGTTAGAAGCAGTTATGAGGAAGTACCATGGAGAAAAATTTCGGGACTCCGTGATATTCTGATTCACGAGTATTTTGGGATTAATATTAATATTGTTTGGGATGTAATTGAGAATAAACTACAACCACTGAAAGTTGTTGTAATGGAATTGCAGAAAATATATGATTGATTTATAGCTTCGAGTCAGCTGCTGAAATTTTTATAATCAAAGGTGAAAGGCTTTGTTTAAGTTCTACGAGAGACGATTGATTTAGGTAAATATACCACAGAAGAACTATTATACCTCATCATAGCTTCAGCCCTAATAGATTATTGCCTTCAAATACAGAGTATGGACGTGCTAACATGGATTAGAGACGTAAGATTGAGCTTGAAAAGCCCTATTATTAACTCAATAAGGTTTAGTGATTTTGATAAGTTCAAGTTGTTCTATTCAAATCCAGCCCCTTTTAGAGTTAGAAATGTTTATTTAATTTGAATGGGATAGGTAGAATATAATAAAATAATGATAAATCTCAGCATGAGATTTTAAATTGCTTGATTCAGTAGGCATAGAAGCCTTTGGTGATATTTCAGAATTGGCTGGAGACTAATATAACATTAACCCTTACAGCAATCATAACCATTCCAATACAACCATAGGTGTAGACCGTGTAGGTGATATTGTTGCAGCTTTTATCTTTATAGACTCAGACAGCAGCCTCTATCTCCTGAGAGTCTTGGTCATAAGTGACAGCCGTTATGAACAAGGGATATAACCGATGAAGTCCCCGGTGTTGATGGAGAACTTTAATTTGGTACCGAATTCCAAAAGAGAACCTTTGGCATTAATAACTAAAACACGAACTAGGACCAGGAGGCATACTTGGCAATTCTATTTTCCCAGAATAATTGACTAAGTAGGTTTTCTCAACACTATCGGAGAATATTAGTAACCGGCCATGCAACCAATCCCTCACTTACTGTCGGAGGTACTGTCATGTCCTATACTGGCACAATATCCAGGTCAGAAGTTAATTATTGATACCGAGGCCCGAATCGCTAGTATCGGCTTTCAAATACCATTAGAAGTTATAATAAAGCCATCCCTATATTGTATACGTAGGCGATACCCCCGTTTCCTCCTCTTCTAATATAACTATCCACTGGAGAGCCTTATGGGTTTAAAGAATGTGATATTATGCAAATAGCTGATAGAATTCGACTAGTGAAACTGCCGTTTTTTTTATTACTTGAATTAGATTATGTTAAGGATGATGCGGTAATTGACACAAGGCTTAACGGTGAGTCCATTCTGAAGTTTTATCTTCTGATCAACTCTGTAAAACAGACGATATAACACCAGAATGCACCTTCTGGGTAGTAATAGTGTTTTCGCCTATTAGAAAATGATGTCGTGGAAATCGTTCTGGATGAAAATAATAAGCTCTAGACTATTTAGGGTAATAGAGCGCTGGGCGGAGCTGGGCACTAAATATATTGAACCTTCCCTGCAATATTATAACTAATGAGACAAATAATCATAGAGGTTAGAAAATGAACCAAATAAAAATCAAGGCCAATGTTTGAGCAAATGTTAGTAGTAAGGAGCTGATTAAGATAAAATCTAATCATAAAAAGATAATGATACTTATACTCGCTATACTTATTTTTACAATAGATAAGCTTCCCTTCCATTATCTTCAAACCTTCAAAGAGGATATAGCCCTAGTGGACCAAGTCGTGGCTTTTCGTAGTGATATAAACGATGTTGGATCAGACTTCTATTATATATCGGAGGAAATGTCTGAGGCACTTCTTAAGGAAATAGGAGAGGCAAAGCCCAGAGGTACTAAGATAGAAGGTCTATCATTATTACTAGAAGAAAATTATAGGCTTTCAGGCAGTTACATAACTAAGCGGGATATGTATACAGTACATAATTTTGTGGATATTTACTTATATGAGGACGGTACACTATATCTTCATGATAAAGAGAGGGACAGAGAATATAAGGTCAGCCTGGATAAAGCATTTATACAGCAACTTATAAGCAATCTCATTCCAAGAGATTATTAAAAAATTTCTTTAATATCAGTATTTTAAATGCAAGTGCGGTAAATTATTTGAATTATCAATTATACAAAATTGCTTATATGTTGTATGATAAATCTATTGCGAAAGCATAGTTAAATTTTAAACAATCATTGAAAAGTCTGACTATTTTTAATATAATTTAGATAGCTTTATGAGTCCTTGATAATTTTAAAAGCGTACCAGATGAAGGCAACGAGAGATATCCTTGCAAAATTTTACATATATTAAGGGTAGCCGAAGAAGCAATATAAAAAGTACCTGCTTTTTATAGAAACTTTCAGGCCAACGTATCGTTGTCGGATGGAACTCTGAAGAGTCCGAATAAGTCGGCGCCGAAGGAGAAATACTATACGTAGAAGCTCTCAGGCAAAAAAAACAGAGACATATAATGACAAAAGGGTTAGGTCGTTATATGTCTTTTTAATTTGCAAAAAAATTAACAATGCTTAGCTTGCATTAACAAGGGTAGGAAGTGAACGAGGATTTTAATAAATAGAAGGGAGCTGGGATGAGTTGGAGCCTAAAAAAACATCACTTTACGAAACACATAAAAATCATAATGGTAAAATTATTGATTTTGCCGGTTGGTCACTACCGGTTGAGTATGAAGGCATATTAGTTGAGCATGAGGCAGTCAGAAATGCAGCAGGGTTATTTGATGTATCCCATATGGGAGAGGTTGAAGTTAAGGGTAAGGACGCCTTTAAATTTGTTCAAAACCTAGTAACTAATGATGTGGGGGTTTTGGAGGATAAACAGGTACTATATACCTTTATGTGCTATCCTCATGGTGGTATTGTAGACGATCTATTGGTTTATCGTTTTACACAGGAGCATTTTTTCCTGGTAATCAACGCCAGCAATATAGATAAGGATTTTCAATGGATGACAGAAAATTCAGCGGGCTATGACATCACCCTGGAAAATGTTTCAGTGGATTACTCAGAATTAGCATTACAGGGGCCAAAGGCTCAAGAAATCCTTCAAAGGTTGACTGATACAGACCTTTCCACGATTAAATTCTTCTATTGCGAAAGAGCTGTAAAGGTAGCAGGCTACAGCTGTTTAGTTTCCAGAACGGGATATACCGGTGAGGACGGCTTTGAAATTTACTTAAATCACGAGGCTGCACCAAAGGTTTGGGATGCATTGATAGAAGCCGGTAAAGAAGAAGGCATCAAGCCTGCAGGTCTAGGCTCCAGAGATACCCTTAGATTTGAAGCAACACTGCCATTGTACGGTAACGAGCTTGGAGAGGATATCACGCCATTAGAGGCTGGCTTAGGCATGTTTGTTAAGCTAGGCAAGGAAGCCTTCATTGGTAAAGAGGCTCTGGCAAAGCAAAAGGAAGATGGCCTAAAGCGAAAAATAGTAGGCTTTGAGCTAGAGGATAAGGGTATTGCAAGACATGGCTACGAGGTAGCAGTTGGCGACAAGGTTATTGGGTTTGTAACCACAGGATACCTGTCACCAACCTTAGGCAAGAACATAGGGCTGGCGATGCTGGATATCGAATATACCGAGCTTGGTACTCCCATAGAGGTTAAGGTTAGAAAGAGAAGCCTTAAGGCAAAAGTAATAAGTAAAAAATTCTATGACAAAAAATACAAAAAATAATATACAATAAAATAAATAAATATGAGGAGGAGTTAGGTATGAAGTTAGTAGAGGGTTTATATTATTCAAATGATCATGAATGGGTAAGAGTTGAAGGGAACAAAGCATATATAGGTATCACCGATTATGCACAAAAGCAATTGGGTGCCATCGTTTTTGTTGAGCTACCAGAGGTAGATACAGAGTTCGCTGAAGGCGATGCTCTTGGTGTTGTTGAATCCGTTAAGGCTGCTTCAGATATCTATATTCCTGTTTCAGGAACTGTTGTTGAGGTAAATGAGGAATTAGCTGACTCTCCTCAGTTAATCAATGAGGATGCCTTCGGAAGCTGGATGGCGGCTATTGAGCTTTCTAATGCTGAGGAATTGGAAAAATTAATGAGTGCTGAAGACTATCAAAAATTCTGTGATGAAGAATAAGGAGGTCCAATATGCATAGGTACATACCTAATACTGATGCAGATAAGAAAAGGATGCTGGAAAGCATTGGGGCATCCTCTGTAGATGAGCTGTTTAAGGATATTCCTGAGGAGTTACGCCTGAATAGACCCCTGAATATTGCGGATGGTCTTTCAGAGATGGAGATATCCAAGCATATATGGGAGCTGGCCGGTAAGAATAAGGGCGCAGACAAAATGGTCAACTTTCTAGGGGCTGGGGCTTATGATCACTTCATACCTACAATAGTTAAGCATTTAGCCTCAAGATCAGAATTTTACACTGCATATACGCCATATCAACCAGAAATAAGCCAGGGTACTCTGCAGGTGATTTTTGAATATCAGACGATGATTAGCCAATTGACTGGCATGGACTGTGCAAATGCATCCATGTACGATGGTGCTACTGCCTGCGTTGAAGCTGCCTTTATGGCGGTGGAAAGCACTAAAAGAAAGTCTGTCATTGTTTCCAAGACGGTACACCCTGAAACAAGAAGAATTCTTAAGACCTACATGAAGTTTAAGAATATTGAAATCATAGAGGTTGATATGCAGGATGGCGTTACTGATCTTGACAAACTAAACGCTCTGGTAAATAACACAACCGCAGGTGTGATCATTCAATCCCCAAACTTCTTCGGTATTATAGAGGATGTCACTGAGGTGGAGAAGCTGGTTCATGCAAATAAGGCAAATCTTATTATGATGGTGGACCCAATTTCTCTTGGTCTATTAAAGTCACCAGGTGAATTAGGGGCTGATATCGTTGTAGGTGAAGGTCAGGCTTTAGGTAATGCATTAAACTTCGGAGGCCCATACATTGGCTTCCTGGCGGCTCAATCAAAGCTGGTAAGAAAAATGCCCGGCAGAATAGTTGGTCAATCCATTGATGTCGATGGAAAAAGAGCCTTTGTTCTAACCCTACAAGCCAGAGAGCAGCACATAAGAAGATTTAAAGCGACTTCAAATATCTGCTCTAATCAGGGCTTAAATGCGATTATTGCAACCATTTATTTAATTACCATGGGTAAACAGGGTCTAAGAGAGGTGGCAGTTCAAAGCACTCAAAAAGCCCATTACGCAATGACGCAGCTAACTAAGAGCGGTAAGTTCAAGCCACTATTCAACAATAAGCCCTTCTTCAAGGAGTTTGCTGTTACCAGCGATCTAGATAGCAAATATGTTACTGATCAGCTGTTGAACAAGGATATCATTGCAGGCTTCCAACTAAATAAGGAATATCAAGAGCTTGGCAACGGCCTGTTGGTTTGCGTTACCGAGAAGAGAACCAAGCAGGAAATCGACAAGCTGGCTGAAGCAATGGAGGTGTTATAAGATGAAGAAATATGATCATTTAATATTTGAGCTTTCAAAAGAAGGAAGAAAGGCATATTCTCTTCCTGACCTTGATGTTGAAGCAGGTGCTTTAAATGATTTAATACCTTCAGCGCTATTATCAGACAAGGCACTTGAATTGCCTGAGGTTAGCGAGGTAGATGTCATCCGACATTTTACAAACCTTTCAAATAAAAACTATGGTGTTGACACAGGCTTCTACCCATTGGGTTCCTGTACCATGAAGTACAATCCTAAAATAAATGAGGATATGGCTTCTTTATCAGGCTTTGCTTCACTGCATCCATATCAGCCAAGGGAAACGGTTCAGGGGGCATTGGAGCTAATGCATAATTTAGACCAAATGCTTTCAGAGATTTCCGGTATGGCTAGGGTAACTCTGCAGCCGGCAGCCGGCTCTCATGGAGAAATGACAGGCCTAATGATAATCAAGGCATATCATCATAATCGTGGCGATCATAAGCGTACTAAGATTATCGTTCCCGATTCAGCCCATGGTACAAATCCTGCCAGTGCTGCTGTAGCAGGCTTTGAGATAGTTGAAATCAAATCAGGCCTCAACGGTGCAGTGGATATTGATGCCCTTAAGGCTGCCTTAAATGATGAAGTGGCTGGCTTAATGCTGACAAACCCCAGCACATTGGGTCTTTTCGAAACCAATATTAAGCTAATAGCTGATTTAGTACATGAGGCCGGCGGTTTGCTTTACTATGATGGTGCAAATATGAACGCCATCATGGGTATTACAAGACCCGGAGATATGGGCTTTGATGTTATCCATTTCAATCTTCATAAGACCTTCTCAACACCCCATGGTGCAGGAGGTCCCGGAAGCGGTCCGGTAGGGGTTAGAAGCGATTTAGTTCAATTCCTTCCTGTTCCTGTTATAGAAAAGGTTGAGGATCAATTCATACTTGACTACAATAAGCCATTATCCATAGGAAAGATAAAGAATTTCTATGGTAACTTTGGCATCAATGTCAGAGCCTATACCTATATTAAAACTATGGGTGGCAAGGGCTTAAAAGAGGTAAGTGAAACAGCGGTGCTTAATGCCAACTACATGATGCACAAGCTGAAGACGCACTATTATCTGCCGATTGAGCAGGTTTGCAAGCATGAGTTTGTTCTTGGCGGTCTTGCAGAGGATACTTTGGAGGTTTCCACCTTAGATATAGCTAAGAGGCTGCTGGATTATGGCTATCATCCGCCAACAGTTTACTTCCCATTAATAGTTAACCAGGCAATTATGATAGAGCCAACAGAAACTGAAAGCGTTGAAACACTGGATGGATTCATAGAAGTAATGATAAAAATAGCTGAAGAGGCTAAGGTTGATCCTCAGCTATTGAAGGATGCACCATATTCTACTCCTGTAAGGCGTATTGATGAGGCTAAGGCTGCCAGAGATTTAGTGCTGAAGTGGCGTAAGTAGGATATATAACAACCATATAACGTTTAAATGCCTCCCTTGGGAGGTATTTAAACGTTAAAAATTCTTGGGAGGCGTGGGATGATGAAGCTAAGGGTATTGTTTTTGGGAAAATGTGAATATCAAAGGGCCTTAGAGCTGCAGTATGAGCTTTTGGAGCAGCGGCAAAGGGGAGAAATAGCAGATACTCTGATCATAGTAGAACATCCTCCTGTAATTACCCTGGGAAATCAAGCTAAGGAAACAAATATAATTGCATCAAAGGAATATCTACAGGGGCATGGCATAGACCTTGTACAAACCAATAGGGGTGGTGATGTCACCTATCATGGGGAAGGACAGATCGTAGGCTATCCTATAGTTGATATAAAGAACTCTAAAATAGGCATAAGAAATTTTGTTCGTGGTCTGGAGGAAATTTTTATTCGGATATTAAAGGATAAATTTGAAATAGACGCTGAGAGAAACTGTCAGCATACCGGCGTATGGATTGGCAACGATAAAATACTGGCAATAGGACTGGCGGTGAAGCGTGGCGTAACAATGCACGGCTTTGCCTTTAATGTGAATACGAATTTAGAGGATTTTAAATATATTGTGCCCTGCGGTATATCCGACAAGGGTGTGACATCAATCGAGAAATTAACGGGAAAAACCTTTGACATAGATGAAATGAACAGGCTGGCGGTGGACTATTTTGTTAAAATCTTTGGATTTAAAGAGGTCGAGACGTTGGAATTGAAGCTATAGCTTAAGCAAATGCTGATGGGAGGACTATAATGTCGGTGGAGAGAAAGCCGGATTGGCTTAGAGTTAAAATACGCAAGGGTAAAAATCTGAATTATGTAAAGGGCATACTACAGCAGCTATCCTTAAATACGGTTTGCGAGGAGGCCAATTGTCCGAATCGTCTGGAATGCTTCAGTAAAAGAACAGCGACCTTTATGATATTAGGCAATCAATGCTCTAGAAATTGCAGGTTTTGCAATGTATCCCATCAGGAGCTGCAGGCGGTTGATCCAAAGGAGCCCTCAAGGGTTGCGGAGGCGGCAGTTCGTTTAGGACTAAAGCATGTGGTCATTACCTCAGTTACACGGGACGATCTTCCCGACGGCGGTGCTAAGCATTTTGCCGAAACCATTGGAGCAATAAGAGGATTGGACGATAACATGGTAGTTGAGGTGCTGATACCGGATCTTCAGGGGGATATAGAGGCTTTAAAGCTTATAATTGCTGCAAAGCCTGAAATAATAAACCATAATATTGAAACTGTACCAAGGCTCTATCAGGATGTAAGGCCTATGGCGATATATGAAAGATCCCTAGAGCTGTTGAAAAGGGTAAAGGAGCTGGACCCCAGTATTATGACAAAATCTGGTATAATGGCTGGTTTAGGTGAGGAGCAGCAGGAGGTTCTTTCGGTGATGAAGGACCTGCGGGAAAATGGCTGTGACTTCTTAACCATAGGTCAATATTTGGCGCCCAGCACGGCGCATTATCCGGTAAAGGAATATGTAAAGCCGGAGGTTTTTGAGAAATATAGAGCTTCAGGTATGGCTATGGGCTTTAGCCATGTTGCCTCAAGTCCGTTGGTAAGAAGCTCCTATAATGCTGCAGAGGCCTTCAATGAAGCAGTAGCTGATTAAATCAAAAGGGTAACCCATTAAATGCTTTTTACAAAAGACAGTGAAGGAGAGAATGTCAATGAATGCGGATATTATTGTAATTGGAGGAGGCCCCGGTGGTTACGTGGCAGCAATAAGGGGGGCACAGCTGGGGGCTAAGGTGGTTTTAATCGAGCGGGACAAAATAGGTGGAACCTGTTTGAATTATGGCTGTATTCCCACTAAGACGCTGTTTAAAAATGCTGAGGTAATGAATACCCTTAAGCATGCTTCAGATTTCGGTATTGAAGTGGAGAGCTTCTCCTATAATGTAGAGAAGATTCAGGAACGCAAGAATAATGTAATCTCGCAGCTGGTAGACGGTATCGAGCAGCTGTTGTCTGCAAATCAGGTTACGGTTATCAATGGCACAGCAGAATTTGTGGATGCTAAAACCATAAAGGTAGTGAAGGCGGATGGAGACGTGCTTCAGCTAAACGGAGGAAAAATTATAATTGCGACAGGCTCTAAGGCCTTTATTCCTCCAATAGAAGGAATTGACCTGCCGGGAGTGTATACCAGCACAGAGCTTTTAGAATTTGATGCAGTACCTGAAAAGCTGGTCATCATCGGCGGTGGTGTTATCGGAATGGAGTTTGCCTGCATTTTTCAAGAGCTGGGATCAGAGGTAACTGTGGTTGAGTATGCCAATAACCTCCTGCCCTATGTGGATACCGATATCTCTAAACGCTTTGCCGCCTCTGTTAAAAAACGTGGCATGACGGTCCATACCGCTACAAAGGTAGTAAAAATAGAAGAAACTGAAGAGGGGCTTTCGGTTGTAGCTGAAGGGAAAAAGGGAGAGGTGGTTCTATCTACCACTGCTGTACTGATTTCCACCGGCAGAGTCCCTGTGTTGGAGGGCTTAAATCTGGAGGCAGCAGGGGTTAAGCTGAACCGAAATGCCATAGCGGTTGACCAGCATTTGAAAACCAATGTAGAGGGGATTTATGCCATAGGAGATGTTACCGGAAATATTATGCTGGCCCATACTGCATCCCATCATGGTATAGCTGCAGCAGAGGACATTATGGGGCTGGAGCATAAGGGCAATCACGATGTGGTTCCCAGCTGTATTTTTGTCTTCCCTGAAATATCCAGCGTTGGCATGACGGAGGATACGGCGAAGGAGAAGGGAATAACATATAAAAGCAGTAAATTCTTGTTTGGCGCCAATGGCAAGGCCCTCGCCATCGGAGAACCGGAGGGCTTTGTTAAGGTGATTTCTGATTTAGATAATAAAATTTTAGGGGTACACATTATGGGGCCCCATGCATCGGATTTAATTCATGAGGGTACGTTAGCCATTAGTAAGGGCTTAACAGCCGATGATATTGGTAACACCATACACGCCCATCCAACCCTGTCAGAGGCCTTTGCTGAGGCTATTATGGGCTTGAAGGATGAGGCTATTCATATGGTGCCTCCCAGAAAAAGAAAATAGAGCGATTTTTAAAAGAAACTTCCTGAAAAGGGAGTTTTTTTTTATGGAGATAGCTTACCGCGAAAATTGTCAGAAAACAAAAAAAATTACAAAAAAAATCATTAAAACGATTGCATATAAAAAAAACTAGCGTTATAATGAGAGTAAGAAATAAGAAACAGTGTTTCGCATACAGAAACGCACGAAGGGAGGGGAGCAAGGGGTTTGCTTAGAAGTAAAGCAAGTACTATATTTTAAAATGTTTAGGGGGTAAATATTTTGAAAAGAAAAGGTAGAGTAGTAATCAGCTTACTTATGGTTTTATTGATGGTTTTTTCACTCGGCTGCAGCAAAAATGATCCGGGGGATATTTCTGCAAATCAACCGGAAAACGATTCCAATCAGGAGCCTATTGTATTAAAGCTGGGACATATTAATCCCGAGACCGGTAATTATCATCAGTTCGCCACTAGATTTAAAGAGCTTGTTGAAGAAAAATCAAAGGGTAAGGTACAGATTGAGATCTTCCCGGCGGGGCAACTGGGCTATGACAGAGAGCTTCTAGAGAGTTTACAGTTCAATAATCTTGATTTGTCTGTCAGCACCACATCACCAATAGCAAACTTTGTACCTGAATTTATGGCTCTTGACTATCCATTCCTGTTTGATGATTGGAATCACGTAATGAAATTTATTGATTCAGATCTATGTGATGAGCTTTTAAATGAGGGTGAGGATGTTAATCTGGTTGGTCTGGGTATGCTGGCCAGAGGCTTCAGGAGTACGACAAATTCCAAGAAGCCCATTGAAACTGTAGATGATTTTAAGGGCTTGAAAATGAGGGTTATAGAAAGTCCAATATACATAAAAACCTTCCAGGCTCTTGGCGCTTCTGTAACTGCCATGTCATGGGGTGAGGTCTTTACAGCCCTACAGCAGGGAACGATAGAGGCTGTTGAGCTGGACTACAGAACCCTATACGACGAGAGGGTTTATGAGGTGCAAAAATACTTAACCGGAACAGAGCATATATTTGCCTTTGCTTCATTGATGGCCAGCAAGGAGAGACTAGAGGCATTACCTGAGGATGTTCAGGAAATGCTAAAGGCCTGTGGAAAGCAGGCTGGTATTGAAATTAGTGCAACCCAAATTCCTATTATAGAGGATTATGTAAAGAAGCTTCAAAAGGATGGTATGACCTACAATGACATTGATAGGGATGCGCTAAGAGCAAAAATGGGACCCGTTAGAGAATGGTTTACTTCAGAATACGGAGCAAAATATATAGACGCAATTGCAGCTACTAAATAGGGAGATGTCAGCAGGATGGAGTTCACCCTCCATCCTGGTTGGTAAATTGGATGAATGGGGGTTTAGCTTTGAATAAAATGGAAACTGTTTTATCCAAGTTGAGTAGGGGCATTCAGTGGTTGATGATTTCTTCTTTGGGGGTAATGGTAGTTGTTATGTTCGCACAGGTGGTTTTAAGATATATTTTTAAAACCGGCTTTCCCTGGACTGAAGAGCTGTCAAGATTTCTTATGATATACATGATTTTTTTTGGAGCAGTCGTGTTAACACATGAGGATGCCCACATCAACATCACTGTTTTAGATGAAATGCTAAAGGGAAAGGCAAAAAAGGCACTTAAAAGCCTTCAATATCTGATCGTAATGGCCTACACAGTGCTTATAACCAAAATAGGCTATGGCTCATTGTCAATTGTAAGCAAGCAAAAATCACCTAACATGAGGATTACGATGGACAAAATTTATATGATCATACCAATATGTACAGGACTTATGACGATTTATTTGCTATTGAAGCTGATTGGCTTATTTGTAAATAGCAATGATGGGGAGGGGATTGAATAATGGGCAGCATAGTAACATTGTTTTTCATCACCACCGCTGTCTTGCTGTTGATAGGGGTGCCTATAGCTATAGCAATCGGAGCATCTTCACTGCTTTACATACTTATGGGGGGAATTCAACAGCTGATTGCAGTACAAAAATTATTTGCCGGTATCAATTCTGTGGCACTACTGGCGATACCCTTCTTTATTCTTGCGGGTGACCTAATGAATACAGGAGGCATAGCTAAGCGCCTTGTTAGACTGGCAAATGCCTTTATTGGAAATATGACAGGCGGTCTGGGTGTAGTAACGATTCTGGGATGTATGTTCTTTGCTGCCATAGCAGGCAGCGGGGTGGCGACAGCAGCTGCCATGGGAGCAATTATGATACCGGCTATGGTAAATAATGGATATGACAAAGGCTTTGCAACCTCTATAGTTGCTTCAGCAAGTCCCATTGGGGTCATTATTCCTCCCAGTATTACCTTTGTCATATATGGTGTTTTGACGGGAACCTCTATAGCAGACTTATATCTGGCAGGGATTCCTGCCGGTGTAATTGTTGGATTAGCCTTAATGTCTGTAAATTTCTATTATAGTAAGAAATATGGCTACAGAGGAGTTTCACAAGACGGTATGACGAAGACAGAAAAAAACAGAGAAAGATTAGTCGCATTTAAGGAAGCATTATGGGCTTTAGGTACACCGCTTATCCTTATAGGAGGCGTTTTTGGCGGTATATTTACCCCTACAGAATCTGCGGTTGTAGCTGTTGTATACGCACTATTTGTTGGCATCTTTATCTACAAGGATATGAAATTCAGCGATGTACCCCGTATATTTTTAAATTCCTCAAAAACAGCTGCAAAAATAATGTTTATCATTGCAAATGCATCACTGTTTGCCTACGTGCTTACCTATGAGAGAATACCACAAATGCTGGTGACCAGTCTCTTAAATGTAACGAGTAATAAATTTCTTATTATATTACTAATAAATTTGATTTTACTTGTAGCCGGTACCTTTATGGAGACCAGCGCGATTTTAATAATTATGGTGCCATTGCTGATGCCGGTGCTCTCACAAATAGGCATGAATCTGACACACTTTGGCATTATCATAACGGTTAATACGGCAATTGGACTGCTTTCACCACCCTTTGGGGTTTGCTTATTCACCTCGTCAACGGTATCAAAGGTTCCGATCGAAGTCCTCAGCAGGAAGGTATTACCCTTTATGCTGGCGGCAATTGTAGCGCTGATGATCATAACCTACTTACCGCAAAGCGTTATGTTTTTAGTAAATTAAAGTAGCGGATTTTATGACTTAAATAAGGAGGTCTAATATGATTAAAATTAAGTTTTATGGGTTAGGTGGTCAAGGTATTGTTACAGCTGCAAAAATACTTTCAAAGGCTGTTTCAATACATGAAGGCAAATATGCAATTACGATTCCGGCCTATGGGCATGAGCGCAGAGGGGCACCGGTATATACGGACATCGTCATAGATGATGAAAAAATACTGTTGAACTGCTTTGTTTATGATCCCGATATCGTACTGGTTATGGATGAAACAATTATTGAGAAAAACGTGGATGTCAGTAAGGGCAAAAAGGAAAATACCCTTTTGGTAATTAATACGGATAATACCGCCACCCTTGAGAAATACAGAGACAGCTATGGATTTAGAAGGATATTTTATGTGGATGCAACAAAGCTAGCCATACAAAATATCGGCAGGGGTATACCTAACGGAGCCATGCTGGGGGCCCTGGCCGGAACCGGCATTGTCAATATCGATTCAATTGAGCTTGCATTAAAAGAAAACTTTGGGGTAAAGGCGGGTGATAAAAATGCAAAAGCAGCAAGAGACTCCTACCAATATGTTAGAGAATTCTAAGGTTTTAGGTCCTGTAGCCACCATATTTGACAGTATTCATACCGGTAGCTGGAGACTTGAAAGGCCTAAGGTCAATTTTGAGGCCTGTATAAAATGCGGTATCTGCGAAAAAAACTGTCCACCCAATATCATTACAGTCCATAAGGATCGTGTGGAATCAGTAGAAATCGATTGGTACTACTGCAAGGGCTGTGGTATCTGTGCCAATGAGTGTCCTAAAAAATGCATAGCAATGGTTGATGAAAGAGGTGAGCTATAATGACATTCAAAATGTTAGATGGAAATGCTGCTGCCGTTGAGGGAATGCAGCTGGCCAGAGTCGGTGTTATATCGGCATATCCCATAACCCCTCAAAGTGCAATAGCCGAGAAGCTATCTGAGATGGTGGATAATGACCAAATCGATGCAAAATATATTAGAGTTGAATCAGAGCATACGGCAATGTCAGCAGCTATTGGGGCTCAATTGACAGGGGTTAGAGCTGCGACTGCCACCTCCTCAGTTGGTCTGGCATTAATGCATGAGGTACTGGGGGTTGCTTCAGGCTGTAGGGTTCCTATCGTCATGCCTGTGGTAAACAGAGCCCTGGTGTCCCCCTGGAGCCTGTGGTGTGACCATCAGGATGCTATGGCAGAAAGAGATTCAGGCTGGCTTCAGTTCTATTCAGAAAATGTTCAGGATGTACTGGATCTAATGCTTATGGCCTATAGGGTTGCTGAGGACGAGGAGATATTGTTGCCTGCTATGGTCTGTTTGGATGGATTTTTTCTATCCCATTCCATGCAAAAGGTAGAATGTCCGGATCAAGCCAAGGTGGATAGCTTTTTAGGGAAATACACCGCAAAAAACACCCATTTAAATCCCAAGGACCCTATGTTTATTAATGATCTGACCTCCTCAGATGAATTTACTGAAATGAGGTATCAGCAAAAGGTCGCCTTCGACAATGCCTTAAGGATAATCCCAAGGGTTCAGGCGGAATTTTATGAGACCTTCGGCAGAAGACTCAATCTAGTGGAGGAATATAGAACAGAGGATGCAGAGGTAGTGCTGGTAACCCTTGGCTCCATGTCCGGTACAGCAAAGCATGTGGTGAATACCTTAAGGGCAAAAGGCTTAAAGGTTGGGATATTAAAAATTGTATCCTTCAGGCCCTTCCCTGATGAGCTGGTGAGAACAGCGCTAAGGGGCAAAAAAGTAGTGGGGGTACTGGATAGAAGTGCAGGTCTTGGTGCAGAGGGAGGTCCGGTTTGGCTGGAAACGACATCGGCATTAAAGGGGACTGCCACAGAGGTAAAGAGCTATATTGGTGGTCTTGGTGGCAGAGATATACCTGAAGCTACAATTGAGAAAATTTTTGCTGAGCTGTTAGAGCAATACAATAATCATCCTATTGAAAATACAACATGGATAGATTTAAAAGAAAATCCTTTAGATATAAGGCAGGTGGATAAGCTTGTACAAAATTTATAAAGACTCAAAAGGCTTAGTAGCCCACGGTGTCAGCGCTTGTGCCGGCTGTGGACTGGAATTAATTATTAGAAACGTGCTGGATGTACTTGGAGAGGATACTATCATTGTCATACCGCCTGGATGCTCCGCCTTATTCTCGGGCTTTGGCAAGGAAACAGCCCTGAAGATAGCAGGAATTCAGGGAAATCTTGAAAATACAGCAGCATATGCCGCCGGAATAAAGGCAGGCTTACAAATTCAAGGCAATGAGCATACAACAGTGCTGGCCTTTGCAGGAGATGGCGCCACGGTTGATATAGGAATACAGGCGCTTTCAGGGGTAATGGAGAGAAGAGACAAAATTGTGTATGTTTGCTATGACAATGAAGCCTATATGAATACTGGTATCCAGGGCAGCAGCTCTACACCCTTGGGAGCAAATACCACCACTACGCCCACAGGAAAGAATACCAGCAGGAAGGATTTAATTAAGATTGCAGAGGCCCATGATATTCCATATGCAGCAACAGCGTCGGTGGCAAATCTTGTTGACTTAAGAAAAAAAGTACAAAAGGCTAAGGACACCGACGGTCCGGCATTATTGCACATTCATACCCCTTGCCCAACGGGATGGGGATTTGACACAGCCAAGAGCATAGAAATTTCTAAGGAAGCCGTTAATACCGGTGCCTGGATTTTATATGAATATGAAGCGGGCGTAAGAAAAATTAGCTATAAGCCAAAGGAGCTAAGGCCAATCAGCAATTATTTGAAGCTGCAGGGCAGGTTCAAGCATTTGAAGGAAAACGAAATAGTTGAAGTTCAGGATGAGATCGTCAGCAGATTTCATAAATTTATGTCGGAGCTATAGTGTTCAAAGGGGGTATTGATTTGAAGGATACTTATAGGATTTTAGTAATTAACCCGGGTTCCACCTCTACAAAGATTGCGGTATTTGAAAATGAGACAGCAATTGTTAGTGAATCCATCAAGCATTCAACTGAGGACCTAAGGGCATTCAATGATATTTGGGAGCAATACGACTATAGGAAGTCAGCTATAATCAATGAGATTGCTAAGCACGGCTTTAATTTGAAGTACTTTGATGTTATCGCCTGCAGAGGAGGGAACACAAAGCCAATCGAAGGCGGCATTTACCTCTTAAATGAGGATATGCTTAAGGACATGAAAAGCGGCTTATACGGCAAGCATGCAACTAATGTAGGCGGATTAATCTCCTACGATCTAGGAAAAGCGTTGGGCATACCGGTCATCACACTAGATCCGCCGGTCACTGACGAATTATGCAAATATGCTAGGTATACAGGCATCCCCCTTATTACACGCCAAAGCAGCTTTCATGCCTTAAATCAAAAAGCGACTGCCAGAAAGGTGGCAGAAAAACTGGGAAAAAGCTATCAGGAGGTAAATATGATAGTGGCCCATATGGGTGGCGGCATATCAATCGGTGCCCATGAAAAAGGCAGGGTTATAGACGTTAATAATGCCCTGGATGGTGATGGTCCCTTCTCTCCTGAGAGGGCGGGCTCAGTTCCTACAGGCGATTTGGTGAAGCTGTGCTATTCCGGGAGGTATAAGGAAGATGAGGTCTTGAAGATGCTGACAGGAAAGGGCGGTCTAACTGCTCATTTAAATAGCAACAGTGGATTAGAAATAGAAGAGATGATTAAGAAGGGCAATGATATGGCTAAGGAAATCTACCTGACAATGGCCTACCAGGTGGCAAAGGAAATTGGCGCTGCGGCTGCAGCATTAAAGGGAGAGCTTGATGCCATCGCTTTTACCGGCAGTCTGGCTTATTCAGAGCTTCTGATGAACACGATAAAGGAATATGTCGGCTTCTTGGCACCGATATATATGGTTCCGGGAGAAAATGAAATGGAGGCGTTGGCAGCCGGTGCCATGAGATATTTGTCTGGCACTGAAATGCCTAAGGTATATCAGTAAAGGAGAGTTGCTATGATTAAAAATTTAGATGAGCTTTTGAAGACTCGGGACGAAGATAGAAAAACTATTGCAGTGGCTGCGGCAGAGGATGATGACATTATCAGCTTGGTGAAAAAATCCAATGAAACAGGCCTTGCTAATTTTGTACTAATCGGCGATAAAAATAAAATCATCGAGCTATCTAAAGCGCTGGGGCTGGATATAAAATCAGTTGAGCTTGTCGATGAGCCGGATCATCGCCTGGCAGCAGAGGCTGCCGTTGCGCTAACCAGAGAGGGCAAGGCAAATGCTGTCATGAAGGGAAATCTGCATACCGCGACATTTTTAAAGGCGATATTAAATAAGGAAAAGGGCCTTCGTAAGGAGGGTCTTATCAGCCAGATTTCTGTATATGAGCGGTTTTATGGGGAAGGACTTCAGCTTTTAACCGACTGTGCCATGAATATTTCTCCTAATCTCGATGAAAAAAAGAGCATTATAGAAAATGCCATTGATTTGGCGCAAAGATTAGGCTACAAAAAACCAAAGGTGGCGCTATTGTCAGCCCTAGAGGTAGTAAATCCTACAATAGGAGACACCGTGGATGCAGCTGTACTAAGTAAAATGTGTGACAGGGGACAAATAAAGGGCGCTGTTATAGACGGCCCCTTTGCATTAGACAATGCGGTATCTGAGGAGGCAGCCAAGCATAAGGGCATAACGGCTGAAGTGGCAGGAAATGCAGATATCTTGGTGGCGCCAAACCTGCAGGTGGGTAATGTGCTTCATAAATCCATCGTTTATTTTGCTCAGAGAAGGGTTGCAGCCGCTGTCATGGGGACAACAGCGCCAATCATTATGACATCAAGAACGGATACGGTAGAAAATAAGCTGCTATCAATCGCCCTTGCGGCATATATATCAAAATAAAGTGAGGTATCAGGTATGGAGACAGCAGTAGCTAAAAGAAGCTATAAACAATTATATACCTTCATACTACCTTTGCTGATTGTTTTGTTAAGACCTCTAGGAATGAACTTAAACCAGAGCATTATTCTAGGTGCTCTGGTTTTAGTCCTAATTTGGTGGACCACCGGAGTTGTTAACAAAACCTATTCATCAATTGTATTGTTGGTTGTATTTGCTTTGTTTGGTTCAACACCATTTAATGTTGTATTTAGATTTCCAATGTCGTCAAACTTTTATATGATAGGCTTCTCATTTTTGCTATCACAGGGAATTGTAAATTCAAATGTAGCCAACAGATTGTCCGGTGCCATTCTTAATAAGTACTGTAATCATCCCTATAAGCTTATTTTAATGTCCTTTATATTTGGAACGGTGCTAATATTTTTGATTCCACAGCCCTTTTCAAGAGTGATTCTGCTGGCATCCATCTACAGACAGTTCTTTAAGGGAAGAGAAATAGGGGAGAAAGGTATGTCGGTGCTGCTATTTAGCATATTTATGGCTTCTACCGCAACCAGTATGCTATTTTTAAATGGTGACATTATTTTGAATTTGGCAGCCCTGCAATTCGGTGAGGTATCTCTGGGGTGGCTTGAATGGGCTAAATATATGCTGTTGCCTTCTATTGCTACTACTCTATTGATGGGGGGCGGCTTCCTGCTGCTATTCAAAGAAGATATCAGCAGCATTAAGATAAACAGCATCAAGGAGGAAAAGGGCGCAGCAGCGGATATCAAAGAGAAGGCCGCCATTGTTATCATGGGTTTAGTGATTCTCCTATGGATGACAGAGTCCATCCATTCTGTTAATTCTGCAATTGTTGCACTTGTAGGTACATTAGCAATGTTTATATTTGGCATTCTTGAGAAAAAGGATTTAAAAAGCTTCAATATCAGTCTAATGATCTTTTTAACGGCTGCCTTTTCAATCGGAAGCGTAATGAAGGGCAGCGGTGTTGCAGATATACTATATGCTAGATTAATGACAGTTTTTCCATCAAGCTTTTCCAACCTATATATTATGATAATCATAGCTGTTGTAATGATACTCCATATGTTTTTAGGCAGCTCATTAACTACTCTTTCAGTGGTGGTTCCCGGACTAATAGAGCTGACCAAAGGGACCTTAGGGGCTATTCCGTTGGTGCTGCTGGCATATATTACAGTAAATCTTCACTATATACTGCCCTTCCACCATGTTACAATAATGATAGGTGCAGGTAATAACTATTATTCCAACAGGATAGTAGCTAAATTTGGTCTGCTAATGACGATATTAGTCTTCTTGGTGGTATTTGGCCTATATCTGCCATGGTGGAGATTTATTAAAATTATATAAATATTACAATAATTTACATCTATGGATTGTTATAAATTACTATAATTGATATAATTATGTTTAATGACATATCGGAATAGGATTAAGGAGGAAGAATTTTGTCGGAAATAGAGAAAAAGGATAATGGACAATATATATTGCAATCTGTAGATAATGCTTTGCAGCTTATAGAGATACTCTGCGAGACGGAGGAAATCGGAGTGACTCAGATAGCCAAGGAGCTGGGAATTGGAAAAAGCACGGCCTTTAGACTACTGGCAACACTGGAAAACTGGGGCTATATAAGGAAAAACGAAGAAAGCTCAAGATATCGTTTAGGCATGAAGTTTGCTCATGTGGGAACTATTGTTTTAAACAGGCAGGAGATAGTAAGATATTCACGACCATTTTTAGAGGATTTATCAAAGGCCTTCAATGAAACTGCCCATCTTGTTATATTAGAGGATGACTTTAATGTACGTTTTGTTGATAAGGTAAAGGGTAATGCCCTTATGCATATGGAGTCCTTCGTTGGGGCTAAAAAGCCCTCCTATTGTACAGCCACCGGTAAGGCCCTATTGGCAAGCGAGCCTGTAGAAAAGGTGCTGCAATATTTAAGAAAGCAGGGTATTGAAAAGCTGACAGAGCATACAATTACCAGCGAAGAGGCGCTTTTATCAGAGCTTGAGGAGGTCAGGCAGCAGGGCTATGCTGTAGATGCTGAGGAAAGTGAAATAGGGCTGACCTGCTATGCCGCACCAATATATAATAATTCCGGTAAGGCAATCGCCGCCATAAGTCTCTCGGGACCTACCACCAGAATGAAAATTAATAGTAAAGAGATCACTGAAACAATAAAAGACATCGCAAAAAGGATATCAAAAAGCCTTAAATAGTGTCAATAGCAATGGACCCTTAGTGTAATGCAAATACATAAGGGTCCATTATTTTTACTTGAGGAAACGGCACAATAGTGATACGCAGTATGTTTATACATAGTACAAGGCTGCTTGCTTACTCTCCTACGGGCTAATCCATTGAATTTCAAAATATTAAATCGCTTCACTCAAATATCTTTGTAAGATTTTCCTGGTACGGCGGATAGACAATGCCCTTCTCAGTGATCAAAGCCGTCACAAGACTATTGTCGGTTACATCAAAGGCAGGATTATAAACCTTTACTCCTTCGGGAGCCATTGGCTTTTCATACCACTTGGTGGAAATTTCTTCTGCGGAACGCTGTTCTATGTGAATATCGGCTCCGGTTGGCGTTTTTAAATCTATTGTGGACCTTGGGGCACAGACATAGAAGGGAATGCCGTAATGCTTGGCTAAAATAGCTACACCGGAGGTGCCTATCTTGTTGGCGACATCACCATTGGCGGCAACTCTGTCGCAGCCCACCAGCACCGCCTGTACCTTACCTTCCTTCATTACTATAGATGCCATGTTATCACATATTAGGGTGACGTCGACATTGGCTTCCTTGAGCTCCCATGCCGTAAGCCTTGCTCCCTGCAACAATGGTCGAGTTTCATCGGCATAGACCTTAAAGCCATAGCGTTTGCTTTCTCCAAGATAGATGGGGGCCAAAGCAGTGCCGTATTTGGCGGTTGCAATAGTGCCTGCATTGCAATGGGTCAGTATCCCCCAGCCGGGCTGAAGCAAGGAAAGGCCGTATTCCCCTATGGCCTCACAAACTGCCTCGTCCTCTCTGCGTATATGGTGGGCCTCCTCCTTGAGGGCATCCTTCACCTCCTGGGGTGCTTTGCCCTTTTCCTTCAGAAACCGTGCTTCCATTCTGTCCAGTGCCCAAAAGAGATTAACGGCAGTGGGTCTGGAGGTGCCTATGTATGCCTTGATTTTTTTGAAGTCGGTATACAGCGCATCATATGTGTCGGCCTTAGATTCCCTGGTGCCTAAATACAGACCATAGGCAGCGGCAATACCTATCGCCGGTGCACCACGGACCTTAAGCTCAAATATTGCCTCCCATAAGTCCTTCATGGTTTTAATTTCAAGGAAGGACTTTTCATTGGGCAGCTTGGTTTGGTCCAATAGTATTAGTGTGTCTTCTTCATCATTGAGGGCCACCGCTTGAATCATGGTTGCTCCCATTTCAAATGTATTTTTCATTGCTTTTCCTCCTAATTATTAAAGTGATCAAAGACACTAGGCCAAAGCATGGCCTCGACCTCCTGCAGCACTCTTACAAAATCAGCACCTGCTTGAATATCGGCACGTTCCAGGATAAAACGCTTGCCTGCCGCAAGACAGATTTTTTCGGCCCTTGCTCTTTTGTTTTCATCTGGTATGGCGGTGATGTCCTTAACATGGGCAATGCCTAAAACCCTTCGGCAAAGCTCTAGTCCTGTGACTGCGGAGGTATCTCTGATAATGCCCTCAAGATAAAAGCTGTCAAAGCCCGTATATCTGCTAACCGCCTCTGTTGCCTTTTCCTGCCAGGCTTCTAAAAATTTGCGCTTAAATAAATCTATTATTTCTACTATGGTGGCTGTAAGCCATGCCTTATATTCCTCTTTTTTACCTGCTTCAGAAATCGTAGCATCGGCATGCATATAGGCAAATATCAGATTTGCTATAACATTTCCGACATCGTAGCCTGCCGGACCATAGAAGGCGAACTCCGGATCGATGACCTTAGTGGCATCCTCCCTTATAAATATGGAGCCGGTGTGGAGATCCCCATGCAATAAGGATTGTGCATTTTGCATAAATTCAAATTTTAGCTTAGCGGTTTCCAATAGCAGATTTTTGTCGGACCAAAGCGCTGTCTCTGCAAAGGCTTTTGTGGGAGGAAAAACATCATTTCTCGGATGATCAATAAAGGGCTCCGTATAGACCAGGTCTTCTGTGATTTCACAAAGCTCTGGGTTTATAAAGCTCTTAACCAGCTCTTTTTTTTCTTTATGTCCCATAACGACATCGGAGGTCAGAAGTAATGTATTGACCATAAAGGTGGTAATATCCTCTGCAAAACGAGGGAATTGGTTGTATGCCATCAGGGCTTTCCTCATAATCACATGGTCTGAAAGATCCTCCATCACACAGCAGCTCATGATAGGGTCGTATTTATATACCTTTGGCACCAGGCCTGGAGCCAGATCATTTTGAAGCTTCAAAATTTCGTATTCAATTCGGTTTCTATCGGTAGAAAGCTTAAATTCATCTGAAATTCGGGCAACAGGACCCGCCTGCTTGATGATAATAGACTTGCCTGTGTTATTATCCACTACTCTAAAAACATAGTTTAGATTGCCGTCACCGATCTCTTTACAGCTTAATTCCGCCCCAGCATCAAAAAAATTCAGCATAGTTTCAGCATAGAGGATAGCATCTTCCTCCTTCATGGTAAAATAGCCGGATTTAAAATCGATCACCTAAAACCCCTCCATTTATATAATTTGCATTATGTATGAATTAACTATAAAATGAAACATATGGACAAATACTATCCATATTATACCACAGTTATAGGGCAACATATAGCATATCCATGGAACATAGTTTTCCTATATTATGCAATAATAAAACAAGAAGCGTGCAATATTTGAGGAGGTACACCATGATAAATTTGGTAAAATATAGTAGTGAGGCTGAGGTTAAGGCAATAATCTGTGAAATAGGCACGCGGATGTATGAAGGCGGCCTAGTTGTTGCCAATGACGGTAATATCAGTATAAGGCATGGTGATTTTATCTGGGCTACACCAACCGGTGTCAGCAAAGGCTACATGACCCCTGAAATGATGGTTAAGCTGGACCTGGAGGGGAATGTATTGGAGGGAGGCCTGAAGCCCTCATCTGAAATCAAAATGCATTTAAGGGTATATAGGGAAAATCCCTTGGTCAGGGCTGTCATGCATGCACATCCTCCAGTGGCAACCGCCTTTTCCATTGCAGGCATCCCCCTAGATAAGCCAATACTGGCTGAAGCAATTATATCCTTCGGCATAGTACCCCTGGCCCCCTACGCTACCCCCGGTACACAAGAGGTGCCGGAGGCCATAGCTCCCTATTGTTCAGATTACAATGCCGTGCTGCTGGCAAACCACGGTGCTTTGACCTGGGGAAGCAATCCGCAGGAGGCTTATTTCAGAATGGAGTCATTGGAGCAATACGCTAAAATCTTAATGTATACAGGTCATCTCAAGGGTGGCGTAAATGAATTAGGGACAGCGGAGGTCGAAGCGCTAAATGCAATCAGAAGGACTTTAGCTGAGAACAACAAATAATTATTTACAATATATGGAGGAAAAACGTTATTAATATAGAAGCTATATTAAATAATCAGAGAACCCAACTAATAAGAGCGGAGGCGTTTGTATGGCAGAGATTAAATACGAAATTAAAGAGAGCTTAGGTGTTTTATCAGAGTCCTCAAAGGGCTGGAAAAAAGAATTAAATCTAGTGAGCTGGAATGACAGAGAGGCTAAATTCGATATCAGAGAATGGGACCCTGAGCATCAAAAGATGGGTAAGGGCATCACGCTTAGCAGAGAGGAAATATTGGCATTAAAGGAATTGCTTAATAAAATTGAATAATAGAGAAGGGTGGCAGGTTTATACAAGGTCAAAGGTTTCCTGCTTAGTACTTCACGGGCTAATTAGTTGAATTTTTAAATGTTATTAGCCCTAAGCAATGCGCCATAAACTTTTAACTTTGAATAAACTAGGGTATATGCATTTTCATGGTATTATGCAATTACATCGATTAATTAGCCGGAGGGAAGAGTATTAATCCCTCTTTTCTTTACTTTTGAGGGGGTTTTTCTGGCTTTGCTATTATTAGCCTGCTTTATTAAGGCCCATAGGTTAGAAAAAGCATAATTTGGGGTATGAATTTTCAAAGCATTATAATGAAATAAGCATAGGAGGAGTGAACTAAATGACGGATATAACCTTTAAGGATATAAAAAACAATGAAGAGATACGAACCTACATCCAAATGGGGGACAACCTGCTGGGGGTTTTGGGATTTACTGAGCATGCCTTTGTACATGTGGGGAAAATAGCAGAAACAGCCTCCCATATACTATTGGAGCTGGGTTATAGTGAAAGAGAGGCTGAATTGGCAAAGATTGCAGCCTTTATGCATGATATAGGAAATGCTGTAAATAGAGTGGACCATGCGCAAACCGGTGCGGTAATGGCCTTCAATATACTGTCAAGAATTGGAATGAAGCCAGAGGAAATTGCGTTAATCGTGTCTGCCATCGGCAACCATGACGAGGGGACTGGTGCCCCCGTTAATGTTGTCAGCGCAGCCTTGATATTGGCGGATAAAACAGATGTGAGAAGAAGCCGTGTAAGGAATCAGGACTTTGCTACCTTTGACATCCACGATAGGGTAAACTACGCGGTAGAAGCATCGAGGGTAATCGTTAATGATAATGTTAAGTCAGTTCTCTTGGATTTAACGATCGATACAAAAATTTGCTCCTTGATGGAGTATTTTGAGATATTTCTTACCCGTATGATGCTTTGTAGAAAGGCGGCTGATTTTTTAGGCACCAGGTTTGAGCTGGTAATGAATGGGACTAAGCTTTTGTAAATATATCCAGGACTAGACCTTCAAATCGAAGGTCTTCTCTTTTGTCGACAAAAATATCCGACTCAAGACCTATTTCTTATTAAAATAAACAGGAAATAGGTAGTCTTATGTCGAAAATTAGTATATAAACAATTATGTCTAAATATTTCGTTTTTAAGGATAGGTGAGTGAGGGCGTATGGAAATTGATAAAGAAATCCAAATTACAGTTGGTGATCGATCGATATTAGATGATATGATTAATTGCTATGCCTGTCATAAAATAATCCTTGATGATGACGGCAATCCGGTTGATTATTGTTTTGTCGAGGTCAACAGGGCTTTTGAAGAATTGCTGGGATTAAAGCGGGAAGACATAATTGGAAAACGCGTAACGGAGATATTCCCAGATATAAGGGAAAGTACCTATGATTGGGTAGATACCTATGGGAAGGTGGCTTTAAACAATGAGACTGTTAAATTTAAGCAGTATTTTCATCAGATGGATAAGTGGTTCTTAATACATGCCAGCAGCAGCCAAATTGGTTATTTTAGTACAATTTTTCTGGATGTCACCAATGAAGTCCGTAGAGAGGAACGCATTAAGAAACTGACAAGCCGTACTATGAAGTATTTTGAATTGAATACTGCTTCTGAAGACAATTATCAAATGATGGTAGAGGATATAAGGGAGATATCCAATGCCTCCTTTGCAATGCTGAACATTTATAATAATCGAGACGGCAGACTGGTAACAGAGGCAGTTGCAGGTATACAGGGCCAGGGATTGATAGAGAAAATATTAGACTTCGAGATTGTTGGTAAAATATGGGATGTGCCGGAAGAAGCCCTTTCATTGATAAAGAAGAAGGAGCTAATAAATATAAAAAACATCAGTGAGGCCTCGGCCTTTCAGGTGCCGTATAAATCCAGCAGGTTGATTGAGCGCCTATACAAGCTTCAGGACTTCTATGTTATTGGGATATATCACAAGGGCTATGTACTGGGCTACGTTGTTTTTGGTGTTGAAAAGGACACTGTCCTTATAGACAAGGATATCATAGAAATTTTTATCAACATGATTGGTATGGCCTTATTCAGAAGTCAGGTGGAGCAGCAGCTGAAGGAGAGCCAAAAAGATTTACAATCTACCAATGAGGAGCTTGAGGCCTCAATGGAGCAGCTTTTGGCAGCTGAGCTGGAGCTAAGAAATAACTATGATATCTTACAGCTTAAGGAGCAACAGCTTAAGGAGAGTGAAATGAAATGGCGTTTTGCTCTGGAGGCTAGCGGTGACGGTATTTGGGAGTGGAATGTTCAAACAAAGGAGGTTCATTATTCCGACCGTGCAATGGAAATAATGGGCTACAGCAAGGATGACGGAAATATAAAGCTTGAGGATACTGAGGATAGAGTACATCCAGAGGATATACCTAGTGTGAAGCTGCTCTTAAAGCAGCATTTCAGCAAGGAATCGGATGTCTATATTTCTGAGCACAGGATAAAATGCTGTGACGGCAGCTATAGATGGATATTGGATAGAGGCAAGGTTCTCACATGGACTGAAGATCAGCTGCCTTTATTAATGATTGGCACTTATATAGACATAAATGAAAGAAAAAAGGCTGAAGAGGAGCTAAAGCAGCAAAAAAAGATTTTTGAATCCCTCTTCAAGCTATCACCTGATGCCATAGTGCGTCTTGATACCTTTGGCAATGTGCAGAGCATCAATGAGAAATTTACTGGAATCTTCGGCTATAGGCCTGAGGAGTGCATAGGCAAAAACCTTGATATGCTTATTGCAAATGATGAGCTATTGCAGGAGGCTCATAAAATAAGTGAAAGGGCTATGGCCAATGACGATATAGAGGTAGAAACCTACAGAAGGAGGAAAGATGGCGGTTTGGTTCCCGTCTCAATTCGCGGAGGGGCAATCATCGTAGATGAAAGTATCATAGGCTACTACGGTATTTACACCGACATCAAAAAACGTCTGGTGTCAGAACGGGCTCTAAAGGAAAGCGAAGAGATATACAGATCGATAGTTACGGCTATTCCTGATATCATTATCAGATACCGTAAGGATGGTACTATGCTGGATGTGAATTCCGGAGATCCCGATGGATTGATAGCCACCAAGCAAGAGATGATTGGGGCTAATGCAAAGGACATATTGCCGTCACCCGTAGCAGAGCTAGTCCTTACCACCATAAAGAAGACCATAGAGACACAAAAGCTTTCTTCTATAGAGTACATGCTTTCTGTTCCCCAGGGAGATAGGTATTTTGAAATGCGACTGGTATCCAGTGGTGAGAATGAGGCGATTGCTATAATTCGTGATATCACCGATAGAAAGCAGGCAGACGAGAAAATAAGGTATCTAAGCTTCCATGACAAGCTTACGGGCTTGTATAATCGTGCATTCTTTGAAGAGGAGCTTAAGCGTATGGATAATTCAAGGCAGCTGCCATTATCCATAATAATAGGAGATGTTAATGGACTAAAGCTGACAAATGATGTCTTCGGTCATTTGGAGGGAGACAAGCTGCTGATACAGATTGCAAATATTATGAAGGGCTGCTGCAGAGCAGAGGATATTATTGCCAGATGGGGCGGCGATGAGTTTGCAGTCATACTTCCTAATACCAATAACTTTCAGGTAAATCAGATAATAAACCGAATACACGAGGCTTGTCGAAATCAAAAAACTGAACATGTGCAGATAAGCATCTCCATTGGAGGTGCATCAAAGACCAGGCCGGAGGAAAGCATAAGGGATATTATAAAGGAAGCAGAGGAGAAGATGTATAGGCACAAGCTTTTGGAAAGTAAGAGCACCAGAAGCAATATTATAGCTTCTCTGCAAAAATCCCTATATGAAAGAAGCCACGAAACCGAGGAGCATGCACAACGGATGAAGGACATTGCCTTAATGCTGGGAAGGAAAGTGGGGCTAAAGGAAAATGAGCTGGATGAGCTGAGTCTTTTATGTCTGCTGCATGATATAGGAAAGATTGCTATTTCTGATAACATTCTCTCGAAGCCGGGACAACTGAATGCTGATGAATGGGAAGAAATGAAAAGACATCCGGAAATTGGCTATCGTATAGCCGAGTCCTCCCAGGAGCTCTTTCATATAGCTGAGTATATATTGTTTCATCATGAAAGATGGGATGGAAAAGGGTATCCGCAAGGACTTAAAGGAGAGCATATCCCCAGGATTTCCAGAATATTGGCAATTGTCGATGCCTATGATGTAATGACGAATGCCAGAACCTATAAGAAAGCCATCAGCCATCAGGAAGCGCTGGAAGAAATACAGAAGTGTGCTGGTTCGCAATTCGACCCCGAGCTGGCGAAAATATTTATCGATATAATGAAGAAGGATTAAGGGATAGAAATATCCCTTTTTTTTATTGTATAAGATAGTCCTATTTCACACTATAAATTCTTATACAATGGGGGGGTGTTAAGGGGGGCTTCACCCCTTATTAAAATAAGGAGGATACAGTGGAGCGTCCTAAGGAACACATGGGTTCCTTGGAAAACAAACGTGGCGAAGCCACTTTGCTCAGTTGAAATATTTGCATCCTCCCTTTACTATTAATTGAGTCTATAGAAAAGCGAAAAAAAATATGTTATAATGGCTCAAATAAAACTAAGTTTCGAATGGTGAAATAAATATACGAGGTGAAAAAGAATGGCTAAAGGCTCAGAAAATACAGTTCAATCGATAGATCGCGTAATAGATATACTTGAGGCATTGGCTGAGGAGAAGGGTGTATGCGGACTAACAACACTATCCCATAAGACGGGACTCCATAAAAGCACGGTTCACAGGCTATTGAATACGTTGCTGCAGCGGGGCTATATTGAAAAGGAACCCGGTAACGATAACTACCAGCTGGGGATGAAGCTATTGTTTCTTGGCAGTGCCATTTTAGACAGAATGGATATAAGAAGAATAGCTAAGCCCTTTCTTGAAGAAATATCAAAGCTCACCAGAGAGGTGGTACATCTTGCTATATTAGATAACGGAGAAACCGTATATATTGACAAGGTAGAGGGCACCGACAGCAGCATAAGAATGTATTCACAAATCGGCAAGAGGGGTCCTGTACACTGCACCGGGGTTGGAAAGGTACTATTATCCGGCTTGGATAATTCAGAGGTTGACGGGATACTAAAAGAAAAGGGAATGAGCCAATATACGGAAAATACCATAACCGATATAAATGAGTTTAAGGCTCATCTTGAAGAGGTCAGGCAGAAGGGTTATGCCTTAGATGAGCGGGAGCATGAGGAGGGTATTCGCTGTATTGCGGTGCCGATATATGATTTAAAGGGGAAAATAATTGCAGCCATCAGCGTTTCAGGACCTGTTATGCGGTTTACCAAGGAAAGGGTTGCGGATTTACAGGGGGAATTACTAAAAACCTCGCAGAATATCTCCTACCAGCTGGGGCACAGCATACGTCGGTAAGGTAATTAATGTATAGAAAAATTTTTCTGCGGGATTTATCTCAACTTCAAAATAATGCAGGGGACTAACAAAGCCAGCAAGCTTATAAATCTGGATAAAAATATATATGCACTCCCATAGTAATATGCATTTTTCTCAATTAATATCGTTTTCAAAAAACAGTTGATATTGGTGCATAAAAGAAATATAATAGCATTAAGAAAAAAATGAAACTATATTTCACAATGTGAAACATATAGTAAATTTTGTTGGATTGGCCCTCTTTATTGTATAAGAAAGTCCTATTTACACTATAAATTCTTATACTATGGCGGTGTAAGGGGGCCCCTAATCCCATATTAAATAAGGGAGAGGAGCGTCCTAAGTCCAGTGGTGCTACGAATAAATGGCAATGCGGCACAAGTGCTGCCGAGACGATTAGTCAGCGGGGTGCACCACATGGTTTCTTTTGGAAGCGTGGCGAAGCGACTTATGCTTAATATAATGTTGAAACTTAGTTTCACAATACAAAACAACATAAAGGGGGTGTTAAGGTGAAAAGGTTAGAGACCATCAGACGGATTATCGAATGTGGTGTTGTGGCGGTAATTAGAGCGGAATCTAAGGCGGAGGGCGTCAAAATAGTGGACGCTGTGAAGCAGGGGGGGATAAAGGCATTGGAAATTACAATGACAGTTCCCGGTGCAGTGGATATTATTAAGGAGCTATCTGAGACCTACAAAAATGAGGATGTCATCATTGGTGCTGGTACTGTTCTGGACCCTGAAACTGCAAGGTTATGCATTTTAGCCGGGGCAAAATACATCGTAAGCCCCAGCTTAAATGTAGAGACGGTAAAGCTATGCAACCGCTATAGGGTGCCGATTATGCCGGGCATAATGACGGTAAAGGAGGCCCTTGAGGCATTGGAATATGGGGTAGAAATACTTAAGGTGTTTCCAGGTAATGCCTTTGGACCTTCAATCATCAGCGCCTTTAGGGGGCCGCTGCCGCAGGGGAATTTTATGCCCACCGGTGGCGTTAGCTTAGAAAATGCAAAGGATTGGATAAGGGCAGGGGCTGTAGCCATAGGTACAGGCGGAGACCTGACGAAGGGTGCTAAAACTGGAGACTATCAGCTGGTAACAGAAACGGCAAGAAAATTTGTAGAGGCTGTTAAGGCAGCAAGAGAATAGGAGGATAACGAATATGGGTAAATTTATAACCTTTGGAGAGATTATGCTGAGACTGGCGCCACCGGGCTATGAAAGATTTGTTCAGGCCAAGGAGTTTGGTGCAGTATATGGCGGTGGTGAGGCCAATGTAGCAGTTTCCCTGGCTAACTATGGTAAGGAGGCTTATTTCGTAACCAAGCTGCCTAAGCACGAGATTGGTCAGGCGGCGGTCAATGAACTAAGAAAATTCGGAGTAAATACAGGACTTATTACAAGGGGAGGAGACAGGGTAGGTATTTATTTCTGCGAAAAGGGAGCCTCACAAAGACCATCTAAGGTGATTTACGATAGAGCGCACTCCGCTATCGCTGAAGCTATAAAAGCAGATTTCAATTGGACTGACATCTTTGCCGATGCAGAATGGTTCCACTTTACAGGGATAACCCCAGCATTATCCGATGAGCTGGCGGCCATCACTCTAGAGGCGGTTAAGGCAGCTAAGGCAGCAGGTGTCACCGTAAGCGTAGACTTAAACTATAGAAAGAAGCTATGGACCACTGAGAAGGCAGGTAGAGTAATGGCTGATATTGTTAAGTATTGCGATGTTGTGATAGCCAATGAAGAGGATGCTGAAATGGTCTTTGGTATTAAGGCGGATGAGACGGATATCACTGGTGGCCATTTAAGTGATGAAGGCTACAAAAAGGTAGCTCAGCAGTTGGTTAGCCGTTTTGACCTGAAATATGTGGCTATTACCCTAAGAGAAAGCTTCTCTGCTTCAGATAATGGCTGGTCTGCCCTACTATATGATGGCAGTAGCTTCAATAAATCCAAGCGTTATGATATCCGCATCGTAGACCGTGTAGGTGGCGGCGATTCCTTCGGTGCAGGACTGATTTACGGCTTGACCTCCGGTATGAGCAATCAAGAGGCATTGGAGTTCGCAGTTGCAGCCTCCTGCTTAAAGCATACCATCGAAGGCGATGCCAATATGGTGTCTGTCGATGAGGTAACCACCCTGATGAAGGGTGATGCTTCAGGTAGGGTACAAAGATAAATATCATATAGGAGGCGATGAAATGGCTAGACTAGAGCATATTGGCATATGTGCCAAAGACACTGTCAAGCTTAAGGACTGGTATGTGAAGCTCTTTGATTTAAAGATTGTGTATGACAATCAAAAGGAAATGCCGACCTACTTCCTATTGCTTGAGGATGGCAATATGATAGAGATATATCCTTCAGACAGTGAAACAGCCTCGACAGATAACAAGGCACAGGGTATAAGACATTTGGCCCTTACCACCGATAATATAGAGCAGGCATACGAAGGGCTCCAAGCTGAAAATGTTGAAGTTATTGAGGCTTTAAAGGTGCATCTCAATGGGGTTAAAACCGTATTTTTCAAGGATACAGAAGGCAATATATTACATTTTATACAGCGACCACACCCCCTATATTGATATATAAAGCAAACCCTAAATTCGTTAGGGTGTCATAGGGATAAAATGTAAAGCAGGTATAGATCACTGTGATTGGGCGGACAGTTTAGGCTGTCCGCTCGGCTTTTTTGTATGACTGCCCACCAATAAAAGGCTCTTCATGCTAGACATCTGCCTCAAGCCAAGTCAGTAAATTGAAATCTCTTATGCATTGTGCTATTATTATCCTACAGAGAAAGTGCAGGCGCATAGAGAAGCGTAAATGCTGGATTTTAAAGGGATTTGACCATATAACAGAGAATCTACAGGAAATTATGCGCTAGCTCGTCAAGGGTTGGGGCCAAGGTGCTACGACCTGATGGATTATCTGAAGGATATACTGAGAAAGTGAGTATTGATAAGGGGAAGGGTAAAGGAATGAAGCAAATATTAATTGTTGAAGATGACCGGAATTTAAACAGAGGCTTGTATCTTGCTTTAAAAAATCAGGAATTTCAAATTGTTTCGTGCTTTGATTTGAAATCTGCCCGTCAACAGCTGGCCTGTGGTGTGACGGATTTGGTTCTGCTGGATATCAATCTCCCCGACGGCAGTGGTCTACAGCTTCTACGTGAAATTAAAACCGCTAATAAACCGATTGCAGTGATTCTTTTAACTGCCAATGATACCGAGATGGATGTCGTGCTGGGCTTAGAGCATGGTGCGGATGATTACGTCACAAAGCCCTTTAGCGTTGCAATCCTGCGGGCGAGAGTAAAGGCCCAATTGCGTCGCAGCATAACCAGTGAATCAAAGGCAGTAATCATTGACAGCTATCACTTCGATTTTGAGCATATGACCTTTTTAAAGGGGGATACGCCAGTGGAATTGAGCAAAACGGAGCAAAAGCTACTGCGATTGCTGGTGGAAAATCAGGGCTTAACCCTAAGTCGAACCCTTCTCTTGGAGCGAATCTGGACAGACGGTGCGGATTATGTGGATGAAAATGCGCTTTCTGTTGCTGTTAAGCGCCTGCGGGACAAGCTGGATGCGGCTCAATATATTAAAACGGTTTACGGTATAGGCTATATGTGGGTGGTGATATAAATTGAATGAATGGCGATTTGCCTGGATTGCTCTGGGGTTGGGATCAGTTCTCCTTTGCCTTTTGGTTGTGCTGCAGGAAAAACGCAAAACGAGAAAAATTATGACGACGCTGAATCTCATGCTGGATGAAGCATTGACGGGAAGCTTTACCTCGAATCGCTTTGACGAAAGCCTGTTGTCTTCATTAGAGTGTAGATTAAACCGATATTTAAATGCCTCTACTGTATCCGCCCGTAACTTAACGATTGAGAAAGAAAAAATCAAGGCGCTATTGGCGGATATCTCTCACCAGACTCAAACGCCAATTGCTAATATTCTACTCTATGCACAGCTGCTGGAGGAGCAGAATTTGTCGGAGGAAAGCATGGAGTGTGTTGCCGCACTGAGGGGACAAGCGGAAAAGCTGAGTTTTTTGATTGCCTCATTGGTGAAGCTGTCAAGGCTGGAAACAGGTGTATTTACCCTTCATCCTGTTACGCATGGTATAGCCCCAATGCTGGAGGAAGCCGTTGGTCAGCTGGCGCCTAAGGCGGCTCAAAAGGACATTGCCTTGACCATGAATACTACAGCCGACATTGCGATATTTGACTATAAATGGACTACGGAGGCGCTATGCAATCTGCTGGATAATGCCATTAAATACACGCCTGTGGGGGGCAGCATACAGGTTTCTGCCAAGGTATATGATTTATTTTGCAGAGTCGATGTGGCGGATACGGGCATTGGAATTTCAGAAGCGGAGCAAGCAAAGGTCTTCTTGCGCTTTTACCGGTCCCCATCCGTCAGTGAACAGGAGGGCGTGGGGATTGGCTTATACCTGACCCGCCAGATTTTAGAGGGGCAGGGGGGCTATATCAAAGTAGCATCATCTTTAAATAACGGTTCGGTTTTTTCTATGTTTTTGCCCAGATAGGACCGAATTCTTACAATAATGATAGAATTGTCTGTCTGCCGGAAAGATTCTGGAAAGAAGCGTATGATAAAGTCTGTATAGTAGCCAGCTATGCAGACTTTATTTTTAGTAGGAAATTTTGCTTTTTCCTATGAAATAGGAGGCTTTATCCCTTATTAAAACAAAGAGAATACAGGGAAGCCATTATGATTTGGAGGTGTCTATTATGACCATTTTGCAGACTCATGATTTAAAAAAAATCTACGGCACCGGTGAAAACACCGTTAATGCTCTGGCTGGAGTAAATCTAGAAGTGAAGCAGGGAGAATTCGTTGCCATTGTCGGGACCTCCGGCAGCGGTAAGAGCACACTGCTCCATATGCTGGGGGGACTGGATCGCCCCACCAGCGGCAGGGTTACGGTAGACGGCAAGGATATCTTCTCGCTAAAGGATGAAGCATTGACCATATTCCGTCGCCGCAAAATCGGCTTTGTGTTCCAGAATTACAATTTAGTTCCTGTGCTTAGCGTCTACCAGAACATTGTGCTGCCCATTCAATTGGATGGCAACATGCCGGATGCTAACTATGTGGAAAGCATCATCGAAACATTGGGATTACAGTCTAAGCTACAAAGCTTGCCCAATAATCTCTCAGGAGGCCAACAGCAGCGGGTGGCCATTGCCCGAGCTTTGAGCGCAAAGCCAGCCATCATTCTAGCGGATGAGCCCACTGGAAATCTGGATTCAAGGACCAGTCAGGATGTTTTGGGACTCCTAAAGGTCACAAGTCGAAAATTTGTCCAAACCATTGTGATGATTACTCATAATGAGGAAATTGCCCAACTGGCGGATCGTATCGTCCGAATCGAGGACGGCTTGATCGTGGATCGATAGGAGGTGGAGATATGAAGGTAGCTAATCGTAAATGTATCCGTCGGCTGAGCATGAAGAGCATGAAGGCCACAGGAACTAGAAATCTTATCGCTATTTTTGCCATTGCATTGACCACCTTACTATTTACTTCCTTATTTACAATAGCATTATCGATTAATGATGCTATTCAGCAGGCCAACTTCCGACAAGCTGGAGGCTGGAGTCATGGGGGGTTTAAGTATCTTACTCAGCAGCAGTTTGATGAAATTAAGACCGATCCCCTCATTAAGCAGTACGGGCTACGGCGCTTCGTAGGTAGGCCTGAAGGTCCACCCTTTCTCAAATCTCATGTGGAAATTGGATACAGCGACGTCAATCAAGCCCACTGGATGTACTGCGACCCTGTAGAAGGCCATTTGCCGGTAGAAGGCACCAATGAGGCTGCCACCGACACCCAGGTGTTGGAGCTGCTGGGGGTTGAACCAATATTGGGAAGTGAGTTTACCCTAACCTTTGATGTTGATGGCACCGAGGTAACGGAAGCTTTTATCCTCAGTGGCTGGTGGGAATATGACAAGGCGATTGTCGCCAACCATGTGCTTCTTCCCCATAGTCGTGCACAGGCTATCTATCATAAGGTCGGCATAGGGGACAGCATTGGCAATGACGGCATCACAGGCTCTTGGAACATGGATGTCATGCTGGGTAGTTCGCTGAATATTGAGGGTGATTTAGGCCGGATTTTGACCAATCACGGTTACCAAGGGGAAGGCCGTTCGGCAGGGAATAATTATATTTCAGTGGGTATCAATTGGGGCTATTCTGGTGCTCAGATAACCGACAGTCTAGATGCAGCAACGGTAATCGCAATTGTTGGGCTTCTGCTGATTATTACCTTAACTGGTTACCTGATTATCTATAACGTGTTTCAAATCTCCGTATCAAACGATATCCGCTTTTATGGTCTGCTGAAAACCATCGGAACGACGGGGCGACAGCTGCATCGTATCATTCTTCAGCAGGCGCTGCTGTTGTCCTTAATTGGCATTCCCCTTGGGCTGCTGATGGGCTATGGCGTAGGTGTTAAGCTGACCCCTGTGATTACCTCTCTGCTTAATGGCGTTGTACAGGAGACGGTGTCGGCAAGCCCTCTGATTTTCATTGGTTCTGGTTTTTTTGCTCTAGTCACAGTGATGATCTCCTGCCACAGGCCGGGGCGGATGGCGGCAAAGGTATCGCCACTGGAGGCTGTTCGATACACAGAAGGAGAGTCTAATAAGAAAATGATCCGAAAGGTGCAGTCAGGAGCGTCACTGTCCAAAATGGCATGGGCGAACCTAGGGAGAAACCGGGGCAAGACAATCATAACAGTAAGCTCCCTGTCATTGGCAGTGCTGCTATTCAATATGACAGTCACCTTTACAAACGGTTTTGACATGGATAAATATCTGGCAAGGAATGTTGCTTCAGATTTTATTGTGGCAGATGCAGGCCACTTTCAAACAGGAGTTTTTTGGGATAGCCATCGTGCTCTGCCGGAGGATGTCATCTCCAGCCTGAAGTCTCAGCCCGGTATAGCAGCAGGAGGGCGTGTATACGGGAAGAGCAGTCCGGTGGAGGAATTTGTCACTGAGGAATACTACCGTACCAAGAACGGCAGGTGGAACGATGAGGAGACCTTGGATCACGCTGTTAACTTTATGGAAAAGAATCAGCAAGGCCTGCTGGCCGACAGAGTTCAGCTTTATGGTATGGAGCCTTATGTGCTGGATAAGTTGACGATGCTGCAGGGGGATTTGTCCAAGCTTAGTGACTCTGGGGGACGCTATGTGGCGGCAGTCTATTCTGATGATGACTATGGCAATCCACAGATGGATTCTCACTGGGCAAGGCTTGGCAGTACCGTAACCCTGCGATATATAACGGCATATGAGTACTACGACCCTAATACAGGCGAGATACTTAACCCAAGCCATATTCCCGACGACCGGCCTTACCGTTACAGGGCCAAAACATATCAGGACATTGATTACGAGGTGGTAGCCCTGATTATTGTGCCGTATTCCCTCAGCTATCGCTATTATGGTGCCGATGAGTTCGTCATGAACCACCAGACATTCCTTCAGGATAGCGATACAAGCAATGTCATATACTATGCCTGCGATGTCAGGGATGAAAAAACTGCAGATATGGAAGCTTTTCTATCTGATTTGACAAATCATCGGATGCCGCAGTTGGACTATGAAAGTAAAGCAACCTATGCAGCGGAGTTTGACGCCTTCCGAAATATGTTCCTGATGCTGGGGGGTGTGTTGAGCTTTATCGTTGGTCTTGTCGGCATCCTCAATTTTCTCAACGCGATTTTGACCAGTATCCTAACCCGACGCCGTGAGCTGGCAATGCTTCAATCCATTGGCATGACGGGCCGGCAGCTGAAAGGGATGCTGATATGGGAGGGGCTATATTATGCACTGGGGGCTTTAACCGTATCTGCTGCCCTCAGTATCGTTGCTGGGTCCCTGCTGTCCAATGTACTGGCCAGTGTATTCTGGTTTTTTACCTACCGGTTTACTCTCTTACCCCTTCTTTTGGTTGCTCCGATTTTCACGCTGTTGGGCATTGGCGTGCCGCTTTCGGTGTACCACGTTGTTTCGAAGCGCTCCATTGTTGAGCGTCTGAGAGAAGCAGAATAGTTGGAAAGATTGGCTTAATTATAGGAGTGATCCAAAGCATACATTAAAACAGGAGGCATGCTGATGCATACCTCCTGTTTTATGTATTCGGTTGTCTAATGAATAGGTACACAATTCTCCCTGTGACCTTCTGATCTTATGGTATAGGGGGTTGTGCAATGGTCCTTAGAAGGGTGAAAAGCTCTGGTCAAACCAATAGTCATCCATTGCCCGTTTGTATTCCTCATAGAAAACTCGTCTATGCTCATTTTCCCAGTTATATAGCATCTCCAGTATTTTCTTTCCATTTTCATCCTCAGTATAATTCATTGCCTTCTGATAATACTCAGCAAAATCATTTTCAATGAGATAGGCCATTCTTAATAGTGAAATATCTGAATGAGACATAGCAAGCTTTTCTGTAGTCAGCTTCTCAGCCTCCAAGCGAATATCAAAAAGACTTCTCTCTATGCTGGGCTTCAGCTCACCTACAGGCGACCACTGTCCGCCTGCTGCCAGCTTGTCCAGTTCATTTTTAAGGATATTGTAATGCTCCTCTTCAGTCTTAGCCAGAGAATGAAATAGCGCCTTAACAACGGGACTTTCTACTTGATCTGCAAAGCCCTCATAAAAACGTTGTCCCTGACGCTCCATGGACATAGCCAGCTTAAGAATTTCTACTGCACCATTCATATGTACCCCTCCTAGTATATATTCAATATAGCTTTACCCAATTTAGTTGTTGGACAAACAGGTTGCATAGTGCCATATTTATGATTAAGTAAAGCAACCTACTTAAACAAGCAGTATTAACTTTGTACAAACATACGGCGCACACGTATATTAGGCGATTGTCAATTGATTACGAACCAAAAAATGGCTAAAATCCAAATATTTCAAGCTAAAGATATTATATGAATAAAAATATTTTTCTATTGACAATGATTATCATTATAGATTAATATTATTTTGAACTGATGTTTAATTATAATCTAGGAGGGTATACATGTCACTTAACAAAAGAACCATAGCATCGATTTTAACTGCACTAATGATTATTAATATTTTTGCGGTTTTTTTAATGCCAAATCAAGCTTTTGCATCGGTTAATGCTTGGCAGGAGCTTAGGGCAGGGCAGGAGGGGCTGTTTGTATTTAATCAGGGCGAAAACTTGATATATGTCAGCAAATCCGGCATTAGTGTTAGAATAGGCGGAGAATGGAATACCAAATATAGCAGTATAGACGAAATTCAAGCAGGGCATATGCAAGGAAACTCTATTTTTCTTATAACTAACAAGAATGATGCTAGAACCATATATACAAGCTATGACGGTGGAAATATATGGTCAAGCACGACATTTCCTACGGATGAAAATGGAATAAATAGCAACAAAATTGAAGGTATTTTTGCACTAAATGATTCTGAAATATACATAGTTGTAGAGAAGAAGGGGGTATATTACTCAGATGATGGTGGCGAGTCATGGAGTCAAAAGAGTGGCAATCTTCCTACAGAGCCTGGCAAGAGCGACTATGATGCCAGAGTCATAAAGTACTATAATGGGAATCTATATGTAGGAACAAAAAAACAAGGTGTGTACATGTCAGCTGATAACGGCGAAAATTGGACTCTAATCCAAAATAATACAGGGTTATCTAATGATAAGTCAAAAGAGGTTTTTGATATTCTACTAGATGGAAATGCTTTATATATAGCTACTAAGGATGGTGTATATAGCACTGATACTGCCTCCGTAGGTCAATATAATAAGGTGCAGGGATTAAGTGATGAGGTAAAGGGACTGAAGCTGGCAGAGGGCAGAATTTACAGCATCATTAAAGAGAAAAAAATTTACTATCTGGATACAGATGGAAAATTTAAGGTTTTCGATAACCAGACCTCGGGAGTTAGTCTAGATGAATGCAGAAGCTTTGATTACTACAATGGCTACTTCTATGTTGCACATAAAAAGGGTCTGCTTCAGATTGAAGATGCTGCAAAGCCTATTGACAAAACCACCCTAGGGCATACGATTTTGAGTGGGCAGGCTAAGGTATCTGCTGCTGTCGAGGGGAATGCTGCAGGAGAATATCAAATCGGCTCAAAGGCAACTCTAACAGCTGCAATCGAAATAGCTCTAATAACATATGGGTTGGAAAATCCTACAGAGGCTGAAATAAATGCGGCTATTCTGCTACTGTCAAATGCTATCGGGGTATTTGAAGCCTCAAGAAATCCTGATGCTTGGCATCAATTGAGCTCAGAGGATAGTCATCATGTTCTAGCTGTCAACGGAAAAATTCTGCTGATAACTAAGAACAGTGTTCTGTTAAGTAGCACAGTCGGCTGGGATACAAAGCTTAGTGGCATCAATGAAATAGGCGCTACATATGCTTATGGGGATGCTATCTATCTCATAGGAAATAATGATGGGAAAAAGGCTTTTTACAAAAGTACCAATAACGGTGAAAGCTTTACCAACATGCTAGGGAATGGGAAAACCCTACCAAGTGGTATCGGTGAAAATAAAATTGAGGGGCTTTATGTAGCGGAAGAGGGCCAGATTTACATTGTAGGTGAGAAAAAGGGTGTGTATTATTCAGGTAATGATGGTGAAACATGGACTCAAATAAATAATGCAACCCTGCCAACCAATTCTGAGGCCAAGAAAATTTGGAATTTTAATGGGAAGCTTTATGTTTCTACAAAAAAACAAGGGGTTTATGAGTCTGTAGATGGTGTGACTTGGTCCCTTGTTAAAAATAGCCAGGGCTTAAGCAGCGAGAAGGAAAAGGAAATAGCAGATTTGCTTATGGAAGGAGATATGCTTTATGCTGCAACAAAGGAGGGCATATTTTCTACAAATATAAGTGATGCCAATGGTTGGACAAAGGTTTCAGGCATAAGCGGTGAGGCAAAAGGACTGCTTAATGCAAATAACAAGGTTTATGCCATAGCTAAGGATAGTAAAATATATTATTTAGATAATACTGCCTCCTTCAGTGCCTTCACTAATCAAACGGCAGGGGTAACCCTGGAGGAATTCAGGAGCTTTACCTTTGATGGGCAGGTATTCTTTGTCGCAGGGAAAAAGGGGCTTTTAAGAATTGAGGATGACTATAAAGAGCTAAATTTGGCTTCAATAGCAGCGGCTATTACAGCTGCTAATCCAATAATTAATGCAACCTCAATCCCATTACCAACAGTACCAAACGGATATACTATTAAGCTTGTATACACCAGCGATAATACTATTGTTGACTTAGAAGGAAAAATAACCTTAAAGGATGTGCCACAGACGGTTACCTTGAGATATGAGGTAACCAAGCTGGAGGATGGCACTACAGCCGAAACGACTAACCTGTTAATAACAATACCGGGGAAGGTGGCTTCAGGTGAGAATGATGGTGTATTTGAAGGTGTGGGAAAAGGTAAAAATGGCAATATTAAGGTAGCGGTTACTGTGGTTGGTGGACAAATCGTAGCTATTGAGGTTTTGGAGCATAAGGAATCTATAGATCACAGTACCTATGGCGCACCGGTTAGACGGGCACTATTTACAGATTTACCCCAAAGCATTATAGCCGCCCAGAGTCTAGATGTGGATACCATAACAAATGCGACAGCCAGCAGCAACGGATTGAAGCAGGCAATCTTAAATGCCTTGAAGGAAACCTCACATTATAATCCATCAGAAAATGAATGGAAAAGCTATAGTATAGATGCTAAAGAGGGTGTGCTGGTATTTGCTGTGAAGGACAAATATTTGTACATAACTAAAAAGGATAAAAAATCCGATGTGCATTTAGTCGACAGCGATGGCAATTATGTGACAAAGCTCTCGAACGTAGGCGAAATTGACACCGGCTACAGAGTTCCGAATACAGATACAATTTATTTAATAGGCAGGAAGGAAAGCAATGCCCTATATGTCAGTCATGATGGTGGCGAAAGCTGGAGTGAGCCTATGATGACTCAAGGTATTCAGAGTGAAAAGATAGAAGCACTACTGGTGGTTAATTCGGATGAAATGTACATCTCGGTTTCAAAATACGGATTTTACAGGTCTAACGATGGTGGCATAAGCTGGGAGCAATACAACAACAATCTGCCTAAAAATCCAGAAAAAAGCAGTGAGTACGACTCAAGGAAGCTATGGCGGGTTAATGGTAGCTGGTATATTGGCACCAAAAAACAGGGCATATTAACCTCGACAGATGGCACAAGCTGGACCTCCCTTAAAACAACAGGTCTATCCAGTGATGCCAAGGATGTTTGGGATATGCTGATAAAGGACAATGATATTTATATAAATACTAAGGCCGGAGTATGGCGAACAAAGCTCAATGATTCAAGCCAATGGGAGAAGGTAGAGGGCTTTAGCGGTGAGGGAAGAAGTATCATTTCAGTAGACGGCAGAATATATGCCTTTGCAAAGAACGGTAATTCATATTATCTTGAAAATACTGCTTTTAAGCTAATGCTGCCAACCCCCAGCGGTGTGTCGGTGGAGGATGTAAAGGCTATGGATTATGCCAATGGCTATTTTATAATGGCCCATAAATCAGGCCTGGAAAGAATATATGATTTATTAAAGCCGCAGCCTCAAACTGATACAGACACATCGGCATCACCAACAACTGATACGGATACGTCTGCTTCGCCGGAGTATAACACAACCCCAGTGTCGGTGCCAGTTATAGCACAATATAATACAACAGCGAAGCTGGATAGTATCAAGCTTGAAAAATCCAGCGACGGCAGCGCTATAAGCACCATTACAAAGGAAAGCATAGATAAGCTCTTTAAAGAAAACACAGGGGTGAAGACTGTAGAGCTGGAGATAAAAGAAGCCTTTAATAGTCTTAGAATAAGTCTTGAAGCAGCAGCATTTAAGGAATTAAAGGATAACAATATAACAATAGTTGCTACCTTTAATAAGGGAAGCTATAGTATACCAACAGGGCTGAAGGCCTTGGAGACAGCTGCAGTAGGCAAGGGAGAGCTTTTAAGCATCAGCTTAAAAATCGAAGATATCTCTGCCGAAATGCCTGACAGCCACAGGCTGGTGGTTCAGCCCTTGAAATTTACTTTAGAGGCAGAATTTAAAAACGGAACTGTGGAAGTAAGCAGCTTTGGTAGAGAATTTGTAGAAAGAAGACTTTTGGTGCCTAACGCAATAAATATTAAGAAGAGCACAGGCGTGGTTTTTGAGGATGGTGTATGGAAGGCGGTTCCCACTACATTTGCCACTGAGGGTGGTAAAACCTACGCTATTATAAAGCGAAACGCCAACAGTATCTACAGTGTAATGGAAACTGAAGTGAGCTTCAGGGATATAGACGGTCACTGGAGTCAAGAAACTGTAGAGCTTCTGGCGGCTAAGAAAATATTAGAAGGAAATGATGGCAGCTATTTACCGGAAGGAATCCTGACCAGGGCTCAATTCATTGCAATGCTGGTAAGAAGCCTTGGTCTGAAGACAGTCTCAACAAAAACAACAGGCTTTAAGGATGTAGAGGTCGGCAGCTGGTATGAAAGCTATGTATATACAGCAGTTGATTTTGGCATAGCTCAGGGGAATTCTGACGGCACCTTTAAACCGGACAAAGCAATATCCCGTGAGGAAATGGTTGCAATGATCATGAGGGCGATTGAACTAATAGGAGATGCCCAAGGGCAGGCAGGCGAGGCAGGGGGCTCTAAATTGAGCAAATGGCTGGATGGTGAGTACGAAGCGGCCGGAACAGGCTTTAAGAGCAGCATTAAGGTAAAGGTCACAATTAAGGCAGGTGATATTCAGAGCATTAAAATACTCGAAAATGGTGATTCAGTTGGTGTTGGAGATGTGGCGGCAGCAGGAATGGTCAACAGGATAATCAGTCAGCAGTCCACAATGGTCGACACCTATACAGGGGCAACGTCCTCCAGCAAGGGCCTATTGGAGGCAGTAAACAAGGCCTTGGATAAAGCCGTAAATACAGAAAATCCTTTACCAGAGGAGAATACTGTGAAGCCTATGGTGATGTTTAAGGATGACGCAGGCATAAGCTCATGGGCCTTTGAGGCAGTATATAAGGCGGCAGCAAAGAATATTGTTGCAGGCTATGAGGATACCAGCTTTAGACCACAGAATACATCTACAAGAGCTGAGGCAGCTGTTGTAATAATGAAAATGCTGCTGGATCTGGATTTCATAAATAATTAAATAAGGAGATAATAGGGTCTGTCCTTGTGACAGGCCCTAATGCCTTGACAATCTTAATTCTTAGTTTAGCAACGGTTAAATTACCTCAGGACTGCGTTGTCGTCAGTCATAATATAGCCCGATATTACTTCCGCCTTCGCCTTGTCCCTAAAAATTTCACTCGTTGCTATTCCTAATTTTTATAGTTGTCAAGGCCTTAGCCTTTATTAATAGATGGTTTTTGAAGAATTATATTCAAAATTGTATAATCCACACAAAAACTACAATAATATATAAGACCATCTAAAAATCTGGTAAAATAGAAATAGCGACATCAATCAACAGTCTTCTATATAATTTTTTTGAAATGTTAAAAAAGAAATCTAAATTTTCTTGACACATTATCTTGCATAAGGGTATAATCTTAACTAAAGTAAATATCTTCTAATTACAGGGAAGAGGACAGTAGCAGCATATCTTTATCACAGAGACATAGCCCAGGGCTGAAAGGCTATGAAGAAGATTTACTGTGAAGATCACCTCGGAGTTGGGATCGCTGAAAGTTTACAGTAGGCATTCCCGTTTGGCATACGTTACAATGCCTTTGAGTGACAGATTTTATCTGTAATCAGGGTGGTACCACGGTTAATTCGTCCCTAAGTCTTTGACTTAGGGACTTTTATATTTTCAAACTCAAGCAGAAAGGATGAGATGCATGGAAAAGTATAAAGCATTATCGAATCTTCCGGTGGCACAAAGAGAAAGTGCTGTGTCGGAATACTGGGATAAAAACGATGTTTTGGATAAGAGTATTACAACGAGAGAGGGGCAAAAATCCTTTGTTTTCTATGAAGGCCCTCCAACAGCCAATGGCAGACCGGGAATACATCACGTTATATCAAGAACCCTAAAGGACACTGTTTGTCGTTATAAGACCATGACGGGTCATCAGGTAAAGCGAAAGGCTGGATGGGATACCCACGGGCTTCCGGTTGAAATCGAGGTTGAAAAGCAGCTGAAGCTTTCCAGCAAGCAGGATATCGAGGCCTATGGCTTAGATAAATTCAACGCGAAATGCCGAGAGTCAGTATTTAGCTACGAAAAGCTATGGCGGGAAATGACCAGCCGTATGGGCTATGCCATAGACCTGGATAATCCCTATATTACATTGGACAATAACTACATCGAGTCTGTTTGGTGGATATTAGACCAATTCTTTAAGCAGGGCTATATCTATGAGGGACATAAAATACTGCCCTATTGCCCAAGATGCGGCACCGGGCTGGCATCCCACGAGGTGTCTCAGGGCTATAAGGAAATCAAATCCAACACAGTAATCGTGCCGGTTAAACGAAAGGATGCCGATGAGTATTTCCTCGTATGGACCACTACGCCCTGGACTTTGGCTTCCAATGTGGCATTAGCAGTAAATCCAAAGGAAACCTATGTTAAGGCTAAGCATCAGGATAAGGTTTATATCGTAGAAAAGAATCTGGCTGCCAAAGTCATAGGTGAGGATTACGAGGTTATAGAGGAATTTAAGGGTGAGGCGCTGGAGTATGTTGAGTATGAACAGCTGATGCCCTTTGTTAAGCCAGAGAAAAAGGCCTTTTTCGTCACCGTTGCCGATTTCGTTACAACAGAGGACGGTACCGGTATTGTTCATATCGCTCCTGCCTTTGGTGAGGATGACTATCAGGTGGGTAGACGCTATGATTTACCTGTGCTTCAGCCGGTGGATGAGAGTGGGAAATACACCACTACCCCATGGGAGGGCAGGTTTGTTATGGACTGCGATGTTGATATTATCAAATGGCTGCATGCAGAAGGTAAGCTATTTAAAAAGGAAAAAATGGATCATAACTATCCCCACTGCTGGAGATGCTCTACACCGCTGTTATACTATGGAAAGCCCAGCTGGTATATCGAGGTGACAAAGCTTAAGGATAAGCTGATCGAGAATAACAATAGCGTTAATTGGTTCCCGGACTATGTTGGTGAAAAGCGTTTTGGCAACTGGCTGGAGAATGTTAATGACTGGGCGCTATCAAGAAATAGATATTGGGGAACACCTTTAAATATTTGGCGATGCGGCTGTGGGCATACCACTTCAGTAGGCTCAAGAGAAGAGCTGGTTCAGCAGGCCATAGAGGAAATTGATGAAACCATAGAGCTGCATAGACCATATGTGGATGATGTGCATTTAAAATGTACAAAATGCGGCGGTTCAATGACAAGGGTTACGGAGGTAATTGACTGCTGGTTTGACAGTGGGGCTATGCCCTTTGCACAGCATCATTATCCCTTTGAAAACAAGGAAAGCTTTGACGAACTCTTCCCTGCTGACTATATCTGCGAGGGTATCGACCAGACCAGAGGCTGGTTCTACTCATTGCTGGTTATATCCACCTTCATAAAGGGTGTATCACCTTATAAAAATGTTCTGGTAAACGACCTGATCCTAGACAAGGAAGGCCGTAAGATGTCTAAGTCAAAGGGTAATACGGTAGATCCATTTGAGCTATTTGATCAATATGGTGCGGACGTATTAAGATGGTACCTGCTGCATGTATCACCGGCATGGACACCCACACGCTTTGATATAGAGGGGCTTAAAGAGGTGCAAAGTAAATTCTTTACAACACTGCAAAATGTGTATACCTTCTTTACCCTATATGCCAATACAGACGACATTGATGCAAAAAGCTTCTTTGTTGATTATAAGGATAGACCTGAGCTGGACAGATGGATATTGTCCAAGTTTAACAGTTTAGTGGCGGCAGTGGATGCTGACTTAGGAGTATTCGACCTGACAAAGGCCGTACGTAAGATTCAGGAATTTGTCAATGAGGACCTCTCCAACTGGTACATCAGAAGGGCAAGACGTCGCTTCTGGGCAACGGAGCTAACTGACGATAAGAAGGCAGTGTACAACACCACCTATGAGCTATTGGTGGGGGTATCAAAGCTTGTGGCCCCATTTGCACCATTTATGTCAGAGGAGATATATCAAAACCTGACAGGGGAGCTTTCAGTGCATTTAGCTGATTATCCAGTGTCAAATAGTGATTTAATCGATAAGGCTGTAGAGGAAAGAATGGATCTTGTTAGAGATCTTGTAGGCTTAGGCAGAGCTGCAAGAGCACAGGCAAAGATAAAGGTTCGTCAGCCTCTACAAAAGATTTTAGTAGATGGAAAGTTTGAAGCCTTAATTTCAGACCTTGTGCCATTGATGCAGGAGGAGCTAAATATCAAGGAGGTAGTCTTTGAGAAGGATCTTAAGGAGTACATGAATTTTAACCTTAAGCCCAACTTTAGAGCAGCAGGTTCTATCTTGGGCTCAAAAATAAAGGCATTTGGTCAGGTGTTAAGTCAGCTGGATGCTGCAGAGGTGGCGGCGAAGCTGGAGGCAGGAGAGACCTTATCACTGGAGCTGGAGGGTGAAGCGGTGGAAATCCTGAAGGATTATGTTCAAATCACCATAGCTTCTAAGGAAGGCTTTACGGTTGAAACAGAAAACAATCTCTTTGTTATATTAGACACCCACCTAACTCAGGAGCTAGTAGACGAGGGCTATGCCAGAGAGTTTATTTCTAAGGTTCAGCAAATGCGTAAGAACAATGACTACGAGGTGGCTGACCAAATTAAGATATACTATGAAGGGGATGACGAGGTGACAAAGGCCTTTAAATTCCATGAGGAGTATATCAAGCAGGAGACTCTGGCTGTCAGTATCGAAAGACTGGAGGGTGCAGGCTTAGAGGTACAAAACATTAATGATCATGATACCGGAATTAAAATAGAAAGGCTGTAAAATAGGACTGCCACTGTAAGGGTGGCAGTTTTATGATTCATAACAATACACTTTATATCTTAGATAGATATAAAGTGTATTGTTATTTTTTTGAAATTTTTTCAAAAAATATATATTTTTATGGAACCAATTGTAATTTCGAGTGTCTTTAGTATGAAATTTGTTTAAAGGGGGGATTAGAATGTAAAAGTGCTATAAGATATTAGTGGGAAATTGGTCGTGTAATTCAGGAAAGAAAACAAAGGAGGAATTTGTTGTGAAAGCGAGAAAATTTATAAGTATGTTAATGATTTGTGGATTAATTGTAGGAACTGCTGGAATTGTAAATGCAAATGTTAGAGAAGTAGCACCATATAATGCTACTGTACCAGTTGTTGCTGACTTCGAGACATCCCCTCTCACAAAGGTAAACACCTCTTCGGCCGTAAACAATGTATCTACTATTGAAAGAGACAGAGCCTTAGTTTCTTGGATTGAAGATGAAGGGGGAGCGAACATAACTAATAAAGTTACATATAGTGCGACAGGTCGTTATATAATGAACTATAGTTCAGCGAATTATTATGTAAATAAAAAAGTTAAATTGAATTTATCTACTCCCCTAAATCAATGGACAACAACAAGCACTACTGGTACATGGAGTCCTGACGAGCAATAAATTATAAAACTCTATGGGTGCCTCGATTCGAGGCACCCATCAATGGAGGTATAAACATGAGCTATATAAAAGAAGAGCTAAAAAGAGCATTTTTCTCTAAAACAACAGCAATAAGCTTTCTGTTGACCTTTATTTGTATTTTTATCGGTTCCGCAGAATACATATTTAAAAATTATCCAGGAACAAATGCCATATATTTATTTATGTACGCCTATAGTCAAGGCACCAGTGCGGTTTTAAGCTTTGCATTTCCCATGCTGGTTTCTTTACCCTATGCAGCATCCTTGGTTGAAGATTTTAACTCAGGGTTCAATCATTATATATTTATTAAAATGAAGTCTGTAAGATATCTGGTAATCAGGCTGCTTGTTAATGCCTTGGCCGGTGGGCTAGTGTTGTTCTTAAGCCTTTTGATAAGCTTTTTTCTATTTGCTGTTACGAAGAATTTTGATTTATCTTCAACAGATTTATTGAATATAAACCTATATAACTCTATTTATCAGGAATCACCTGTAATATATATATTTATATTAATAGCAAATTCATTTGTGTGTGGCGTAGTTTTTTCAACATTAGGTCTAGGTCTTTCAACAATATTCAAGAACCAATATCTTGCTGTGTTATCTCCTTTTGTTTTTTATATATTTTCGGGTACAATATTGGTTCAAATAAATAAATATTTTAATGCAGCCATTTTGTTTGATATCAATTATTACAAGGATCTTAAGTTGGTTAACATATTAAGCTACGATGTAGTTTTGCTATTAACAGGAGTTATAATATTCTTTATAGGAGCATTAAGATATGAGGAATGGTAAAAAATCTATTGCTTATTTGAGCATACTTTATTCTAAAAAAATGGTGCATGTATATATAGCAATATTCATAGCTTTGAGCTTCTTTAAATTTAGAGAATTTTTGCTTGATACCAATTTAGAAAAGAACTTTTTTGATTATATTCTCTTTATTTTCAATGATTTTTTTGTTTTATTTTATATGATATCGGTTGTATTTATGATTATAATGTATCCTATTGCACAAATAAAAAGAGAGATGGTTATAAGATTTCAAGACAGAAAGGACTGGTTTAAGACTGCTGTAGGATGTGTTTTTATGATTGCTTTAATTATGATGGCAGTCTTGTTAATAATAATGCTTTTGCAGGCATTAATAACGTTAAAATTTAATAATGGCTGGAGTGAATACGCTCTATATAAGTACGCTAAGTACGAAATGGAGTTAAGTTTGATGAATCCTTTAAGTTTAGTATTATCAAATTTATTACTGGTGTTTCTTTACCTTTCCACATTGGGCTTGATATTTTTTGTATCTAATATCTATATCGGGAATAGTGTATTTGCTCTTTTAATCACTATTGGTATTAACTGTGGAAGTATCATTATTTTTCTTAGCCGACTGTCGTCATTTTATTTTATAACCTTTGTCAATAATACTATATTTTTTGATAACTTTTTGAGTAAATCAAGCAATAATATAGGTTTTATATATTCGCTTGCATACTGGTTAATATTAATTGGGCTTTTGCTTTTAGGGGGCAGGTCTAAGGTCTGCAAGCTTGATTTCTGATGGAGGTGAAGATGCTGCTATTAAGATTAATATTATTAAATATCCATGATTTTTTAAATAAAAGAGCCTTCATAATTATTTCTGGAATTTTTATTTTATATTTTTTGTCATCCGTATATTTTTATGGAGGTAATTTCAGACTGGAAGGGTTTGAAACAGTAATTCTATTTTTTAATGGACCAAGGAGCATTAATTATGAATTATTAAGATGGTCATTGCATCAAGTCCCTATACTAATTCTAGCAGGCTTGTTTGTTAATAAGCAATTTCGTGACAGGAGCATTAATGTTCTGATAAGAGTCGGCAGCTTCAAAGCATGGCTGAATAGTATGCTTATTTCTATAGTTATTTTTGTATCGGCATATTACATACTTGGCTATGGTATTAATCTAATGCTGTTAAAGCTTATAAATAATCCAGGCTCAATATTAAATGCAGATGATAAAGTAGGTTTGCTTAAGGCGTATAGCAGCTCCAGTCTGATACTGCATCAGCTTTTACTTCTAATTGCATCAACCTTTGTGGCAATTTTGATGAATTTATTTTTTACAATCATTACAAAAAATTCTAAGTTATCCTTCACTATAATAATGATTGGTATTTTTGTATCCATAGGAATAGAAGAAGTAAATCTGCAGCTAAATAAATGGCTGCCCTTTAATCAAGGAATACTTTCGAAGCATGATACTATTGATTTCACTTTTTCATGGTCCTACGCTTATATCATTATTTCAATATGGGTGCTGGTGGTTTTATTACATTACTTCGGGAAAACCCACCTGGAAAGTTTGTTAACTGAAGAGAGTCTATAGAAGGAGGAATAGCATGTCTGAGAAGGTTGTTATTATAAAAGACTTATATAAAAAAGTAAAAAATCAATTAATTCTAAATAATATAAATATGGAGGTTGAGGCCGGATATATCTATGGAATTGTGGGGAGAAATGGCTCTGGGAAAAGTATGTTGTTTAAGGCAATCAGTGGATTGATAGCTGCTACATCAGGTGAAATACGGGTTTTTGGTGAAATGATAAGCGACGGAAGCTTCCCTAAAAGCCTCGGTTTATTATTGGATAAAAACGGATTGCTGCCAAATTATTCAGCTTTTAAAAATCTCAAGTTTCTGGCATCCATAAATAATAATATAACAGATGAAGAAATAGAAGATGCTATCAGGCTTGTTGGTTTAGACCCAAAGGATAGCAAAAAGGTAAAAAAGTACTCTCTAGGCATGAAGCAAAGACTGGGAATAGCGCAGGCCATAATGGAAAAACCAAAGCTGCTTATATTGGATGAGCCCATGAATGGGTTAGATGAGGATGGCGTCAGGGATATAAGAGAGATAATACTTAAATTAAAAGCCCAAGGTGTAACTATTATGATTTCCAGCCACAATTCCGAGGATATAGATAAGCTGTGTGATTTTGTATATGTTATGAAGAATGGAGAGTTAACAAAAAAAAGCGACAGTCTCAAGGACTGTCAAAATAATATAAAAGCATAGGGAGAAATATAATAAACGAAAAAAAGTAATTATCTAAGCAATATTTTCAGCAAGGCTGGCCATGCTCTTCAGCAATATTTCCGAGGAAGCTACGATGCATACCTCCAGGCTGAAGTATATATCCTTTGCCATATCAGAAGGTCTATTTAAGTACTCAATATGTCTTTTATTAATATAGTCCACCAGATTAGATTTATATTCTGCTGGGGTCTTTTTTAGACTAGTGATGATAGATGAAGAAATTTCTTTGATATTGCTGTTTGCAAATTTCCTTGCCAGCTGGTGCTCGTAAAAGAGATGGCTTGGCAGGGCACTTTTTTTGTCTTCGTTGTGGACGGCACAAAAGTAATCTGCCAGAAAGTGATTGATAACTCCAAGCTCCAAAGAGTAATGCTTTAGGGCCTTGGCATTTAAAGGGATGCTTTGATGCTGTAGGTCCTGTATTCTTTTATATATAATATCCGAGGAAGATTCCTTGTAATGGGGCATAAGCATTAGGTGAGGGTAAAAATCCGGCTTTATAGAGCCATATTGAAATGCATCCTTGTTAAGGGTAAAATTAAGCCTCTCCTGGATAACTGAAGCTACAGCTTGACTTATAAGGCTATGGGTTTGCATGAACAATGTTATTCACTTCCTTATCATTAATATCAGCAGCACTCTATATACATAGTAACCTCCAAATGATAAAACGGCATGAAATCCATGTTAAATGTAGGTTATTTCGTGTTTCTGAGTAGAAAGAGTGAAATAGGAATTACGACCTATTGTTAAGATCACAATTGTTAAGGGAACTTAAAAGATTGATAAAGGGATATTGTTAAATTAATGTTATAAGGGTTGCTGATTTTACATTTATAGTGTAAAATTACACTATAAATTCTGGTGAGGAGGTCCCGATATGATCGCTGACATTTTTAGAAGGCTTCTTATAAACAAGAAGGAGCCCTTCTTGTTTAAAGGATATCAAGAAAATACATTGTCTCTCAATACTGATGAAACAGGGCTTTATTTGCATGTCCCCTTTTGCAAAAGTCTTTGCCCCTATTGTCCCTACAACAAGGTGAAATACCAAGAGGCACTTTTAGAGCCCTATAAAAATGCCCTTATCAAGGAGCTTCAAATGTATAAGGCATTAAAGCCAGAGCTGCGCTTCACTTCCTTATATATAGGCGGAGGAACCCCCTCGCTTTTTATGGCGGAGCTGGCGGAGATAATAGCGTATATAAGACGGGAATTTGCTTTTGATGGGGATATCGGTATAGAGCTGCACCCCTCCACCGTTAATGTAGAAACCCTAAGAATGATAAAGGCCTGTGGTATTAACATGTTAAGCATAGGTATTCAAAGCTTCCATAGGCAGCATCTGCAATTTTTAGGCAGAGGCTATGATGAAGGCTATCTGGATAAAACCTTGAGGCTGATATCAGAATTTGACTTCGACTGCGTGGATATCGATATTATGACCAGCCTGCCGGAGGAAACAATAGAGGAAATAGAGGCGGATGTCAGAAAAGCATTATCCTACAATGTTGACCAGCTTTCTATTTATCCATTAATCGTATTCCCTATGACGACACTGTATCAGGAGATAAAAAGCAGGGGCATAAGCCGTTTGAATGAGCTTCAGGAGTATAGGGTGCTTCAGCTGATCGAGGGCATTGCTTCAGAAATGGGCTATGAAAAAACCTCTGTTTGGACCTATGGACGGAAGGAGAGAAAAAGATATACCTCCGTCACTCGTGAGGACTTTATTGGTATAGGTTCGGGAGCCTCCTCCAGGGTAGATGCCTATTTCTATACAAATACCTTTGATATCAAAGCATATACCGCAGCGGTTAACAATGGTAAATTGCCAATAAACCTTGTCAATGTCATGACGGAGAAGGAGCAAATGATATTTTGGATTTTCTGGCGCTGCTATGACGGGATAATCGACTCCGACAGATTCAGGCAGATTTTTGGTAAGGAAATGGCGTCGGAATTTAAGCTATTATTCAGCCTTATGAAGCTGTTGGGAATTGCCCGCAAGGATGCGGGAAGCTATTATCTAACAAAATGGGGGGCTTACCTATATCATCTTGTAGAAAAGAGATATTCTATAAGCTACTTAAATAAGCTGTGGCGAGAGAGTATGAAGAGGCCGTGGATAGAGGAGCTTACCCTATAAAAAAGGAGGTGCCAATATGAAGCTGAATCATTTTTTATATCTATCCACCTTTGGACTGAAGACAATATTTTTGAAGCAAAGGAAGTCCATACTGGGGACCATTATACTGACAGATTATTGCAATTTGACCTGTAAGCATTGTGCTGTCAACAATATCAATAAGGTGATTCATCCCTACAACGCTGTATTGGCAGAAATGCAGCAGCTATATCGTGAGGGCATCAGAATCCTCTTTTTCTGCGGTGGGGAAACTCTGATGTGGCAGGATGGAGATAAGGATATTCGATTTTTAGTAAAAAAAGCAAAGGAAATAGGCTTCTTCATCGTCAATATAGTGACCAATGGTACCATAAACCTGGATATACCAGAGGCGGATACGATTCTCTTAAGCCTAGATGGGGGAAAAGAGACCCATAATGCCATAAGGGGTGATACCTATGATACGATTCTACAGCAGGTGGCATTGGCTAAGAAGGCCAATATATGTATCTACATGGCGATTAACCGACTGAATTATACAGAGCTGCAACAGGTAACTGACATAGCAAGGGATAATCAGCGCATTAAGGCCATTTCCTTCAATTTTCATACCCCCTATCCCGGAACAGAGGCCTTGAGCCTTACAGCGCTTGAAAGGCAGCAGGCTGTAAATACAATAAAGCGTTTAATTGATGAGGGATATCCCATATTTAACCTTAAAGCAGGCTTGGATGCCTTCCTTAGAAATGATTGGCAGAGACCCTGCTGGCAATGTGTTGTGGTGGAAAATGGGAGGAAAAGCGTTTGTGGCAGATGTATAGAGGTGGAGGGTCTATGCCGGGAATGCGGGTATCTTTTTGCTATTGAGTTTTCTCTGCTTTTCTCTGGTAATATCAAGGTAATATTTGAGATGCTGAGGACATATTTGAGGTATGTATAAACAACCATACCATACACTTTACCCCGACTTTATGCTAGAATATATAAATAACCGATATTTTAATCAGCATAAGGGGTGTTTACTATTATAACTATAACTAATGCCATCATACATATTCTTAGTCAAGAAACCAATGAACCGATTTTAAATGATTTTGAATTGGATATTAATGAGGAGGTACATAGCTATCTGGAAAAGCATATCGCCAATTCCTTGAATTCTGACAATATAAAAAGGGCAGTATTCAATGAAGGGATGAATGTCATAAAGGATGTCTGCGATAGAATGCTGGAGGATGACGAATTTTTTGTTTTAGGCAGCAAGGAGGTTGCTCGCCAGCTTTATAGAACAGTAAAATCTAACGGTAGCATATCCTCGGGGGATTTAATCGTCTGCCAATACCTGCTGGAAAGCATTCCCTATATTGCAATTTTAAAGATGGATTACAAGGATGCCTACACCCATGAGGTGGATATCGTAGAGGAAAAATATAAAATATCCCTGAAGAGCAATCACAACTGTCTGCCGGGGATAAACCAGCGGATTCAGAAATGTGCCTTTGTCAACGCCAACTCTCAGCTGCAGCATGACCTGCTAATTCTTGACAATCAGATATCCAATATTGAGGACAGAGAAAATATTGCCCATTTCTTTTTGGTGAACTTCTTAAATGCACAGATCATGGTGGACTCGAAAATTTCCACGAAGGTATTTAAGAAGGAGACGGAAAAGTTTTTAAAGAGTCAGAATGTAAGCATACACGAAATTAGTGAGGTCAATAAGCAGATAAATGCAGAGCTAAACCAAAAGCAGGATATTGACCTTCATGAATTTACCGACAGAGTTTTTAAGGATGATGTGCTGAAGGAAAAATACCTGCATAATATCATGCGTAAGGGTATAGAGGAGCAGTTCAACGTTGATAAGGAATGGGTAGAGAAAAAGGTCAGCAGGATAAAGCTGGTGACGGGGGATGAAATTGAAATCACCTTGGATTTTGACACTTACCAGAATGAAAGCCGTTTTGAGGTGGTATTAAACCCTGACGGTACAAGGACAATCATAATCAAAAATATAAATGTTTTATATGAAAAATAATGTGAGGTCCAGTTATAAGCTAATGTAGTAAGGTCCAAATATATAATAAATGAGACAAAAGGAACCGTCCCCATTGTCTTGAGGAGAATGAATATGCAGGATTTTAAGTTAACCGAAAGTGATACATATGTTGCTTTGTGTCTTTCCGTCCTTTTAATTGCAGGCAGTATCATATTGGAGCTATCGTTGATCTATGGATTCCTGGCGGGAATATTACTGACCTCTGGTCTTCTTCTGATAAGGGGCTTTAAGGCTAGCGCATTAGGCAAGATTTTTATGGAAGGCATTATGCAGTGCAGGCTTTTGTTTTTGTTGATCCTTTTAATTGGGGCCACCGTTTCGGTATGGCTTTCCTCAGGAGCTGTCCCAATGATGATATATTATGGGCTTACCTATATGAAGGGGATCAACTTCCTTTTGGCTGCATTTCTTATTGCTTCAGTGATGTCAATTTTTATGGGAACCGCCATCGGAACCATAAGCACTATTGGCATTGCCCTGTTGGGGATAGGAAGGGGCTTTGGCATACCCTCACATATATTGCTGGGGGCAATAATCTCGGGTGCCTTTATTGCAGATAAGCTTTCTCCTATTTCCGGGCTTTTGAATCTAACCCTTACAACAACGGCTGTCAGCTACAGGACAGTCTTAAGGTCTATGCTGAAAACTTTGCTGCCGGTGTTTCTTATAACCGCTACCAGCTATTATGTTATTGGCAGCACCTATGGGTCTGCTGTAGATGCAGCCGCAATAAAGCAATACCAAGCAGCCATAGCAGGAAGCTTCAATCTCTCATTATGGTTGATGCTATTGCCGGCGGCTGTCTTTATTTTATCAATTATTGGCGTAAATACGTTGAAAACAATAGCTATAGGCCTGATGGGGGGAATAGTCGCCAGTGTATATTTGCAGCAGGAGGGCATTATTTCAATCGTTAATTGGATGCTATGGGGCTACAAAGGGGCAACTACATCTGAAATGCTTAACGGTATATTAATTAGCGGTGGCATGGTGGCCATGCTGGAGGTGGTGCTGATAGTAGCCGGGGCTGTACTGCTCAGTGGGCTACTGGAGAAGTCAGGTCTGTTAAAGCCTATACTGGGTAAAATGACGGAAAGAATAGCCTCCAGAGGAGAGCTCATATTAAAAACAGGCATTATCAGCAGTATTCTTACGATAGTTACCTGTGATCAGGTGGTGGGTATTATTTTGCCCGGGAGCTTATTTCGGGACAAATTTGAAGAGCTGGGGGTGGATACTAGCCTTTTGGCCAGAACAATATCCGATACCGGGACAATAATAGCTCCGCTATTTCCATGGAATGTTAATGCCTTGATCATCGTCAGCCTTACGGGGATATCTGCCGGATACTATTGGCCCTATGCTGTGCTCTGTTATATCTTTCCGTTGGTAGCCTTTCTTTATGCTGCAGCAGATGGCATCAGTACCACTAATCTGAAAATTAAGGCTGCAAAGGTTAGCAGATAACAGATATCCCTCAGCAGCCTAAATGCCTTACTGCTGATCCTTATTGTGCTTAGCAATGGCCTTTGCATTTTCCTTGATATTGAAGGTATTATTCTGTATATCTTTAATAGACTTCTCCAGATAATCGGCTACTGTGGCCAATGCGCCTCTTTCGTTTGATTCAATCTGCGCCACACTTATCTTAATATTAATGAGGGACATTTTAATTTTTTCCAGCTCCTCAAAGACACCTGTGACATCAGTCCAAATATCAAGAGTTAGTTTATCGATATTTTTATTCATTTCTATTCTCCTTAGTTTAATGATATTTATTTTCAATATTATATATATTTCTACAAATAGTGCCAATTTCCTATGCCAAATTTTATTAATTTTGTGTAAACTAAAAATTTTAAATATATGCATAGGGTGCTATATAAATGAGGATATTGCATAATAGTGATGGGTGGCAGGTTTATTCGATATTAAAGGCTTACTGATTAGTGCCACAGGCTAACTAGTTGAATTTTATATGTTAATACCCTAGACTACGGGGGATAAACTACCAACTTTATATAACTAGAATACATATCCACTCCTATGGTAATATGCAATTCCCTCAATTATCTAGCATATGGCGGCAACAAATGAAATTTTTCCCTGAATTTGAATATTTATATAAGTAATTGGAAAGCTACATAAAGAAAAACAAGGGTTTTAGCAGGAAGGCGCAGAAATAAATAAGAATACATATGAATCTTAATAAAATATATCCGGGAGGCGATACAATGGAGAATTTTTTAGGCTTAATCATCACACCCCATCCCCCTATAATTTTGCCTGCAATAGGAAGGGGCAAGGAAAGGGAGGCCCAAAGAACCATTGGAGGGATACAAAGGATAGCTAAGCTGGTGAAGGAAAAGGAGCCGGAGGTAATCATTTGTATTACTCCCCATGGCAATGTATTTCAGGATGGGGTATGTATTTTAGATGAGTCGGTAGTGGCGGGGGATTTAAGAGATTTTGGACATCCAAAGCTAAGGCTTAAAAAGGACATAGATATTGAGTTTAACGATAAATTGATCGATGAATTTGCTGAGCATGAGATACCCAGTGTATTTTTAAATGAAAATCTTGCTAAGGAATACAATGCCAGACTTGCCTTGGATCATGGTTGCATTGTGCCTCTTTATTATATAGATAAGCTGTATAAGGCATATAAAATTGTCCATATCACCATAGGGCATATAAGTCTTCATGAGCTGTATCTCATAGGAAAGATGCTCAGGAGGATAATTGATGGCGGCAGCACAAAGGCTATGCTTTTGGCCAGTGCTGATTTATCCCATTGCTTAAAGGCAGAGGGGCCATATCCATTCAATCCGTCAGGGGAAATTTTTGATAGGAAACTGGTGGCGGCTATAGAAGGTGGAAATTTTAATGAAATCATTAATATGCCTCCTGAGCTGTATGAGGCAGCCGGTGAATGCGGGCTTAAGCCAATTGTCATGGGACTGGGTGCCTTCGACGGGTATAAGGCCAAAACCACTATATATTCCTATGAAGGTCCCTTTGGCGTGGGTTATATGAATGCCTATATAGAAGGATTAATGGAAGTGACAGACAGTAATTTAGATTTATATTTGAAGAATAGGTACGAGGGGTATGAGGGTAGAAAAAGAAAAGAAAGCATATACGTCTCATTGGCAAGGGCTGCGGTTGAAGAGTGTATTAAGCATGGTCAACGGTTGGATTGGGAGACCTTTAAGGGATTAATCCTAAGAGGAGATATCGTGGAGGAGCTGGAAAATACCAAGGGAGGCGTATTTGTTTCGATACATAAGGACAATAAACTAAGGGGCTGCATAGGTACAATGGCGCCCACTAAAGAAAATCTAGCAGAGGAAATCATCCATAACGCCATCGTATCGGCTACAGAAGACGAAAGATTTTATCCCATTAGAAAAAGTGAGCTGGCGGATTTAGTGCTGAAGGTGGATGTTCTACAGAATATAGTGGCTGTAGAGGGACCGGAGGAGCTGGATATAAAAAAATATGGTGTTATCGTTAAGAGAGGAAATAAAAAGGGATTATTATTACCCAATATTGAGGGTATAGATAGTGTTGAAAAGCAAATACGCATCGCAAAGGAAAAGGCAGGCATAAAGCCTGATACAGCCGTAAAGCTCTACAGATTTGCTGTGACGAGATATCATTAGCTGTCAAGGGTTTAAAAGGAGGACAAAATGCTGAATTACACTCAGGAGGAAGTAAGGGCTATTGCTTCAGAGCTGCTGCAGGTGAGGGATATTCATACTACCCCTATAGGCAACCACCAGCTAAATAGAAATCTGGTTTATAAGGTGACTAAGGGCGAAGGAAGGCCAATGGCACTAAAGCTGTATTATAAGAAAAATCGCTGGAATCGAGAGGTAGCAACCCTAAGTAGGATTAGGGAGCTGGAGGTGACAGTACCAGAGCTTTTGGGTTATGGGGTTTTAAAGGATGGCGTAGAATGGTGTCTTATGACGCATTTAGAGGGCAAGCCCCTGATAGAGGTTTTTGACGAAATCTCAGAGGATGATAGAAAAGTGCTGATGAGGCTTCTGGGAAGACAATTGGGAGCTCTTCATTCCTTAAGCTTCCCTTATTTCGGAAACTGGGATAAAAATGGTGTATCACTGGATAGAGGGGTAAGGTATTCTGATATTTTAATTGAAAAAATTGAAAGCAATATGCTGACATTGTTCCAGCAGCGGCTACCCCACCAGCAGCTGTATAAAAGGTCGCTGGAGAAGCTAAGGGGTTATTACGATGTATTCGACGAAGTGGATACTGCCAGTCTATGCCATAACGATATTGACAGCAGAAATATATTGGTGAGAAAAGAAAATGAGCAATGGTCACTGGCGATTATCGATTTTGAGCAGAGCTATCCATGGGATCGGGAGCATGATCTGAAGAACCTTTATCACACGATATTTTTGGACAATAAGCCTCTGGAGGAGGAATTTTTAAATACCTATAGCCAATACCACAGCCTAAGCAAGCGCTTTAAAGTAAAAATGCAGGCGTATCTATTGTATCTTGGGCTAAATATTTGTAGCTGGAGCTATTTGCAGGCACCGGAGTACTATAGGCAGGGCGTTGAGCTGCTGGAGCGGCTGGAGAAGAATAGAGAGTAGTGAATAACGAATAGAGAATAGTGGAAAGCGTTAGTGAATAATGAATAAGGAAGGCACTCGCCTAAGGGTGGGTATAATGAGCAAGATATTGTGCAGGATGCATGGTTGAATCTCTTGGGGTAGGATTTTGAGCTTTCTCATGGTTTTAAAACACTATTCACTATACACTATACGCTATTCACTAACAAAGAAGAGGGGGATTTACAATGGAGTTTAAAGAGGTAGTAGAGAAAAGAAGAGCCCTTCGTTCTCTTGAACGAGTGGAAATTACAGAAGCTATGCTGGAAAAATTGGTGGAGGCTGCTTCACTTTCCCCATCCTGCTTCAATAATCAGCCGTGGCGATTTGTATTTGTTACGGATAATGCAAAGCTTGCGGTGGTTCATGGCAGTCTGTCTAAGGGCAATGAATGGATACAGGCAGCTTCTGCCATAGTGGCTGTCTTTACTAAAAAGGAAATGGATTGCGATATAAAGGGAAGGGAATATTATTTATTTGATACGGGTATGGCAACAGCCTTTATGATGCTGGCAGCCACTGATATGGGGCTGGTTTTTCATCCTATAGCAGGCTATTCGGAGGAGAAGCTAAAGTCTATCTTAAATATTCCGGAGGATATGACGCTTATTGTTGCCGCCGCCATAGGTAAGGCTTCGGAAAGCATAAATCACCTGTTGACGGAAAAGCAAGCTTTATCTGAAGCCAGTCGACCTGAGAGGCTTCCATTAACTGATATATTTTATATAAATGAATATAATCCGGTAAATGAATAAAAATAAATACAAAGATGTATTGACTAAAAATTCAAAATTTAGTAAAATTATAAGTTAAATAATACAAGAGAGTTGGGGGATGAGGGTCTTGAAATTCAATATAAAGGACGTAGCTAAACGAGCAGGGGTGTCGATTTCAACTGTATCTAGAGTAATAAACGACAGTAAGGTTGTGAGGCCAGAAACCCATGTCAAGGTAATGAAGGCGATTGAGGAGCTGGGCTATAAGCCGAATGCCATTGCAAGGAGTTTAAAGGTAAAAAACACTAAGACAATAGGAATATTAATTCCTGATATATCCTACAACTTTTACCCGGAGGTTGTTCGTGGAGTTGAGGATATCGCCAATATGTATAGCTATAATATTTTCCTTTGCAATACCGACATGGAGGAGGATAAGGTTATACAATACTTCGAGGTAATGGCGGAGAAACAGGTGGATGGCATAGTTTTCATGGGGAATATGGTTTCTGAGGAATTGGCTGCGAAGATAAAGCTATATGATATTCCAACCGTATTAATAGGTGCTGATTATGGACAATTACCCTCTGTAACAATCGACCATGTGGCAGCCAGCAAAGCCTTAGTGAATTACCTTATTAAGAAGGGGCACGAGAAGATAGCCCTTATCACCGGAAAAATGGTGGACCCAATAGTGGGCACGGCTCGCTTGGCAGGCTATAAAAAGGCTATGATGGAAGCCAATTTAACTATTAAGGATGAGTACATTGTTGAGGGGGGCCATCGTTATAAAAGCGGATATGTATGCGCACAGCAGCTATTAAGCTTAGAGGATAAACCCACTGCAATATTTGCTGCCAGTGATGAGCTGGCCTTCGGAGCAATTAGGGTGGCAATGGAAAATGGCATAAGTATACCAGATGAACTGGCAGTTGTAGGCTTTAATAATATCGATATGGCAGGCAAAATCTTCCCAGCTTTAACAACTATAGCTCAGCCGATGTATGAAATGGGAGCAATTGGGATGAGGGTACTGACGAAAATATTGAATGAGGATGGACCGGAGCAGAATAAAATTGTACTGGACTTCAGTCTTATAGAGAGAGAGACAACTTAAAGAAATTATAGAGCAAAGGATCGTTCGGCAGGTGACAAGGGGACGGTTCTACTGACACCTCTTTGGTGTCAGTAGAACCGTCCCCTTGTCACCTGAATTATCAGAAAACAGCATAACGTAAAAATATTTATGCATAGGATTATTGAGCATTTGTACTACTGTGTATATTGTATTATAATAGTAATTGTGAAGTTAAACGACTAGGAGGTGAATTTGATGCATGTTCTGTTTATAGTCTTAAATAAATCAGAGTTTTTAGATGATATTTTGACGGAATTTGTAAAAATAGGTATAAAAGGTGCAACGATTTTAGACAGCCAGGGTATGGGTAGCGCTCTTGTAAATAACTCTGAGAATGTACCTATCTTTGGCGCACTGCGTAATTTTCTCGACAGCTCTCGCCCTTATAATAAAACCATTTTTACTGTCTTAAATGATGAGGAGTTGGTGGAGAAAGCGATGCAGGCAGTTGCAGATATTGTAGGGGATTTCCGTACCCCTGGAGTAGGGCTGATGTTTACAGTGCCTATAGGTAAAATATACGGACTACCAAAATCTAATATAGAATTATAGGAGGCGCTTCAGGTTGGACATACTTTTAAAAATCAGTATAGTATTGTTAATGGGTATCTTAGGTGGAAGGCTGGCAAAGATTTTAAACTTGCCCAATGTTACCGGATACCTTGTAGGTGGATTGATCATTGGACCTTCCTTTATGAAGGTCATATCCGATACAGATTTATCTAATTTTTCTGCAATAAATGAAATCGCTTTGGCCACCATCGCCTTTAGCATAGGTAGTGAATTTCACTTCAAGGAGCTTAAGAAGGTTGGTAGTAAAATATTTATTATCACCTTTGTTCAAGCCTTTGCAACGATAATTGCAGTGTTTGTAACTAGCTATTTTCTATTGCATCAGAGCTTTAATCTAAGTATTTTGTTGGGGGCAATAGCTGCTGCGACAGCTCCCGCAGCAACAACTATGGTGATCAAGCAGTACAAAGCCAATGGACCTTTAACAAAGACCATTTTGCCAGTTGTTGCAATCGATGATGCCGTATGTGTTATGAGCTTTGGTTTGGCTATGGCTGTAGTAAAAATGTCGATGGGTAAGACTCAAATGGGTTTGTTGGAAATGCTTTCTCATCCTCTTATCGAAATCTTTGGCTCTATAGGCCTTGGCATAATAGTTGGTGCAGTATTAGTCTTCCTAGCAAATAAGGCAAAAAGTCAGGAGGAAATGCTGATTATGGTGTTAGCCTTTACAATAGCAGGAGGTGGATTGGCTAACGCACTACATCTTTCACCTATTCTGCTATGTATGGCTGTAGGAGCCACTATCACAAATTTAATGCAGAATTCAAGGAGGGCCTTTGATAGCTTAAATTATTTTACACCGCCGGTATATCTGTTTTTCTTCACATTGGCGGGTGCAGGGCTGCATCTTAACGTGCTGACTAGTCTCGGTATGATTGGTATAGGCTATATCGTAGCGAGAGCATTAGGGAAAGTTGTTGGTGCTGCTGCAGGAGCAAAGGCAGTTGGCTATCCGGAAGTCATTGTTAAAAATTTAGGATTAGGCCTATTGCCTCAGGCAGGTGTTGCCATCGGTCTTGCTATGATCGTAAAACAGCAGGTTCCCGAGATTGGAAATCCCTTAAGTACTATTATCCTTGGAGGGGTATTTGTATATGAAATTATAGGCCCTGTGGCTGCAAAATTGGCATTGGAAAGGGCAGGAGAAATTCAGAAAAAGGAAGCCAAAACAAAGATTGCTTCGGAAAGTGCATAAATAAAGCTAAAAATCCTCTAAGGAGGATTTTATATTTGCACAAAAATGAATTGAATATTTCACAATGTATTAAAAATGACCAAAATTGCATAAATCCATATTTTTGAAAATTCAATAAAACATAGTATAATAGCTTTAGGCTCTTGAGATTTAAGCTAGGAAATTTATAATATCATAATAAATTAAAGAAACCATGATATTGACAATATTGTATAAATTCGATAGTATTATTATGATAAGTCAATATCTATGTTAAAAGACATCCAATATCTTATGGATGTTTTTTTCTAGTGTTGATATTGCTTGCTCATAAGCTTGTATGTCATATGCTGTACATAAGGTAAGGCTTAATATATAGGATTAATTAACAGGTTTAAAAATTTTATGAATGTAAATCATTATATATAGGCTTTCTTCTAGAATTTAACATTTATAGCAGAAAACTATTATGGTTTCATGCATAGCATATTATTTAATAAATTTTTTTGTTATTTGTTATTATTAAATGGTAAAATTATATATGAGGAGGATCATAAATGAGTTCAGAAGTAATTAAGCACGAAGATAACAAAATTACCTTAAAAATCGTAGTAGATGCGAAGCAATTTGAAGAGGCAGTTGCCAAAGCATATAATAAGCTTAAAGGCAAATTTAATGTTCCCGGCTTTAGAAAGGGAAAAGCGCCTAGAAAGGTAATTGAGACAAAATATGGCGAGGGCGTTTTTTATGAAGAGGCTATAAACTTCTGCTTCCCGGCTGCATACGAGGAGGCTTTAGATACCTTTAAAATTAACCCTGTTGACAGACCTGAAATCGATATTGAGCAAATGGAAAAGGGTAAAGAGGTTATATTTACAGCTATTGTAGAGGTTATGCCTGAATTCACAGTGGAGAACTATAAAGGTATAGAAGTAGACAAAATAGAGTATAATGTACAAGAAGAGGATATCCAAAAAGAGCTTGAAGCTATGCAGCAAAAAAACGCAAGAATGATATCAGTAGAAGACAGACCTGTAAAGGATAAGGATATGGTTATCATTGATTATAAGGGCTCTGTTGATGGTGTTTATTTTGATGGTGGTACAGCTGAAAGACAATCCTTGGAGATTGGTTCAGGACAATTTATTCCTGGCTTTGAGGAGCAGCTGATTGGTGCCAGTATTGGAGATGAGGTAATGGTAAATGTTACCTTCCCAGCGGAATATCATGCTGAGGATCTTGCTGGAAAGGCAGCTGTTTTTGAGGTTAAGGTACATGAAATAAAAGAAAAGGAAATGCCTATCCTTGATGACGAGTTTGCCAAGGATGTTTCTGAGTTCGATACTCTTGAGGAGCTGAAGGCCGACATTAGTACCAAACTGGAAGAAAGCGCCAAGAACAAGGCTACCCAAGACCTGCGTAATGCTGTTGTAGATAAAGTGGTTGCCTCTGTAGAGCTTCAATTACCAAATGCGGTGGTTGAAAAGCAAATAGATAACATGTTAAGAGATTTTGACTATCAATTAAGATATCAAGGTCTTAATTTAGAGTATTATTATCAAATGTCTGGGGCTAAGGAAGAGGATCTAAGAGGGCAAATGAGAGATGATGCCACTCAAAGAGTTAAATCACAGGTGGTTTTAGACAAGATAGCAGAGCTTGAAAAGGTAGAGGCTGCTGAAGCGGAAGTAGAAGCTGAAATAGAGAAAATGGCAGCTCAGTACAAGCAAGAGGTAGATAAATTTAAGTCAACCATTAGAGAGCAGGAGCTAAACTATATTAAAGATAATATAATAATGAGGAAGACTATTGATTTATTAGTTGAGAATGCCAAGATTTCTTAATTAAAGCTTAAAAATTTATAGTTGTTATGGGAGGGGATAAAAAATGGCATTAGTACCTGTAGTAGTTGAACAAACCAATCGTGGGGAAAGATCCTACGATATTTATTCAAGACTTCTTAAGGACAGAATCATCTTTATTAGTGATGAAATTAATGATGTTACAGCAAGTCTTGTTGTAGCTCAGCTGATATTTTTGGAGGCTGAAGATCCAGATAAGGACATTCAAATTTATATTAACAGCCCTGGGGGATCGATTACAGCCGGAATGGCAATATTTGACACAATGAACTATATAAAGCCTGATGTTTCAACCTTATGTATTGGTATGGCTGCCAGCATGGGTGCCTTCCTATTGGCAGCAGGCAAAAAAGGCAAGCGCTTTGCATTACCAAATGCAGAAATTATGATTCATCAGCCTTTAGGTGGCACAAGAGGTCAGGCAGAGGATATTCGTATTCATACGGAAAGAATACTTAAATTAAGAGACACAATCAATGAAATATTAAGCGAGCGTACCGGTCAGCCGTTAGACCGAGTAAAGCGTGATACCGACCGAGATTTCTTTATGGAGCCTAATGAAGCTAAGGAATATGGTATTATCGACGAAGTGTTAACCTTTAGGAAATAACTGTTTGAGTGAGGTGTAAAAATGTCTAGATTTGAGGATAAGAAGCAATTGAAGTGCTCTTTTTGCGGTAAGTCGCAAGATCAGGTAAGGCGATTGATTGCGGGTCCTAATGTATATATCTGCGATGAGTGTATTGAGCTCTGCCAGGAGATTATACAAGAAGAATTTGAAGAAAATATCGATATCGATCTAATGAATTTACCAAAGCCTAAGGAGATTAGGGACATATTAGACCAATATGTTATTGGTCAGGATATGGCGAAAAAGGCCTTAGCGGTTGCAGTATATAATCATTACAAGAGAATAAACATGGATATTAAAAGTGAAGATGTGGAGCTTCAAAAGAGTAATATCGTTATGTTAGGACCAACCGGTTCTGGTAAAACACTTCTAGCTCAAACTCTTGCAAAAATACTAAATGTTCCCTTTGCTATAGCGGATGCAACATCACTGACAGAAGCAGGCTATGTCGGTGAGGATGTTGAGAACATTCTGCTTAAGCTGATACAAGCGGCTGACTATGATATAGAAAAGGCTGAGAAGGGTATCATTTATATTGATGAGGTGGATAAGATTGCCAGAAAATCTGAAAACCCATCAATTACAAGAGATGTTAGTGGCGAAGGCGTACAGCAGGCTTTACTGAAGATACTTGAAGGCACTGTTGCCAGCGTACCTCCACAGGGGGGACGTAAGCATCCTCATCAGGAGTTCATTCAAATAGATACAACGAACATTCTATTTATTTGTGGTGGCGCCTTTGACGGTGTTGAGAAAATCATCCAAAAGCGTATCGGCAAAACCTCTATGGGCTTTGGTGCAGATATAAAGAGCAAGGAAATAAAGGATTTAGGTGCTTTGTTAAAGCAAATTCAACCAGAGGATCTGTTGAAATTCGGATTAATTCCTGAATTTGTAGGCCGTTTACCGGTGGTGGTTACTCTGGATCAATTGGATGAGTCAGCTTTGATTCAAATACTAACAGAGCCTAAAAATGCTCTAGTCAAGCAATACAACAAGCTGTTTGAAATTGACGGTGTATTGCTGGAATTTGAAGGAGAGGCGCTTCAGCATATTGCCAAGCGAGCAATTGAACGCAAAACTGGAGCAAGGGGTCTAAGAGGAATTATTGAAGGCCTAATGACGGATATCATGTATGAAATACCGTCAAGAGACAATATAGAAAAGGTTGTAATTACCAACGAGGTAGTTATCAATGGAGCTGAACCTACAATAATTCTAAAAAAGACCAAGACGACTAAAAAGAAAAATGAAGAGACAACAGCGTCATAAATGTAAATTAAGCGGCAGAGGGTGAACCTCTGCCGCTTTTGCTATGTTTGAAGAAAAACTTAGATATTTCTATGCATATTCTCCATAGGCTTGAAGGAATAATCGGCATATAGAAGAAACCTTCGCTTCTTAGTATTCACCGACTTTTGAATAGTATATAAATGTTAAAAGTCGGTGAATAATGCGCGACTCAGGTTTCTTCTATATGCCTTGATATCTGGGGATTTTCAAGTCCTATACTATAATGAGTACAGGGCAACTCCCATAACACCTGAGATTAATATAAGTGCAATGGGATGCAGCTTGGTACGCTGCAGCATAAAAAGAATGATTAGCCCAATAATTAGCCCCTTTAGGTCCACTATTGAGGATTGAAATAAGGAGACGCAGGCGGCTGCGATCAGTCCTATAACCCCTGGCCTGATGCCGGCAAAGATGCCTGTCACCACATAGGACTTATAATGCTTGGTGATAACCGTAGCCAGAATGGTAACCAAGAAAAAGGAGCAAAATACGACCCCAACGGTGGCTACGATGGAGCCCATAATGCCCAAATGCTTATAGCCAACAAATGTAGCGGCATTAACCGCTATCGGGCCTGGGGACATTTGAGATATAGCCACTATGTCAACGAATTCACTTTGAGTCAACCATTGATTAACATAAACGATTTCCTGTTCAATTAAAGGGAGCATCGCATAGCCTCCACCAAAGCTAAAGGCACCTATTTTTAGAAAGGTTAGGAATAATTTAAGATACGCCGTCATCTTTTTCCCTCTCCCTTCTAGTGTAGAATAAACCAGAGACCGCACATAGAACTACGACAACAATCGGATGGATCTTAAGGAACACGATAGAAACAAAGGCCGCTGTCATCATTAAATAGTTGTATTTTGTTTTGTTAACGGCCTTTCCCAGCTTAACCGCCGACATAAATATCAAAGCAACGATTGCAGGCCTCACACCCTGAAAGAAAAGCTGGATTGTTTTGATGTCCCTTATCTGATTATAGAAAATAGCCAGTACAATAATCACCAGCAGCGAAGGAAGGACTGTGCCGATAAGACCAGATATTGCCCCAGATATACCATAAAGCTTGTAGCCAGTAAAGATGGTTGCATTTACTGCAATTGGCCCAGGAAGGCTTTGTGAAACCGCTATGATATCTATAAATTCCTTAGGCTCAATCAGATTTTCCTTTTCAACAATCTCCTTCTGGATGATGGGTACCATAGCATAGCCGCCTCCGAAGGTAAAGGCCCCTACTCTAAAAAAAATCCAAAATAGTTTGAAATATTTCTTCAAAAAACAGCCCCCCTCATAAGCATTTAATTATAGTTGAGAAAAATGTATATTATGCAATTTCCTCAGTCATTATAATATAGCATTTATCAAAGCATATGTCCTTTTGCGTAAAATTTGAATGAAGTTACGGTAAAGTAAACCTATGTCTTGATAAAAGCCATATATATCACTTAAATTAATTATATCACAACGAATAGCTAAAATAATGCTGGTTTCCTAATGATTGCTTAAAATGGTAGGTTTTTTTACATAGGATAAAATGAAATAGAGGGCAAATAATACTACTACATAAGAAAGAAGGGAGGTAATTTTTTTTGCCTAGCATATTATTCTTAGTCCAGTTTTTCTTTGCTATCGTAATTGGGCTATATTTTTTGAGTCTCTTGAAAAGTCAACAGGGAAGCAAGCTTGCAATAGAAAAGGAATCAAAAAAGGAAATGGAAAGAATACGTAAAATGAGGGAGCGATCCTTAACTACGCCGCTTTCGGAATACACTAGACCTTCATCCTTTAGTGATATTATTGGGCAAGAGGATGGACTTAAAGCGTTAAAGGCAGCCCTATGCAGTCCAAATCCGCAGCATGTATTGATATATGGTCCACCGGGGGTGGGAAAGACAGCAGCAGCAAGGGTTGTGCTGGAGGAAGCTAAGAAAAGCACATTATCTCCCTTCAACCAGAATTCAAGCTTTATAGAAATGGATGCTACTACCTTGAGATTCGACGACAGAGGGATTGCTGATCCGCTAATGGGGTCAGTGCATGACCCTATATATCAAGGTGCAGGACCGTTGGGACAGGCGGGTATACCACAGCCAAAGCCCGGCGCAGTTACTAAGGCCCACGGGGGGCTTCTGTTTTTGGATGAAATAGGAGAGCTGCATCCGATACAAATGAATAAGCTGTTGAAGGTGCTGGAGGACAGAAGGGTTTATCTGGAGAGTGCATATTACCATGCTGAGGATAGTAACATACCGGGGCATATTCACGATATATTTAAAAATGGTTTGCCTGCAGATTTCAGATTGGTTGGGGCGACAACAAAAAACGCTACAGAAATACCAGCTGCGTTAAGGTCCAGATGCGTTGAGGTTTACTTCAGGCCTTTATTTCAGGAAGAAATAGGCTTGATCGCTAAAAATGCGTGCATCAAGAGCAAAATAGAAATAGAGGAAGCCGCATTAAATGAAATAAAAAAATATGCCACAAATGGTAGGGAAGCAGTTAACATCGTACAAATATCCGGAGGCCTGGCATTGACACAGGATCGAAGGAAAATTACCCTTGAGGATATACAATGGGTAATACAGAGTGGTCATTATAATCCAAGGCCCGACAAGAAAATCGAAAGTAGCCCCAGCGTGGGCTATGTTAATGGTCTTGGGGTATATGGACCCAATATAGGCATGGTGATTGAAATTGAGGCTACTGCCATGAAGGCACCTGAAAAGGGTAAGGGTAGAATCATTACAACCGGTATCGTGGATGTTGAGGAAACCAACACTCCGGGAAGGACACTTAAAAGGAAAAGTACCGCCTCGGACTCAGTTGATAATGTATTGACGGTGATAAGAAAGTACTTTGATATTGATACGAGAGATTATGATATACATTTAAACTTTCCCGGAGGGATACCTATTGATGGCCCTTCTGCGGGGGTTACTATGGTTACAGCCATATACTCGGCTATAACCGGGCTACCAATAGACCATAAGGTTGCCATGACGGGCGAGGTGTCCATCCGTGGGAAGGTGAAGCCTGTAGGTGGTGTTGCAGCAAAGCTGGAGGCAGCAAAGCTGGCGGGCTGCAGCAAGGTAATAATCCCTGCAGAGAATTATCAAGAACGATTTTTAGCATCTGGTCTGGAGGTTATTCCTGTAGAAGATATTGAGGATGTGATTAAACACTCAGTCTTTGAGGAAAAAAATCAGATGAATTTATCCACAGAAACTTTAAATTACGTGGCAGCGTTGGGTAATCAATTGCAAAAATAAAGGAAATGTAGTCAAATTGACTACATTTCTCTTTGTATTTCTTGTCCTATATTTAAAATATCCGTCGTAAGCTATAATATTATTGATATAATATTATAAATTAGGGTAAAATATTGAAAAAAGATGACGTAATAGTTATAATTATATACATCATCTGCCATTATAGCAGCATTTTTATTTTTTATGCTTATTTTATAGTTTATTATATTGTGGATATTAGAAAAGAAGTATAAACAAATATACAATTGTTTTGGCTATTAAATTGCTATAGTAGAGGAAGAAGGAGTGATTTTATGGAGGATACAAAGCTAAGGCAAAAAAACGAGGAATATAATATTAAAAAAAGAGAGATGCCCTTAATACCACTGCGGGGATTGACGGTTTTTCCATACATGGTGCTTCATTTTGATGTCGGAAGAGAACGGTCTATAAATGCCCTTGAAGAGGCTATGGTTAATGATCAGCTGATATTTTTAGCCTCACAGAAGGAGGCGGAGGTAAATCTGCCTACGCCTGAGGATTTTTATCTGGTGGGGACGGTTTCTAAAATTAAGCAGATGCTGAAGCTGCCTGGTGACACCATCAGGGTGCTGGTGGAGGGAATTAACAGAGCTAGAATAAAGAGTATTGTTAAGGAAGAGCCCTACTTTATGGTGGAGGTTGAGGAGGAGCATTACGAGGCAGAAATCGTCAATGATAAGGACTCTGAAGCTTTAATGAGAAGTGTAATGGAGGCCTTTGAGCAATACATAGAGGTAAGCAATAAGATATCGCCTGAGGTGTTGATTAGCATATCTGAAATTGAAATGCCAGGACGAATGGCAGATACAATAGCCGCAAATCTGGCCTTAAAGCCATCACAAAAGCAGGAAATTTTAGAGGCATTTGAACCTCACCAGCGGTTGGAAACCTTATATAGAATACTGCTGCAGGAGATAGAAATTTTAGAAATAGAAAAGCGAATTAACACCAGAGTAAAGAAGCAAATCAATAAGGTGCAAAAGGAATATTATCTGAGAGAGCAACTAAAGGCAATACAAAAGGAGCTGGGTGAGGATGAGGGCATCGTAGAAGAGGTGGATGCCTTTAGACAGCAGCTTAAAAAGCTAAAGCTTCCTAAGGATATACATGAAAAGGTGGAAAGAGAAATCGATAGGCTTTTAAAGCTATCACCTGCTTCTGCTGAAACCGGAGTCATAAGAAATTATATAGACTGGATACTAAATCTACCTTGGACAAAGGAAACAAAGGACAGGCTTGATTTGAAGCTATCAGGTGAAATTTTGGACGAGGATCATTATGGACTTGAGAAGGTAAAGGAAAGAATTTTAGAGTATTTAGCCATCAGACAGCTGGCTAAGGCGATGAAGGGTCCGATATTATGTCTTGTTGGTCCTCCGGGAGTGGGTAAAACCTCGATAGCAAAGTCTATAGCCAGAGCGCTAAATAGAAAGTTCGTCAGAATGTCATTAGGTGGTGTTAGGGACGAGGCGGAAATCAGAGGACATAGAAGAACCTATGTCGGGGCAATACCGGGAAGAATTATTTCTGCAATCCGTCAGGTGGGCTCCAAAAATCCTGTTTTCCTTCTGGATGAGATAGACAAGCTTGCCAGCGACTTTAGAGGAGATCCTGCAGCAGCATTACTGGAGGTTCTGGATCCTGAGCAAAACAATGACTTTACGGATCACTATCTGGAGGCACCCTTCAACCTCTCAAAGGTTATGTTTGTGACTACGGCTAATTCACTGGATACGATTCCGAGGCCTTTGTTAGACCGGATGGAGGTTATAAGGATTGCAGGCTACACTGAAGAGGAGAAGCTCAATATTGCTATAAAATATCTGCTGCCGAAGCAAATAAAGGAGCATGGGCTTAAGGCGGAAAACCTTCAGATATCAGAAAAAACCTTAAGGGATGTCATAAATTATTATACCAGAGAATCAGGCGTAAGGAGCTTGGAGCGTCAAATCGCCAATCTTTGCAGAAAGGCCACCAAAAAAATAATAGAGGAGAAGGCTAAGACCATCAGAATTACGCCAAACAATCTGGATAAATACCTTGGAAAGCCTATTTATAGATATGAAATGGCTAATCTAAAGGATGAGGTTGGGATTGTCAGAGGGCTTGCTTGGACACCTGTTGGTGGCGATACACTATCAATCGAGGTAACACCCATGAGGGGCAGTGGAAAGCTGGTGCTTACGGGACAGCTGGGGGATGTCATGAAGGAGTCGGCAAAGGCCGGCATAAGCTACATTCGTTCTATAGCTGAAGAGCTTAAGATAGATCCGGAATTCCACAACAATCTTGATATACATCTTCATATACCTGAGGGCGCAATACCAAAGGATGGCCCCTCAGCTGGTATAGCAATGGCAACGGCGGTAATATCTGCTCTAACTAAAACCCCAATATACAAGGACTTAGCCATGACGGGGGAAATTACTCTAAGGGGACGAGTGCTTCCTGTAGGTGGAATTAAGGAAAAAGTACTGGCCGCCAGACGGGCCGGAATCAAAAAAGTGCTATTGCCAATTGAAAACCAAAGAGACATGGAGGACATTCCAGAGAATGTCAGAAGGAAGTTGGAATTTGTCTTTGTGTCCCATATGGATGAGGTGCTGGTGCAGGCGCTAAAAAGGGGAGACAAAAATGAAGATTAAATCTGCTGAAATAATAATCAGTGCAGTTTCACCAAAGCAGTATCCGCAGGACAATCTACAGGAGTTTGCATTGGTGGGGAGGTCGAATGTCGGTAAGTCCTCCACCATAAATACTTTGCTGAACAGGAAAAGTCTTGCCAGGGTAAGTCAAAGTCCTGGAAAAACAAGGACGATCAATTTCTATCTGATTAATAAAGAATTTTATCTTGTGGACCTGCCTGGCTATGGCTATGCTAAGGTATCTAAGGATGATAGGGCGGCATGGGGAAAGATAATTGAAACCTATTTGACCTCAAGACCTAACCTCAAAGAGGTGATACTATTGGTGGATGTTCGCCATGAGCCTACCGCCGATGATGTTCTGATGTACGATTGGATTAAACATTTTGGATTTGGAAGAATCGTAATTGCCACCAAGCTGGATAAGATAAATAGGTCCCAATATCAAAAGCATTTTAAAATGATCAGAGAAAAACTGAAAATGGCACCCGAAGACCAGCTACTGCCGATTTCCTCATTGAAAAAGCTAGGTATGGAGGCTATTTGGGATAAAATGGATGATGTTATGCAGCAGGAACGAGTAACAGGGGTAAATGCCTCGACAAAAGAAGAAAGCACTATAAACGAAGGCAAATAATAAAAAAGCTGCAGAATTAATTACTCTGCAGCTTTTTCTTACTTGTATTAAACAGCGTTTTCCAGTCCAGCTCTGAGATCAGCATACCTGACAATATCAATATGCTGCCCAAAATTCCCTGTGGGGGTAAGGTTTCCCCCAGCATTAAATAGGCAAATAGAGCTGCAAAAACCGGCTCACCGGAATAAATTAGAGCTGTGTGGGTAGGGGATGTGAATTTTTGCATTGTGTTTTGCACAATAAAGGCTCCCGAGGTAGCCAGGGCTGCCAATATAAAAATGGAGACCCATACCTCAACACCCGTTGGGATCACATATGTCTCTCTGATAATAAGGCTGCTGAAGCCGCTCAGTACTCCGACTACGGCTATTTGGATCACAGCCATGGCTATTGAGTCAACCCTGTGGGTGTATTTGCCTACTGTTATAATATGCATAGCAAACATAAATGCACCTATAAGGGTATAAAAATCACCGATATTTAAAGTTAAGCTGCTGTTTAGCGTTAAAAAGCCCAGTCCTAATATGGCGAAGAAAACCCCTATAACTGCCTCTTTGTGAGGCTTCTGCTTGAGAAGCCCAGCGGAGACTATAGGCACAATAACAACCGAAAAGCCTGTGATAAACCCGGATTTTGATGCGGTTGTATAATTAATTCCCACTGTTTGAAAGGCATAGCCTAAAAAAAGTATAATGCCTATTAAGGTGCCGTATTTCAGCGTGTTCTTGTCGACTGCTCTCATATTTTTAAAAAATATCATTCCGGAAAGAATGGCAGCCATTAAAAAACGAACAGCAAGAAAGCTATAGGTTGGCAGGTATTCCAGTGCATTTTTTGTTAATACGAAGGAAGATCCCCAGATGAGAGTTACGATTAAAAGAGCGATATCTGCCTTTTGCTGCTTAGTCATATGATCCCCCCTATTATTTGTAGTTGCTACTATATTGTAATATATTTTTATGAAGATATAAAGCTTATTTAAATGAGGAGATTGCATAATACCATGAAGGCACATATATATTCTAGTATATACAAAGTAAAAGCTTATCGCCCATTGTCGTAGACTAATACATTTTGAAGTTTAATAAATTAGCCCGTAGGACACTAAGCAGGAAGCTTTTGACTTTGTATAAACATACTGCGCATCCTTAACATGCAATTTACTCAAATAAAAAGGCAAGGAGCAGAGAATGACCTCCGCTCCTTGCCAAATATGTATCGATATTATTCCTCGGGTTCGAACATATCCTTGCTTACACCACATACTGGACATACCCAGTCCTCAGGAATATCCTCAAAGGCTGTACCTGGAGCAATACCGCCATCCGGGTCACCTAACTCTGGATCATAAACATAACCACATGGTATACATACATATTTCATAAAAACTACCCCTCTCCATATATTTTTTTTAACAAACACATCTTCATTATACCCGCTAGAAATATATATTAAACATAAAACCTCTGCTCTTTAAGTTGAATGTAAAAAGGGTTATAATGACATTATAAATGCTATTGGATCTGACGGCAGAAGGAAGGTTAAGAAATGGAAAAGGAGCTTAAAAATAGATGGCTGAGCTTTGCTGCAAAGCTGCCCACTTTGTTTATGGGTTTTGTCTTATGTGCTGCAGGGCTGTTGATGATGAGGGATGCTGGATTGGGAATGAACCCTTGGGGAGTGTTTCACGTAGGACTTACCATGCACACACCGCTGACCTTTGGTCAGGCTACTCAGCTGGTGGGGCTGGTGATATTGATGATGTCGGTTTTTTTAGGTATAATTCCGGGATTGGGGAGTATCCTGAATATGTTTTTTGTAGGATTTTTTGTAGATGCCATTGATAGACTGGGCATCATATCAACGCCAAATAATTTTGGGGGTAAACTGGGGCTGCTTCTCCTGGGCGTATTGGTTTTGGGATGGGGAACATTTTTTTATCTCAGGGCACAGCTGGGGGCAGGTCCCAGAGATGGCTTGATGGAGGGGCTGGTAAAGATGCTAAAACGGCCTGTCTCTATGATCAGAGGAAGCATAGAGTTTATGGCTCTCATCATCGGTTATATATTGGGGGGCCCTGTCGGCATTGGGACCCTGATAACTGCTACTACAATAGGCTTTGTCCTGCAGATGGCCTTCAGGTTAGGTGGATATAATACTAGGGAGAGTCGTCATATGGATTGCATGGAATTCTATCAGATGGTGAAGGCAACCTTTTATAAAAGTAAGACTGCGGCAAATGCAGAAGGCGATTAATGGCAATATGCTATAATAAAAGGCATATAAGATTGGATGCTTGGTTAACTAAGCAATTTATTGGTTATGCTTTATATATGTTATAATTTACGTAGATTAAGATATAATCAGCATGTAAATTTTATTGAAGAGAGGTGTATGCTATGAATATAAGATCATTGGAGGGTCTTTATGACTTTTGGGTCACGAAGGCAGACATGCCAGATTTTATGTCATATAGTGAGGAAATTAATCTTACACCCATACCCAGCATTGAGTTCAGGGATAAAATCAGAGGGGCTTTGGTAGGCTTGGCTATCGGTGATGCCTTTGGCAGTCATCTGGAGGGTAATCATCAATACGAGATCGAATACATAAATGACTTTCTTAAGGGAGAAAAACGTTCGGTGTCTCTTAATATAACCGATGATACTGAAATGACTGTGCTATTCTGCGAGTCTTTAATTATTAATCAAAGCTTTCAGCCGGATGATATAGCTAATCGTTTTAGTCGCTATAACATTAATGGTATTGGGGATACCATTAAGGAATTTATATTTAACTACAGGGACAGAAGAATGGAATGGTATAAAAGCGGAGTAGAGTCTGCTGGCAATGGTGCAGCCATGAGAAGCTGTCCTAGTGCTCTGGTGAATTATGGCGATTATAGAAGCCTTAAGCTTATGGCAGGCATGCAGGCGGCAATAACTCATATGGACCAGATGGCCATAGCCTCCAGTATACTTCATAGCACCAGTATCGCTTATCTGATCAACACGCCTCCCTTTGTATTGAGAGAAAAACAGGACCTATTAAAGCTATTGGAGACCTGTAGCAGGAGTATAAAGGGGATAGAGACAAAGGTTTATAGAACTAGAGAAACCAATGAAATAGCAAACTTGTATACCAGGGTAGGAAGGGAGCTTAAGGAATCCATAGAAAAAAATCATCAGCTGGAGGCGCTGCATCGATGCTTCGGTAGCGGTGCCTATGTCTTAGAGTCCTTACCCTTTGCCTATTATGTGTTTCTGAAAAATCCCAATGATTTTGAAGCTGTTTTGAAGGACTGTCTTAGAGCTAAGGACACGGATACCGTCGCCAGTATGGCCCTAACCTTGTCAGGAGCGTATTTAGGCTATAATAATATACCTAAGGGATATACTCAAAAGCTGAAGAATTTGGAGGAGCTGCTAACTCTGGGAGACAGACTATTTGAACTTTCTCTAAAAAACAAAAATAATAATCCCTACAGGAGAATGCGGGAGGCCATAATTGATGAAAGAACTCAGGAAGAGGCTCACCAGCTGCTGTGGACGGCGATAAAGCTCAATAAGGATGAAAGCTATGAAGAGGCTGTCAAATATTTTGAAAATCTCATAGGCAGGAGTCCTGACCTAAAGAAGAATGAAAAAATCAAGGTACATATTATAGAAGCCTATGAAGGACTGGGCATAAAATATCTACAGGAGGAGGCATATGACGAAGCATTGAGGTGCTTTAAGAAAGCATTGGCCTTTGATTTGAATAATCCCATGGTTTTATGCAATTTAGCTGTAGCCTACCTGAACCTAGATAATCTGGATAGGGCTGAAAAATACGCCAGAAGGGCCGTGGAAATATCCCCTGAATATCCGGTGGGCAGAGAGGTTTTAGACGCCATCATCAGTATTCGAAAGAAAAGCATATAGTGCTTTTCTTTTCTATGTCGAGTGATTTTTATTTACTTAAGGCCAGATGTCCTTTTAAATGGCTTCAAAAGGATTATAATGAAGATAGACACAACTGCTGTATATCCACTATAAATTAACCAGGGAATCGTTGAGGCTGCTATCGTATATATGTCCAATATCCATCCGCTGGAGAAGGCACCGGCAGCAGCACCTATTCCTGCGGCGAGATTCGCGACAGCAAAATAGGCCCCTATAAGCTGTTGGTTGGCAAGGCTGCTGTTATAGCTATCTATGGCGGGCATCATAAACATTTCACCTACAATAAAAATAAGACTGCAGAGAATTAAAAACATGAAGCTGCTGCTCCATCCCAGAAGAATAATTCCGCTGCCCACCAATAACGTGCCTAGGAGCATTGACAGGGACAGGGGATACTTTTCAAGAAAGCCCTTAGATATTAGAGATTGAGTTAAAATAACCATTATACTGGTAGTGGTCCAAATCAGACCTATCCTTCCTGTATTAACATTTATAGCCTCTGCTCTAAGGGGCAGTAGGAAGGAGAGCTGGGTATGAAGTCCCCATATTAAGGCTGAAATGCCTGTAAATACCATGAAGGGTTTGTCGGAGAAAATCTCCATATAGCTTTTTAGGGGTAGGGCTGGACAAGGCTGATCGCCACAATCATTGGGGAGAAGCCTCCACGAAAATATAAGTAAAAGGATATAGATACCGGCTGCCATATAAAAATTGATGGTTGAAGCCGTCAGCAACAAAATAATACCTGAAATACATATGCCAACATGGGAGGAAACGGAACGCAGAGAAAAAACCGTTGTCCGTTGATTTTCAGATGCTATGTAAGTTAGGGCTGCCTTGGTACTGGGGATGTATATACCGGTGCCGACACCGTTTAATGCCGAAAAGAAAACCAGCGCAAAATAGCCCCTGCTAAAGCCCATACCTATTAATCCTAAAGCCTGACATAGATGGCTTAATAGCATGGTGAACTTATTTCCAACCCTATCTGACAAGAGACCCGCAATAATACTGCCAAGCTGTATAAATAAGGAGCCCGCCCCTATAACGATACCTATTTCTGGAGCCTTCAAATGCTTAGAATTTTTTAATAAAAGCGGCAGGATGGGAACAATAAAATAAGCTGCAATGTGAACCAATAGAATAGATATCAAAAAATACCATATTTCATTCTTTGCTTTAAACCCCTTTGGAATACCAAACATCCTATTTCTCCTTCGAAATGATATTAATGACGTAGTACTATTATGCCAAGAAATAATATTTTAATAATAAATAGAAAGAATATTTATAAAACATTGAAGACGATTTGAATATAGTGTAAAATAATCTATTATATCTGAAATTTACATTAATGTCTATAGGTCTAAAGCCTCATAACGAATAATTATTCTTATTTACCTCTAAAAATCTTCCTTAAGGGATAGGTGAGATACCAATGATAAAGAGCTTTAAACAGTGTAATTTTACCTCAGAGCTATTTACTAAAATAGCTGACTTAATGTCCATTTTTACAGAAATTAGCTTGTTTAAAACTATGAAGATTTATATCCTGGAGGATGAGAATAACTATAGACTGTTTCAGCCGGAGAGTTCACTGCCGGAGGTAATAGCTATGGGGGATATAGAGGCGCTTGAAATCACATATAGTTTAAAAAGGGTATATTTTCAGGAGGCTTTAATTGCCATTATCCTCTATGGTTATTCAGAGGAGCAGAAAGCTTTATGGGATGGAATGACAATAAATAAACAGGTTGAAAAAATAGAGGGCTTTATTCTAAAAGCATCTCAAGACATATATAATAAAATACAGGGTGAAATTCATCTGACACTAATGCACCTGTTAAGGGGGCTAAATAGCCAGTTTAATCGGGAGGAGTCAATTGAGCTGGTGCTGCGATTCATTAAGGAAGAACTGAGTCTGGAGGCTGTCTTTCTCCAGGTTAATGAGGAAAAAAGAATCTTCATACCTCAATACGCCACAGAAATTAAAAAGCTAAGCATGGCTGGTGCAACAGTACCCACCCAGAAGTCTATACGGTTTTATAAGCAAACGCGATATATATGTGATTCGGAAACTATAAAAGCGCATTTTCCACGCTTTGAGAAAATCCTTGAGATCAAGGCGCTTATTTCTATGCCCATTTATCAGCATGGAAGGCTCACTGGTCTTTTGGTGGTATATCATAGTAAAAACGACAGAATAGATGAAGGCATACAATATATTGTTAACAAGATAGCTGACGAGCTGACGGTGCTTTTCACCAGAATTGATAGACAAAATCTAAATCTGGAAAAAATGCTTAGTCTTTCAGCCCTAGAAACCCTCCTGCTTTCACCTGTGGAGGAAAATGTAAATATTGATGAATTTCTGGAAAAACTGCTATCTGTGCTGCCTACAGTTACAGGTATGAAAAATTGCACGATAGCACCATTGGATGAAAAATCATCAGAGCTATTGATTAAATATACAACTCATTATAAGATAAAGTCCATGAACCGGCAGCAGGTACCCATTTCACAGGAAAAGATATCGCAGCAGACGGTAATGAGCAAAAAGCCTGTTATCATCTATGATGCACTGACAGACCCGAGGTGCGATAATCTACTAATGTCAGAGCTAGGGATATACTCGTATATTGCCCTGCCGATTTCCAATATTTACGGTAAGATACTAGGGATTCTCTTTTTGGACAATGGCGAATATCATATCTTCACAAAGGAGCAGGTTCGTTTTTTTGAAGTGATAGCAAGACATATCGGTCTGATGATCTCCAATGCTGTGTATATAGAGGAGCTCTTTATAAAATCCAGATTTGATGGCTTAACAGGCCTTTATAATAGAGAGACCTTTGAGGTCTTGTACACAAAGCTATATGACAATTATCGCTATGAGGATAAGTGTTTTTCAGTTCTTATGCTGGATATTGATGATTTCAAGGAGGTCAATGATCAATTTGGACATCAGGTTGGTGACGAAATTCTTAAAAGGGTGGCAGACTGTATTATGAAATCCGTCAGGAAAGAGGATATTGTCGGAAGGTATGGTGGGGAGGAGATCATCATTCTGTTAAAGGACAGCGACTCCGAGGGGGCAAAGGCAATTGCAGAGAGAATTAGAAGCTCTGTAGAGCTGGTCGTTGTAGAGGGGGTCCGAGTCACTGTTTCCATAGGGATTTCTACCTTTAGAACCGACAGCCATGATAGGGTTAAATTGATAAGTATTGCTGATGCCTGTTTATATGAAGCGAAGAAAGCAGGTAAGAATTTTGTTAAAAGTCTGCATTAAGAATGGCCATACGGTGAGATAAAGGTATAAACATATAAATTCTAAAGTTTAGGAGTGGTGCCATGCATTTTCTTAGAAACACTAGATGCGAGGGTCTTGACCGTGGATGTCAAATGATTCAGCAGGCAGAGGAATTTGATTTAGCCTTTAAAGTGTCTGAAGGTAAAGAGGAAGCCCCTAAGGTAGTAGCATTTATTGAGAAGCTGATGAATAATGGTGGCAGAGGAAGGATGCTTTTGGAGGCCATGAGTAATAATAGTCTGAAATTTCAGCTGATGAGACTGGCTGAAGCATATCCGGATAGGCTTCAAATCAATTTACTGAATGAGGGAATGGTGCTGAGCTACTATGTGCTACTGGTTAATAACAGCAAGGATGCCCGTGTCATCATCGGATTGGAGCATTTAAGTCGGTTGGAGGCAGCATATAATAACAGCATAAGCATAGAACTGCCATTAACAGAAACAGCTAAGGGATACATAAAAAATCATTTGAATGAATTAAATAAATACGGTAGTCCAATAATAAAAAGATATGGAGAGTAAATCCATATCTTTTTTATTGTTCATTTCTGAAGGAGATGAAGGAATGATAGGAATTTTAAAGCTTATAACCATAGGATTATTGATACTAATTGTAGCCTTTCACTTATTCAATCAAATTTCAAGCGCGATAATAGTGGGGATTTACCCTTATATGCTTGCATTAGCTTTGATATTTTCACTGCTTTTTCTGGTAGGAAGATTTATCGACGAAAAAATCTTTTTAAGGGTGATCAATTATGCCTTTATAGCTTTAAGTATTTTCGCAGTATTTACGTTGTTTCAGGTTTGGAGAAATGCCAAGCTGCTTAATGGCTATCAGCAGAATCGTAGCAGCTATATGGATCAGCTCCATAAAATAACAGCCACTGAAGGAAAGCCGCTGCTGGATACTACCTTTCAAAAGGGAATAGCTACTTTAATAGAGGGAAACACGGGTATGCCGGTTACTGCAGGAAATGATATCGAGCTTATGAGTAATGGTGTGACCCTCATCGACGAGATGATAGAGGAAATAAGCAGAGCCAAGCACCATATTCATATAGAATTTTTTATCATAAGAGATGACGAGATAGGTCGTAAATTTAGTGATACCCTCATTAAAAAGGCCAAGGAGGGTGTAGCCATCAGGCTTATCTATGACGGTCTTGGCAGTAGGGAGCTTAACAAAAGTGTTTTAAAGGAATTAAGAGAGGGGGGTGTAAAAGTAGGCATATATGATGATGTGATGCAATCCATACTTAAGGGTAAACTAAATCATAGAAATCATAGAAAAATTTTACTTATAGATGGTGAAATTGCCTATATTGGGGGTTTTAATATAGGCAATGAATATTTAGGCAGAGACAAGAGCATTGGACCGTGGAATGACCTTCAAATGAAGGTCAGAGGAGAACTGGTTTTGTGGATACAGAAGATTTTTTTAGGAGACTGGTGCTATGTTACTGAAGAAAGGCTTATAGACGAAGACTTTTTTCCATCTGTAAAGGGTGAGGCTGATATTGCTGCCCAGATGATTACCAGCGGCTATGATACCCATTGGAATGAAATTAGCCAGCTATATTTCTCGCTGATTTCAGGCGCAAGGGAAAAGGTTTATATAGCTACACCCTATTTGATACTGAATGAAGGCATGGTAAAGGCATTACAGACCGCAGCCCTTCGGGGCGTAGAAGTAAGGATCGTATTGCCAGAAAAACCTGATGTTTTCATAGTGGGCTGGGCTAATTCCTCCTTCTATGCTGATTTGATCAAGGCAGGTGTAAAAATCTATCTTTTTAAGGAAGGATTTCTTCATTCAAAGGCCTTCTGTGCTGATGGAGAAATAACCTCAGTTGGCTCTGCGAATTTTAACTCAAGAAGCATGTTCCTGGATTATGAGGTGAACGCTGTTGTATATGACTACAGCATTACCGAGGAAATGGAGGAAATCTTTGATACGTACTTTAAAAAGAGCCATCTGTTGAATTCAACGAACTACAGAAAAAACCCCGCCTACTATAATAGACTAAAGCATATCATTGCACGAATAGTACTGCCTTTTACCTAGTAACCAGAAAGGCGTATAGCAGCTGTCTTTTTTGACAATAATATACAGGTGCTGAAAGGAGAGGTTTACAAGTGAAAATCGGAATACCTAGAGGGCTTTGGTTCTATGATTATTACCCCCTATGGAAGGCCTTCTATGAAGCGCTGGGGGCGGAGGTCATTCTATCTAGCCCTACAAATAAGCATATACTAGATCAAGGAGCAAAAAACACAGTCGATGAAGCATGTCTGCCGGTAAAAATCCTTCATGGTCATATCATTGACCTGCGGGATAAGGTGGATTATATTTTTGTGCCCAGGATGATGAGTGTGTATAAAGGAGAATATATATGTCCTAAATTCTGCGGTCTTCCAGAGATGGTTAAATATTCAATTAAGAATGTCCCTCCCATGATTGATACTGTAATAAACTTCAATAAGTCTCGTAAAAGTCTTATGACGACCATATATGAATTTGGTGAGTATGTGACTAAGGACAGGAAAAAAATCGATAGCGCATATGCAGAGGCACTTAAAAAATATAAGCAATACAAGCAGTCGATAGCTGAGGGAAGGATTCCACTTAACGGAGAGCTGATGAAGGAAAGCTGCTTTAATGGTAAAAGGGGCAGAAAGACAATCGCTCTAATGGGTCATAGCTATCTGATCTACGATAATTTCGGATCTATGGAGATAATAAATAAGCTGAAGGCATTAAATGTGGATATTTTGCTTCCTGAAATGCTGGATAATGGAAGGCTGAGGGATTATTCGGATACGCTGGAAAAGAGGATGTTCTGGAGCTACGGACGAAGGCTTATGGGAACCGCTATGTATTTAGCTGAGAATAAAGATATTGATGGTGTCATATATGTGTCCTCCTTTGGCTGCGGCATAGACTCCATTGTTGAGGAGCTAATCGAAAGAAGAATGCGCAGTGAGAGTGATATCCCCTTCCTATTGATTACCTTGGATGAGCATACCGGGGAGGCTGGAGTCAACACACGACTGGAGGCATTTATAGACATGATTGATTGGAGGAGAAAGAATGAAGGTAACCTTTCCCCATATGGGAAATCAATATGTGGCAACTAAGGTACTGCTGGAGGAGCTGGGGGTGGATATTGTTATACCACCGCAATGCAGCAACGATACTCTGGACATAGGGACGAAGCATTCACCAGAATCCATATGCTTGCCCTTAAAGGTAAACATAGGAAATTACATAGAAAGCATCAGACAGGGGGCAGATACCATAGTGATAACTGGAAGCTGCGGTCCCTGTCGATTTGGGTACTATTCTATTTTACAGAAGGAAATATTAAAGTCGATGGGGCATCAATTGGATTTCATTCTCTTGGACCCGCCTCAGGGTGACTACGATAAATTTTTTAAAAGCGTTACAAAGCTGGCTAATACCAAAAACCCCTACAGTATTATAAAGGCACTGGCAAAGGCCACAAAGGCACTCTATGGTGTTGATGAAATAGACGATGCAGCATTTTATAAAAGACCTAGGGAGCGGGTTATGGGCAGCACTGATCAGCTATACGACAGTTTTCACAAAGAAGTTAGGAAGGTGAAGGGTTATAGGGCTGTAATGGATTTAGTTAAGGAAACAAAGAGAAAAATAAATAGCATAGAAGAGGACCCCGAAAGAGATGTTGTAAAAATAGGTCTTATCGGCGAAATATATACCATTATTGAGCCCTTCGTCAATCTAGACATTGAAAAAAAGCTGGGGGCTTTGGGTGTAGAGATAAATAAATCCTTGAAAATCAGTCGCTGGCTGACGGAGCATCTCTATTTGCAGCCCCTTAAGCTCTCAAGTGAAAAGGAAATATGGCAGGCAGCTAAGCCTTATTTGGGATCTATGATAGGAGGACATGCTAGGGAGACGGTAGGCTATGCAGTTAAATATGCAAAAGAGGGTTATGATGGTTTAATTCAGGTATATCCCTTTACCTGTATGCCGGAGATCGTTGCCCAGAGCATACTGCCTTCGGTCGAAAAGGACTATAACATACCCTATCTATGTCTTATAGTGGATGAAATGACAGGTGAGGCCGGATTAAATACGAGGATTGAGGCCTTTGTAGACCTACTAAGGAGACGAAAGGAGTTAAAGCACAATGAAAAATTGTTATCTGGGTATTGATGTAGGCTCCGTAAGTACAAATGTGGTGTTGATGGATGAGGATAAAGGTATAATGGCTAAGGTATACACACAGACACAGGGTAAACCAATAGAAGCGGTCAAAAGAGGTCTCAAGGAGGTCCGAAGCCAGGTGTCGGAGGAAGTGAGGGTTCGTGGTGTCGGCACCACAGGAAGCGGAAGACACCTGGCAGCCATGATGGTTGGCGCTGATGTTATCAAAAATGAAATAACTGCCCATGGCATTGCGGCCATAAATTTCGTAGATGGTGTAAAGACGATATTGGAAATCGGTGGGCAGGATTCAAAGATTATCCTTTTAAGGGATGGTATAATCAGCGACTTCGCCATGAATACCGTATGTGCTGCAGGTACCGGATCATTTTTGGATAGACAGGCAGCAAGGCTTGGCATTCCTATTGAGGACTTTGGTGAAATGGCTTTAAAATCCCAGGCCCCTGTCAGAATAGCCGGCAGATGTGCAGTTTTTGCAGAATCTGATATGATACATAAGCAGCAACTGGGACATAATCAGGAGGACATCATCAAAGGTCTATGTGATGCACTCGTTAGGAATTTCTTAAACAATCTCGGTAAGGGAAAGGAAATTTTAGGCCCTATAGTGTTTCAGGGAGGCGTGGCTGCCAACGTAGGCATAAAAAAATCCTTTGAGGAGGCTCTTGGAACTGCAATTCTTGTTCCGCCCCATCATGATGTAATGGGAGCGATAGGCTGTTGTTTGATGGCTCAAGAGTATGATATGAAAAAGAACAGGACCAGCTTCAAAGGCTTTGACATTGTTCACTCCGGCTATCAGGTTAAGGGCTTTGAGTGTAATGATTGCTCCAATGGCTGTGAGGTTATAGAAATATTGAGAGATGGTCAGGTATCGGCTAGATGGGGAGATAAATGCGGTAAATGGAATGGAAAACTGAAAAATGAGGTTGAGAAGCTGGCATAGCCAAAAGCCCCTGGGAATCAGGGGCTTTTTTTATGTTAAAAACCGGGCGTTAGACTTAGTATAGCAGTCCTTAGAATAAAAAAAGGTAAAATCAATTAATAAAATAGATTTATATATAGCATAATTGTTTAGAAAAGGTGTATAATGGAAATAATAAATTATAAATGCAAATGAGTTGCATTTAAATGGAGGTGCACTATGTTTTTTTCAAAAATTAAACTAAGTATGATAATAGCTTTAACGATTGCCCTATTACTTACAGGCTGCAGTGGTCAGCCGGCGGAAAGTGATGGTGTTGATCATCCGCCTGAGCCTCAGGTAGAAAAAATTAAGGTCTTTACCAGCTTCTATCCCTACTATGATTTTGCCCTTACGGTTGGTGGAGAGTTGGTGGAGGTGACATCAATTGTACCAGCTTCAACAGAGCCCCATAGCTTTGAACCAACCCCAAGAATTTTGGCAGAGCTGGAGAAGGCAGAGGTCTTTATATACAATGGTTTGGAGTTTGAACCTTGGGTTGACGGTGTTTTGGAGCTACTGTCGGGTAAGGATATCAAAATAATAAATGCCAGTGAAGGCTTAGATTTAATAAGCTTGGAGGATCACGACCACGATCATGATGACCATGATCACGATGATCATGACCACGACCACGACGAGGATGAGGATGAGGATCATGATCATCATCATGGTGAATTCGATCCTCACATATGGCTGGACCCAATGAATGCTGCTAAAATAGCAGAAAGGATTAAGGATGCGCTTTCTACTGTTTCATCAGACAATACAGATGTTTTTGAAGAGAACTATTCAAGCTTCAAGGCGCAGTTGGAAGAACTGGATGTGGCATTCTCTAAAGAACTAGAAGGGATTCCTTCAGAGGATAGAAAAATTATCGTATCTCACTCAGCCTTTGCGTATTTGGCAAGACGCTATGGCATAGAGGAAATATCCGTGGCCGGTACATCGCCCCATGCTGAGCCGACTCCTGCCAAGCTGGCAGAGCTAAGCAAGCTGGCAAAGGCGTATAATATAAAGCATATATTCTTTGAGGTGCTGGCAAACCCTAAAACTGCAGAGGTGCTCTCTAAAGAAGCCAATCTTGAGCCCTTGGTGCTCTATAACATGGAGGGGCTTACAGATGAACAGCAAAGGACAGGGGAGGACTATATATCTCTTATGTATAAAAATATAGAGAGCTTGAAGAAGGCATTGGTGAAATAATGGAAAAGGTAATAGAAATAAAAAATGTTACCTTCAGCTATGATACAAAGATGGTTTTAAAGGAGGTCTCCTTAGAGGTCTTTAAGGGAGATTTTATAGGAATTGTGGGGCCAAACGGCTCCGCTAAGACAACATTAATTAAGCTGCTGCTGGGGATTTTAGAACCCCAGCAGGGCTCAATACAATTGTTGGGACAGGCTGTTAAGAGCTTCGATCAATGGCATCGGATAGGGTATATAGCACAGAAGGCAAGAGATATTAATGCAGGCTTTCCTGCAACAGTTGAGGAGATTGTCGCGGCTAATCTATATATGCAAACAAAGCCCTTTAAATTCTTGAATAAAGAACAACGGGAAAAAATTGATGAGGTATTAAGCATTGTAGACATGGTTGATTATAAAAAAAGGCTGATTGGCAGTTTATCGGGAGGACAGCAGCAGAGGGTCTTTATCGCCAGAGCACTGGTTAATAATCCTGAGCTAATCATAATGGATGAGCCTCTGGTGGGGGTAGACGTAGCTTCACAGGAAAAGTTTTATGGCCTTATGGCGCTGTTGAACAAGAGTCTTGGCATAACGCTAGCTATGGTATCCCATGATATAGGCGTGATCACAGATAAGACCAACAAGGTTGCATGCCTTGGCAATCAGAGTCTATTCCTTCATGATTCAAAGAGCTTTAATCAGACGGATTATATTAAGCAGGTCTATGGAGAAGGCATAAGCCTCCTCCATCATCAGCATTAGTGAGGAGAATTGAGATGCCTGAAATTTTTACCTATGGATTTATGCAACGTGCCTTTATTGCAGGGGCTATAATTGGCGTGATATGCCCTGCCATTGGGGTTTTTATAGTTTTAAGGCGCCTTTCAATGATTGGAGACACTCTTTCGCATGTGGCGTTAGCAGGGGTTGCTGCAGGGATGCTGGGGAGTATTTATCCAATATATTCAGCCTTAGCTTTTTCAATAGCTGCTGCCTTGGGCATAGAGAAGCTGAGGCAGGAGTTCAAAGACTATGCAGAATTATCAATAGCCATAATGCTGTCGGCAGGTATCGGGCTGGCAACTATTTTTATCAGTATGGGCAAATCAAATTCATCAATCTTTAGTTATTTATTCGGAAGCATAACCCTGGTGAATCTTCAGGATATAAGGACGGTTGCGATTTTGGGATTAATCATAATGGTATCATTAATATTTTTATATAGAAGTCTCTTTTATATCACCTTTGATGAAGAGGCTGCCAGATTGGCTGGTGTACCTATAAAAAGAGTAAGCCTATATTTCAATATATTGGTGGCAATGACAATTGCGGTATCCATGAGGATTGTAGGCATACTATTGGTATCCTCCATGATGGTGGTGCCGGTGGCAGCAGGCATGCAAGTTGCCAAGAGCTTTAAGCAGACCATGATATACAGTGTTTTATTTGGGCTGGTGGCAGTCCTGATGGGCTTATTCATATCCTTCTATTGGGATCTGGCACCGGGAGGAACGATAGTCCTGAGCGGCATTTTTATTTTAATTTCAACGCTATTATTTAAAAATATCAAATTAAAAGTCACGGCTAATCATATCAAAGCCACAGCATAAGAGAATTAAAGGCCTATAATTTTCCAGGATTTTATAATCTAAGGAATATTACAGGCCTTTAATTTATATCAATATTGTAAATAGCACTTTATGGGGAGGGTTTGGTTTGTTGAATAACAGCCTAATAGAAGCCTTAAAGGAATCCATAGAAGAATATTTACTATATCTGGAGCAAAGCTCCCGTATGCTGGAGATACTTAGAGATTTAGATTTAATAACAGAAGAAGTGGAGGAGAGTAATAAGGAATTGATTGTTCACTTGAAAAAGCGTTCAGTGAAGGAGGAGCAGAAGCTGGGTAATGAGATACTGGATCAGCAGCTAATCTGTCAGGAATACAAAATAATGAGCATTTTATTGGAGATTAAGGATTACGAGGAGCGTTTGCTGGAGCTGTTAGAGAATAAAATGATGCTCCCTCAAAGTCTCAACAAGAGAAGGCTGGTTCAATATTTTATATGCGATATTGGGATAAGGCTTTTATTGAATTCAAGGCTTAGATATAAAATTCATTGCAGCATCTATGACATGCTGAAGGACACGAAGGAAGAAAATTAAAGGGCTAGGGGGTATTGTCCTCCCCTAGCCCTTTAATTTTAGCATAAGCAGGTTGACGACCCTATCCTATGCAAAGTCTGTTTTTCAGCTATCCGTTTAGCTTTGCCAGAATTGCCTCAACATCTATACCATGAACTGCTGCGGCATCACCCAGGGACTCCATTTGAGAAGAAGGGCAACCAAGACAGCCCATGCCGAAGGACATCAGTATTGCAGCTGCATCAGGTTTCTTTCTTAATATGTCTCCAATTAAAGTATCTCTTGTAATTACCATTTATAAAAACCTCCTATAAAATATGTTTTCTTCTAAATTCATTATAGTCCTCAGGGGCAATAATAAATATGCTTTAAATCACAGTTAAATGTGATTAATATCACATTTGAGTACTGCAACCCTTCAGATATTCAGTGAAGCTGTACCTTCTCCAGAATGACTTGCCCTGGTTACCTCCCTGCTACGGCGCTGCAATTAACGACTTTCCCGATGAATAAAAAAAGAAACCACGAGGGTTCCTTCAATTGATTAAAAACTCTAAATTGCACAGCTGCTTCAAAGATATTAGTGGTTAGCAGTTTTCTTTAAAAACTGAAAGCCTTTTTTTTCTTCAGTATCCTTAGCCATTTTAATATCGTGGAATTCATTACAATGCTTTGTGTCTGCAGTAATTTCCCAGTGGATAACAAAGGTTAAGATCAATCTTAAAGCTACGACTGCTGCCAAAACATAGATTTCATCAAGTGTTCTAACAGTAACGGTTTTTAAAATTTCTCCACCAAGCTTAAATTCAAGTCCAAGGGCTAAAGCCTTTGCTAGTTCGATCTTAATAGTATCATCTGTGAAATTGAAAGTTTTTAATGCATATTGAGCAAATGCCTTCAATGCAGTGAAAGCTATAACAAATACCCCCATCGCCTCTAGTAAGTGAATAACATAAGGTATAATTTCTTCCATAAGATGTTCCAAAATCATTTTTAATTTGCCTCCTATTTAATTTGTAGTATTTTATTTATAATTGCATACGTTACATACACATTATGTGCCTATTTATGATAAAAGTCAATAAAAAAATATCAAGTAAACCTCATAAATATTCAGAAAATTCAGCCATAAGAATAAATGTAGGACAGATTATGCATAGAGAAGTACAAAGTAAATTCAATGGATTAACATGAATTATTAAAAGAGATAATTTATTTGTTTGCAAACGTTATATTCTCTAAAAAGCATAAATATTCCTATGACTTGGTTAATTTGATAACAAACAATGAATAATTGCTATTGTATTTATTCAAATTTTTGATTATACTTTTTTATATCATTTAGAAGGATGTAGAAGAAAATTATTCTTATCCTCTTTTATCTCAGGTGCTTTTACAATATAATTGTAGTAATGGTATATACCTTAATAAAAGGCTTCATGACAAAGGAGAAAAATATGATTACAAAAACTGTAGATATACTTAAAAAGGTACCGGCCTTTACAAATTTAAATGAGGCAGACCTTGAAAAGATTAACGATATAACGCTACAAAGAAGCTTCCGAAAGGGTAGCATAATTTTTATGGAAGGGGATGAAGGTGAGGCCTTTTATTTTATCAAATCGGGTAAAATTAAGATATTTAAAACCTCCCCCGACGGCAGAGAGCTGATATTTGCTATCCTTAGCGAAGGAGGTGTATTTGCGGAGGTGACTTTGTTTAATGATATCGCTTATCCTGCCTCTGCTGAGGTCTTGGAGGATGCAGTTTTAGGCATGATAAAAAATCAGGAGCTAGAGGCTTTGATAAGCAAAAATTCAGGTTTAGCCCTTTCTATCATTAAGGTATTGAGCCGCAAGCTTTTTAATTCTCAACAGAAGGTTAAGGAGCTGGCATTAGGAGACACCTATATGAGAACTGCTCAGACAATTGTTAAGCTGGCGGAGGCCCATGGCAAAAAAACTGAGGATGGGCTGGAGGTTAAGCTGGATATATCCCGTCAGGAGCTGGCTAATATGATAGGCACCGCTAGAGAAACCGTAAGTAGAGCCTTGAGTCAATTCAAAAAAGAGGGCTCAGTGGATATAAGCGGTAAAAAGATTATTGTGAAGGATATGAGCAAATTGAAGAGCTGGATACAGTAATGTAAAAAAAGAAGGTCGTAACCTTCTTTTTTTGTTGACATTTTTGGCATAAATGTATATATTATTAGTAACCCCACCCCATAGGGGGTAGGGTTAATTTTATTTAGGAGGCTACAATATGAAAAAATCAATTATGTCCTGGTCATGGATATTTATGGTTTTATTCTTCACTCTTTCAATAGTGGATATTCGATTTGGCATACTGGGGCTGCTATGTATGTTAACCCCAATATACCTTGCCATAAGAGGCGGAGGGAGGGTACACTGCGCAAAGTATTGTCCAAGGGGCTCATTGTTTGGCATCTTTCTGGAGAAAATAAGCTTTAAGAATAATTTGCCAAAGCAAATCAATAACAAGCTGGTTAAAAATTTGATGCTGGTGTGGATGATGGGGATGTTTTCAATTTCCCTGGTTTTGGCTGGCGGAGATTTGACAAAATCAGCCTATGCAATAGTTAGAATGATGACTATGTCCACTGTAGTAGGTATCATGATGGGGGTTATATTCAAGCCCAGAAGCTGGTGTGTCATTTGCCCTATGGGCTATTCAACCGGGATGATAGAGGCGCATCAAAAGAGAAAAAAAACAGCTGCATAATTCAGTTTTAACTTTATTATTAAGGCTATTTATGAGAAAATATAATCAAAATCCTCATAAATACTGAGATGCAAAGGAAGTGATGGAATGGAGAGCGTTGAGGCGAGAAAAGATGTTATAAACCGTTTAAAAACCATTAAAGGTCACATACAGGGAATAGAAAAAATGGTGGAGGAGGGTAAATCCTGTCAAGAGGTGCTGCTACAAATAGCAGCTATAAAATCCTCCATCGAAAAGGTGGGAATGAAGCTCATTGAGGATCATGCCAGAGACTGTTTGATCAAGGAGGATATTACTGCTGACGAAGTCGATGAGGTAATAAAAAATATTATAAAATTTCTCAAATAGTCTCCTTCAAAAGGAGAGCGATGGTGATGAATTTATGTTGCATAACGCTTTAAGAAGCATGTAGAATAAAGAAATATCTCCTCCTTTTTCGTATAGTTTTTTTACTTAGGTATAAAATAACTATATTAATGAAAGGAGGCGCTTTAATGGATAAAAAACAGAGGAAGAAGGATATCCTTATGTTTCTTTCAGATCTGGAAAATAAAAGACGATTCTTCGATAATGTAACTGAGATAAATAAATATAACATCGATGCTATTATTGAGCTTATTCAATATACAAATGTCAAGGAGCATGGGGAGCCTATCTTCACCAGAAGAGAGATTAGAAACGGAATAAAGAAGTATTTCCAGGACATAAGCGGTTAGTGCCTTGTCGTAGTGTATCATCTTATATAAGGAACCGCTATAGTAATACAAAATCAACAGATAAAGCTGAGGTAAAGGCAATGAGGCATAAAGGGATATTTTTTGATAGAGATGGCGTTATAAACGATAATAAAAGGCCAGTTAATAAACCCAAGGACCTAATCCTCTATGAAGGGGTAAAGGAGGCCTTAAAAAAGGCTTATGAGGCGGGGTATGATTTATTTATCGTCACGAATCAAGGCGGCATAGAATTGGGGCATATTACCCATGAGGACTTGAAAAATATTCATGATAGTTTAAAGGAAGAATTAGTGGGGTATTGTAATATAAGAGAGATAGCCTATTGTCCCGATTTTAAAAAATTCAGCCATCGTCGTAAGCCTGAGCCCGGTATGCTGCTGGAGCTGGCTGAAAAGTATGACATTGACCTAGGACTTAGCTGGATGGTGGGGGATATGGAAACCGACATTACAGCTGGTATAAGGGCTGGCTGCCGTACTGTAAAGATTGGTAAACCTGATGAACGGGCAGATATAAATGAGATGAATGTTAAAAAAAGCACCTCTGTAAAAGTAGACCTAAAGGCTGTAGTGGAGGAAATTATTAAAAATGATTCTCAAGGCTTTCTGAATTGAAGTTAGATATGGTAGAATAGGGTAAGTCATAATTAATGTGAATTAATTGAGGAGGAATTAAAATGTCTAAAGAAGTAGTTGTATACACCAGCAATACGTGCCCCCATTGTGTTACGGCAAAGGAATACTTTAATGAGAAGGGGATCAGCTTTACTGAAAGAAATGTTCAGCAGGACCCTGCTGCAAGAAAAGAGCTTATGCAAAAAGGCATTATGGCAGTGCCGGTCATCCAGATAGATGGAGAAATGGTAGTGGGCTTTGACAAAGGAAAAATAGAAAGCCTGTTATAATAAGAAAGGCGACAGTTTGATATAAAAGGTCCTTGATACAGGATTCATTTTATATAAACTGTCGCTTTTTTTCATTTGAGGAAAGTTGGTTTATGTCCTATGAAATGCTTTTGTACTTCATAGACCTGGTGGTGTTAATGGATGCATCGTGCTTTTACTATACTTGCTATATTTGATATTTTTTCAATTCCTGCTTGAAGTTGGTGGTTAGGGCCTCCAATAAAGCTATGTGCTCTGTCAGGTCCTTCACCTTATCAGAATATTGTGTTACATTTGCACTCATTTCCTGAGAAGCTGCGGAATTCTCCTCTGCTATGGCCGCCAAGGAGTGGATATTTTCCACCACATTGGTAAGCCTGTCGGTTTCTGAGGAAAGCTCCTCTATAAGCTTAACAATAACATCAGAAACCTGAATGATTTGTGTCGTAGAGGCTTCATTTTCAATTGTTACCTTGTCAAGTGTGGCATTGCTGTCAGAAAGCTGCGAGTACTGCTCTTGAATCTCATTGACAAAGCCCTCAATCTGCTTAATGAAGAATTCTAGATTGTCATTTATGCTATGAACGGCCTCCTTTGAGTTTTCTGCAAGCTTTCTTATCTCCTCAGCAACTACGGTAAAGCCCCTGCCGGCCTCACCGGCTCTGGCGGCCTCTATGGCAGCATTTAATGCCAGCAAATTGGTTTGATCAGCTATAGCTTCAACAGTTGAGCTGATATCCATAATCTTTGTGGCTTGATGCCTTAGCTCCTGTCCTTGAGTATTGACATTGGAAAAATTATTTTTAACGCTGTTAATCATGCCATTTACATTCTTAATATCCTTGAAGGCAGTTCTTAGGCTATGAATAGAGTCCTCCAGCTGGTCCTTGCCCTTTGACTCCTGGTCGACTATTTTATTAAGGGTGGTAATGTATTCGTCCAATATGGAAACAGCATGCTCTGTTTCCTCTGCCTGATTGGTAGCGCTTAAGGCAACCTCATGAACCACGGAGGAAATGGAGTCTGATAATACCTTCATATTATCGGCTATTAAGGCAAACTCCCGTAGGTAATTATCCATATCATCGGTACCTCCCTTAAGGAATAGGAAGTCCTTCTTTACAACCTCCTTAGCTTCACTAAGATTGGCGAAAACACTATCGGTATCATCGGCGGAACGATGGATGGTTTTGGTAGCAAAATCATAGTCCTTTAGCTTGCCAATCTCTCCATTCAGCAGCTTAATAGGCTTTAATACGATGGAGGATGTCAAAAGGACTGAGATAAAAACCCCCACGCTTCCGGCTATTAATAGGGGTAGATTGCCTGTCTTATCTAACAGGAATATGATAATTGCTGCTGCTATTGTCGGGAAAAGACTGAGCTTTAAGGGGAGACTTTTAACGATACCCAACCCCAAAAGCTTAGAAATGGGAGAATTAATTACGACATCCTGTGATTTTTCCAGCTTTAGCCTCACCTTCATTGTGTGCTTACCATCAGCTGATTTTTCAGAATCTACAATTGTATAGTCCAGCTTTTCATTAAAATACTCTGAGCTACCCTCTAGAAGTCCAAGAAAATAATCAGAAAGACCACGCTTTGATATGTATGTAATCAATATCTCTCTTTCGTTTAGTTCCTCAGCAATCAATCGTGGTGGATTTGCTCCTTTAATAATCTTGGTAAGCTGTGCGTGAACATCGTCCATCATCATCAGAAAGCCCTTTAGGCTATATCTCTCGAAGTAGGATGGAAACCATTTTTGGAAGGTGGTTATGTTTTGCCTGCCTACTTTTCTCCAGATGGCATTCACAGGCTCCTTTGTTTCCTCTGCCATCTGCTTAAATACGGCAAAGATCTCCTGATCCTGAATATCATCCAGCGGGCTGATTATTCTTTCCTTGTCCCAGCTTTGCTTTTTTAGTGCTGTGTCCACCAAATCATCGCCATATAGTGACCGAAGGCTATTGAGCCAGGTTGAGACCACTGTTCCCTTCATTATTACACTCCCCCTAACCGATATATAGTAGTGATATACTTCTTTAATTATATCATTTATCATGTTGCTTAAACAGGAAATTTGTTAAAGTATAGTTAAATACGTCGAAAATATGATTTTAGCTCAAAGACAGGTGCTGGGTGTACATAGCACTTTTATTCTGATAAAATTAAACGTAGGACCAGAGCATGGACGGGCTAAGAAGCTGTGCCCTCCATGCATTAAGGTCATAGGTTATTCTTAAAAGGTGGTGAAGCTATGCTTTCAGTATTCCTTCAGTTGATCAATGTATTATTGATATGCCTCTTGCTGGGGGTTCCGGTGGTTATAACTGTGCTCTTATTGAGGCACTTCGGAAAGGGCAAAGGCAAGGAGGATTATCTTCTGGAAAAAATTCGCGAGCTGGAGGAACGCATACGGACCTTAGAGGAGAAAGAGTAGCGTTATTTAAAGTCCTCAAAAAGTCTGCTAAATTCCTGAGATGTAAGCCTTAGATCTAGTTTGGTCAAGGGAAGTGCACTCTTTTCCTGGACCAAATCAATATATGAAGCGCCTTTTTCTTCATAAATTATCCCTGTACATAGGCAGTCAGTCTCTACTAGGGTATTCATGGCGCACTGATAATCATTGGTGTTATAGCCATCCTGCTTATCCAGATCAACCAGTTTTTCACGGAACCACTGATAGGTGTTGATTTTGTTGTATGTTACACAGGGACTGAATACATTGACCAATGAAAAACCCTTATGCTGTATTGCCTTCACGATGATATCAATAAGCTGCTCCTGATAGGCTGAGTAGCCTTGAGCAATAAAGCCTGCACCATTGGCTAAGGCCAGTATGCCGGGTTTTATGGGGGCCTCCACCGATCCATAGGGGCTGCTCTTTGTCTGGAAGCTTTTCTGGCTTAAGGGAGAGGTATGTCCCTTAGTTAATCCATATACCTGATTATTTAGTACGATATAGGTGACATCGATATTCCTTCTGATGGCATGCAGTGTATGGCTTAAGCCTATGGCAAAGCCATCTCCGTCGCCACCGGCAGCAATTACTGTTAAATCCTTATTTGCCAGCTTTATACCCTGTGCGACAGGCAAGGAACGACCATGGATGCCATGAAAGCCATAGGCGCTCATGTATCCCGATAAACGGCCGGAGCAGCCTATCCCTGTGGTAACCACCAGACTTTCCTTTGGGATATTCAGCTTAGCTGCCGCTACCTGGAGGGCCCGCAGCACAGAAAAATGACCACAGCCGGGGCACCAGTTCGGTGTGACATCATTGTTATAATCCTTCATTGTCGCCATCAGTAAGCACCTCCCATTTCTTTAATTATTTCCTCTATAGTAAAGGGATTTCCGTCATATTTTACAAAACTTCTGAGCTTGTTATGACAGTCTAGCTCAGACTTAATTATCTTAGATAATTGACCATTATAATTATTCTCTACAATGACAATCTTTTCATAGCTATTAAAGTATGCCTCCAGCTCCTTACGGGGGAGGGGCTTGATTCTATTTATTTTCCCATAGTCCACAGCATTGCCTGAAGCTTCAGCTGCTGCCTTTAAAACACCGAAGCAGGAACCAAAGGTTAGAAATAATGTGCTATTGCTATTTGAAAAGATCTCTATTTCTTTAACCTCGTCTAAAGACAAGGTTTTCTTCATGCGCTTATCCATCATGCTGCGCCTATTGATGGGATCATCCTTAGGCCTTCCCATTTCATTATGCTCCAGACCGGTGACATGGTGTATCCCACCCTTAACGCCGGGTATAGCTCTTGGAGATATGCCATCAGAGGTCAGCTGATAGCGATTAAAAGCCTCAGGCGTATTTTCTTGAGGCATCTCTGTTACAAGCTTACCTCTGTCAAGAGATACTTTATTGAGGTCAAGGTTATCGATAGTTTGTGGCGAAAGGGACAACGTTAAATCCGACAGCAGTATTACAGGACATTGGTATATGTCTGCCAGATTAAAAGCTCTTTGTGTCTCGTAAAAGCAATCCTCTATTGTGGAGGGACTCAGTATGATAGCGGGATATTCGCCATGGCCGCCGTAATACAGGGTAAATAAATCGCTCTGCTCGTGCTTTGTCGGTAGTCCCGTGCTGGGTCCCGACCTTTGGGCGTCCACAATGACAATAGGTATTTCCGCCATGCCAGCAAGACCAATACCCTCCAGCATCAAGGATATGCCAGGTCCGGAGGTAGCGGTCATGCTTCTAACACCACTATAGGCGGCACCAATAATAGCAGTAACAGCGGCAATTTCATCCTCCACCTGCAGCATCATACCACCATAATTCGGCAGATGCTTGCCAAGATACTCCATAATTTCTGAAGCAGGGGTTATGGGGTAAGAGGCGATGAATCGACAGCCGGCGGAAAGGGCACCAAGGGCTATGGCATCATTTCCCATCATAACGCCTCGGGTGATGGCAGTCTGCGGTGATAACAGCTGAAGCTGAAGCATCTGCCAGCTAAAATCTTGATTTTCATATACAGCAGCAAGGATTTCTAAATTCTTAGCTACAATGTCATCACCCTTTTTACCATATCTCCTCCTTATAGAGGAGGAAAGAATATCCATCGGCATGCTCAATAGTCTTCCGATATAGGCTATTGCTGCCGTGCTTTTCATTGTAGGGGCACCAAGACCCTTGCATAAGGTAGTTATAGGCAAAGGTAAAATTTTTAAAGCTTTAACGATAGGAATATCGGGCTTTAAATCCGAATCATATATGATCATGCCATCCTGATTAAGTAGATGCATGTATTTGTCGATGGTATCCAAATCCATGGCCAGCAGGATATCGACGGAATCACTTACAGCAGCTATTTTTTCAATATCAATATGGATTGTAAAGGTTGTATTGCCACCCTTAATTCTGGATGAAAAATTTCTATTTCCATAGGTATAATAACCCAGGGAAGAAAAGGTTTTCATCAGATTCATTCCCGTACTCACAACACCTTCTCCCTGTACACCGCCAATCATAATAGAAATATTTTTTTTCAAGTGCACCACTCCTTGTTGGTTGAATATAATAAAGCCAGTACATTGACTTTAAAAATTTGAACTTCGTTGTCTTCAGTAGCAATATGACTGGATTTCCCTTCATCCTCCGCCTGGCTACAGAAAAATTCTCCTTAGACTGTACCTCAACGTTTAAACGACGCAAGGTACTAATTATATAAGTACCTTTTATTTAATAGTATAATCATATACAGCTGAGGAAATTGCATAATAAAGTTGAATTCTTAATATAAAGCGAAAAGCTGTTATTTTAGTTTAGTAGACTATCTACGTCCTTGTGGATAAAACGCAAATTTCTGAAATAAAAAGTAAAAGACGAAAGGCTTTTGATAAAAATTGATAATTGACATGTATAAAAAACAGCTGTATAATCAAATATTAATAACAATAATAGCTTATATATGAATTATATATCAAAGCAATGACTAAGAATAGTAGGAGTAGAGAAATGCTTTAGCGAGTCGATGGTGGTGGGAGATCGATGCAGGACTGCTTTGAATGGACTTATGAGTGCCGGCTGAAATAGATAGTAGGCCAGGACGGCTGCTCCCCGTTATAGGAGTCAAGTGGGTGCTGCAGCACCAACTAGAGTGGTACCGCGGAGATTAGCTCTTCGTCTCTAATTGATTATTAGAGATGAGGGGCTTTTTTAATTTCTCATTGTATTCTATTATAATAATTTAACGAAGGAGGTAATATCATGGAGGCTAATCAGAAAATCATCTTCAGTGGCGCCCAGCCAACGGGAAGTCTAACAATAGGCAATTATATAGGGGCTGTTAAGAATTGGAAGGCTTTAGAGGAGGAATATCAGTGTTTATATTCAATAGTAGATCTACATTCCTTAACTATAAGGCATAATCCTGAAGAGTTTCGCAAGACCTGCCTATCCTTTTTAGTGCAGTACCTGGCCTGTGGCCTTAATCCTGAAAGGAATATCTTATTTTTCCAATCCCAGGTGCCTCAGCATACTGAGCTGGCTTGGATTTTAAACTGCTACAGCTATATCGGCGAGCTGAACAGAATGACACAATTTAAGGAAAAATCCGAAAGACATAAGGATAATATTAATACCGGTCTCTTTACCTATCCGGTGCTGCAGGCGGCTGACATACTATTATATCAAACAGATGTCGTGCCGGTTGGTGAAGACCAAAAACAGCATTTAGAGCTTTCCAGAGATATTGCTATTCGCTTCAACAATATATATGGTGAAACCTTTACGGTGCCGGAGCATCATATTCCTAAGATGGGGGCTAAAATTATGAGCCTTCAGGAGCCAGAGAAAAAAATGTCTAAATCAGATGAAAATCCATATGCCACTATATATCTGATGGATGCCGAGGATTTAATTCTTACTAAATTAAAGAAGGCTGTAACTGATGCAGAAAACAGAGTTGCCTATTCAGACAATCAGCCGGGAATCAAGAATCTGATCACGATATATGCTACAATCTCAGGCATAGAGCCCTTAGAAATTCAAGAAAAATACGACGGTAAGGGTTACGGTGCCTTTAAGAAGGATCTGGCAGAGCTATTGATAGAAACCATAAGGCCCTTCAAAACCAGGTATGCAGAGTATATGGCTAATATGGACTATGTAACCCAAATCTACAAAAGTGGTGCAGAAAGAGCAACTGCCATGGCAGAAAAAACCATGAAAAAGGTAAAGGAAAATTTAGGTCTAATCAACCTAAAATGAGAAAGTGACCCCCCAAAGGGTCACTTTTTAAATTCTTATGGAAAAGCCCGATGCTTCTATGGCATCCTTAATTCTCTGGATATTTGAAGCCTCCAGCCGTACGATTATTTTGACTACATTGGTTGAGACATTGGGATTATCTATGACAAGGCTTAAAATATTTCCGCCTTCCTTGGATATAACATCGGTGAGGAGTGCCAGACGGCCTTTAATATCATAGGTGGTTATAATTAGCTTATGACCTTTGTTTATACCAAGTATATGAGCATAGTGCTTAAAAATTGTCTTGTGGGTAATGATACCGATAAAGGAGCCATTAATATCGTTTATTGCAACAAAGGGTGTATTGGTCTCTGCCAGCAGTAGCGCCGCCTCCTCAGTATCATCCTCAATGGTTAGCGCCGGTATGTCACTACGGACTATTTGATAGACATACTTTATAGTATCTTTGGCATCTATCGTTGCTTGTAAAATTTTGTCCTTTGAAACAATACCGATAAAGCTATTGTCCTCAATCACTGGCAGAGACAAGAAGTTGCCACTTTCAATAATTTGCAAGGCTGATTTAAGGTCGGTCCTGCTGTCCATTAATGTCAGTTTTTCTCTTGAAAGAATAAAGCTTAATGAAATCATATATAGCCCCCCTTTTAAATTGTTATTACCATACCCAAAATTTGCATATATAATCAATATTATCATATAAAAAGAGTGCAAATAAAGATGGTATGTAGGTATGTCTGCCACAAAAGCGATATGCAAATTTTTCATATATCTGCTATATATAATTTTATAGCTTAATTTATGCTATAAATGTCAAAAAATAATGGACATATTTATTATTGAATGCAGCAACAATAATAACGAGGTGATGAATATGCCAAGCAAAAGAAGTATAGCAGTGCCGGAGGCCAGACAGGCGCTACAATCCTTTAAAGCTGAAATTGCAAAGGAGCTGGGGCTGGAGAACGAGACGGCTGCAGGCTATGTCGGTGGTCATATGGTTAAGAGAATGATAGAGGAAGCAGAAAAAAGCTTAACACATCTGGGAAGGTCTTAACACCTTCCTTTTTTAATGCCATTGACTAATCACGAGATAAAGGGTATTATTTTTGATATACTTCATTTTAAAAAAGCCTTTTATAAAGGATGTGAAAGCTTGAAAAACAACACCATATTTATCATATGCTTATTTCTACTATTTACCCTTTTTGGTGTAATCGTAGGGATTCAATTAAATACAGATGTGCCTTCAGAAGGTGATGATTTCAATTTTTCACTTAACAGAGAGGCTGAGGCGCGGGAGATTGCTGAATTAAAAAAGGCAAACGAAGATACAAAAAATAAAATATTGGATTTGGGGAAGCTCATTGATCAGTATGAGCAGGAAAAAATCACTGACAGCATTCCTTTAAGTAAGTTAAGAAATGAAATGCAGCATTATAGATTTTTATCAGGGCATACAGCTGCGGCAGGTCCGGGTATGGTGATCACAATAGAAGGGATGATGGGTGATAATATAGCACCATTAATGGAGGAAAAAAAATACTTAATGACACTTGTCAATGAGCTGAAGATTTTTGGTGGTGAGGTATTATCTGTCAACAATGTGCGTCTCACAGCAAGAAGCGAGATAACTCTGGCAGGCAGCCATATTAATGTACACACATTGCCTGTGGCACCGCCCTATGTGATTCAGGTGATTGGCAATGTCAATAGCCTTAAAAGATATGTGGAGCACCAAACCTTTATATTTGAGTTTATGAAGGTGGATGGGTTACAGGTTAATATCGAATATTTAGATGACATTAAAATCCCATCCATAATCAGAGAAAAACCACTTCAGTTTATAAGGCCTATAGAAGAAGGTCTTTAATAACAAAAAACAACAGGATAACCTGTTGTTTTTTTGTTTGTCGTTTTTACCTTGTAAAATGATGCCCTCCGATTATTATCTCTGTTTCCCTTTGAAAGCTCCATTTAACTGTAGCAATGGCGGGGTTATAGAAAAAAACACATCCGTTAGTTGGATCATTTCCCATAATACAATGATATGCTGCATTATAACAGCTTTCATCAGGCTCTAGGGTAAATTGACCATCTGCAACGGAGCTGAACTGCCGAGGCTGCAAAATAACTGCCTCTATAGAGTCAGGAAATCTTTCATCCTCAACTCTATTTAATACGACAGCCCCTACTGCAATTTTACCCTCCAACGTTTCACCCCTGGCCTCAGCATGAATAATTTTTGCCAGCAGATAAATGTCCTGAGCTTTGTATCCCAAAAGACTGCCGTTAGCTTCTACAAAGTTGCCTGAGAGATATATCCTCCTTAAAGGTATCCACAGAATCCTCTAATACTAAATTCTGTGCGCCATGATACCTATAGGCATCAATTGCATTAGCTGTAGGCACAGCAATAGATAAAACCAGAAGCATTGTGCATAATAATTTTTTCATTTGCTTTACCTCCCTTTAGCCTACGAGGTTAGCTGACGGGTTCGGCTTGGGAATAGCCTACGTTATCGATTCACCCCTAAAGATCGGTTCCCCCGCAGTTTAATTTTTTAAACTTTCGGCTCAATAGTATTTTTTGCAGATTTTCTAAAAATATAAAGCTAAATATTGGTTACTTGTCCAGGATTTTTTTTAAAGCCTAAACAGCACCTTTGAAATTGTCCTAATCAAAACATAACTAAATAAAAGGAATGCAGACCATAATATAAATAGTCCAATGGTGAGGCTTTGATATCGGATTAACATTAAAAATGCTGCCACCACCAACGATGAGATGTAGGTATCGTGACTTTTTAGAATTTCATTTATCCTTTTCCTTATAATAATTCTATCAATTAGGGCAAAAATAATAAGGGTTTTGAGCCATTCATAAAGCAGTACGCCACCTGTGGCTAAATAATCCATTTTAAAACCTCCTAGATTTATTCATACTATTAATTGTATACCAAAAATCGACTTATTAAATATAAATTTATAATTTTTTTAGTATTAAAATTCATTAGAGATATGGTGATCATATGCTGAGCATGCATGAAATTATTCTACGATTAATTTTATCTACAATACTTGGGGGTTTGATTGGTATAGAAAGGGAGAGTGTGAGGCGGGCAGCAGGGTTAAGAACCCATATACTTGTATGCTCGGGGTCAACCCTTGTTATGCTTTTGTCGGTATTCATCTTTCATAGCTATAGAGGCTACACAAATCTCGATCCTGCCCGTCTGGGGGCCCAGGTCATAAGTGGTATAGGATTTTTGGGTGCCGGAACTATTATGAGAGACGGCAATACCATCAAAGGACTGACGACGGCTGCCAGTCTATGGGCAATTGCAGCTATCGGGCTAGCCCTTGGCGTTGGCTTCTATACAGGGGCTATAGCAACTACAATAATTGTGCTGGTGGTGCTTAAGGTCTTTTCAAGGCTTGAAGGCCTTGTGCCGGACAGACGAAATACGATTAGCATCAGGCTTATAATCAATAATGTACCGGGGCAACTGGCTAGGGTAGCAGAGACATTAGGTGTAGAGAGAATATCAATCATGAATATAACACTCGAAATGGAGGATGTGGACGCATGCAAAGCAGTACTTTTCTTAAAATTAAGGATAAATGACAATCAGCATAAGGGCGATATTATCACAATGCTCAGCAAGTTAGAGGGTGTATATCAGGTTAGTGAATGTTAAGGCTTTCGTTTTGCAGTGGGAAGTGTTATATTAGATATTATATTATATACCAGAGGTGAAGGCATGAGGGTAAGAAATATTGCAGGAGTTGACCAGCTACTGCCTGAATTTGATTGTTTTATTGAAAGACCAGTAGAAAACAAAGGTAGATGGAAAGCAGTTTTTGGTAACAGTAATCCCCTTCATATAGAATTGGGAATGGGGAAGGGACAGTTTATAACAAGCCTGGCAAAGGAACATCCCAATATCAATTTTATAGGAATCGAAAAATCGGAGGAGCTAGTTTATAAGGCACTACAAAGGCTTGGGGATATGAGGCTGTCCAATCTCTATATGATATGTGAAAATGCTGAAAATCTTAAGGAGATATTTGGAGAGGGTGAGCTAGAACGCATTTATTTAAACTTTAGTGACCCCTGGGTTAAGGCCAGACATGCGAAAAGGAGACTGCCCCATAGAAAATTTTTAGCAATTTATTCCAATATATTAAAGGCCAGTGGTGAGTTGCGCTTTAGAACTGATAGTCTGATGCTTTTTGAGTTTGCCTTAGAAGAAATTAAAGCTACGGCTATGCAGCTTAGAGAGGTCAGCTATGACATACATAGCAAGCCTTTAGAAGGACATATAATGACCGAATATGAAGAAAAGTTTACCCGTATGGGTAAACCTATTTATCAATGCATTGCAGTTGCCGATAAAGGCTAATGCCTTTATCTTTTCAGATTATGACCGTATTTTTGACTCAACCTCGGTAATCAGCTGTCTAACATTATCGAAGGCAAAGTTTGAGTTTAGTATAGTTACCTTTAAGCTGTCAAATTCTTCTGTTAAGGTCTGTCTGTTGCTATAGTGGAGGACATCAGCCTCCATCTCATTTTTTATTTCATAAAGCCGTATGATTGATTTTAATATATTCATAGACTATCTGCTCTCCTTGAATAAGTATAAATGTACTGTGTGATTTGTATGATACCAAGGGAATGCCAGCTTTTATTGTGCAATTTCCTCATACTATACATAATACCTAAATTATTAACAAAAAGGATTAAAAAAACTGGGTTTTTTATTTAAAATATAGACAATATGTAATTAAATAATATTAACAAATAAGCAGAGGGCCTGAAAAGGCAACCTCTGCTTTATTAGCCTAAAGCTATGCGTATTATTATCTCAATAGCGCCTACGATAAGCATATTAGTAATTCCCCAGACAATACTCTCCATGGAGCCCTCCAGCTTTCTTTCCTTTTCCTCCCTAATAATATCCATGTAGTTTGAATGATCCACTAAACGATTTTTCTTAAAGACCCTTACGGGCATGAAGTGAACACCAAGCCCATAAAGCAGGATGACTACTGCAAAAATGTAATTAAAATCAAACACTGATTTTAGCATGTTTCTTCCGCTGATGGCGGCAAAGATAAGACCGACAGCACTAATCGCTGCTATGCTGTACAAGGCATATTTTAAGATTTTCATATATTTACTCAATAATTTTTTCAAACACCATCACCCCATTGTTAATCATAGGTTTTATTAATTAGGTCGATTATATACGCACAAATACAGCTTTTAGTATATTACATATTAAGGCATAAAACAATCCCCTCGGGATGCTGAGGGGATGATAAATAAATTAATATTTTGTTAAAACTCCTAATGCCTTAGGGCCAAGATGCGCTCCGATTACCGGTCCCAGCACCTGTATACTTATTTTTACGTGAGGGTATTTCTTAGAAAGCTCCTCCTTCAATTCAGTTGCTTCATCGAGGGCAAGAATATGAGCAATATTTATTTCTGTAATACTATCTGGGATATCCTCGCTGATTTTTTCAAGCGCTTTTTTTCTTCCCCTTACCTTATCAACAGGCTCCAGCTTACCCTCCTTAAGAGCTATAATTGGCTTTATATTTAAAAGAGAACCGATAAAAGCGCTGGTATTTGAGAGCCTACCACCCTTTTTTAGATAGTCCAGGGTGCCAACGGTGAGACGGATACCCGTACGCTTTTTCTGTGCATCAATAGCCTTCACGATATCTGCCCTTGAATGTCCCTCCTTCGCCATGCTAAGAGCCATCTCTGTCAGAACCTTAAGATTAGCTGCAACAGTTTCTGAATCTATAACGGATATTTTATCTGCATCCACAAGATTTGCTGCCGTACAGGCACTGTTGTAGGTACCACTTAGCTTTGAGGAAATGGTCAAAACAATAACCTCGCAGCCCTCAGCAATTGCCTTTTCATAAACCTCAGCAAAGGAACCCACGGCAGGCTGGGAGGTGGTAGGGAAGTCCTTGGACTTAGCCAGACGTTCAAAAAAAGCATCAAACTCACCTGGAAAGCCTTCATTGGTAATAGTACCCTCGAAGTTAACAGACAGTGGAACTATAGTTATGTCGTTAGCCTGAGCATATTCCTTTTCTATGTAAGCAGTACTATCGGTAACAATTTTAATCATAGCCATGCAATCACTCCTTTAATGTATATAAAAATATAATACCAGGTACTAATACCTGTTGTAAAGTTTTTAAGAAATATTTAATAATTATTTTCCGTTAATATGCCATGTTAATATTCAGTTTTTCAGTTGATTTTTTTAGCGTATTGAAATCAAGATTTATGTGTGCTAAACTGAGGTTAAAGGTAGTATCCTTTTGGAGCTATACTTTTAGAAATGGTGAATAATGAATAAATGAATATCGATTTTTCTGCTCTGAGCCTGTGAGGACCGAGACGGACGAAAAATAGTGATTGATTCTTCAATGCCTTTTTGTCATGCTCAGAGGGCATTTTTTGTTTTTTTGAATATAACAATGGAGGCTGAGCTTATGAGAATAGGCTTTATAGGTGCTGGTAAGGTAGGAACCAGCTTTGGTAGATATCTTTCAGATAATAATTATGACGTGGTGGGCTATTTCAGTAAAAGCAGGAGCTCCTCTGAAAAGGCGGCTTTCTTTGTTGGTGGCTGCTGCTTTGAAAGCCTTCAGTTGCTTTTAGGATCAGCTGATATCGTAATAGTTACAACCCCAGATGATGTATTAGCACATATTGCTCAGGAAATTTTAAGCTGTGAGCTGAAAAAGGGGCAAATATTCCTTCACATGAGTGGGGCCTTAAGCTCTGAGGTTTTTTCAGGACTTAGGCATAAAGGATGCCATGCTGCCTCCCTCCACCCTTTGCAAACCTTTGCTGATATAGAAAGGGCCTTGAAGGACCTTAAGGACACAGTTTTTACATTGGAGGGCGACCCTTCTGCTATTGAAGCTTTGGCGGATATCTTAACTAAATGCGGAAATAAGGTGACGCTGATTCACGCCGAGGGGAAGGCCCTATATCATAGTGCCGCCTGTGTAGCTTCAAACTATTTGGTAACACTGCTATCCATCAGCAAAAGATTGATGGAGGCAGCGGGATTAGAGGGAGGGATGTCTATAGCAGCATTGATGCCTCTGATTCATGCAAGCATAGCTAACTTTAACGTGCTTGGTGGAGAGGAAGCCATAACCGGCCCTATTGCCAGAGGCGATATTAATACCATTATTAAGCAGTTAGATGCAATTAATAAGTACTGTCCCGAGCTGGAGGATATATATTCGGCTTTGGGTAAAGAAACCCTTAAGCTGGCGTCTTCTAAAAAGCTTAGGGATCAGGTGGCAATAGAGAGAATTAATAGCTTATGGAGGGATTCTGATGAGTAAATTTACTACAGCCTCTTTTTTGGAAAGCAAAAGGTCCGGCAAAAAAATTTCGATGCTGACGGCCTACGATTATACAACAGCTAAATTGTTGGATGAAGCTGGGGTTGATAGCATTCTGGTGGGGGATTCATTGGGCATGGTGATGCTGGGATATGAAAACACCCTTCAGGTGACAATGGCGGATATGCTGCATCATACTAAAGCTGTTGCCAGAGGGACCAAGAATGCTTTAGTCATTGCCGATATGCCCTTTCTTTCCTATCATGTCAGCATAGAAAAGACGATCGAGAATGCCGGAAGACTCATACAGGAGGCTAATGCACAGGCGGTAAAGCTGGAGGGCGGAGCAGAGATTATAGACAGGGTCGAGGCTCTAGTTAAAGCTCAGATTCCTGTGGTGGGTCATCTTGGACTAACCCCTCAATCAGTAAACATGCTGGGGGGCTTTAAGGTTCAGGGAAAAAGTCATCAGCAGGCTAAAAAAATCATTGAGGATGCCAGACGCCTTCAGGAGGCAGGGGCTTTTGCCATCGTTCTGGAATGTATACCGGAGGGATTGGCCAAATTAATATCCAGTGAGCTGGAGATACCCACCATTGGCATAGGAGCAGGTCGTTATTGCGACGGTCAAGTGCTGGTGATCCAGGATATGCTGGGGCAATACAATAATTTTACACCGAAATTCGTAAAAAAATATGCAGATTTGGGTCCTCAGATTAAAAAAGCGGTTGAGGATTATAAGGATGAAATACAAAAAGGTGACTTTCCGGAGGAAAGGCACACCTTTTCAATAGATGAGTCAGTACTTAAAAAATTGTATTAGTGCGTCGTTGTAATTAAAACTTAGGTAAAGACCTGAGGAGAGTTGTCATATAGGGCGGAGGGGAAAGTCATATCGGGTAATACGACTGACGACAGCAAAGCTATATGAAAATTTAACCAGGCAATACCAAGAACTTATTGCGATGAGGTACTAGAGAAGGAGGTTTTAATATGCCAAGACTGATCAGCAGTATAGATGAAATGAAAAAAATAGCACTAGAGATGAGAAATGCAGGAAAAACCATCGGCTTTGTACCTACTATGGGGTATCTGCACGAAGGTCACCTTTCCTTAATTAAAAGGGCGAGGTCTGAAAATGACATTGTGATAGTAAGTATATTTGTGAACCCGATTCAATTCGGCATCAATGAGGATTATGATGTATATCCCAGGGATATCGACAGAGATTTGGCGCTATGTGACGGCGCAGCGGTAGATTATGTATTTCAACCAACCGTCAAAGAGATGTATCCAACAGGCTACCAAAGCTATGTGGAGGTAACGGAGATAACCAACAAGCTGTGTGGCGCATCGAGACCCGGTCACTTTAAAGGCGTAACAACCGTAGTAAGCAAGCTCTTTAATATCACCATGGCCCAAAGGGCATACTTCGGCTGGAAGGATGCTCAGCAGGTGATGGTGATACAAAGAATGGTCAAGGATTTAAATATGAACATTGAAATCATCCCATGCCCCATTCTAAGAGAAGCAGATGGCCTTGCCATGAGCTCAAGAAATGTTAATCTGACGGCAGAGGACAGAAGGTCAGCACTTGTTCTATCTAAAAGTCTTTTCCGGGCAAGGGAAATGGCTGCAAATGCTAATAGCAATCCTAAGGAGCTAATAGCCTATATTAAGGATATGATTACAATGGAGCCTTCTTTAACGATAGATTATGTCGAAGCGGTAAACTTAGACACATTGCAGGATGCAACGGACCTTAAGGGTAGAGTCTTGATTGCGTTAGCGGTCAAGGTAGGTAAGGTCAGACTAATAGACAATATGATTATAGGGGAGATGTAAAAATGATGCTTAATTTCTTTAAATCCAAGCTTCATAGAGCTACAGTAACTGAAGCAAATTTAAATTACATTGGCAGTATCACCATAGATGAAGCTCTGATGGAGGCAGCTAATATATATCCGAATGAAAAGGTGCAAATTGTAAACAATAATAATGGTGCCAGATTTGAAACTTACGTGATTAAGGGTGAACGAGACAGTGGGGTGATCTGTCTTAATGGTGCCGCAGCTAGACTGGTTCAGCCGGGAGATCAGGTGATAATTATTGCCTACTGCTGGATTTCTGAGGAGGAGGCCCATAGCTTTAAGCCAAAGGCAGTATTTCTAAACGAAAAAAACCAAGTTGTAGAGGTTATGCAGCAGGAGGAAGCCAGGGTTGTGAGATAGCATATTAGTGGTGATTACCAAAAGCGATTTATATTAGGCTAAGATGATTTCTATAGATTTTAATTTGGGTACCAGTAACTATTCTTTATCGTATCGGATAAATTAAGTGATTATGCAAATAATAATCTATATAAAGCATATGGAGGGATACTGATGAAGAAAAGGGTTGTTATCGAAAGCAGACTTACCGATGTGAAAAATTTTTATGCTGACAAGGGCTATGATGTAAGGTCTATGCACCACAATGAAACCTTGAATGACATCAATCCTGAGGAATATGATGCTATCATAGTATCTAATATTAGCAATAAGAGCCTGTCGCAGGAATTAAAATCCTCAGATAAAATAGTGGAGGCCTTCGGCTTAGTACCCCATCAGGTATATGAAAAGATGCAGGTTAGGATAAAGAGACACTAGATTATAAAAAAACTTGGTAAAACACCAAGTTTTTTTTGTGCTTTAATATAGTAACATCACCATGTGATTTAAGCGTTTCTGAAGAGCTATATTATGAAAATAACATATATACTGTTTTGTGTTTCAATAAAGTTATGGTATGATTTGATTATGTATGAATTAGCCTTGAAAGGAGTATTAAAATGCTGAATACTATTATTTTTGACCTGGATGGCACTTTGCTGCCTATGGATATGGATATTTTTTTAAAGCAATATTTTCAAGAGCTGGGTAGTAAGTTTAAGGATTATTTTAGTGTAGAGGAATTAACATCGCATATATGGGCATCCACCAGCTTTATGATAAAAAACAAGGACCCTATGATAACCAACGAAGAAGCATTTTTTTCAGATTTTTTTCAGCGGGTTTCTCATTCACCTGAAATCATAAACCCATTATTTGAGGATTTCTATATTAATGATTTTAAAAAAATAACGCCAGTCACTAGAAAAGAGGCATCAATACAGGAGGCAGTAGCAACTTTAAAGCAAAAGGGGTACAGCCTAGCTGTTGCAACTAATCCGATTTTTCCTCAATTGGCGATTAATCAGAGAATAGAATGGGCCGGCTTTTCCATCGAGGATTTTGAATTTATCACCTCCTTTGAAAAAATGCATTTCTGCAAGCCCAATATCGAGTTCTATCAGGAGGTTTTGGACGCTATAGGTAAACCACCCGAAGCGTGTATGATGGTGGGCAATGATGTAGAGGAGGATATGGTTGCAGGACTGTTGGGAATCAAAACCTATCTGATAGAGGATTGCATGATTTCTAGAGGAGAAACAAGGAATAATGTAGATGCGGCCGGCAGCTATAGTGAATTTTTAACCTTTGTTCAGTCGCTTCCTGATTTGAATAGATAACGGGAGCTACTAGTTGAGCAAAATATTTAAGCTTGGGCATAATAGACATAAAGGATAGACAACATATGGGTTAAGCAATTGCGCATAAGGAGGGGAATACAGATGTCATGCTGCAATAAAAGAGAAGTCAAGGAGTCCCCGAAAAAAAACTGCCCATTTTGCAAGCGGCAAGGGGAATATATACATTATCTGGCCCTTCAGAGGGTTGTAAAGGAGGAACTCATCCCCTTTGTGGAGGCAAAGGATTATTTTACCTGCACAAATCCTAACTGTGAAATTGTGTTTTACAGTGGGGATGAGGAGCAGTATTTTTTAATACAGGATATCAATCTGACCTCGGATTTTGACGAAGTAACCAAAGCTAAGCAGTATAATTGTGGCAGCTGTAATGGCTGCAAGAGACATTAGTAGATCGAAATGGGGTGTAACATGGGGGGGATTGAAGCAACGGCTGCCGTTTTGGCTGGCGGAGGAAGTAAAAGAATGGGCTTTAACAAGGCCCTTCTGAGGCTTGGTGAGGATACTATAATTGAAAGAACGATAAAGCCGCTTAAGGATATATTTGAAGAGGTAATTATAATTACAGATACGCCTGAGGTGTATAGCTTTATTAAAGGCGTATCCTTTTATCCAGATGCCTTTGAGCTTAAGGATAAAAATTCAATGATAGGCATTTATTCCAGCTTGCTGAGGGCAAGGTATTCAAAGGTGTTTGTAGTTGCCTGTGATATGCCTTTTCTAAATAGACAGCTGTTGAACTATATGAAGCAGCAGTTGGGGGAGGAGGACATTTTGATCCCTAAGGTTGGCGGATATTATGAGCCGCTTCATGCGTTTTATTCAAAAAGCTGTATGGCCCTCTTTGAGGAAAGAATAAGGTCAGGGAGATACAAGGTCACAGGAACCTTTGACTGCTTTAAAGTGAAGTTGATTGAGGCGGATGCCATACGATCCTTTGATAATGAGTTACTAAGCTTTATCAATATAAACACCTATGAAGAATTTTTAAAGACCCGCAAATTGCTGGAGGAATTATAGGATTGTTAGAAAATATACAAATAAATGCTAATTGGTGTAAAATATTTACAATTTAGTTAAAATTAGCGAATATCAATAGATAAAATTGGAAATATAAGATATAATGAATTTAGAACTATTTGTTATTAGATACTTTCCCTCCTTATCTATTGGGGATTCTAAAAACATAGTTTATTCCCCTTGGAAAGGAGGTCGTCTCATGTATCAAGATAAAAGCATCGTATGTAAGGATTGTGGTTCAGAATTTACCTTTACCTCAAGTGAACAGGCTTTTTATGCAGAAAAGGGTTTTGATAACGAACCTAAAAGGTGCAAGACATGCAGAGATGCCAGGAAGAAGCAGAGCAATCAACAGACAAACAGAGAAAACAGATCATTGCGCTAGTTAAACCTAACTTGAAGATATGCTTCAAAGAGCAGAGATAGACGGCTATTACTGCTCTTTTTATTGTATAGATGATTTAGTATTTTAAATATAGGCTAATAATAGTAAAATAGGAGTAAGAGGAGGCGAAAAAATGGCAAAGAATTCTATGGAATTATCAGGTTTACAGGGGAAGATCAAAATTGCCAATGAGGTGGTCCTGGTGATTGCTCAAAAGGCTGTAAGTGATATAAAGGGCATAGTATCCTTTAGTGGTGGACTTTCAAAAGGTATTGCAGATGTACTGAGCAATAAAAACAATACGAAAAAGGGAGTTAAATTGGAGACTGAAGAAAATGACATTACCATTAATTTATCAATCGTTGTAGAATATGGTGTGATCATTCCAGAATTAGTCAAGACTGTTCAAGAAAAGGTAAAGACCTCGATCGAGGTTATGACAGATATAAAGGTTTCCAAGGTTAATGTGTATATACAGGATATAAAAATCATATAGACTACATACAAGCAGCAGCCCAATCCTTATGAAGGATTGGGCTGCTTTTGTGTACGGTTAGGTAGATTTCTTAGCAACCATGATCTTTATCATGATCATGATCACAATGTGAATAATACATCATTTTATGTCTGTAGGCCTCTGCCTTATACATAGATGATAAATACATGTTGCTATAATACATTTGCTTCATATGACATTCAGAATGATGAGGCTCCTCAATTATAGGCATTGTTGGATATGGCATTGGCATCGGCATTGGCGATGGTGATGGCATAGGTAACGGCACCGGCATTGAAGGACATGTAATAGGTAAAGCAGGATAACAGCCAGGCATTGAAGGCATAGCAGGCATATAACCCATATCCGGCATAGCAGGCATATGGCCAATGTCAGGCATGAGCGGCATTCCGGGCATATAACCCATATCAGGGTATAATGGCATTGGCATAGCAGGCATATGACCCATATCAGGATAAGCCGGCATTGGTCTGCAGCCACAATCTGGATAAATATTGGTATCAAAGTTTTCCACAAAAAGACCTCCCCTATTTAAATTCGATATGTGTGTTTTTATCTCACTTATAAAATATGAAAAACACTTATATTTGAAACTTGTACCTGTGAAATTTATTATTTAAATAGGGGAGTAAATAGAAAGGATTGGATAAATTATATATGTGTAAAAGAAAACAATGCTGAAGTACGTACCTCAACATTGTTTTTTGTCTTTTTATTTTATTATTTGTGGGCTTGCACATAATCAACTATATCACCGATGTTTTTAAAGCCTTCAGCCTCTTCGTCGGGTATTTCTACACCAAACTCATCTTCAATAGCCATAATTATTTCAACTGCATCTAGAGAATCCGCTTCTAAATCCCCCATCAAAGATGTAGCTCTCTCGATACCTTCTACATCTTCTATGCCTAATTGTTCTGCAATGATTTCCTTTACCTTTTGAAATACCATATGTAATCCTCCTTAATTAATCATAAATTATCTAGTGCCTTGACAACCTTAATACTCATGTTTAGCAACGGTTAATTTTCCTCAAGACTACGTTGTCGTCAGTCGCAATATAGCCTGATATTACTTCCTCCTCCGCCTGTCCTGAAAAAATTTTCATCGTTGCTATTCCTAATTTTTAAAGTTGTCAAGGCACTAGCAAAAATATCATTTTTAGAATACCACAAATTATTAAAAATGTGTATCCCCTTTTATTATAAACAGGTTATAAAATTTTAAGCCGAAAGATCACTTCATTTCCTAAAAAAGTCTCTGTGACGAGAGCTCTGTGACGAGAGGCTAAAATAAAATATTTCAGGTTAAAAATAAAATCATTCATTTGGAATAAAATTGTAAAAATTCTGTTAAATTCATGTTAAAAGATTTAACATAGATTTAACATTGACATAACAAACAATTAACTTAAGAGCTCTTAATAAATTATAGTATAGTATTTGGACATAATAGCGGGTAGCATATTTTAACTTAGGGAGGATTTATATGGAGATAGCTTTTGGGTTGATAGGTGGTTTGGGCTTATTCCTCTATGGAATGAATGTCATGAGTAATGGATTACAAAAAGCTGCTGGAGACAAGCTAAAGTCTATTATAGGATTGCTGACCAACAACCGATTTATGGGGGTTATTGTTGGTGCAATGGTGACTATGATTGTTCAAAGCAGTAGTGCGACAACGGTCATGGTTGTAGGTTTTGTAAATGCCGGAATGATGAAGCTTACACAGGCTGTTGGTGTTATTATGGGGGCCAATATTGGGACAACCATAACTGCTCAGATAATTACCTTCAAAATTGAAAAATATGCACCTATAATCGTTGGCTTGTCAGTTGGTGTTTGGTTATTTACTGAAAATCGAAAAATAAAGCAGTTTGCAGAGGCCTTTATTGGCTTTGGTATTCTGTTTATTGGTATGAAGTATATGGGGGATGCACTTAAGCCACTTCGGACCTATGAGCCCTTCAGAGAGCTATTAATCAGCTTTGGAGAGCATCAATTCCTTGGTATTTTTGCAGGCTTTGTCATCACTGTAGCAGTTCAGAGCAGCTCTGCCTCAACTGGTATTTTATTAGCTCTGGCAATGGAGGGACTTGTTCCTATAAACTCAGGCTTGCCGATTTTATTTGGTATCAATATTGGTACAACCACCACAGCCCTGTTGTCAAGCATCGGTGCCAATCGTACTGCCAAAAGAGCTGCGGCCGTGCATTTTTTCTTCAATGTTTTTGGAACATTAATATTTATGCTGGTATTGAGGAAGCCGGTGTATAATATCATTACGTATATTGATCCTGACAATGTGGCAAGACAAATAGCCAATGCTCATACAATTTTTAATATATCTAATACACTGATACAGTTGCCATTTGCTGGGGTTTTGGTATATTTAGCAAAGAAGATCATCCCTGGAGGCGAGGAGGATCAGTCCATAGGAATCAAATATCTGGATGATCGTATATTAGAGACGCCTTCCATTGCCCTTGGTAGTGCCATGAAGGAAACCTTGCATATGGGTAATGTGGCTAAGGAGTCCCTGGAGTCTTCGATGGAGGGTGTATTCATCCGATCTCAGAAAAAAATTGATGAGACCTTCAGGCTGGAGAAAATAGTCAATGAAATGGAAAGAGAGCTGGCAAAATACTTGGTGAAGCTATCTAATACCAGTATATCTCCCAGAAATCGTGAAACGGTGGATGGCTTATTTAATACCATAAATGACATAGAGCGTGTTGGTGATCATGCGGATAACCTTGCAGAGCTGGCCCAATACATTTTGGATAATAATCTACATTTTTCAGACATTGCAATTGAAGAATTGAGAATGATGTATGGTCTGGTGATAAAGGCATATTCAGATGCTTTGACAGCTATGAAGACATTGGATAGCAGTCTTGCAATGAAGGTTGTAGAAATAGAAGGCAAGGTAGATCATGTTGAAAAAACCCTGAGGGCAAATCATATAGGCAGATTAAATGCACAGCAATGTGTGCCAAGCTCTGGGGTGATTTTTTTGGATATTATCAGTAATATGGAAAGAATTTCGGATCATGCCTCAAACATAGCTATGGCAGTCATGGATGAAATAAAAGCAAATAAATAAGGATATCGACTAAAAAAATCTCTCTTAACTTAAGAGAGATTTTTTTATATTTTTTACTATACCTTCAAATAATAAAAAAAAGCATGAAGGGAGAAAAAACTATGAAAAAGCTATCTTTTATTATTATGGTTGTTATCTTGATAACCGCTCTAAATGGTTGTAAAAGACCACTCCAAAGGATTTCACCTCCTGTGGATGAAAATGGCTATTTACAGGATCAGAAACCTAAGGAGGTAGAAAAGGCAGAAGGGCTGCAGGACCTGGTCAATGATATTACAGGCGTTGAGGATGCTGTAGTTGTAATTAAGGGAGACGAGGTATATGTCGGGATTTCCGATAAAAATCATACCAGCCTGCCACAGCTTAAAGAAAAGATCAACACTACACTAAAGCAGCAGTCGCAATATACAAAGATATATATAACCGATGAAGCAGATTCCGTCAACACGCTAAGGCATATTAAAAATGAGCTGCTTAGGGGTGTAAATGTAGAAACATTTAGACAAGAGCTAAATGATATTCGAGATTTAATTATGCTTTAAAAAATAAATTGGGGGCCTAAATGTTAATTGAATTGTATATTTCAAAGCTTAGAGGTAAAAATAAAAATAGTTTTTAGTATGGAAGGAGCTTTGTATGCAGAATTCTGATTCATCAAAATTAATTATCATTGGTGGTGGTGAGGATAAAAAGACAGATAAAGAGATACTGAAGGAGGTCGTCAGGCTCTCTGGAGGCAATGATTCAAGAATTTCAGTAGTAACAACCGCCACCAATTTTCCTTTAGAAGTAGGAGATGAATATAAAAGACTTTTTTATGATTTGGGCGTAGACAAGGTAGATACTATAAATATTGTAGATAGAAGAGAAGCAAATAGAAGACAGCTAGCTAAGGGAATAGAGGATAAGGACTGCATTTTTTTTGTCGGCGGTGATCAGCTACGAATATCCAGTATTTTAGGTGGTACAAATTTCCATAATAGCTTGATTAAGCAAATGGAAAGAGGTGCTATAATTGCCGGCACCAGCGCAGGGGCATCGATGATGAGTGAAATAATGGTGGTAGAAGGTGAAGAAGAGGACGCGCCGAGAAAAAGTACTATAAATATGGCTTCAGGCATGGGTCTGTTAAAAGGAACGATCATAGATCAGCATTTTAATCAAAGAGGAAGAATCGGCAGACTTTTGGGAGCAGTCGCTCAGAATCCATATGTGTTAGGCATAGGCATAGATGAGGATACTGCTTTAGTGGTAAACCAGCAGAACGAGCTTAGGGTTATTGGCTCTGGGGTGGTCACTATTGTAGATGGAAGGGAAATAGACTACACCAATATATCTGAGCAATATCCTGACGAGCCTTTGGCTATAACCAACGTTAAGGTACACATTTTGCCTGAGGGCTATGGCTTTAGCATTATTAATAGAAGCGCCTTAATTAAGGAAGAAAAGTAAATAAAAATTTGCTTAGCGTTTTAAGGAGGATTAATAAATGAAACTTAATAATATCAGGGTATATCAGGGCAGGAATATTTATAGCCATTATCCTGTAATTAGGGTTGATGTCGATGTTGAAGAGTTTGTAGATATACCCACATGTGATATTGAAGGATTTAATGAAGGGCTGCTGAAGCTGCTGCCAGGATTAAAGGAACATAAATGCTGTACGGATAGACCAGGAGGCTTTTGCGAAAGACTTCAACGGGGCACCTATCTGGCGCATGTTTTAGAGCATATTGCCATCGAGCTTCAAGGACTTTTGGGATATAAAGTAAGCTATGGCAAAGCAAGATATTTGGAATCAGAAACCGTCTACTATGTAGTTTATACATATATTAATGAAACTGCCGGTATGGAGGCCGGAAGCTTGGCCTATGACATCATTCAGAGCTTAATCAATAAGAATTCGATTGATTTGCAGGATAGATTAAGAGGTATAGAGGAGAAGGTTAGATTATATGGCCTTGGACCAAGCACCCAGGCAATTGTTGATGAGGCAGAAAAAAGAAAGATACCAGTTATGCGGCTGGGGGAAAATAGCCTGGTGCAGCTGGGCTATGGATGCTATGGCAGAAAAATTCAAGCGACGCTCACTGATGCCACCAGCTGTATTGCGGCCGACATAGCAAGTGATAAGCAGCAGACAAAAGATATACTTTCCAGTCTTGGTATTCCTGTGCCGGAGGGACAAGTGGTGATCGATTGTAGAGAGGCCATAGCTGTAGCAGAGGTGCTGGGATATCCTGTTGTGGTTAAGCCTTACAATGGAAATCAGGGAAAGGGAGTGTCTATTGAGCTGAGAAATGACCATGAGGTAGCGGCAGCCTTTGAATTGGCTAGATGCTTCTCTGGAAGGGTAATGGTTGAAAGATTTATAGAAGGAAAGAATTATCGGATTACAGTAGTTGGTGGTAGGCTAGTGGCAGCTGCCTTAAGAATTGCAGCCCATGTTGTGGGAGATGGCAATAGCAGCATAAAGGAGCTTATAGAAATAGAAAACAGCAATCCACAGCGGGGTATTGGACATGAAAGGCCGCTTACCCAAATGACAGTAGATGATGTCATGCTATTGAATTTAAGTAAAATAAATAAGCGGCTTGAAGATGTTCCTGCATTAGGAGAAGTGATATTCCTAAGAGAAAATGCAAACCTGAGTACAGGCGGAATTGCCATAGATGTGACGGAGGAAATACATCCTGATAATGCTAGATTGGCGATTTCAGCGGTAAGAGCAGTGGGACTTGACGTTGCAGGCGTGGATTTAACTATTGAAGACATATCCAGATCAATTTATGAGATCGGAGGAGCAATTATCGAGGTAAATGCTTGTCCGGGAATAAGAATGCATCATTATCCGTCAAAGGGCAAGAGCAGAAATGTGGCTAAGGCTATAGTAGATCAGCTTTTCCCTCAAGAGGGCAACTACCAACTGCCGATTTTTTCAATAACAGGGACAAACGGAAAAACCACTACTACTAGAATGATTGCTAAGATATTAAGAAAAAATGGCAGAGTGGTGGGGATGACCAGCACAGGGGGGGTGTTTCTTCAGGATGAGGAAATTATGAAGGGGGATACCACGGGGCCTAAAAGCGCAAGGGCTATTCTGATGGATAGGAGAACGGAGGTTGCGGTCCTGGAAACTGCCAGAGGCGGTATCGTAAACCGGGGCTTGGGTTATGATTTAGCAGATGTAGCTGTTATAACCAATATAGGTGACGATCATCTGGGACTGGATGGTATTAATACATTAGAGGAGATGGCAGACGTCAAGGCACTGGTGGTGGAGGCAGTAAAAAAAGGAGGATATGCCGTTATCAATGCGGATGATGCCTTTGCAGAGCGGATTGCAGCTAGAGTTAAATGCAATATTGTTTATTTCTCAAAGCACCACGAGAATCCTATTGTTATAAAGCATAGAGCTGAGGGGGGAAAGGCGCTATATTTAAAGAGTAAGACCATATACGCCTTCGATGGTGCAAAGGAGCTGCCAATTATCAATATAAAAAATATACCGGCCACACTTGGTGGCTATCTGAGACATAATGTTGAAAACAGTCTTGCCGCGGCTTCGGCAGCCTTCTCCTACGGGATTGACATAAGCATCATAAGAGAGGCTCTGTCGGAATTTCAAACGGATGTCTCAACTAATCCTGGCAGATTCAATATTTTTGAATTGAAGGGCTTTAAGGTTATTGTTGACTATGGTCATAATATTGATGGATATAATACCGTTTTGGATGGACTGAAGGCGCTTAAGCAGGGTAGACTGATAGGGATTATAGGTGTACCAGGCGACCGGCCTGATATAAATATATTAAAGATAGGAGAAATTTCTGGCAAATATTTTGACTACGTCTATATTAAAGAGGATAAGGACTTGAGGGGCAGGATGCCAGAGGAGGTTGCAAAGCTTTTGAAGAAGGGTTGCAGCTTTGGCGGATTGTCAGAGGAGAAAATGGAGATTCTTCTTTGTGAGGTTGAGTGCCTAAAGAAGGCAATGAATCATGCTATAGAAGGAGACATTATCATTGTATTCTATGAGGCATATAAGCCATTGATTGATGCCATCGAGACCTACAGGCTGGGCCAGCAAGCAAATATTATAAAGGATCTTCCGCTTCAGATACCTATGGTTGCAGGTAAAGAGCTGTAATGAAGGGAAGCTCAAAATTCTAAAAGATAAGCTTTAGGGCTTATCTTTCGGATTTTGGAATAATAATGATTTTTTATATATCTTTTGGTGTATATATAATATTATATACTGAGGAGCTTATGCAGTTCCTCTCTTAACATAATATGACATAGGGGTGAAGGTATATGAAGAAAACAGGGGTTTTTATAGATATAGACGGTACATTGTACAGAAATTCACTGATGGTGGAACATTTTAAAAAGCTATTAAAATACGAGATAATTGATCCCGCAGTATGGCATAATATCGCTAAGAAGGCCTATTATAACTGGGATAAGCGCAGAGGCAATTATATCGATTATCTGGAGGAGGTAGCCACCATATATTTAAGCTCTATGACGGGCTTAAACAAAAATGATATGGAGTTTATCTCGAAGCAGGTAATTAATTTAAAGGGGGACAGGGTATATCGATTTACAAGAGACAGAATAAGATGGCACCAGCAGCAGAGTCATATGGTATTTTTCATCTCAGGAAGTCCTGATTATCTGGTGTCAAAAATGGCTGAAAAATACAAAGCAACGGATTTTAGGGGAACTATTTTCCATGTGGACCACGAGGGCTTCTTTACAGGGGAAATAGAAAAAATGTGGGACTCTGAAAATAAGCATGAGGCCATACTGGAGCTGGTGGAGGCCTATGACATTGATTTAGACAGTAGCTATGCCTATGGCGATACAACAGGAGACCTTGCAATGCTCAAGCTGGTGGGAAACCCCATAGCGATTAATCCTGCACGGGAGCTTTTAGAGAGCATTAAGGTTGACCAGGCGCTTATTGAAAAGACAACGATAATAGTAGAACGGAAGGACGTCATATATAAAATTAACGGAGCTGTTGAAACCATATAGACTAAGATTTACCTACCCTCATGCTTAGGAATCGATGCATCTCCCCTGGTTTTCAGATATTCTTCTGAAGTATGATTTCAATCACAGTTTTTTGGCATTATTCTCCTTATAATTAAACCATAGAAATAATTATAAGGAGGATTTAATATGAATAAGAAAATTGAGATTGCGGATAAGAGCTATTGGATTGGATATGTGGATGACAGAAAAGTGCCCTTTCATCGATTGATATTAGAGAAGGGCACAACCTACAACAGCTACCTGCTAATGACAGAGAGGCCAACGATAATCGATACTGTAGATATTGAGTTTGGAAGACAATATGTAGAAAATTTAAGCGAAATAATTGATCTAAAGGAAATACGATATGTCGTTATCAATCATGTTGAGCCCGACCATGCAGGAGCTTTGCCAGCGCTGGCATCAAAGGCAACTAATGCAGTTATTGTAACAACAGAGCTAGGGGCCCAGGAATTGAAGCAGATGTTTAAGCTCCACAACAGACAATTTTTAATTATTAAGGATGGCGATACTCTCGATATCGGTGGGAAAACCCTTAAATTTTTTGAAACACCCTATCTGCATACAGAGGAGACAATGGTCACCTATTGTGTTGAGGATAAAACCCTCTATCCCTGTGATCAATTCAGTACCCATATAGCAGTAAAGGAAATATTCAATGATTTAGCAGCTGAAGAATATTTAGAGGATTTCAAGGTGTACTATCAGCTGATTATGCATCCCCATAGGCCATATGTCCAAAATATGCTGGCGAAAATCAAAAATCTCGATATTGATATGATTGCACCATCCCACGGCTATATATTGAGAAGCGATGCTGCTGCCTTTATAGCGGCCTACGATGAGCTGAGTCAGCCTAAGGCAAATGAAAAGAGGGCATTAATCCTATTTAGTACAATGACGGGTAATACTACAAAAATAGCTAAGCTAATTGGTGAGGCATTAGAAGAGAAGGCAATTGAACATAGGATCATTAACACAAAAAATGCAAATATAGAGGATATTAAAGAGGCTATAATGGATGCCGACGTCATTTTCTTTGGCACCTCAACAAGATACGCTGATATGGTGGGAAATATGGAGGAGATATTAAAGGAGCTAGAGGCAATGCATATTGAAGACAAGCTGGCGGTGCCCTTCGGTTCTTATGGCTGGAGCGGAGAGGGCATAGAGATAATTTATGACTATCTGAAGCGGGCAGGTATGACAGTAGTGGATAGCTCATTTTTGATAAAATCCACAGGTATGAATCAATTCCAAATACCTATCAGAGTCAAATTTACACCAGACGAGGAAGAGGCTGCAAGGATAGGACAAACTGTAGCTGCTATAGGAGAGCTTTTATTGGCATAGATGCTCAAAATCTGCGGGTTTAGTGGAAGAGGTAGAACAAAAGTGGCTTCGTCACATTTGTTTTACAAAGGAACCCAAGTGTTCCTTTGGACGCTTCGCTGTATCCTCCTTATTTTAAGAAATATAAAAAAGGAAGCCATGCGCTTCCTTTTTTTATTTCTGCAGCTGATACTCAGGATCTAAAATCTCTACTCTGTCCATTGCCCCTGAGGTGGCGTACATTTTCTTATCTTTAGTTACAAGCACCGCTTCGATGCCCTCCATACCCTCGATAAAGCGGATGCCCTCTTCAAGGCCCATAATAAAGACTGCAGTTGAAAGAACGTCGCCGTCTACGGATTTTTTAGATAATATCGTGACACTCACCAGCTCATTTCTGGTGGGGGCACCGGTTTCTGGGTCGATAATATGGTGGTAACGAACACCATTTTCTATAAAGTATCTTTCATAATCTCCGGAGGTTACAATAGATTCATCACTTAAGCCAACCTTAGCAATTATGCCGCTTGAACCTACTTCTGGGTCCTGAATACCAACATTCCATGGGGTACCATCGGGCTTGCTGCCCAGGGCATATACATCGCCTCCCATATTTACAAAGGCGCTGGTGATGCCGTTTTCCCTCAGGACTCGTGCTGCCTCGTCTACAGCATAGCCCTTGGCTATACCGCCAAGGTCAATCAGCATATCGGGGTCCCTAAGCATGACATTATTACCCTTTATTTCAACCTGAGTAATATCTACATGATTCTTTGCATCCAGTATCTCCTCTTCTGTAGGAACCTTTTGCCAATCCTTGCCTATACCCCATAGCTCAATCAGTCTTCCAATGGCGATATTAAACACATCATTCGTCAATTCCTTATAATCAATCGCCTTTTTAATAACAGATAGCGTATCATCCTTAACCTCTACAGCAGCTTCGCCTGCATTTTTATTGATATGATACACATCGCTGCCTTCGATAGCGGTGCTCATGGTATTCTCTATAGCTACTATTCTTGCATAAGCCTTTTCAATAGCAGCATTTCCTGCTTTGTCGTTCTCAGCATATACTCTGATCTTACCTACGGTACCTAAAACAAAATCATCCTGTTCCACTATTACCGGCTCAGTGCTTTTAGGGGTGCAGGCAGTTAAAATTATCACGAATGAGAATATAATAGTTAACAGCCTGTACAGTTTTTTATCCTTATATGTCATGTTTAACACTCCTTTTATCAATTCCAATACATTATACCAATTGCTTTGGAGATTGTAAAGAAAGGTGAAGGGTAAAAAATTATTACCAAATAATACGTATTAAATATAAAATAAAAATATTGAAATGTATACAGGATATATGTAAAATAGAAAGTGTTAAAGAAATAGTACATGAATTATCCATAGCTACATATTTATACAAATACCCCAAAAAGTGTTGGGACAAAAGAATTTTTTTCAGTAGTTTTGTATTTTGCTGCAAATGGCGGTATGTACGTAAATAGTAATAAATAGTAAAGGAAAATTATTATTTATATTAATACTTTTTTAATATTTAGCAGGAAAATATTAAATTATGTTGAATTATTTCTTTAGTGTTAAAAAAATTACAATGAAAACGGTTGTAGTTTTACCCTAAATAATGTTAAATTAACAACAAAACTTTTTGTTGTTTATTTTAAAAAAAGGTAAGAGGAGGAAAGGCAAAACATGAAAAAATTATTGGCATTATTATTAGTTGTTGCTTTAGCGCTTCCAATGTCACTTGGACTGTTTGCTGCAGCTGCTGAGGAAGTTGAATTACCAGTACATCCAAATGGAAGGGTTGTTATTGACGGTGCTGCTGCAGAGGTATTAGACCCAACACCTTTATCAATTAAGGGTGTAACTTATCTTCCAGTTAAGGCTATTGCTGAGAAGGTAAATGCAGAGGAAGTAAAATTAGCAAGCGAAGTGGTTTATGGTGAAGTGGCATATGCGCCTGCTAAGGACGTAGCTGCTGCATTCGGTCTTTACTACTATGAAAAGAAATTAAATGACCTGGTTTATCTGTTTACAGATGCTGCTGTTGCTAAGGATGGCGCATATACAGTTTGGTCATCTGCAGATTCTAGAGGCTATGCTGCAGTTATGACAGTAACTGTAAAGGATGGCAAGGTGACTGCTGCTACCTTTGATGAGCAAAATATCAATACAGGCGAATTAAAGTATGCAGATGGTAACTACACAGCAAACTGGAAATCAAGATACCCAGATGTAGATCCTGATGCCCTTAAAGACAAAGCGTTAGCTGAATTAGTTGAGAAGCAAGCACCAAGTGCAGTAGATGTTACTACAGGTGCAACTTCAACTCATGCTAAAATCGTTGAATTATCAACTAAAGCTTTAGCAAAGGCTAAGTTTGACCAATTAAATCCTGCTGGAACCAAGGGTTACAGAGATGGTAAATATGAGGCTGTTGGTTTAGCTGATACAAGAGGCTATACGCCTGTATTAAAAATGACTGTTGCTGCTGGCATAATCACTTCTGTTGAATATGATGAAGTCAATGCAGAAGGCGTAGGCAAAGTAGGTACTGACTACACAGCAAGATGGGCTGCTAACTACAATGTTGTGCCAGAGGCGCTTTTAGCGCAAATGAAGGCTAACTTAATCAAGCAGCAAGATCCAAGCTTAGTAGATGTTGTTTCTGGAGCTACTGGCTGGTACAATAACTTTACTGATTTAGCTGCCGGTGTATTAGATCATGCAGCTAGAACTGAAGAAACCGATTATACTCCAGTTGATGGTTTATACTATGTTAAGGGTGCAACTGATTCAAGAGGATATACACCTTTATTAATGGCTGTTATCGAAGATGGTGCTATTACTCAGGTTAAGTACCACGAAATCAATAAGAGCTTCGTAAGCAAGAGAAACGATGCTGACTATATTGGAAGATGGACGACTTCTTATCCAGAAGCTAAGCCATTAGAAGCTTTAGCGGCTATGGAAGCTGCTATTTTAGAAAATAACAGCTTTGACGCTGTAGATGCAATTTCTGGCGCAACAAGCTGGAAAAATAATATCCAAAAATTAGGTAAGGACATCGCAGTTAAGTCTGCTGCTGAAACTACCTATTTCTTCAGAGCTAAGAGTACTGCTTCTAGCTGTTACAAGGCTCAAATGATCGTTGAAGTGGATGCTGATGGTGAAATCGCAGCTATGGGCTACAAGGAATATCAAAACAGCTCAGCGCTTCCAAAGATTGATAACCCAGCTTACATCTCAAGATGGGCTGAGAGAGTTGCTGAAACATTCCCAAATCTTGATCAAATCGCTGTATACAACGAAATGATGACAACTCTTTTTGAAACTAAGGATACATCTAAGCTTGATACTATCTCCGGTGCTTCTAACTGGAGAAAAGGTATCGTAGAAGCTGGAGACAGAGCCTTCGAGTGGATTAAGTAATTAGTATTTGAAAAATGCCTCCTGACTAACCTCAGGAGGTTTTTTTATTGTTGTTGTTTCAATTTTCTTTATTATGAATGACATAGAATTTTACATCTTTACTTGCAAAAACTGTGGTCAGTCAAATGATGACCGTATTGGGGCAATGAATCTGTACCGTATGGGAATAAACTATCTTGTTGATAGTCAAGTACCTAGTGCAGTTACAATAGAGTAAACTCTTTTGTAAAGGGTGCTGTCAGCCACCCTATGATGTAATGCCACTTTAAGCATTATTGCTTATTGAGTTTAAAGGTAGGAGGCGTGAGCCCTTCGTACTACTGGGCAGTTACAAGCCCATTTCCTTTAGGTGATGGGTCGTTGACTAGCACTGCAAAGCACCATTAACTGTAAACCTTGTATAAGCTATATATTTATGCATTCCCTCTGGTATTGTGAAATTTACTCAAATAAGTCGCAATTTCTCGGAAATAGAGCTTGAATTTTATCTGCGCTAAGGGATAAAATATTTGAGTAGGTAAAAGGATAGCTGACATTAAGGATGTGTTTGAATGAGACTGAATAAATATATAAGCGAAACCGGGATTTGCTCAAGGCGGGAGGCTGATGCCCTGATAACCGCCGGGCGGGTGAGCATCAACGGCACTACAGCTGAACTGGGAAGTAATGTTGCTGAGGGTGATGTTGTCATGCTGGATGGTAAAAGAATCGGTGTAAGGCCAGATTTGGTTTACATAGCACTGAATAAGCCGGTGGGCATCACCAGCACCACGGAGCGGCATATACAGGATAATATTATAGATTTTGTGAAGCATCCGAAAAGGATATTCCCAATCGGTAGGCTGGATAAGGATTCCGAGGGCTTGATACTGCTAACAAATGATGGGGATATCGTAAACAAGATATTAAGGGCAGAAAATAATCATGAGAAGGAATACGTTGTGACGGTGAATAAGCCCATAACTCAGGAATTTTTGAAGGGTATGGCGGCAGGCGTGCAAATATTGGGGACAAAAACCAAGCCCTGTAAAATCACCAAGCTAAATGACAGAAGCTTCAATATTATACTGACACAGGGGTTGAATCGCCAGATAAGAAGGATGTGCCAAGCCTTTGAATATAGGGTGGTTACCCTTAAACGGATAAGAATAATGAATATCACACTGGGGAGCTTAAAAATAGGTCAGTGGAGAAATCTGACATCAGAGGAGCTGAAGGAGCTAAAAGCACTGCTGAAGTACTAAAAAGCATCAAAAAGTATTAAAAAACTATAAAATCCTCAACTAAAGCGGCCTATTGTATTATAATGGAAGAGAAGCATATAAGAAAATGGAGGTTTCCATTATATTCGGGGGAATTTTATGAGTAAAAGGATATATTATTTCAGCGGCACAGGCAATTCTCTTAAGGCAGCAAAGGATTTAGCGGCTTTAATGGGCGATACTGTGGTTAAACGAATAGTAAATAATCTGAAGGAGGATGCCGCTAGTCATGATATTATAGGTATCGTATTTCCTGTGTATTATTATGGCCTGCCTAAAATGGTAAAGGAGTTTGTAGAAGGCTTGGACATTAGCCTTGACTGTTATGTATTTGCGATAGCCACCTGTGGCGGGTCCGTCGGAGCAGCCTTTAGGCAGCTGCAGGATATTTTGGAGACAAAGGGAGTGAGTCTTTCCAGTAGCTACAAGATTAAGATGCCGGACAATTATCAGCTGATGTATTCTCCACCGTCACCAGAAAAGCAGCAGCAACATTTTAAGCTTCAGGAGGAGAAAATTAGGGAAATTGCTAGGTCTGTAAATAACCTGACACCCAGTGCTTTAGCAGACGAAGGAGCAATAAAGAGATATTTTGGCAGTAAATTATATAAAGCCTTTAAGCCCTATAAGAAGGCTTCGGGCTTTTGGACCGACGAGAGGTGCAATGGCTGCGGCATATGTGAAAGAGTTTGTCCAGCTGACAACGTTAATATGAAGGAGAATAAGCCTTGCTGGGGTAGTAAATGTGAGCTTTGCTTGGCCTGTATGCAATGGTGCCCTCAGAGCTCCGTACAGTACAAAAAAGGGACTAAGGGGCGTGCCAGATATCATCATCCCTATATAAAGGTTAGTGAATTATATAATAATCAAATATCATATAAATGAAAAGGATACCCTGTGGTGGTCTAGTATTGGATGTTTAGTCTGAAAAGATACCCTATGGGTATCTTTTTGCAATTATAATTACTGACACCGTCTTGGAAGTGAGTGAGAGGTGAATAAAAATACAACTATAACCATTTTGAAATTTTCTGGCACATCGCTTTATTGAAAACGTTTTCTTGAAAAATACAGAATTTATCAGGGGTTTAGCTGAGAATATCCAATAAAAACTATTGCATACATTGAATAAATATGATAGAATTTATTTCACAGAATTTTCAAAAAAATGAAAATGCAAATTATTTTATTGCACAACTGGGGGAGTGAAATATGGAAAGACTAGACTTGCCTTACCAGCAGGGACTGTACAATCCCGAAATGGAAAAGGATAGCTGTGGTGTCGGGTTTATAGCCAATATCAATGGCAATAAATCCAACACCATACTGGCACAGGGTCTGCAGATTCTAAAGAACCTAAAGCATCGTGGTGCGGTGGGGGCGGATGCCAGCACAGGTGATGGCTCAGGTGTATTACTGCAAATACCACACGAATTTTTAAAGGAAGAGACCTACAAGCTGGGATTTGAATTGCCGGAGGCAGGGGATTATGCCGTGGGAATGATTTTCTTGCCAAGGCAGCCAAATGCAAGACTTTATTGCGAGGGACTTGTGGAGAGAGTTTTGAGGGAAGAAGAGCAAAGGCTGCTGGGGTGGCGAGAGGTTCCGGTAAATCCCTATGCCTGTGGCGAATCTGCAAGGGCTACTCGTCCTGTGGCGATTCAAATTTTTATTGAAAGAGGAGAGCAGTCGGAGGAGGCCTTCAACCGTAAGCTGCTGGTGGTCAGGAAAAGAGTACAAAATAACATAAATAAAGATAAAAAGCCTTATACTGAGAGCTTTTATTTCTGCTCCTTATCCAGCAGGACGATCATATATAAGGGTCAAATCTTTGGCTATATGCTGGAGGAATTCTATCTGGACCTTCAGGATAAACGGGTTGAAACTGCCATAGCTCTGGTGCATGAGAGATACAGTACCAATACCTTTCCCTCCTGGAAGCTGGCTCAGCCCTTCAGATTTATAGCACATAATGGTGAGATTAATACAATTAGGGGAAATATCAACTGGATGAGGGCGAGAGAAGGGGTGATGCACTCGGCGGTATTTGGCGCGGATTTCGAGAAAATTCTCCCAATAATTGAGGCGGGCGGCAGTGATTCAGCTTCCTTCGACAATGCCTTTGAGCTTTTCACAATGAATAATCATCCCGTGGAAAACGTGATGATGATGCTTATTCCTGAGGCATGGCAAAGAGATAAGGAAATGGATGAGGAAAAAAGAGGCTTTTATGAATACCACGCAAGGGTCATGGAGCCATGGGATGGTCCTGCTACAATAGCCTTTACCGATGGAGAAAGAATTGGTGTAACCGTCGACAGAAATGGTTTGCGACCAGCAAGATATGCTATAACCAAGGATGGGCTTATCATCATGGCATCAGAGATTGGTGTTGTGGATATTTCTCCTGAGGATATAGCAGAAAAGGGCAATCTTAAACCTGGCAAGCTGCTGATGGTGGATACAAAGGAAGGCAGAATTATCTCTGACCAGGAGCTGAAGGAAAGGGCGATAAAAAGGAAGCCCTTTGCCAAATGGGTTGAAAAAAACAGAATTACACTTAAGGACATTGAAACTGCCCGTCAGCAGAGACGTATCAATCCTGAGGGCCTATATCAAAAGCAGCTGATATTCGGCTATACTCAGGAGGAGCTGGAGAAGGTAATTGCCTACATGGCGGACAATGGTAAAGAGCCCATCGGCTCCATGGGGACAGATATTCCTTTGGCGGTGCTGTCAAAGAAGCCCCAGCTATTATTTAATTACTTCAAGCAGAAATTTGCGCAGGTTACAAACCCACCCATTGACCCTATAAGAGAGGCGTCAATAATGTCATTAAATCAATTTATCGGTAGTCATGGCAGGCTTTTAGATGAAATTGAGATTGAAAGAGAAAATAAATATATCATGCTGGAGCATCCCATACTTTACAATCATCAGCTGGAGGATATAAGGAATCAGTACAATGACGATTTTAAGACAATAACTATTCCCATGGTTTTTCAGTCAGATCACTCTGAAAATGGTGTAAAGGAGGCTCTTGGCTATCTATGCAGAAGAGCGGAGGAAAGCATAAAGCTGGGCTATAACATTATAATCCTAAGCGATAAAAGCGTAGACATGTACAATGCACCCATTCCCAGCTTATTGGCCTTAAGTGCCGTTCACCAGCATTTGGTAGAAAACAGGCTGAGAACTGCTGTTGACTTGGTGGTGGAGGCTGGGGATGCAAGAGATGTCATGCACATCGCTTTGCTGGTGGGTTATGGTGCAAAGGCGGTCAATCCTTACATGGCTTTTGAGTCGATAGCCGGAATATATGACGGCAAAAAGCAATTAACTAAGGTCTCCAGCCTTAAAGAAGCCTATCAGAACTATGTGGAAACCATAGCCTCCGGGCTACTAAAGATAATCTCCAGAATGGGTATTTCAACCCTGCAGAGCTACTGTGGCGCTCAGATATTTGAAGCGATAGGTATCAATTCTGATGTTATCAATGAATACTTTACAGGCACACCCAATGTGTTGTCAGGTATAGGGCTTGAAGAAATTGCCAGCGAGGTATTGATAAGACATATTGGTGCCTATCATCAATTCCTAAAGCTGGAGGTTGGCGGAGAGTTTAGCTGGAAGAATGATGGAGAATATCATATTTTTAACCCCGGTGTGGTAAAGAAGCTGCAGAGGGCCAGTATCGAAGGCGACTTAGAAAGCTACACTGCCTTTGCACAGGAAATTAATCAGCAAAATGAAACCAGAGCCACCATCAGAGGAATGCTGAAAATGAAAAAGGGGAATCCCATAGCGCTGGCAGAGGTTGAATCTGCTGAAGAGATTATTAAGCGTTTCAGAATATCCGGTATGTCCTTCGGCTCGATAAGCGCTGAGGCCCATGAGGTGCTGGCAATTGCCATGAACAGAATTGGCGCAGTAAGTAATTGCGGTGAGGGAGGCGAGGACCCCAATAGATTTATAGAAACAACCGGTGATAGCCCAAGAAGTGCTGTAAAGCAGGTGGCCTCCGGCAGGTTTGGCGTTACCGCCAACTACTTGGTCAATTGTGATGAAATAGAGATAAAAATTGCTCAGGGAGCTAAGCCGGGAGAAGGTGGTCATTTGCCCGGAAATAAGGTGACACCAGAAATCGCCAGAGTGAGACACTCCGCTCCGGAAATAGATTTAATTTCACCACCACCTCACCATGATATTTATTCCATTGAAGACCTTTCACAGCTGGTCTTTGATCTTAAAAATGTTAATCCTAAGGCTAAAATAGGTGTAAAGCTGGTGTCTCAGCTGGGGGTAGGAACTGTTGCAGCGGGAGTTGTGAAGGCACACGCCGACACCATTTTAGTAAGCGGACATGATGGCGGTACAGGGGCTTCACCTATAAGCTCTATGAAATACGTTGGACTTCCATGGGAAATAGGTCTAGCGGAGGCTCAGCAGACCCTACTGTTAAATGACCTAAGGAGCAGGGTGACCCTACAGGTGGATGGTAAGCTTTTAACTGGGCGAGACATTGTAATTGCTGCCCTATTGGGGGCAGAGGTCTATGGATTTGCCTCAGCCGCTCTCATAGCCATAGGCTGTAGAATGTGTCGACAATGTCACTTAAACAGATGTCCTGTCGGAATAGCCACGCAGGATCAGAGCTTAAGAAAAAGATTTATCGGTAAACCTGAGGCGCTGATCAACTATTTGAACTTTGTTGCCGAAGAGGTAAGAATACTGATGTCGGAATTGGGCATTAGAAAAATTGATGAAATGATAGGCAGGGTAGAGCTATTGGAAGGCATCCAGCTGGATAACAGCAAACTAAAAAATTGCGATTTATCCGCAATACTATATAAGCCGGAGCTACCCGCCAGAGTAATCGGAAAATATAGCTATCCACAGGATCATAGGATAGCGGAGGTATTGGACAGAAAGATAATCAGTGAATCGTCAGAAGCCTTGGAGAAAGGCGAGGCTATTCAGCATTATGTCGATATCAAAAATACTGACCGCTCCTTTGGGGCTATGCTCAGCGGTGAGATTGCCCAGCGATATGGAGAGGCGGGCTTGCCGGAGGATACCATTGAGGTGTATCTTCAGGGCTCAGCGGGCCAAAGCTTTGGTGCCTTTGCAGCAAAAGGATTGTCCCTGTACCTTGAGGGAGACTCAAATGACTATTTGGGTAAAGGGCTTTCCGGCGGCAAAATTGCATTGGTGCCACCTAAGGAAGCAGTCTTTAACCCCAGTGAGAATATCATCGCAGGCAACACTATACTCTATGGGGCAACTGCCGGAGAGGTGTATATTCATGGTAGAGTAGGGCAACGGTTCTGTGTCAGAAACAGTGGTGCTACGGCTGTTGTAGAGGGCGTAGGCGATCATGGCTGTGAATATATGACGGGTGGTACTGTAGTTATATTGGGTGCCATTGGTAAGAACTTTGGTGCCGGTATGAGCGGAGGTATCGCTTATGTTCTGGAGGAGACAAGAGAGCTTGAAGGAAAATTAAATAAAGAGCTTATCAATGTTGAGGTTCTTAGCAAAGCCAGGGATATAGCAGAGGTTAAGGGATTGCTGATGAAGCATTATAATTATACAAGAAGCCCCAAGGCAGCTATCATATTAGAGAACTGGAGCCTTTATCAAAATAAGTTCTATAAAATCTGCTCTCCGGCCTATGAGAGGCTGCTGGAGAAAATCGTGTAAGACAATAATTGTGAATATTTATTCAGAAAATTTGAAAAAATGCTTGCAGATGTTTCGATTTTGTAATATACTATTATTTATTAATAAAAAGATGTAGGCAATGGCGTCTACAAGTAGAAGGAAAAACTCCTTTTATTTGTTGGCGCTTTTTTATTGTTCAAAATTAGGCTACCTTTAAAGGTCTTGTGTGGAACAACAAAAAAGAACCAGCAAAATTATTATTGGATATCTGCAATTATTTAATTTATCCGGCTGGTTTCTGCATCTAATTTTAAAAAAAGCATAAAAATAAGGAGGAGAGTAATATGAACAATTCAGTAGCACTCGACACGGTATGGGTATTGGTTGCAACCGCTTTTGTTTTCTTTATGCAAGCTGGGTTTGCAATGGTGGAAACAGGATTTACTAGGGCAAAAAATGCGGGGAACATTATAATGAAGAATTTAATGGACTTCGCAGTAGGCTCTTTGATTTATTGGATGTTGGGCTTTACTCTTATGTTTGGTCCCAGCATAGGCGGATTAATAGGCTCTGTGGAGCTGTTTTCTACAGGAGAAATGGCACATTTAGGCTTAGATATACCAATAGCAGCCTTTCTAATGTTTCAAACAGTATTCTGTGCGACTGCCGCCACAATTGTTTCTGGTGCTATGGCAGAGCGAACTAAATTTGTATCCTATCTAATCTATAGCCTGGTGATATCAGCAGTGATATATCCCATAGCAGGGCATTGGGTTTGGGGCGGCGGCTTTTTAACAGAGCTGGGCTTCCATGATTTTGCTGGATCAACAGTGGTACACTCCCTGGGTGGCTGGGCTGCATTGATGGGGGCATGGATTATCGGTCCAAGGATAGGTAAATATTCAAAGGATGGCAAGGCAAAGGTAATAAAGGGTCACAGCTTAACGTTGGGTGCTTTAGGGGTATTTATTTTATGGTTTGGTTGGTTTGGATTTAACCCAGGATCAGCATTGGGGGCAGGAGATCCTGCATCTATAGCCCATATATTCGTCACCACGAATCTTTCAGCAGCAATGGGGGCGGTGGCATCCATGATGGTGTCATGGGTTCGATACGGTAAGCCAGACGTAAGTATAACCTTAAACGGTGCATTGGGTGGTCTGGTGGCAGTTACGGCAGGCACAGATGTTGTAACTCCAATGGGCTCTGTTTTAATAGGCTTAATAGCCGGTATTGCAATTGTATTTGCCATTGAAATTATTGATACAAAAATAAAAATTGATGATCCGGTTGGCGCAATCAGCGTTCATGGTATTTGTGGGGCAATAGGCACCATATTAGTAGGTATATTTTCCGTTGATGGCGGTTTATTATATGGTGGCGGCTTAGATTTATTATTAATACAATTGCTGGGGGTTGGTGCTATAGCTGTATGGACCCTTGGAACCACCTTCTGTCTATTTAAAGCCATAAAAGCTACTGTAGGATTGAGAGTCAGCAAGGAAGAGGAAGAGGAAGGTCTTGACAAGTGGGAGCATGGCACTGAAAGCTACGCAGACTTCGAGCCTAAGATTAACTATATTACCTCAGAGCAAATTCAATAGTATTTAAGAAAGATTGGGAGGAGGCATATTATGGATAAGATAACCAAGGTTGAGATAATCACCAGACCTAAAAAGTTTGAGGAGCTGAAGGCGGCATTAAATGAAATTGGCGTGTTGGGCATGACGGTAACTCATGTTGTAGGCTGTGGCGTTCAAAAGGGCAGCATGAACAATTATAGAGGTATATCCTATACACCGGAGCTGGTACCGAAGGTTAAGGTTGAAACCGTGATATCAGAGGTGCCGGTGGAGGCGGTAATCGAGGCAGCAAAAAAGGTGCTGTACACTGGGGAAATAGGGGATGGCAAAATATTTGTATATGATATAGCCAATGTTATAAGAATAAGAACAGGAGATGAAGGAAAGAAGGCTCTGGATAATACGATTTAGTTAAAGAATAAGATAAATCTTTTAGGTAGACTATTGACAAGGGAGCGAAAATTGTATAGAATTTTCAGAATAAGAAAAGTATACAAAATACAGATTTCGCTTTAAGCCTCAACAAAGCATTAAATAAGGAGGAAATGGCATGAATAGTAAGGCGTTATTATTGGAGAAGGCTAGGGAACTGGAGGTTGAGTTCATTCATCTGCAGTTTACAGATATACTAGGGGTCATGAAAAATGTTTCTATAACTATAGAACAGCTGCCAAAGGCTCTGGATAATGAAATAATGTTTGATGGCTCTTCTGTTGATGGTTTTGTTAGGATCGAAGAATCCGATATGTATTTAGCTCCCGATTTGTCTACCTTTGCAGTATTGCCCTGGGCCAATAATTATAAGGAAGCAAGAATCATATGCGACGTGTATGATTCCAGCGGAACTCCCTTTGAGGGTTGTCCAAGAAATGCACTAAAAAAGGTTTTGAAGGAGGCCAATGATTTAGGCTATATTCTGAATGTTGGTCCGGAATGTGAATTCTTTCTGTTCCATACCGATGAAGCAGGTGAACCCTCCTTAAAAACCCATGACAATGCCGGATATTTTGATCTTGCCCCTGCCGACCTTGGGGGGAATGCAAGAAAGGACATGACGCTGGTTCTGAAGCAAATGGGCTTTGAAATTGAAGCCTCCCACCATGAGGTGGCACCCGGTCAGCATGAAATAGACTTTAAGTATGCAGATGCTCTGGCAACAGCTGATAATATAATGACCTTTAAAACTGTGGTTCGTACAATAGCACAGCGACATGGTCTACACGCTACCTTTATGCCTAAGCCCAAGTATGGCATAAATGGCTCCGGTATGCATATTAATATGTCATTACAGACTCTTGAGGGTAAAAATGCCTTCTATGATGAGTCAGACGAGCTTAAGCTTTCAAAGGCAGCCTATCACTTTTTAGCCGGTGTACTGAAGCATGCAAAGGGCTTTGCCGCCATTACCAATCCAACGGTAAATTCCTACAAGCGTTTGGTCCCTGGCTATGAGGCTCCGGTGCTGATTGCCTGGTCCGCCAGCAACCGCAGTCCGTTGATCAGAATACCGGCAAAACGGGGGAATTCAACGAGAATAGAGCTTAGAAATCCGGACCCATCTGCGAATCCGTACCTTGCCTTGGCAGCTATATTAAAAGCCGGCTTGGAGGGCATAAATAATTCTATCGAGCCGCCAGCCCCTGTCTCCAGCAACCTATATCATATGGATAAGGCGGAAATGGAGGAAAGAGGCATAGAGGGTCTTCCGGTCAATCTTTATGAGGCAGTTCAATGCTTGTCACAGGATGAGGTAGTTAAAGAGGCCCTTGGTAAGCACATATATGAAAAGTTTGCAGATGCAGCACTATATGAGTGGAATGAATACTCAAGATATGTATCCCAATGGGAAATAGACAGATATCTGAAGAAGTTTTAATAATTGTATAGCCTTCCTATTGGAGTGATGTTATGAATAATTATAGTGTTTTGGTTGCTGACAGTGGTGAAACCTCTAGAAAGCATATATATAATTTGCTGATGAAGCGAGGCTATAAGCTATATCAAGCTACTGATGGTGCGGGGACCATCAGGATTGCCCGCAGTATAAATCCTGATCTAATCATAATGGATGTAGACCTTTGGGGCTGCAATGCCCAGGAGATTGCTAGGATAATTGAGGAGGATAGGCTCTCAACGGTACTATTCATAACAAATAGTGTAAATAAAATAAACAATGACATGCTGAAGCAGATGAATATATATGCCTATTTACTTAAGCCAATAAATCAAGAGCAGCTTTATCAGATGGTGGAGTTTTCAATCTTTAATGCCAAGAAGATTAGCTCACTGTCTAAAAAAATAGAGAAGCTGGAGAGCTCTTTGGAGGGCAGAAAAAAGGTAGACAGAGCAAAGGGTATACTAATGGACAAGCTAAAGGTAACGGAAAACGAAGCCTACATGATACTACGCCGCCGCAGCATGGATAAATGTAAATCCATGGAGGAAGTGGCAGAGGAAATAATAAAGGGATAATTATAAAAGCATCAGCTCAGGGGCTGATGCTTTTTACTTTCCAAAGAGAGACGGTCCTTGATTTGCGCTTTGCAGTATTCTGTCTAATCCAAAGCAGCGGCTGCTGGTCTCTTAAAACAAATTAAAGCGGTAGGGCCTATATGAGATTTATGGCAATGCTCTCAATAATGGCACCCATTAGCATACAGGAAAGTCCCAGCACAAATACCAGCTTTTCCGCCATTGAAGGCGCTATTTCTCTGATTTTACGTGTTTTAGTTATTTTGCCTTCGGTCAATATTGTGGCAATGTGGGCAGCTGAACAGGTGATGAGTAATTGACCCAGCATCTCCCAAAGCCCTGCTCTGCGGGTAATTTGGAAGGTACCAAGTATTCTACTAAGCAATGGGACTGCCTCACCTGCCATTGAAAAGGACCAGGTTCCCAATACGACGCCGTTGATGCAAAACTGAGTAAAAAGGGCCAGATATCCGATTGAAATATAGTTGGTCTCCGATCTCTTCTTTTGGCCGAAAAGGCTTCCTAAAAGGATAACTAATACAGAAAGCATATTATAAAAAAAGATTTGTAGTGTAAGCATTAGGATGCTATTGGAGGTTGACCAATTTTGCAATGGATTTTTGCTTTTCAATAAACCCTCAGGAAGAAAAAAATAGCTTAGAGCAACGACTACAAAAAATATAGAAAAGTATACTAGAATCGAATAAACAACACGCTGTCTCAAGCTGCTGCTACTGAGCTTTTCACGGAAAAAATTAAGCATTAACTGCCTCCTATAAGTGAGGGCGTAGGCCATCACATTTCTTTTTGATATTTAACCACAAGGTAAAGCCCTATAAAATCGTAGCTAAGAAACACTGCCACCACAGCTAAAGAAACCCATGTAGGGGCTGAAATTAGAATGGTGATATACACGATGGCCATAATCAACCACTGGGTGATGTCCCCTGCCTTAGCCTTAGCACGATAGCGTATCATGGTATTGCGTTCATCATCGTAGTCAATTTTAGCCTGAATTGCTGCTTTGGGGTTTTTACCTTCAATGTGCTTCATCAGCAAACGTGATATGCTTAAACCAACAAAGCCTGAGCCCAGCCCGATTAAAGTACCTGCTATGGGTTTAGTCTCCTGATGGTTAAAAAAGAGGCTTGCGATAATAAAGCAAATGCCAACGATGAGCTGAAAAACATAAAAAGAAGCTCTTTTTTTCATTATATACCTCCTCAAAATGAAATGTTATGGATAGGGTATTTATATGGTAGCAAAATGCATAGGGAGGGATAGAACCACTCATTTCCAAGGTAGACAATAAAGCTTAAGCCCTCAGGGGTCCCTATAGTATTCCTACCATCAAAGTATTCTGATAACCCCCCCCGAAAATAAGTCTTAATCACCTAATTACGGAAAGTAAGCTTTACATAAATGATATCACAGAAGGTGAATAATGTCAAATAAACTTTCCATGACTATACTGCCATACCATGGCAAAATATTATTAGTATAGGTATAGGAATCAGTCATATTTGTTTAGCATAGTGGTTTATATTATAATAGACAATATATCTTTATAGTGTACTGCAGTGGTTTTGCAAATGGAGGGATTTTAAATGAATCGTGTTTACTTTAAGGCAACTAATTCCTACGAGGATAGAGAAGAAATTGATGGGGCGGGGGTAGCATTATTTAAGCATCTGGTTGAAGCAGAGGGTCTTCAGCTGGAGTCATTTATTCCACTGAAGGTGCATTTTGGTGAGAAGGGTAACAAGACCTTCATTCAGCCTCAAAATTTTCTAGGCCTTATACAGCATTTGAAGGATAGCAATATTGGCAGTGAATATATAGAAACCAATGTCCTATATAGGGGACAAAGAACTACGGAGGAAAGCCACAGGGCCTTGGCGGTGGCCCATGGCTTTACACAGCTGCCGATACATATAGCAGATGGAGAAATAGGCAGCGACTACGAGCTTGTCGAGATAAATAAAAAGCACTTTAAAAGCTGTATGATAGCCAAGGGCATAGCAAAGCAAAAGCAGATTATAGTTTTAAGTCATTTTAAGGGGCATATTTTGGCGGGCTTTGGTGGTGCTATAAAGCAGTTGGCGATGGGCTGTGCTGCCAGAGGCGGTAAACTGGCTCAGCATGCCAATTCAGTGCCGGAGATCAGCTTTTTAAAATGCAGGGGTTGTAGGGTATGTGGCTCCCGTTGCCCTGCAAAGGCCATAACGGTAAATAAGAAGGCAAAAATCCACAAGGATAAATGTGTGGGCTGTGCTGCCTGTATGGCGGTTTGTCCCTATGGCGCCATAAAAAACAGCTGGCTGGCCTCCATGACCAAGCCCTTCTATGAAAGGCTGGCGGAATATGCCTATGCCGCTGCTATGGGGAAAAATAACATATATATCACCTATGCACTGAATATAACAAAGCATTGTGACTGTGAAGGCCATCCAATGGCGCCTATAACAAAGGATTTAGGGATTTTTGCATCAACCGATCCGATAGCCATAGATCAGGCCTGTTTGGATATGCTGGATAAACAGGAGGGTAAAAAAGTCTTTAAAAAGGGTAGATCTGTCCTAGCATATGGAGAAGAAATCGGATTGGGCAGTAGGAGCTATCAGCTAATAGAGCTATGATTTTTCATACGGGGCGAACCTGGTTTGCATTGGAGAAAATGCAAACTAGGTTCGGCCCTTGTTATACTTAATTTATATTCATTTTTAATGTTTCACCTGTCAATATATTAACCTTATATAATCCGCTTTTCTGGGCAAAAGCATCAGAGGCATATACATGAATCCAACCATCTTTAATTTCCAAATAATCATTAGATGTAAACCCAATACTATTTTCCTCTATAGAACCGATAACCCCATAATATAAGCTAGAGTCACCTATGGAAGTGAAATTTTCACCATCGGTTGAGATACTCAAATTGCCGAAGGCTGGATCTTTATACCTTGTGATTCGTATTGTATAAGTTATGGCATTAAGAGCGGTTTCTTTTTCTAATACAATAGGATAAATTACTCCTGGAGATGGTGTAGGATGATTAAAGGCGTTGGAATTTGACGTAATTTCAAGTCCTAATTGGGAAGTAAACTCATATTCCCACCCAAATTCATCTACAGCAAATCTCCATGTTAAGGGAAAATATGTAATGCTTCGAAAAATTAAAAGGGGATATTCTTCTAATGCGTTATTTATACTTTTACCGTTTACGTTGATATTAAAGGTAGGAAATGCAGCAGTATATGAAGAAAGATTTTCAGTGTTGCTTTTATAAAGATGATAATTGGATAAACTGCTGCCTGCCTGTTGGATTTTGAGTCCACTTAATTGATGCCATTCTGTCGTCAGTCCTAAAAATCTGGTATCAAAATAGGTCATCGGGAAGTAAGTAATATCTTTGTAAACAATTAAAGGATATTGACTATAGGTATTATCTATAACCTCCCCATTTATTGTTACCTTAAAGGCTGGAATGTTGACAGTGGCGGTGGCAGCAAAGCTTGAAGTAGGTATTATTAGGACAATAATTACAATAGATACCAAAACTACAATGAAATATGGTTTTCGTTTAAAAAGGCTGATCATGCAGTTCACTCCATTTCTTAAATATTATGATGGATTGATAAAATAACAGAGTGAGAGGAATCGCACTCTGTTATCATGATGCTATTGATTAAATGATATACTTATGTTTTCGGCAAACCACTTTTATTATGCTTTAAATTTCAAAAGATGATAATGATGATAAGTCTTATAATATGAATAAGTATCCTGATTTATAATTCTAGCTTGTAATATGATTTTATTATATCGCTAATCTGTTTCACGTCAATTATTTTGTGGCATATTTTCAATATATTTACATCTAGTTATGTGTGGTTTAGACGAAAACGGGGGAACCTGATTTGAGTTAGTAGTCAGTTCTTTCAAGCTCCTCTAAAAACAATGGAATTGCAGGGTTTGAGTTAGATTTTTTCCAGGCCAGCACCAGCTCGTCCGCGGTTTGTCCCCCTTCTATGCTGATAAAGCGGAGGCTAGGGCTGGCGTTTTGCTCAAGGCTTTTGGGCAATATGGCAATTCCCATGCCGGCATCCACTAGCAATAGCACCGTCGATAGCATCCTAGGCTGAGTAATGATATTAGGAGTGAAGCCATTTGTGGCACACATCATTAAAGTCTTATTAAAGCCCTGAGGCGACTCATGCCTGCTTAGGGTAATAAAGCGTTCCTTAGCCAGCTCTGCAATGCTAATGGCTTCTCTGGAGGCTAGAGGATGCTCGCAATGCATTACCACCGATATTGCTTCACTGGCTATTTTCCTTCGTTCCAGCCCACCAATATTATCCAGACCAAAGGATAATGTAAAAACAACATCCAGTTCATCGTTACTTAAAGCATCTATCAGCATGCCATGATTAAATTGATTTAATTGAAGGTCGATTTTAGGATAATTTTTCTTAAATTGTCGTATGAGGCCGGGAAGAAAATTTTTTTCAGTATAGCCTAAAAATCCAATGCTTAAGCCCCCTATTATGCCCAGCTCTGCCTGCCGGGTTTTTTCTATGACCTCTGCCGACTTATTAATCAGATTAATAGCTTCCTTTAAAAGCACCTTTCCGGCATTGGTTAATCTTACGGAGCGTTTATTACGAATAAACAATTGAACCCCCAGCTTGTTTTCCAAATCAGATATTTGCTGGCTGACGGCGGACTGGGCCACAAAGAGGCTTTTAGCGGCCTCAGTAAAGTTCAGATGCTCTGCTACTGCTATGAAATACTTCAGCTGTCGTATATCCATTTAACTCACCTCCGACTTTATTTCATATCTGTGGAAATTACATATTCCTATGGGAGTGCATATATATATTAGTTTATGCAAAGTTTAAAATTTATCCCGCATTGTCTAGGGCTAATAACATTTAAATTCAATGAATTTGCCCGTAGGACACTAAGCAGGAAGCTTTTGATTTTGTACAAATAGACAACTCATCTTTATAATACAATTTCCTCATCTAAATAATAACATTTATCATTTATTTTATCAAGAATAATCAGTTTTACTTATTACTGATATAGCATACAAGTATTTTACAATAGCTCAAATCTTCTGTATTCTTATATTAGATGAATTATTAAATTTATTGAAGCAATCAAATTAATTTAGCATATAGTTACTGGAGGAATCAGTATGTCATTAAAAAACAGGATACTGGCAATAAATCCTGGCGCGACTTCTACAAAAATAGCAGCATATGAAGATGAGGTGCTTTTATTTAAGCAAACAGTAGAGCATTCCGGGCAGGATTTAGAAGGGTTTTCCAAGGTTTTTGATCAGTATCAATATCGTTTAGACCTGGTATTAGAGGCTCTGAAGGAAGAAAACGTTAACCTAGACACTCTGGCAGCGGTGGTAGGCCGTGGTGGTCTGTTGAAGCCCCTGGCAGGCGGTACCTACAGGGTAAATGAAAAAATGCTGGAGGACCTGAAAAAAGCTGAAAGAGGCGAGCATGCATCTAATTTGGGTGCCGTAATGGCTGCTAATCTCGCTGAAAAGCTAAATATCCCTGCATTTATAGTAGATCCCGTTTCGGTTGATGAAATGGAGCCTGTGGCACGTATCTCTGGTTTAGCTGATATTGAAAGAATCAGCCTGTCTCATGCCTTAAACATGAAGGCGGTGGCCAGAAAGGTTGCAGCGGCAATAGGTAAGAAATATGAGGACGTCAACTTAGTTGTGGTGCATTTAGGTACAGGAGTTTCCGTAACCCCTCATAAAAAGGGCAAAATGATAGATGTCAATAACGCTAAAGCAGAGGGCCCATTTTCTCCTGATAGATGCGGCGGTCTGCCGGCAGATCAGCTGGTGAAGCTATGCTTCTCAGGGAAGTATACCTATGATGAGCTGAAGGAAATGCTGATCAGCAAGGGTGGCCTATATTCCTACTTCGGTACAAAGGATGCCCGAGAGGTTGAAGCAATGGCAGCTGGAGGAGATCAGCAGGCTAATATTGTATTGGATGCATTGGCCTATCAGGTTTCAAAGGAAATCGGTGCTATGGCGGCGGTGTTAGAGGGTGACGTTGATCGCATAGTTCTTACCGGAGGTATTGCTTACTCAAAAAGAATCGTAGAGGCTATCACCAGAAGAGTTAAGTTTATTGCTCCCATCGAGGTAGTACCCGGTGAAGAAGAGCTGGAGTCTTTGGCCTTCGGTGCCTTAAGGGTTATCAGCGGTGAAGAGGAAGCTGCAGCATACTATTAATTTATTTCAGTTAACATAAGGTCATACAATCCTAAAACTATGATGAAGGGGAGAGATTCAGATGGCAAAGGTAAATGTATTAAGCGAGTACTGTAAGAGCTGTGGGCTTTGTATTGATATTTGTCCTAAGAAAATCCTGGAAATCGGCGACAAGTCCAATCAAAAAGGATATTTTACTGTAATATGCAGTGATCAGGACAAATGCATCGGATGTGCGCTATGTGCAACGGTATGTCCTGATGTTGCGATAGAGGTTTATAAATAAAAGCGTGGAAGGGAGCTGAAAGACTGATGGAAAAGGTACTATTAAAGGGTAATGAAATCATAGGTGAAGCAGCCATCCGTTCAGGATGTAAGGTGTTCTTTGGATATCCCATAACGCCGTCGACGGAAGTAATAGAATATTTATCAAAGCATTTTCCTAAGGTTGGCGGAACTGTAGTTCAGGCGGAGGATGAAATTGGTGCAATTAATATGTGCTACGGTGCAGCCTGTACCGGAACAAGGGTTATGACGGCCTCCTCAAGTCCGGGGGTAAGCTTAAAGCAGGAGGGAATTTCCTACAGTGCCGCCGTAGGTCTGCCAATGGTTATTGTAAACGTTAACCGTTGCGGCCCTGGTCTGGGTGGTTTAGGACCAGCGCAATCCGATTATTTCCAATCCACAAGAGGTGGCGGACATGGTGATTATAGAACCATCGTTTTAGCGCCATCAAAGGCTCAGGAGCTTTACGACTATACTATGCTGGCCTTTGACCTAGCAGATAAATATAGAAATCCAGTAATCCTTCATACAGATGGCTTTTTAGGTCAAACTATGGAGCCGGTAGTTGTGAAGGAAAGGCCTGAAGCTCAGATTGAAGATAGAGATTGGGTTGTTGATGGTGCCAGAGGTAGGAAAAAGCGGGTATTAGCAAGCTATTCCTTAACCAACGAGGTTGGTGAAGCCAACAATCTTAAGTGGGAGGCTAAATATAAGGATATTCAAGAGAAGGAGCAAATGTGGGAGGAGTTCCACACAGAGGATGCAGAGTATCTGCTGGTGAGCTATGGTACCACAGGTAGAATCTGTAAGAGCACCGTGCTAAATGCTCGTAAAAAGGGAATTAAGCTGGGCTTAATCAGACCAATTACCCTTTGGCCCTTCCCGGAAAAGGCATTTATTCCGTATAAGGATAAGATTAAAGGCATTGTCACTGTTGAGTTAAATACAGGACAAATGATTGAGGATGTTAAGCTGTCGGTTGAGTGCAAAATGCCAGTACATTTATATAGAAGACAAGGCGGCATGCTGCCAACTGAGCATGAGATATTGGCATACTTTGAAAATACATTTAAAGCAACGGCTGAGGAGGTGTAGTCATGGAAAAGGTTTTTGGTAGAAGCAAAGGTTTAACAGACGTTCCATTTTCCTTTTGCCCCGGATGTACCCATGGTACCATCATGCGATTAATCGCCGAGGTTTTAGAGGAATTAGATATTATAGAGGATACCATTGGTGTTTCTCCCGTAGGCTGTGCAGGCTTCAGTCAGGACTTCTTCAGCTGTGACTTCGTTGGGGCTGCCCATGGTAGAGCTCAGGCGGTAGGTGTAGGCATCAAGAGATCCCTGCCGGACAGAATGGTGTTTACCTATCAGGGAGATGGTGATATTGCTGCTATTGGAACTCAGCATGCTATCCATACAGCTGCCAGAGGGGAGAAGATTACATCCATCATGGTTAACAATGCCATATTTGGTATGACCGGCGGACAAATGGCCCCTACTACTCTGGAGGGCATGAAGACGTCTACAAGCCCTTACGGTAGGGATATTTCCGTAAACGGATATCCGATAGATTTACCTAGACTTATAGCAAACCTTGACGGCGCAGTATATGTGGCCTCAGTTTCTGTGGATTCACCTAAAAATATTCTACAGGCAAAGAAGGCTATTAAAAAGGCCTTTATGGTTCAAAAAGCAGGTCTTGGCTTCTCCTTTGTCAGTGTATTGTCCACCTGTCCCACAAACTGGGGCTTAACACCGGTGGATAGCTTAAAATGGCTTCGTGAAAATATGATGCCGGTTTATCAAATGGGTGAATTAAAAGCGACGGAGGAGGTAAAAAGCTTATGATGGATAAGGTAATTCTTGCCGGCTTTGGTGGTCAAGGGGTAATGTTCCTTGGAAAGGTTCTGGCCTATGCCGGAATGGGTTCAGATTTAGAGCTTTGCTGGATTCCTTCCTATGGTCCTGAGATGCGTGGAGGTACAGCTAACTGTTCTGTTATACTTTCAGATGAGGAGATAAATTCTCCTGTTATTGATCTTGCAGATGCTGCAATCGTGCTGAATAAACCGGCCTATGATAAATTCTCAACCAGAGTTAGGCCCGGTGGCGTATTGGTGGTCAATTCCTCCCTTGCTAAGCTGGATAAGGTGAGAGAGGATATCACAGTCATTGAAATTCCTGCTACAGAAATGGCTAATGAGCTGGGCAATAACAGCATAGCCAATATGGTATGCCTGGGAGCTTTAATGCCAAGTCTTAGACTTGTGGATATGTCAAGGATAGAAAAGGCCATGACAAAGCTGGCGGGCAAAAAGCCTGAGCTAATGCAGGTCAATATAGCGGCAATTAATAAGGGAATAGAATATACGAAATAATAATAAAGGGGTACCGAATTCGGTACTCCTTTTACTTAAGTGGTGTTCTCACAATACGTTTACAATCCTTATTTTGCGCTATATCTATCTCTTTGATTAAAAAAAGTCATATCAGCATATCCAGCAAATATTTTACCTGAATGCTTTATATCTTTTCCAATAAAATATCTATCACCCTTAGTATATAAATGTGTGATGCCATCAATTGTCAGCTCAATCTTACCCTCAAGCACAATCCCCCACTGGCTTTCATGTGAATGTTCCGGCAATACAATATCTTCATTGAATTTCATAAAAATAATTTGATGATTTTCTGCCTGTGAAATATAGGCTTGATAGTTAGCGAAAGGCATATCTGCCTTTGGTAGTTTTGTGATTGGTTCAGGAAAAATATTATCCATCCTTGGTTCCCCCTCATCAAGTTTTTGCTGTATTTTTCACCATATTCGTACATTAGCATTTATTAAGAGTTGTATTTATTATATAGCATTTTGTGGGAATTTACAATCTAACCACTTCGGTCACCTTGGCCCGAAGTTCCATAACCAAATTTAATAGAATTAGAAAACGAGGTTGTTGGGAATAAAAACAACCTCGTTTATAATTTAATGAAAAGATAGCATTAATAGCCATGCCCTATAAATATATTTGATACCAGGCGGCTAAGCTGTGGATCAACGGTTCTATAGCGCCTCTGCCAAGCCTCCAGCAGCTCATAGGAATAGCTTTTAAGGCTGGGCTCTATTAGCTCTAGGGAAAGCTTTAAGAGGGCCTGATGAGGCGTTAGCGCCTTATCCTCAAAGAGCTTCAAGGCCTCAAGGGGCGGCAGCTCTGAAATACTCTCTTTAAGATCACTGTCTAATTGAGAGTATTGCTCTTGATATTGCAGAATAGACTTCATCCACACCTGCTCCCTTTGGGAGATGGAGGCTTCTGCCGTATAATTATCTGTTAGAAGCATTAAAGCAGCCTTCATATCAAAATTGGCATCGGCGGCGCCTTGCCATAGTGCCTCCAATGCACTGTCGTAATCCCCTAAGTAGCTGAGGCTTCTGGCACTCAAATAATAATGATAGGGGTTTATTCTATCATACTGTGAAAATTCATCGATAAACGCCAATGTGTCCCTATACTTCTCCGCATTATGGCTGATATCTATCAAATGACTTAAGAATACTGGGTCTTTAGTATTGCTGTAAAGCTGGTTATAATAGGCCAAAGCCCTGTTGAAATCCGTATACTTATAGCCCTTGGTGTCGTAAATGCTGTAGATTTTTGCCAGCATAGCCCTAGAATAATTGTCGGTGGGATTTTCACCTATTGCAGCCTCATAGGCAGCGATAGCCTCCGCCAGCCTTCTATCCATCAAAAGCTTATCCCCCGCCGTCAGCTCTCGATAGGGAAAGCGGAAGTCGATGTTTTCGCTGCCATAGCCATTGGAGGAGGTAATGATATTACCCCTTTCATCATGGGCATTGACGCTCCAAAAGTACTTGCTATCGGGAAGGCCGTAGCCCAAGATGCTATCCGGCAGCAGGCCTTCATCATCCATAGCAAGGGCACCATTGGCATAGCTTAGCTCCTGCCCCGTAAGCACCGCTTCATTGGTGTAAAAGAGCCGATCTAGATAATTGGAAAAGGTGCCGCCAAGGTTGCCGCTATAGCTCCCCAGCGTCAGGGTATAATAGGCGGCATTTTCCACCTCAGACCATTTAAAACGGATGGCTTCTCCTTCAACCTCTGCATTTTCAGCAGGGGATATGACCTTAATGGTATCTACAAATTCAAAGTCCCAGCTGTAGCTCTCTCCTTCGGCGACATAAAGGGTGGATTTAGGGAAAAAGCCCCCCTTCAGGACAACCTCGCCAAGGGCCTGAGGGCTAATCATCAAACCGAGGCTATAGCGACCAGGAGGGACATGGCTGAAGCTAAATTCTCCTTGACTATTGCTTATGGCCCAGAGGGCATCACCTGTGGAGCCCCCTATAATAAATTGATCATTCCTTTGGGGCTGTAAAAATACATTGATTGAGGCTAAAGCCTCGCCCTTTAGGCTAATGCTGCCGGATACGCTACCTAGGGATATGGGCTCATTGCCAAGGGCCGCTATTTGATTCTCGACATATTGCTTTCTTTCGACATAATAGGAGCTTACAGGGGCATCAGTCTGCTGGCTATGGGCCTTATCTCTTTCAATATTTTCTTGATATTTTCCCAGTAGAATATGATACAAAGCCTCTGCCTCTGCTTTATTCCCCAGCATCCCATTAATGGCGGCGGAAAGCTCTAGAAAATCCCAATTTTCAGAATCGGTGATACTGCTATAATAATCTAAAACATTTAGGGCCTCCTGCAACTGCCCTTTGCTCCGTAAGGCATTGGCGGCTGAAGCAGCTACAGAGGAATCATAAAATAACTTGCTGCCAAAGCCTTCATTGATTTCACTGTAATAGGTTTTCATTAGATTTAGTGCTTCCTCTGCTTCATCTTCTGCTATCAGTCGTTTTATCCTGCTGGCTGCAAGAACGGTATAGGCCCTTCTGCCTTCGTTTGTCTTTGGAAACCGCTCAACAATTTTTGCATAGTAGGCCTCTGCCTCCTCAGCTACAAAGCCATAATAGGATTGTGAGCCTACGCTGTTGGCGGATATAGCTATGGTGCTGCCATTTGTGATTTCAGCCGCCTTCATAAGTGCTGAAGCATTAATACTGCTATTAGGATAATAGGCTTCAATTCTGTCATAATAGCCCTTTGCAATATTCAGCTTCCCCTTATCTGCATACCGTGTACCTATGGAGAACATGATATTAGGCAAAAATAAATAGAAAAAGGCTGCAATCATCATTAATATACCAAAGAGCTTTAAAAGGTCCTTGACCTTGAAGCGTATATACTTTTTCATAGTTACCTCCAATCCGGCGAGTTAATCAGATTACCTTTGGTACTAACGTCTGTCGCTGATATATAGATTGTGATTGTATTGAGTTTCAAAGGTTTGGTAATTAGTCTCCTGTACTCCTCCGGGGGCCAATAGAGTCTTATAGGAAACTGTAAGCAGAAGCACAAGGCTCAGGGCTAGGGCCGGAAGACCGACAATAGGGATACATATTTCCTTCTCTAAAAAGGCTTGTAGGGCAGAAGGGCGATCATTGGTATCCTTAAGCCTTGATAGGGCCTGTTTTTTCTCCTCCGTCAGTACAATACCCTGAAGCTGGTGGTCAAAGGCCTTCTTAATCTCCTGGTCCAGGGTAATATCATTTATATTATAGCTTTGCTTCATAGTCAATGCTCCTTTCCATCAGCCGCTTTTTCAAATGCGCTCTTCCCCGCTGCAGTCGGGTCTTTATTCCTGCCTCACTCATATCCATAATCTCTGCTATAGCCTTGATTTTTAATTCCTCATAATAATATAGATACATTACCTCCCGGTATTTAAGGGGTAGGGCAGCCAGTGCCTGACGGATTTCTACCTTTTCCTCCGAGGCCAGCAGTGCCTCTTCGGGAGACGCTGAATTGCTCTGTTGCTTGATATCATCTATTAAAAGGATTTTTTTAATTTTTTTGCGCCTAAGTAGGTTCTTTGATTGATTTATGGTGACCCTCACCAGCCAGGTGTAATAGGAGCTATCACCCCGCAGGCTGCCTAGGCTTCTGTGAAGGGCAAGGAAGCTCTCTTGAACCACATCCTCCGACAGCTGTATGTCGCCTAACATAATGAAGGCCAAACGAAGCAGCTTATCGCCATATTGCTCCAGCAGCTCTGCATATAGCTCTGCCTCATTTGTTGTATTTTTACTGTCGTATGGCTGCTTCACCTTGTCACTTCCCTTCTACATATATTAGACACATCAATTATATAATGGTTTCATAAAAATAACAAAAAATTTAAGCAAATCCTAGTGAAAAAGCAAGATGCTTTGCTGAAGGATTGCTATAGCTATCATTTTGCAACAGTATAGAAAGTTACAGATTTAGGCCGGCATGATGTTTATGAAAAGGCAAGCATCAGATTAAAATGGAGAAGAAATGGTAAAACTCCTTAATATCAAATTTGAGGAGGTAATATGATGACGGTTAAAAATGATATGACGGCGGATTTTCTACGCTCCGCCTATGGGGGAGAAAGCATGGCCCATATGAGGTATTTGCTGTGGGGAAATACTGCTGAAAAAGAGGGCTTTCCCAATATTGCAAGGCTCTTTAGGGCTATAGCCTATGCAGAGCAAGCTCATGCCGACAATCACTTCAGGGAGCTGGGGGAAGAAAAGAAGGATTTTACTGTCACCTCAGGTGCAGTTTTCGGCGCAGGTAAGACGGTGCAAAATCTTCAAGGCGGTATAGACGGAGAGCTGCACGAAATAGAGCAGATGTACCCAGTCTACTTAAATGCTGCTCGGTTCCAGGAGGAGAAGGGTGCGGAGAGGGCCTTTCACTATGCCTTAGAGGCAGAAAAGGTACATGCGGTGCTATTCAAGGAGGCACAGGAGGCAGCAAAGGAGGGAAGGGATATAGCGGTGGATGGTATCTATGTCTGTCCTGTCTGTGGACACACCACCACAGATGAGCTGCCGGATAAATGTCCGGTTTGTGGGGTTAAAAAGGAAATGTACAAGAGCTTCTAGCGGCTAAAAAAACTGTCTATATGAAGCTTCGATCAATCGAAAAATAATGTCGTAGCGGACTCAGAAGGGATAAATTTAACTTTTATTAAAATGCAAAGGTTTTCATAAAAAAACTAATGAAATTGCTATTGACAAATGACACGACAAGTTATAAAATACTATTCAACACAAATATTCATAATATTAAATACATTATACAATATACAAATGCTTTGAAGGGAAATAGTAGGAATATCCGAAGTGATAGAGAGCCAATGGTTGCTGGAAATTGGTACTGAGGTATGCTGAATCCATCCCAGAGCAGATGGGGATATAACCCATTCCCGATGGCATATCGGTTATTTATGCAGAGATTATCTAGCACCTCGTCACAATTAAAACTTAGGTTAAGCCCTGAGGAAAATTTTCATATTGAGGAAGAAGTCATATCTGGTAATATGACGACTGACGACAACGAAGCTATATGGAAATTTAACCAGGGAATACCAAGGATTTAATTACAACGAGGCACCAGGGATAATAAATTAAGGTGGCACCACGTGAGATTGCTCTCGTCCTTGACAACTAAGTCAGGGCGGGGGCTTTTAATATTTTGGGGATAAATCTTAAATTTACTTATGATGAATAGCTGCGGAAGAAGGGCATGTTTTATGGTTTTTAATTTAATGCTATAAAGCTTTAAACAATTAAAGGAATAAAGCAAAAGCTAAGGAGGTGGTTTCCGTCGGTTGTAGCTCTGGATCAATAAAATACGAAAAAAGGGGAGAATGTAAAATGAAGGTTTTAGTAACGGAAAAAATTGCAGAAAAGGGTATTGAGGAAATAAAGAAGGCAGGAATCCATCTGGATATTAAGCTTGGCATAGCTCGGGAGGAGCTTCTGGAGATCATTAAGCATTATGATGCCATAATTGTAAGGAGTGTCACTAAGATTAATGAGGAGCTTTATCAAGCAGCTACAAATCTGAAGGTAGTGGGCAGGGCAGGAAATGGTGTAGATAATATTGATATGGCGGGGGCCACCAAAAGGGGCATCATTGTTGTAAATACGCCGGAGGCCAACACTGTATCTGCAGCAGAGCATACCATAGGGCTTTTGCTGTCCTCCATCAGAAACATACCTCAGGCCAATGCAGAAATTAAGAGCAAAAGATGGGATAGAAGCGGCTTTGGTGGCGTTGAGCTGAACGGTAAAACTTTAGGGGTTGTGGGACTAGGAAGAATCGGTGCTTTGGTTGCCACAAGAATGCAGTCCTTCAATATGAAGGTAATTGCTTATGATCCCTACATTACCGATGAAAGATTTAAAAAGTACGGCACTGAGAAGAAGGAAAGTCTAGCGGATCTGGTGAAGGAGGCGGACTTTATAACCGTCCATACCCCGAAGACAGAGGAAACAATGGGTATGATAGGTGCTGAAGAATTTAAGGTGGCAAAAAAAGGGGTTCGACTGGTCAACTGTGCGAGGGGCGGAATTATAGAGGAGGAGGCTCTGGCGCAGGCCCTTAAGGAGGGCATAGTTGCTTCAGCTGCTCTGGATGTTTTGGTCAATGAGCCTAATACCACCTCACCCCTTCTGGATTTTAAAAATACGGTAATCACCCCCCACCTGGGAGCCGATACGGTGGAGGCTCAGGAAAATGTAGGACTAACTATTGCCCATGAGGTGCTAAGCGCCTTAAAGGGTGAAATGGTACCAAATGCAGTTAATCTACCTACAATACAAAAATACGAGCTGGATACCCTAAAGCCATATTTGTCACTGGGAGAAACCCTTGGCAAGCTGTACCACCAGCTGCAAAAAAGTGCAGTAAAGGGTGTAGAGGTCATATACAGCGGAGAGGTGGCAAAGGCCGAAACCTCAGTCATAACACTGGCTATTCTAAAGGGGCTTTTTGAACCGGTGCTGAAGGAAAGAGTCAATTATGTCAATGCAGGGCTAATTGCAGAAAACAGGGGAATTGCAGTTGTAGAGGGCAAAAAGAATGAGGTGGAAAATTATTTAAATCAAATACAGGTGAACATCATCACCAAGGAAGGCAGCTTCACACTGGCAGGTACTGTATTCGGAAAGGGTGAACCTCGAATTGTTGAGGTTAATGGTTACCAGTTCGATTTGATTCCTACCCCCTACATGCTGGTGGCGGAGAATATAGATAAGCCGGGAATGATAGGACAGATGGGTACCATATTAGGGGTATCAAAGGTAAATATAGCAACAATGCAGGTCAGCAGAAACCAAATGGGTGGCAAAGCCATGATGATATTGGCGGTAGACTCAGAGGTGGCTCAGGACAGCATAAAAATGCTCTGCAACGTTGAGGGGATATTGAATGTCATGATGGTGAAGATATAAAAAAGTTGAAGGCTTGGGGAGCTCTTAGGTAGTGCTCCTCGGGCCTTTAATTATTTATAAAACGCTAATAATCCATTTGTGAAGGAAAGTGTTATCGCTCAGGGAACCATGCGGTACAAGCACTCCCCCTTAACATCCCCCATGTAGAGGAAATTAAAAAGCATAATTTCCCTGTAAAAATAGTGTTTACCATCATCACTTTTATGGTAGAAAAATAGAGGGGATATGTCGTATTATGAAGAATTATATGACTATAAAACAATAGCATGGAGGTAATAGATTATGAAATTAGTATCTTGGAATGTCAATGGCCTTAGGGCTTGTGTAAATAAGGGCTTTATTGAGTATTTTAAAGAGGTAAATGCTGATATCTTCTGCCTGCAGGAGACAAAGCTGCAGGAGGGGCAAATACAGCTGGATTTTCCTGAATATCAGCAGTATTGGTGCTGCGCAGTGAAGAAGGGCTATTCAGGAACAGCAGTATTCACCAAGCAAAAGCCACTGAATGTGTCCTATGGCATAGGAATTGAGGAGCACGATCAGGAGGGCAGGGTTATAACACTGGAGTTTGAGGACTTTTATTTAGTCAATGTCTATACCCCCAATGCCCAAAGAGGACTTGCCCGACTGGACTACAGAATGGGTTGGGAAGTGGCTTTCAGAAGCTATTTAAAGCAGCTGGAGACAACTAAGCCGGTGATTTTCTGTGGGGATCTGAATGTGGCTCACAAGGAGATTGACCTTAAAAATCCAAAGAGCAATAGAAAAAATGCGGGCTTTACTGATGAAGAAAGGGGAAAGATGACAGAGCTGCTAGAGGCGGGCTTTGTAGATACCTTTAGACATTTTTATCCCGACAAGGAGGAGGCCTATACCTGGTGGTCCTATATGGGCGGTGCAAGAGATAGAAATGTCGGTTGGAGAATCGACTACTTTATCGTTTCAGAAGGACTTAAAGCAGCTCTAAAAAATGCAGAAATTCATTGTGATATCATGGGCAGTGATCATTGTCCTGTGGTTCTAGAAATATTTTAGAGATTTAAGAATAGGCAATTATGCTTTTAAGAGGCTTTTGTTCTTGACCTGACCATAACTTCATACTTTATACTGCATATAAAGAGAGGAGCGATAATATGGTTAAGGCTAGAAAGCTAGTACGCAGGTATCAACAGACTATCGAGGGAAATATAAAGGAAGTATTTAAATTACTATGCCCTGTCAGAGAAAAGGAATGGCTGCAGGGCTGGGATTATAAAATGATATTTTCGGAGGGTGGATATGCAGAAAAGGGTTGTGTATTTGAGACCAGTAATGCATATGGCAGCTACCATTGGATTATTTCAAGACATGATGAGGAAAGCTATGTTGTACAATTTGTTAAAACCATGAAGGACATCATTGTACTGATAGATATACAGCTATACGAGGCTGATGCCAAGGTGACCCTTTGCGATATTCAATATAGCTTTATTGCATTAAAGGAAGAAGCAGTAGAGGCTATGCATAAAGAAAACACGGAAGCTATATTTTGCAGTCATATGAAAAAGTGGGAGGATTCCTTAAATTATTATTTAAAGCACAACACTATGCTAATATCTTAGGGAGAAGATAGAATATGTACACTATAGGGGACCTGGTAAAACAGTTTAAAATAGCTAGAAGTACAATTTTATACTACGATAAGCTTGGTTTGCTGAAGCCCTCCGTAAGGGGGGCTAATAACTATCGACTTTATAATGAAGGAGATGCAGAAGCCCTTGAAAAAATAATATTTTATAGGGGCCTCGGGATACCTCTTTTAAGGATAAAGGAGATTTTTGAGGCCCAGGATTCACCTATATCTGAGGCATTAATCGCCCGATTAAACAGAATTCAAAGGGAACTTATACAGTTAAAGCAGCAGGAGGAGCTAATACTTCGGGTTTTGACTCAGGAGGTATTGGTGGGAAAAGGCCCCAGCTTCAGCAAAGAAAGCTGGTCTGAAATGCTTATTAAGCTAGGCTATAGTGAAGAGCAAATGCTAGAGTGGCATAGTCGGTTTGAAGCAGATAGCCCCAAGGAGCATCGTCAATTTCTAACGAGCCTGGGGATGTCGGAAAATGAAATTAAGGTCTTAATAAAGAATATTAATAAAGGAATCCCTGAATAAAAACCAATAGCCTAATCCAATAATAAATTTAGCTTACGTTACTAAAGTAGTGTTGGCAAAAATTATGTATGGGGTGATTGGATGTTGGATTACCATGAATTGCTTCAGGCCACCTTGTATCCAACCATAGTATTCATTTTATTAATCATATTATCAAGGCTAATAGGTAAAAAGCTACTGGGACAGCTTACCTTCTTTGACTTCGTTACAGGCATTACCCTCGGAACTATCGGTGGCGCCTTTGTAACCTCTGAGGTTAGAGGGAATTATGTGTTGGTAAGCGCAGCGGTTTTGGCTATGCTGGTGGTGGTAACTGGAATAATTACATTAAAGAGTGTGACAGCTAGAAAGCTGATTGAAGGCGAGCCCGTATTGCTTATGCAAAATGGTAAGATTTTAGAGAAAAACATGGTTAAGATAAGATACAATCAAGATGATTTAATGATGCAGCTGAGGGAAAAGGATATATTTAATTATAATGATGTAGAATATGCTATATTGGAGCCCCATGGAAAGCTGAGTGTCCTTAAGAAGGCCGACAAGAGAAATGTGACTCTGAAGGATTTAAATATCACCCCACCAATCAATGAAGGCGTATCCACAGAGATTATCAGAGATGGTAGGATACAGGCCCAGAACCTTAAGGAAAGAGGCTTAAGTCATGAGTGGTTATATAATCAGCTAATGACAAAAGGCGTCTATCGAGTAGAGGAGATATTTCTGGCAACACTGTCAGCGAATCAAGAGCTATTTATAGATAAATATAAAGATGATATCGCAAACCCACAAAGAGTTGAGGATGATGATTCAATCATTAAATAATTCTATGAAAAGACAGATATTTCTTACAAGCCCCCTGTTTTTAATTGAACAGGGGGTTAAGTCTATGTGTATATCATGTAAAAATATGTGATAGGACTTTTTTAGAAATATTCAAAGTTGATATTTACATTAAGGTGATTGGATGTTAAAATAATGCTAAGCTCAACTTGCATACAAGAATACAAGTACTCAAGAACTCATGAATACTAGTATTTAATTTTATGTAGACTTTTTTATGTTATTATTCTAAACTTTGATAAAGAAGATATTTCTTCAATCAAATTGAGATAAGTAGGTGTTTTAATGACAAGCGTACATTTTAAAGGTATGAACAGCGACGAGATATATAGTGCATTGAAGGAGGATATTCTTAATCTTAAATTAGCCCCGGGACAATTGATCAGTGAAAATGAGATTGCCAACAAATACAATGTTTCTAGGACTCCTGTAAAAACGGCATTTTTAAGGCTTAGCAGTGAAAAATTTATAGAAATAGTTCCCCAAAAAGGCACGTATGTGACCCTCTTGGACCTGGATCTTATTAAGGAAATCATATATATGCGTACAGTGCTGGAAACCACAGTTTTAAAGGGGATAATAGGCAAGATACCGACAGAGGTCCTTGACAGATTGGTACTAAACCTGAAAATGCAGGAGGAAATCGTTAGTAAGCCCATAATTGAACCAAGTGAGTTTTACAAAATCGACAGCCAATTCCATGCAATATGCTTTGAATACGCCAACAAGACGAAGCTATGGGAGATCATTCAAGAATTTCAGGTGTACTACACCAGATTCAGGATGCTGGACATAGTTGCAGTAGGCCGTTTTGACAGATTGTATGAGGAGCATTGTCAACTTTTTGAGATCATAGAATCTGGAGATTCTGCAGGGCTGGAGGAAATGATGAATTTGCACCTTCATGGTAATCTTAACCGACTTGGCGATAGGATATACAATGAGCTTGGTGACTACTTTATCAAAAAATAGACATGAAAAGCGATAAATCAGATTCACCAAAATAATCCTGACTATAGGAGATTTAAAACAAGGCTTATAACCGAGGATGCTGCCATAAAGGTGGTTAAATACCATTGCTTTAGACAATTCCATCAATACATAAGCTGAGATAGCTTAATGGATAAAATACTAGCCACGATAATGCGTAGTTACTGCGGATTGGGCTAAGTATCTAATATAAAAGGTGAGGAGTGTTGGTATGATTTTAGATAGCTTTAGATTAGATGGTAAGGTAGCCATTGTAACCGGCTGCAGAACAGGATTAGGCCAAGGAATGGCAGTGGGCTTAGCGGAGGCAGGGGCAGATGTCGTTGGTGTAGGCTCCACTGATCTTAAGGAAACACAACGGCTTGTAGAGGGGCTTGGAAGAAAATTTGCAGCAGTTAAGGCTAATCTAATGGAAATGGAAGCAATTCCAACGGTTATAGAGGCAGCTATCAATAGCTTTGGAAAAATTGACATACTTGTAAATAATGCAGGGATAATCCGTAGAGAGGATGCCATTGATTTCTCAGAGAAGGATTGGGATGATGTGATGGATATCAATGTGAAAATGGTATTTTTCCTGAGTCAGGCAGTTGCAAAGCAGTTTATTGCCCAAGGGAGCGGTGGGAAAATAGTAAACATTGCCTCTATGCTGTCCTTCCAGGGTGGCATAAGGGTACCTTCCTATACCGCTTCAAAGTCCGGAGTCATGGGCATAACAAGACTTATGGCCAATGAGTGGGCAAAGCATAACATCAATATCAATGCCATCGCTCCCGGATATATGGCTACCGACAATACAGCTGCCTTAAGGGCCGATGAGTCCAGAAGCAATGAGATCCTTGGAAGAATCCCAGCCAGCAGATGGGGAACCAACGATGATCTTAAGGGGCCTGTTGTGTTCCTGTCTTCAGCAGCTTCAGACTATATAAATGGCTATACAGTGGCTGTAGACGGCGGATGGCTAGCGAGGTGACAGGGGGACGGTTCTCTTGTCACCTTTTTCTGTTAAGGTTTATCGTGCATTGTCTATGGTTAATAACATTTGATGATTATTTAAATTAGCCCATGGGGGCACTAAGCAGGAAACTTTTTACTTTATATAAGCCCACCTCTATTCTTTATTTTGCAATATCCTTAATTAATTAAATTTAAAGTGCTATAATATCCTTATTAGAAAAAATGAGGAGGCAAAACATGAGGGACAGTATATACAGCTTTAAAAATGATTATAGTGAGGGAGCTCATCCCAATATTCTGAGGGCGTTGGCAGAAACAAATCTTCATCAGCATGTTGGCTATGGAGAGGATGACTTTTCAAAGAGGGCTATAGCGCTTTTAAAGGAGAAAATGGATAATAATAACGTAGACATACATCTTGTATCAGGAGGTACTCAGGCAAATCTGATAGTAATTTCATCGATACTACGTTCTTTTGAGTCTGTGATAGCAGCCGATACAGGTCATATAAACGTTCACGAAACGGGAGCTATAGAGGCCACCGGACACAAGGTCAATATCATTGAAGGGAAAAATGGAAAGCTTACACCTGATTTAGTTGAGGCGGTTCTTCAGCAGCATACCGACGAGCATATGGTTAAGCCTAAATTGGTGTACATATCCAATACAACGGAGGTAGGGACCGTTTATAAAAGAGCAGAGCTGGAGGCTTTATACGACTATTGCAAATCCAAGGATTTACTGCTGTATATGGATGGTGCCAGGCTGGGATCGGCATTAGCTTCTCATGCTGGTGATCTTTCCCTTGGAGAGCTTTCAAGGCTGGTGGACGCCTTTTACATTGGCGGCACAAAAAATGGCGCATTATTGGGAGAGGCAATCATACTTTGTAACGACAAGCTTAAGAACAGCTTTCGATATAGCTTAAAGCAGAGGGGTGCATTGCTGGCAAAGGGCAGGCTTTTGGGGATACAGTTTTTAGAGCTTTTTAAGGCGGATTTGTTTTTTCAACTGGCGGATAGGGCAAATTCGTTGGCCACGAGGCTTAGCAAGGGAATAGAGGCTCTGGGATATGGTTTTTTAACGGAGTCAGAATCCAACCAGATATTCCCGATTTTTCCCAATGAGGTCATAGAGGAGCTATATAAGAGCTACGCATTTTATCCCTGGAGTAAAATAGATGATCATACCACCTCTGTAAGATTGGTAACCTCTTGGGCCACGTCAGAGGAGGCGGTTGAGGCGTTTCTAAGGGATTTAAAGGAAAAATCAGAGAAATAATAGGCATTGGTGCCATCATTATGTATAAAAGGTGACAATAGAACCGTCCCCTCGTCACCTATAATCAACTCTTATATATTATAAGACTTTATTTAATTGCGTTAAGCGCTGAAGGGATATTTAAGCTCTAAAGCTATTGCAATTTCACACCATTGTAGATTTAAGGGCTGTTTAATACATACATGAGATTAATAAGAGGTAAATTATACAGTTATATCTATCGGTGGAGTATGGTATAATTTTATCAAAGTCGTATAAGCTAGGAGGGTTAATATGTTTGGTAGACTGGGAACCGGGGAATTGATGTTGATATTAGGCATAGCTTTGGTTGTATTTGGTCCAAGCAAGCTGCCGGAGCTGGGCAAGGCATTAGGTAAGGGTATAAGAGAGTTCAAGCAGCATACCGAGGGCGTGACAAAGGAAATAACAGGAGAAGCAGAAAAAAAAGAAATATAAAATCAAATAAAGTCATCTTAAAACAAAAAGTACCACTGATAAGCTGGTGCTTTTTTGTGATATAATCAACTAAAGAAATTGCATAATTAAGATAAGTAGTAGGTTATACAAGGCTAAAGGCTTTCTGCTTTGTGCCCCACGGAAAAGCGCATAAGATTTTTTAATACTATTAGCCCTAGACAAAGGGTGATAGCTTTTTATTTTTAGGAAAAGGAGGCGGCGTATGACATCCAGTAGAATCGAAGAGCTGAAAAGACAAAGGCAAACAGAGCTTAAAAAAAGGGGCAACCAGCTTCCTTATGCAATTGCAGCAACTGCAGCAGCATTAGTGATATATTTTGCCCTTGTAAAATACAACATGTCCTTCAGCTATTATTGGATTATTGGCATCTTACTGGGGATCACCATGCAACGCTCCAGATTCTGCTTTTCTGCCAGCTTTAGGGATCCTATTATGGTGGGGAGTACTTCGTTGCTAAAGGCAATTATTATGGCGCTTTTTATTTCATCAATTGGCTTTTTTATAATACAATATAGGGCCTATCTCATGAATCCCAGCCATCAATTGAAGCAGATTCCCGGACAGCTGCATCCAATGGGCATACATACCGCCATTGGAGCAATTCTATTTGGTATAGGTATGGTAATTGCTGGGGGCTGTGCCTCAGGGGTATTGGTGAGAATTGGGGAAGGCTATATCATGCAGGTTATGGTACTGATAGGTTTTCTAATTGGAACTACTATTGGTGCAAGACATTTTGAATTCTGGGATAGAATATTGATTTCTAAAGCGCCGATTGTATACTTACCCCATCATATAGGCTATTTTCCAGCCCTGTTATTACAACTGTTATTACTGGTTATTTTATATTTTATCGCAGATTGGTATGACAAAAAAAATAATATCATGTCGACAATGTAGGAGGTAGAAGCTATGGCGGAATATAAGCTGGATTGTCTGTATGAGGCATGTCCTATTCCACTGCTGAAGGCATTGAAGCAGCTGGAAAAAATGGCAATTGGAGAGGTTTTAATATTGCACACGGATCATAATTGTTCAATAAAAAACGTGGTAGAGTGGACAAAAAAGCAAGGGCATTATATTGACTACGTAGAGATATCAGAGGGAGAATGGGAAATTTATATCGAAAAAGCCAAATAATATTAAAAGGGTGGTCGTATGCGTATTTATGAAAAGGTAATAAAAAAACCCTGGCCATATTGGGTAGGGGGCATCCTATTGGCATTACTAAATATATCTCTTCTACTAGCCACAGGTTCACCGTGGAGCATCACCACCGGACTATTATACTGGGCAGCTGCAATAATGGAAAGGCTTGGGTTCAGGCCTGCTGACTGGTATTATTTCAATAACTCCTATGAATATGGATTAAAGGCTGGACAGGGCTTCCTGTTTAATACCTATACTGTTTTAAACATTGCTATAATAATAGGTGCTCTCATCGCAGTCCTTTGGGCTAAGGAGTTCAAGTGGAAGCGAGTGAAGAACATCAAGCAATTTCTATTTGCGCTGGGTGGTGGCATCATAATGGGCTATGGTACAAGACTAAGCTTTGGCTGCAATATCGGGGCGTATTTCAGTGCAATTCCATCCTTTTCTCTTCATGGATGGGTTTTTGCAGCATTTATGTTTGTTGGGGCATGGATAGGAAGTAAGATTTTATTTAAATACATTTTATAGAAGAAAGCAGCACATGCGTTGAAGACCCTCCTAAGGGCATCATCGCTTGGCTGCTTTTTTAATACACATCTTAACAGAAGCCCCGCTTGGAGGACTTAATAAAATCAATAAATCTGCCTTCAAAGGCTGTAAATTGATGATCCTCTCTATAGGCAATGTAGAAATCGCTTTGAATATTCAGGTCCTCAATCTCAATTTCTCGAAGAATACCGTCCTTCAGTTCCCTTTTTATTGTTAACTCAGGGATAAAGGAGATGCACTTGCCGGAGATCACTGAGGATTTAATCGCCTCCATAGAGTTCAGCTCATAAAGGATATTGAGGTCCTTTTGCTTGATATCTTTTGTAAGCAAATGCTGAAGGATGGTGTCCCTAGTACCGGAGCCCTCCTCTCTAAAAATTAAGGGCAGAGATTTCAGCTCATTAAGGGTAACCTTGTTTTTCATAATTGGGAGGGAGGTTACAAGCAATAATCTGTCAGAGGTTATTTTCTCCAGCTTAATATTTCTTTTATTCATACTGCCGTGAACAATACCTATATTAATGGTTCTGTCCACTAGATTTTTCATTACATCATCAGAGTTGGAGATAGTGTAATTGATGTCAATATTTAGATTGTCATGCTTGAAGACGTATATGCTGCAGGGGAGGGCGTATTCACCTACTGCCTTACAGGATCCTATAATCAAATCCTTTTTATTACTTTTGAGATTTTGCAAATCCCTTTCTACATTATCCTGCATGGATAAAATGGTACCGGCATAATCAAATACCACATCACCGGCCTCTGTAAGCTCCACACCTCTATTGCTTCGAGTAAGCAGTGTGACACCCAAATCTTTTTCCAAAGACTGAATTTGCATGCTTAGACCCGGTTGAGTCAGATGGAGCTCTTTTGCAGCCTTCGATATGCTATTTAGTTTTACTGTTATATAAAAGGCTTTTAGATATTGGAGGTTCATAAGCTTCTCTCCTTGTGGAAATAGTCATAGTCTATATGGAATACAAATAGCTTTATATTAAGCCATAGAATTTATCAATACACTTTCATAAATTATTATAACATGAAAAGGAATCATATTAAAACTACAATTGTTAAATATTAAACTAACATAAATAACTATTATCCATGATAAATAAGTCTTATAGACTATAACCCCCTTATGTATGTTAGGATATTAACAAGAACGGGATTTGATGTCATTACACGAATTCAAGTGCTAGTATCTCGTCGCAATTAAATCATCAGTTATCTGGTTAGACGCTATATAGCTCGGTGCAATCAGCCTTAAAGGGACTGGATATGACATCCGACTGCACTTTGATGTATGTCATCTCGGGGCTTAACCTAAGTTTAATTGCAACGAGGCACTAGAGAACAATTAAAGGGGGGAATTTTATCAATGACAATCGAAAAAAATGACAAACAGATATCAAGAAAGGATTTCCTGAAGGGAGTAGGAAAAACCGTAGCTGGTGTAACTATTCTTGGTGGAATGGGAGGCATACTTACTGCCTGTAATAGTCCTGCTGCAGTTGCACCTGATGCACCTGCTGTAGGGGATACAAGTAAGCCGGAATGGCCCTTCCCATATGTAAAGCTTGACGCTGCAAAGGCAGAGCAAAGAGCATATGACGCGTATAAGACAGGCGCTGGCTGAGGCTACGGTGTAGCCGAAGGGTTCTTCGGTACATTAGCGGATGAAGTAGGGTATCCCTTCAACCAAATCCCTACAGAAGCCTTTACCAACGCAGCAGGTGGATATGCAGGGCTAGGAACCCTATGTGGTTCTCTTGGTGTTGCAGCAGCCTGTATAGGCTCAGTATGTGACACCGATACAGCAAAAAAAATGGTATCCGATCTATGGGCTTGGTACAAAAAAGAGCCATTCCCAGCCTTCCAACCAGCGGGATTGAACCTTCCTACTACAGTAGCTGAATCAGCGTTATGTATAGATTCTGTAGGTAAGTTTATGGAGGTACAGGGCTGTGCCTATGGTGACCCAGAGCGTAAGGAAAGATGTGCAGGGGTTACTGCAGAAGTTGTAAGAAAAATTGTTGAGATGCTAAACGAGACTGTCTAAAAATACCAACCTCTATTACCTTTTAAATAAGCAGTTGCTAAATGGCAGCTGCTTATTTATATATAGACATGAAATCATGAAGGTTTCCTATGACATGAAAAGGTGACAATAGAACCGTCCCCTTGACACCTCGTCCCCTTGACACCTCTATAGAACCGGTCCCCTTGACACCCCTTGACACCAATTTAATATGCATGAAAATCCTTAAATTGATATATATTTAATATTAATGCTTTAGAATATATGATATGAAGCATAAAGGAGTAGGTTCGGATGAAAAGATATGTAGCCTTGAAAATATCGGGTATGAGCTGCAGAAGCTGCAGCGATAGGATAAGAAAGGCTGCGGCTAAACTGCAGCCAGAAGCGCTTTGGGTGTCCTATGAAGAGGGAAGGCTTACCTGTGTAACTGACAATTTAGAGGAATTGATGGCTGCAATTGATGCCATGGGCTATAAAGCAGAGCTTATAGAGGGTGGAAAAGAGAATAAATCTCATCAAAAGCTTATAATCGGTGTGACAGTAATGCTGGCCTTCTACTTGATGATAAAAAATACTATAGGCTTTAACAATATACCTACTCTAGAAGAAGGGGCAGGCTACGGTCTATTGCTGGTGCTGGGGCTATTAACCTCTTTGCATTGTATTTCCATGTGTGGCGGTATCGTGCTTTCCCAAAGCCTGACCTTCAATAATCCCATCAAGACCGCTATGCTATATAATGCCGGCAGAGTTTTGGCCTACACCATTGTAGGGGGCATAGTAGGTGGGCTGGGGGCTATTATAAGCCCTACCCCTCAGTTAAAGGGATATATCAGTATATTTGCAGGTGGATTCATGCTGCTGCTGGGCTTAAGTATGCTGGATACCTTTAGCTTTTTGAGGAAATATATCAGACTGCCGAAGCTGCTGGATTTATCTAAATATAAGGAAAAGGGCAATACTCCCTTCGTTATTGGTCTTGCGACGGGGTTCATGCCCTGTGGTCCCCTTCAGACTATGCAGCTATATGCATTGGGAACAGGAAGCGCTTTAAAGGGAGCCATGGCGATGCTGATATTCAGTATAGGAACAGTTCCCTTAATGCTGGGGCTGGGTACCTTAAGCGGATATATAAGCAGTGGTCTAAATAAACAGCTTAAAAGGGTCAGTGGCATCATAGTGGTGCTTTTAGGCTTAATTATAATCAACAGAGGCTTAATTTTACAGGGGAGGCCTATTTTGAACGGCTTAATAGACAAGGGGATAGGTTTAAGTGATGCTGTTCTGCCGGAAATGATTAACGGCTTTCAATCCATAACCACCTATGCCAATGCTAATGGATATGAACCAAATTATTTTATAGTGGAGAAGGGCAAAAGGGTTAAGTGGGTTGTGCGGGGGGATGCCGTGAATACCTGCAATAATGAGATCATAATACCAAAGCTAAATATAAGTCAAAAAATTGAACCTGGCTTTAATCTGATAGAATTCACCCCACAGGAGACAGGAGAGCTTAGCTTTAGCTGCTGGATGGGGATGCTTGACGGTAAATTTGTGATAGTTGATGATATCAATCATATTCCGGATAATATACAGGCGATTCCCACCACCAGGGCAGATTGCTGCTCCGGTCGATGATGGGATTTACCTCTGCTTCGGACTGGTAGCTTATAGACTCTTTAGATATGCTTTACCCCGTAACGGTAAAAATGTCTAAGGAGTCATTCTATTTCGTAGGAAAGTTCCTTTAGGTGAAAGCATGACTATTGTTATTTTGTGGCAAGATAGATATAATATCTAGTGATATACTATAGAATAATTGAAGCCTAGAAAGGATTGCATTTATGGATAGAGAAAAATCATTAGAGGGAGTGAATTTTCCCTCAAGTCTTGAGTTAAAGAGATATATTCAGCAGGCATGGCTCGAAGCTGGCTTTAAAGCACCTTCACTGGTACAGGAAAGAACGATACCTTTAATTTTAGAGGGAAGGGATTTAATCGTAGAGTCCCCCACCGGAACCGGCAAGACACTGGCTTACCTAATGCCACTGCTGCACAGGCTGGAGGAGGAGAAAAAGGGAACTCAGGTGGTTATTCTGGCGCCGTCCCATGAGCTGGTAATGCAAATTCACAGAACTATTGAGACGTGGACCAAGGGCAGTAAAATCATAAGCGCGGCTTTTATTGGCAATGCCAACATCAATAGGCAGCTGGATGCTTTAAAGAAGCATCCCCACATAGTTGTCGGAACCACCGGCAGAATCACGGAGCTTATCACCATTAAAAAGCTAAAAATGCACCAGGTAAAGACCATTGTCGTGGATGAGTTTGACGTTATGATAGCCCAGGAGCATTTAGAGAGCCTGGAGAGCATTATAAAGACAACCTTAAGGGATAGACAGCTCTTATTTTTCTCCGCCACCCTTTCGGATACCACAGAGGATATCGGTAAAAGGCTTATGAAGGAGCCACAGTTGATTTCTATAAAAAAGGAGGAATATGCGCCTCCTAAAACTGAGCATCTCTACATAATGTGCGAGGAAAGAGAAAAGATAGATATATTGAGGAAGCTGGTAAGGTCCTCTGAAAGAATTAAAGCCCTAGCCTTTATTAATGATTTGAATAGAATATCTGAGCTAAGTGATAGACTGGAGTACAAGGGCCTTCAGCTGGGAATGCTGGCGGGGGAGGTTAGCAAGCTTCAGCGGCAGGAGGCAATTAATGGCTTTAGAAGAGGTAAGTTTCAGCTGCTAATGGCCACTGATATCGCAGCCAGGGGGCTGGATATAGAAGGGCTAAGCCATGTTATAAATATCGATCTCCCAAGAGATAGCAAGCAATACATCCATCGCTCCGGACGGACCGGCAGAATGGGGGCGGAGGGTAAAGTGATATCCATTGTTACCAATCGAGAGGTGGACATATTAAAAAGGATGACCGGCAAACTTGGTCTGAGTCTTCAAGAAAAAGAGCTTTATATGGGAGAGCTTGTAGATAAAAAAGTCAATGACAGGAAGAAGCAGCATAGTTCATCGGGTAAATCCAGCAGCAAAACCTACAAACCCAGTAAGACCAGCGTAGGCCAAAGATCTACAGCTAAAAACACAAAGAAAAAAATGAAAAATAATGGAGGTTTAAAATGATAACAGCCTATTTAGCAGGAATACCGAATTTTTATGAGGGCGAGGACATTGAAATAAGATATCGTGTGTTTGAGGACGGCAATGAAATTTTAAAAAGATCACTATTTAAGGATTATAAGAAGCCTGCTTTGGTTAGTCTGTTTGCACTTATAACCTTTTTAAAGGATATGGAGGCATACAAGGAGTCTCCTATCGCTATTATGGTAAATGATGCCGCACTAATGGAGCTAATAAGAGGCACCTCAACCGTTAAGGATAGAGAGGTAATAAAGTGGGCGGCTTCCGCAAGGGAAAAACTAAGCGATTTTAAAAGGGCAACACTTAGGCATGCTGGTAATGACAGCCAAGAATTGGCTAAATGGGATGAAATATTAACCTTTTAGAATATAGAAAGACACCTTGCGGTGTCTTCTGTTTATTTGGAAGGGCTATGCATGTTATTAGTGTTGCAGAGTCTGTTAAGAGCCTTAAGCCACCCTGCGATGTCTTTTAATCAGCATATAGACAGGAAGTCCTGCGGCTGTAATGGCCAGCCCAAATAGAGCATATTGCGTATCGGTAACAAGTGTACTGGCTATGATATAAATTCCCCCGGCAATACCCACCAGAGGAACAAGGGGATAAAGCGGAACCCTATAGCTTCTGGGCAAGTGCTGAAATTTACTCCTTAAAATAAATATACCTGCAACTGTCATTATAAAAAATAACCATACAACAAACATTGCCAGATTAGTCAGCACCTCAAAGGAACCGCTTAAAACATAGAGTGCTGCTAATACTCCGGTAAAGATAAATGCGTTAATCGGTGTTTCGGTTCGTTTATTTATTTTTCCCAAAGCTTCTGAGGCAGGAAAAAGCCTATCCTGAGCCATGGCAAAGGGAATCCTTACGCCCGTCATTAAATATCCATTCAAAGCGCCAAATATGGAGATCATGATACCGGCTGCAATTAAGGCAGCACCACCATTGCCGAAGAGAACTATAGCCGCATCTGAAGCAGGGGTAGCTGAGGACATGACGGTTTCTACAGGGATAATGTTTATAATAGCCAGGTTAATCAATAAATAAACTGCAATAATCATTGTAAGTCCGATGATAATAGCTCGTGGCAGATCTCTTCCGGGGTTCTTCATCTCTCCCGACATATTGCTGATGCCAACCCAACCGTCATAGGCCCATAGAGTACCTAAAATTGCCGCACCAAAGCCAGCTACGCCGGTTGCGCTCTTGGCGGTGGAGGCAACTGCCGTAAAGCCACCAGCTGTTCCCCTCAGTAGACCAAAGATAATGATGATTAATATAGGAATCAGCTTTGCAATTGTAGACACAAATTGAACCTTACTGCCCAGCTTGGTGGACAAAATATTCAGCATAATTAAAAAGAATATCAAGGCTATGGCTGCCGCCTTTTGCTGAAGGCCTGACATTGGTATAAAAAAGGTTGCTTGAGTAACAAAGACAATAGACAGCGCAGCTGTTACCCCTGGGACATAAATAATGGATTGAACCCATCCAAATAAAAAGGCCCATTTCTCACCATAAAGGGTCTTAAGATAAACAAATACGCCTCCGGTCTTAGGAATCGCAGTGGCAATTTCCGTTACCGTTAGGGCAGAGGCTATTGTAACGACGCCGCCCAATACCCACGCAAGAATCCCCAGTAGTGGTGTTCCTGCATTGGCAAAAACCGAAGAGGATTTAAAAAATATTCCGGAGCCGATTACAACTCCCACCACCATCGTTATGGCATCCCCAAGGCCAATATTTCGCCTCAAATTCTTAGGTTCTGAATGTACAACATTTCTTTTTATCACAGTACTCATGGGCTTCATCCTTCCTAGTGCACTTTTAATAGGCACAATGCTGTTTGTATAATATATTAGTCCTTAGTAGAAATATGCAACAAAATAAGGACAGAAAAGACAGCACAAAGAATGCCGTCTCCTCTGTCCTTGTTTCTGAAGACATTAAATTCTTTTATATTCTATTCATTCGTTAATCAAATGTCAATACACCAGTGAAAAGTTGAAATACTAAGAATTGCTGCAATTATTGGTCAACAGTATGTAGTCGTGGATTACCCTTTGAAATCCAAGCATTCAGGCCACTGCAGCAGGAGGACCAACCCTAAAGCTTATCTAGTCTTAGCCAACGATTTATAATCTCCTTTTATTGCAAAATGAAAGATGAAAAATTATAATATAGTAAAAGCAGACATAACATAAGAATGCATAAAAAAAGCAACTAGTGCCTTGTTATTAAACGGAGGTAAATCTCGAGATGTATTTTTCTATAGCGTCCTAAAAATATAAAATGATTGGTTATGCGTGATTATGTGGCATCATTATTGATAAGATCATTAGGGAGGTTTTTATGATAAAATTTAAAGGGATATCAGTTATTATTTTAGCCCTTGTGCTTATGGTGATCAGCCTTGGCTGTACCAACACCAACTCATCTCAAGGTAAGGGATCAGCAAAAACCATTGAATTAACAGTATCTGCTGCCGCCAGTCTCGCAGATGCGCTTGAAGAAATCAAAGGATTGTATCAACAGGAGGCGGAAAATGTAAAAATTACATATAACTTCGCCAGCTCAGGCACACTACAGCAGCAAATAGAGCAGGGGGCTCCGGTGGACATATTTTTTTCGGCAGCCACAAGGCAGATGGATGCTTTGGAGGAAAAGGGCTTATTGCTTGAAGGTACCTATGAAAAGCTTTTAGAAAATAAAATTGTGCTGGCTGTGCCTGAAAATGCTTCGAGAGATTTGAAATTTGAAGCACTGGGTGACGCTGAGGTGGAGCGGATAGCAATAGGTGATCCTGGTAGTGTTCCTGCCGGACAATATGCTCAGGAGGTTTTGACAAATATAAAGCTGTGGGAAGTTGTAGAGGCTAAGGCTGTATTTGCAAGGGATGTTCGTGAGGTTTTAACCTGGGTAGAGCAGGGAGAGGTAGATGCTGGTATTGTTTATAGGACCGATGCCCAAATATCCTCAAAGGTAAGGATCGCTTCAAGTGCACCTGAAGGAAGCCATAAGGCTATACTTTATCCCGTGGCTGTAATCAAGGATAGCAAAGAGGTGGAGGCAGCTAAAGCCTTTGTAGCCTTTTTTAAAACCCCTGAGGTTCAGAAAATATTTGAGAAATATGGCTTTGCTATTAATGAATAATGGATATTAACTAAACGGAGGCGCAAATGATGATGATTGATATGTCACCCCTATGGATATCTCTTAAAACAGCAGGGCTAGCGACTGCGATAACCTTTTTTGCAGGCTTAGCAATTGCCAGGGGAATGCTCCAGTATAAGGGGAGGCTGAAGGGCCTGCTGGATGGTATACTGACGCTGCCAATGGTTTTACCGCCAACGGTAATAGGCTTTTTTCTTCTATTGCTTTTGGGACGAAATGGCCCCATCGGTAAGCTGTTGTTAAGGCTGGGGACAAATATCATATTTAGCTGGAGTGCAACGGTTATTACTGCCACAATCGTAGCCCTGCCCTTAATGTATAAGACCGCAAGAGGAGCCTTTGAGCAAATTGACCCAAATCTATTGAATGCTGCCAGAACTCTAGGTAGCTCAGAATGGAAGATATTTTGGCGGATTCAGGTACCCCTGGCCTGGCCAGGTATCGCAGCAGGCACTATACTTGCCTTCACCAGAGCACTGGGGGAATTTGGTGCAACCCTGATGCTGGCGGGAAATATTCCTGGAAAAACGCAAACAATTCCCTTGGCAATATATTTTGCGGCTCAAGGTGGTAATATGTCTAAGGCCATGATTTGGGTAGTACTGGTGTCTGTTTTGTCTTTTTCTGTAATTTTAACCATGAACCTGTGGCTGGACAAGCAGCAGAAATATTATAGAGGGTAAAGAGGAAGACCTATGGAACTGATTGTTAAAATAGAGAAAAGCCTTGGGGGCTTTAATTTGAATGTGGACTTCAAGGCTCAGCAAAACATACTGGGCTTGTTGGGGGCTTCTGGCTCCGGGAAAAGCATGACACTTCGCTGTATTGCAGGGCTTGAAAAGCCCGATAGTGGCAGGATTGTGCTGAATGATCGTGTACTTTTTGATTCTAAAATGGGCATAAATCTCCCTAGTCGTCAGAGAAGGGTAGGCTTTTTATTCCAAAATTATGCCCTTTTTCCGCACATGACAGTTGAGGAAAACATCAGCTTTGCTCTATCGAGACTGTCAAAGCAGGAAAAGACAGCTGTGGTTACAGAGAAAATAGCTATGATGCAGCTTAAGGGACTAGAGGGACATTTACCTTCACAGCTTTCCGGCGGGCAGCAGCAGAGGGTTGCTTTAGCAAGAGCCTTAGCAGTGGAGCCTGAGGTGCTGCTTTTAGATGAGCCCTTTTCGGCGCTAGATAATCATCTCCGTAGCCAAATGGAAAGGCAACTAATGGATACCATTTCTGAATTCAATGGTGTAACTCTATTTGTCTCACATAACATGGATGAGGTGTACCATGTTTGTGATGATGTCATTATACTGGACCAAGGGGCTATTGTAGCTAACGGTTCAAAACAGCAGATATTTTCAGCACCTCCGACTATAGCTGCAGCCCAATTGATGGGGTGCAGAAACATTTTTAGGGTAGAGCAGGATAATAACGGAGATCTTAAATCACTGGATTGGGGAATAATTATTAAAACAGAAGAAAAACAAGGAAAAGCCTCCTACATTGGTATTAGGTCCTACGACATCCAACCCAACAAAGGCTTTGATTTTAATGTTTTGCAGTGTACCATTGCTTCATATATTGAAAATCCTAGAGGTGGGACGGCCTATTTAAAGCCCTTGGGTGCTTCAGCAGATGTGAAATTAATAGAGTGGGAAATGACAAAAGAGCAATGGGCAGAATTATTTGAGGCAGGGCAGGAAATTATTGAGATTTTCTTGCCGCCTAAATATATTTTTACAATTTAATTATAGGATAGAGCTAATGACGGTTAAAGAAAATCAGGTGAAGTGTTCATCTGATTTTTTTTGTGTATAAAGTTCAATTAAAAACCGTAATCAAACACCTTTGGTGTATAGACGCTTTTTTAAAAGCCATGACAGGGAAATAATATACTATCGGAAATTTGTACAATAAAGATGAGCAGGATGCTTATATAAAGGCAAAGGTCTCCTGATTAGTACTCTACGGGCTAATTTGTTTAATTTTTTTATGTATTGCCTAGACACCGGGGAGGATAATATTTTAGCTTTGTATAAACTAAAGGATATAAGCCCGTCATGATGATATACAACGGTCTCGTTTGCTAGAGGCTATAGCTAAAGATTGGAAATCATATCGTTAATAAAATAACAGTTAAATTATCGAAAATTTTAAAAAATGGGATTGAAAACGTGTTCATTATTGTTTATAATAAACACAAACGAACAATAATGTTATATAAAATGTTAACTATAAACAAAGGAGTATGATATTATGCTGCCGGTTGAAAGAAGAATAGAAATTACCAACTATCTAAAGGAGCACGGTAGGGTGGTGGTGGAGGAGTTAGCAGAAAAGCTACAGGTTTCCACCATGACAATTAGAAGGGATCTTCAAATACTGGAGGAGGAGGGCTTTGTTACCAGAACATATGGCGGGGCTGTTTTAAAGGAACAGCTGATAAAAGAGGTGCCCTACAAGGAAAAGGCAACTTCAAATATAGAGGCCAAAATTAAAATTGCCAATTATGCCGCCTCTCTAGTGGAGGAGGGCTATACAATAATACTGGATTCAGGAACAACCAACATGGAAATCGCAAAGCAACTGGTGACTATAAAGGATATAAAGGTGATTACAAACGATGTTATGATCGCTGCCTTCCTATATCCCTACGAGAATATTAAGGTTTATTGCTGTGGTGGGGTAATTCAAAGGAACACCGGAACATTGATGGGCTCCTATGCAAAGGAATTCTTTCAGGACATATTTGCTGATATTATTTTTATTGGAGCCAGTGCCGTAGACATTGAGTATGGCATCACAACTCCGAATATCGAAAAGGCAAAGCTCAAGCAGACGATGCTTAAAGCAGCAGATAAACGGGTGCTGGTTACTGATAGCTCGAAATTTGGAAGAAAAAGCTTTGCAAAGGTCTGTTCAATAGACAGCCTTGACCTGATAATATCAGATTCTGAGTTGAAGGGTGACATCATTGATTTATTGAAGGAAAAAAATCTATGCTTGGATTTAATCTAATCTGATGCAGCAAAATGGAGGAGAAAAGAATGCCAAAGGTCGTTGTAATCGCAGATGATTTGACGGGAGCCAATGCCACCGGAGTATTGCTGGCCAGAAAAGGCTTTCAGGCAGCAACATATCTACATTTGCAGGGCTTAAATGATGATATAAAGAACTTCGACGTCGTTTCAATAAGTACAAATAGCAGAGGGATGCTAAGGGAAGAGGCCTATGGGATAGTTGCGGCTACGGTACAGCATTTTAAAAGTAGTGAAACAAAGCTCTTCAGCAAAAGAATAGACACTACCCTCAGAGGAAATATTGGAGCCGAGATAGATGCTGTTTTAGATACACTATCTGGTGAGGAAATTGCGATTGTCGTTGCCTCTTATCCCACCTCAGGCAGAATTTCCGTGGGGGGTTATTTAATGGTAAATTCGATACCATTGGAAAAGACAGACGTTGCCAAAGACCCTAAAACCCCTGTAAATACCTCATGCATCATAGAGCTTATAAAGGCACAGACAAAATATGAGGTTGGTTTTATAGCACTTAAGGCGGTGCTAAAGGGTGATAAAGCACTTGAGGCGTTGATCCTGGCAGAAAAGAACAAGGGTGCCAGAATCATTATTATAGATGCCACTACAGATGAAGAAATAGAAACAATTGCCAGGGCTACAGCTGCCACTAAAGCGCAGGTTGTTGCAGTGGACCCAGGCCCCTTCACGGCAAAGCTGGCAAAGCAGCTGGTGGGAGAGGATGTAAATATTCACACTGGTAAAAAGGTCTTCTTTGCAGTAGGCAGTGTTACTCAGCAAACCAGTAGGCAGCTGGAGGAATTGAAGCTGAAGCATAATCCCTTTATTGTAAAGGTAAATCCTGAAAGGCTGCTTGATCCTAAGCAAATAGATTCAGAGATCAATAGAGCTGTCGATGAGCTGCAGGGGGCAATAGAAGGCTATGAGGTTCTGGGGACCACCACAAATGGCAGCAAAGTTCTAAATCTTAAAGCGGTCAGTACTGCATTTTCAATTACCGAGGAGGAGGCTGCTAATCGGATTGCTAATGGTTTAGGTAAAATCACAGCAAAAATGATGGAAATGAGTAAGGGCTCTATTGGTGGTCTATACACCAGCGGTGGAGACGTCACCGTGGAGGTTTGTAGGGAGATTCACTCATCCGGCATAGAGGTTAAGGATGAGGTCTTGCCCCTTGCAGCCTATGGCAGAATAATCAACGGCGAATATAGCAGTACCCCAATCATTACAAAGGGGGGCTTAGTTGGCAATGATAGGGCAATGGTGGATTGTATAGAGTATCTGCTGACCAAAATTTCTAATGAATACTATTAACATAAAAAAGACAGAAGGGAGTAATACGTTATGAAAAGACCAATTATAGGAATACCAATGGGAGATCCTGCAGGAATCGGTCCTGAGATTGTAGTTAAGGCCTTGAAGGAGGCATATATACATCAGCTATGTAAAGCAGTAGTAATCGGAGACAAAGCGACGTTAATTCAGGCCATGAAAATCTCTGATGTTGAGCTGACAATCAAGATAGTTAACGAGGTTTCAGAGGGTGATTTCAGAGAGGGTGTTTTAAATCTAATAGATATGCAGAATGTGGCAATTGAGCAGCTTCAGTATGGAAAGGTTCAAGCTATGGCAGGGCAGGCCGCCTTTGATTATATTAAAAGGGCCGTTGAATTAGCCATGAAGGGCGAGATAGATGTTTTAGCCACTACACCTATTAACAAGGAAGCCTTAAAGGCGGCAAATATTGAGTATATAGGGCATACAGAAATTTTGGCAGATCTTACCAATACAGCTGATCCCTTAACAGAATTTGAGGTGGATAATCTGAGGGTATTTTTCTTATCCCGCCATGTATCCTTAAGTCAGGCATGCGATCTGGTAAAAAAGGAAAGGGTGCTTGACTATATAGAAAGATCATATAAAGCCCTTGAAAGATTGGGAATTTTAAATGCAAAGCTGGCTGTTGCAGGATTAAACCCCCATAGCGGTGAAAATGGCTTGTTTGGCAGAGAGGAAGTGGATGAAATCCTTCCAGCCATAGCGGCGGCACGTGAAAAGGGTATTGATGTTGTTGGGCCGGTACCGGCTGATTCAGTTTTCCATTTTGGTTTAAAGGGCAAATTTGACGCCATATTATCCCTTTACCATGACCAGGGACATATCGCTACGAAAATGGTGGATTTTGAAAGAACAATCTCATTAACCAACAATATGCCATTCCTCAGAACCTCAGTAGATCATGGTACAGCCTTTGACATTGCCGGCACAGGAAAAGCCAGTGCGGTCAGTATGATTGAGGCAATAAAGGTGGCGGCAAAATACGGTCCCAATTTTAAAAGATAGATGCTTTCAACGTATAATAGAAGCCTAAAGCTTATTGCATTAGGTGTTCTATTAGAAGGAAAATGAAAACGTTTTGACAATTAAATAACAATAAAAATTATAAGGGGGAAGTATTAAAAATGAACGTTTCAGGTGGTCAAATGGTTTTAGGTTTAGCTTTGGGTATCATACTGCTGCTGATTTTAATCTTAAAAACCAAGATTCATGCATTTTTGGCTTTAATAATTGCAGCGTCTGTCACCGGCTTAGTTGGGGGAATGCCGGCAAGTAATGTAGTGGCCTCCATTACAAATGGATTTGGTAGCACCCTAGGTAGTATAGGTATTATTATCGGCTTTGGGGTAATGATGGGGCAGCTATTTGAAGCCTCTGGAGCCGCAGAAAGAATGGCGCTGACCTTTATCAAGATTCTAGGTAAAAAAAGAGAAGAGCTGGCATTGGCAATTACAGGCTTTATAGTATCTATACCGATATTTTGTGACTCTGGCTTTGTAATCCTATCGCCTTTAGTTAAGGCCATTTCCAGAAAGACAAAAAAGTCAGTGGTTTCTCTGGGTATTGCTTTGGCATTGGGCTTGGTGGTAACCCACTCATTAGTACCACCAACCCCTGGACCTGTAGGTGTTGCAGGCATATTCGGCGTAAGTGTGGGCAGCCTGCTATTATGGGGCCTAGTGTTGGCTATTCCAATGACACTATCGGGCATGCTGTATGGACGTTATTTGGGTAAAAAGATTTATCAGCTGCCAGGGGATGGTGATACATGGGTTAGACCTGAGTATCAAGTGCCGGTCTATGAAAATTTAGATAATGGCGCAGCAGACAAAAATCTGCCCTCAACCTTTATGGCCTTCGCACCTATTATAATTCCTGTTATACTGATACTTTTAAATACTGTATCAGCAAATGTCTTAAAGCTTCAGGGTAGTCTGGCTTCAGCAGTTACCTTCCTGGGTACACCGGTTATAGCTGTAGGAATCGGTCTGATTATAGCAATTTTAGGGTTAACTAAGAAGGATACAAGGGAAGAAACCATTGAAAAGATGGAGCAGGGAATTCGTTCAGCGGGCATAATAATCCTTGTAACCGGCGGTGGTGGTGCGCTGGGAACCGTATTAAGAGACAGCGGTACAGGAAATTATCTGGCGGAGTTAATTGCCAATACAGCCTTACCGGTTATACTGATTCCATTTATAGTGGCGTCTGCGGTGCGTCTGATACAGGGCAGCGGGACAGTAGCCATGGTTACAGCTGCATCTATTACGGCGCCTATGATGGTGGGTCTGGAGGTAAATCCGGTCTTTGCAGCTTTAGCAGCTTGTACAGGCTCCTTAATATTCTCATACTTCAATGACAGCTACTTCTGGGTAGTAAATAGAATGCTGGGGATCAAAAATGTTAAGGAGCAAATAAGAGTATGGTCTGTCACTACCACCATAGCTTGGGCGGTAGGCCTTGTTGGACTATTAATACTCAATACCTTCTTCGGTTAATTTATGATAGTTAATTAAATACACTGTGACGTGATAAGCTCTCCTCAAATACTGGCAGTTAGGTAAATATGTTTAACTGAAGATATGGGGGGAGTTTTTTATTGAGTAAAATTATAAAATGGCACTAAATAAATATAGGAGAGGTGCTGTATATTTTGCAATATAATCATTACTTATATTTACCATATAATAGTATATTTACATATATATAAATATAATTTATTATTAATACAAATATCGACAAATATTGACAAGGATCGTCGGATGTTTAAATAAAATCTGAAGGGGTATTCATTTGAGACATACATAATAAAAGTGACAAGGAGGCTTTATATGAAGAGCATTAAGCACAAAATAATTATCAGCATAACTGCAATTATTCTATTAGTATCAAGCACCATAGGCATATTCTCTATAATGGACATAAAGGAAGCGATAACAAGTGCTGTGGAGGAAAAGGCTAGAGGTGATTTAAATACAGCAATGGAGATAATTGAGCTGAAATACCCTGGGGATTGGAATATAGATGGAGACATACTTTATAAAGGCACCTTCAGAATTAATGATAACACAGAAATTGTTGATTCATTAGGTAGCCTTACCAATAATACTGTCACTATTTTTCTAAAGGATACCAGAGTTTCAACAAATGTAATGCTGGAGGGAAAGCGAGCCGTTGGCACACAGGCCTCGGATTATATCATAAAGAATGTTTTGGAAAATGGTAATATTTACATAGGTGAGGCTATGGTGGCAGGTGAGAGGACACAAACTGCCTATATGCCCATCAAGGATAAGAATAACAAAGTTGTAGGTATGTTTTATGTAGGCGTATCAAAGGCCTTTGTTGATGCTTTAGTTATGAATGCCATATTAAAGCTGGCTGTCGTAATTTTGGCCACTATTGTAGTGGCAGGAGGCATAGCTGTTTTATTAGGGAATACAATTGCAAAACCAGTGACGGCGATATCGAAATATGCAGAGCTTATAGGCGGTTTGGATATTAGTAAAAATGTTCAGGATAGCTATCTGGATCGTAAAGATGAGATAGGTGCTTTGGCAAATGCATTTCAGTGTCTTATCGATAACCTCCGCAGTTTTCTTCAGAATGTAATGGAGTCAGCAGAGCAGGTGGCGGCATCCTCACAGGAGCTGACAGCTATTTCACAGCAATCAGCAATGGCATCAGAGCACATTGCAGCATCTTCAACAACTCTTGCAGATGGTTCAATGCAGCAGTTGGAGGAGGTAGCAAAGACAAGCGCCAATATAGGGCAAATTACGGCGATGATTGAGGGCGTTTCCAGCAGTACTATAGAAATTAACAACTTAAGCCGTGAGGTTTCATCTCAGACGAATACAGGAAAAGCTGCGATAGATAAGGTGTTAAATCAAATGCACTATATCAGTGATAGTACGAAAAAGGTTCGATCATCCTTAGAAGCTATTACCTATAGCTCAAACAAAATGAATGAAATTACTAAGGTAATAAGGGATATTGCAGAACAAACCAATCTGTTGGCTTTAAATGCAGCCATAGAGGCTGCTAGAGCAGGAGAACAAGGTAAGGGCTTTGCAGTTGTGGCTGAGGAGGTGCGGAAGCTGGCGGAGGCTTCTCAAAAAGCAACTCAGGAAATTAATCATTTAATTGACGAAAATAATGGCAATATCGTTTCAACGAATAGAGCAATGTCTGAGAATATCGAAAGAGTTGATGGCGGCATAGATGTTGCAAACAGCTCTAAAAGGATTTTCGAGGATATATCCGCTTTAATACATCAGGTTAGCGGACAAATAACAGAAATTGCTGATACAAGTCATCGGGTTACGGACAATAGCGTAACAGTATCAAAATCAACAGAAAGTCTAGAGCTTATGACCAAGAACATTAATGTTGAGATTCAAAGCATCTCTGCAGCAACACAGCAACAGACAGCCTCTATGGAAGAAATCGCATCTGCAAGTGAGGATCTTGCTCAGCTGGCGCAGGACTTAAATAGTTTTATCGAGAAGTTTAAGCTGGTGGACTAATTATGAAGCTGGGGCTTAATACGATGCTAAAAACTGGATAGTTTAATATATAATAGATAATATAAAGACAATGGTTTAATTTGATGCCATTGTCTCTTTTATTGTTTTTAAGTTAATGAAAGTTTATTGTAATATTTCTTAATCCAATGGGACTAATTTATGAAGGGAGGAAGATGAGTGAGGGAAATTGAAGCGCTATACCATTTATATAAGCAGGATATCTATAATTATTTGTTAAGCATCAGCCATGATCCTATTCTTTCAGAGGACCTCCTATCTGAAACCTTTATAAAGGCCATTTATTCATTATCGGGCTTTAGAGGAGAGGCATCGATAAAAACATGGTTCTTCAGCATTGCTCGACATCTGTGGCTTCAGCACTTAAGAAGAGAAAGAAAATCCATAGCGTACAATGATATGCTGGATATTTATGTAGCTGACAGCATTATAGACCAATGCATTACAAAGGAAATTTCAAATAGAATAAAGACGCTGCTAGGCACGAAGGATTTTAGGACACAAGCAATCGTAGATATGAGGATTAATGGGATAAGCTACCATGAAATATCTGAAAGACTGGGCATAACCGAAAACTCAGCAAGAGTCATAGACTTTAGAGCAAAAAAATGGCTTAAGACTATTTTGAAGAAGGAGGGCTTGATATGAAGGAAAGCTGCAATGTGATTTTAGATTTAATTCCCTTAGTAAAGGATAATGTTGCCAGCGTAGAAAGCGTAGAGCTGGTTATGGCCCACGTAAAGGACTGTGAAGAATGCAGCAAAGAGCTGGAGGATTATACAGGTGGAGGGAGCAGACCCAGTAATGATAAAAAGGTATTATACAAGATTAAAAAGCATCTTTTCATAATTAGTGCTTTGATATTATCTGCAGGAGCTTTACTAGGAATGTCGTTGAATAAAAATTCCTCCTCAAATTTTTTGCCGATGTTAATAGCTATTGGAAGTATATTGGTGGTGGGGGCATTGGTGTTTAAAAGGGATAGTAAAGGAGATGAAGGGTTGAGAAAATTTTTCATGGGCAGGGCTATAGGGACAATCATACTTTTTTCAATTTTGGGTCTGTACTTGTTATTTAAGTATATTTTCGCTTAAATAATAACAGATACACTTCGTCATTAAGTAGTTTCTAAGCATCTAATGCTTCTTTACGGTTTATTTTTCAAAGCTATGATTTAGGATGCGATTAAGCGGTAAGAATAAAGTACAAGCAGCCACTGCTTAAATAATGAAGAGGAGTGACGTATATGGCAATTCAACCCTATATTAATTTTGGCGGGAATTGTAAGGCGGCAGTAGCATTTTATTCTGAGGTTTTTAATGCAGAGCTACAGCCTATAATGCGCTTTGGTGATGTTCATAATGACGAATTTCCATTAAGTGAAGAAGCAAAACAGATGGTCATGCACACCTACTTAATTATTAATGGTACTAAGGTAATGTTTTCAGATACACCGCCAGGCATGCCTTTTGTTCAAGGAAATAATATCACCCTTGCCATTATAAGCGACAGTATTGAGGAAATAAAAGCAATATACGACAAGCTAAAGGTGGGGGGAGAAATTAACATGGCGCTGCAGGAGACCTTTTGGAGTAAATGCTATGGTAATTTAACAGATCAATTTGGTGTTGGTTGGCAGCTAAGTGTGACAGAGGAATAAGCTTTGTCAATACTAGGAAAAATATAGATTTATAAAAAAATAAGAATTGGAGAGAGCAAGTCGGAATTGAACCGACACCTGTTGTTCTAGAACAGGCCAACGGGTTTGCAGCCCGTGAGGATACCTTATCCTTTGCCCCCATAATAGAGTATTATACAATACTTTTGTATGGGATAAAAATTGTATATATTGATAGACTTATGAGTAGGTATAGGTATAACAAATATAAGCTATCAATAAAGAGATATTCTCCATAATAAATATGCAGATCGCAGAACCTGTTAATTTCGCTTAAGTAAAAGTTATGTGCACTATTCAGCAGTATGAGAGGACGTGGTTTTCCACGTCCTCTCTATATTAAAGGAGATGCTTATTATTCAGGCTTATTACCTTAAGCTATGCTGCTATTCAGTAGAATCCTTTTGGAATAGCGCCTTCTTTTGCTTTATAAACTCTTCCTTGTCTATTTCCCCATTATCAAACTTTGTCTTTAGCTCCTGGAGCTTTGCCTTGTCCTCATCAGACAGCTTTTTATGATGACCTCTACCCTTGTGGGGCTCATAGCCTTCAGGAAAAAGCTTTTTCATTTCCTGATGAAACTGCTCCTTGGTTATTTCTCCGTTTTTGAACTTTTCCTTCAGCGCCTTCATTTGTGCTTTAACCTCAGGCGCTAATTCTGTATCCGGATTTGCGTACAATTCTGTAGCCGCCGCCCTTGCAGCCGTTGTTACCAACTGGCTATTTGGGAAGGTATCTCTGGGAGGATTGTTCAAATGTCCATTAGCAGCAGCCGGCGTCAGTAATGCCAGCGAAAGTGCAGCAGATAAAGCATATTTCCGAAAACTCATCTGATCTACCCCTTTCATGGTTTAATAAAAGCATCTCCTTTATTTAGTATGGACAGCTACGAAAAATAAAGTAGCTATAAAATTTGCCAATAGAGTCAATTTTAATATCAAAGCTTTCCCTTTCTCTACTGGTGCTTGTAAAGGACATTTCATTAGTCTATAATAGAATTATACAAAAATTCAAGAAATTGGGTGAAAAAATGACGGATGAAAAGGCCAAAGGGCTTTTAAAAAAATACTATGGCTATGACGACTTTCGCAGAGGACAACAGGAAATCATCCAGCATATTCTAGAGGGTAAGGATGTCTTAGGAATAATGCCTACCGGAGCAGGAAAATCCATATGCTATCAGCTGCCGGCTTTGATGCTGGAGGGTGTAACCATCGTTGTTTCTCCATTGATCTCCTTAATGAAGGATCAGGTGGATACCCTATGTCAAATGGGAGTTGAAGCAGCCTATATCAACAGCTCCTTGACGACTTCAGAATTTAATCAAGTACTGACGGGGGCAAGGGCTAACAAATATAAGCTGCTATACGTAGCACCGGAGCGACTGGAAACCGATAGCTTTATGGACCTGATTCAGTCAATTAATATTTCGATGCTGGCAATTGATGAAGCCCATTGTGTTTCTCAGTGGGGACATGATTTTAGACCAAGCTATCGTAAAATTTATGGTATTACTAAGGTCATAGAAAATAGGCCGGTGATAGCAGCCTTTACCGCCACAGCCACACCAGAGGTTAAGACCGATATCATTAAACTGTTAAGGCTACACCAGCCCTTTACGCTGACAACAGGCTTTGATAGAGAAAATCTCTACTTTGAGGTTTTAAAGCCTGCCAACAAGCTGACACAGCTGCTGCAATATCTTAGTAAAAACCACGATAAATCCGGCATAATTTACGCCTCCACCAGAAAAACAGTGGATTCGTTATATGAAAGGCTCAGGCATAAGGGATATGCCGTGGGAAAATACCATGCAGGCCTAACGGAGGAGAGCCGTACCTCTGCTCAAGAGGATTTTCTGTGCGATAGGCTTCAAATAATGGTGGCCACCAACGCCTTCGGTATGGGTATCGACAAATCCAATATTTCATATGTATTGCATTTCAATATGCCCAAGAATATAGAAAGCTATTATCAGGAGGCCGGCAGGGCCGGCAGGGATGGAGAGCCTGCAGAATGTACGCTGCTATTTTCCCCGGCGGACATTGTAACAAACAGGCTATTAATAGAGAATGGCAGTGATACGGATAAAACCGGGGATTATCAGCGACTTAACGATATGGTGGACTACTGTAACACCGATAAATGTCTCAGAGAGTACATATTAGAGTACTTTGGTGAAATACATAAAGAGAAGAATTGCAATAATTGTAGTAATTGTAATAACGAAATAGAGGCAAAGGATATTACTGTAGAGGCGCAGAAGATAATTTCCTGCATTCATAGAATGGGGGAACGCTTTGGCAGCGTAATGGTGGCTGATGTCCTTAGAGGCAGTAAGAACCAGAGAATAAAGGACTTTAACTTTGATAGGCTTAGTACCTATGGTATTATGAAGGAATATTCAAAGGAAACCGTCAAGGAGCTAATCGCATTTTTAATTGCCGAGGGTTATATTCTTATGACAGAGGATCAGTTCCCCGTTTTAAGGCTGACACCTATGGTTGTAGATATTCTGAAGGGAAATAAGAAAGTATATATAAAGCGGGCTATCGGTGCAGAGAAACCGACGGAGCAGGATGTAGCCCTGGACAAAGACCTGTTTAACCAGCTGAAGGAGCTAAGAAGAGGATTGGCGGAAAGCCACAGGGTACCGCCCTTCGTTATCTTCTCAGATGCCACCCTTAAGGCAATGGCGACAGGACTGCCAGCTACGGAGGAGGAAATGCTGAAAATGCCGGGGGTTGGTAGCTTCAAGCTGGAAAAATATGGGGGCCTTTTTATAGCTGTAATACAGACCTATATAGAGGAAAACAATATGACCAAAAGGGTAGACAGTGATCATCATGTAACCGAAAGAACACGTAAAGAAAGAGAACCAAAGATAGATACCCGAACAGTCACTTATGAGCTTTTTAATAATGGCTTAAGCATAGATGAAATTGCTGCTGAAAGGGAGCTGACGGTAAGAACAATAGAGGGACATCTGTTGGAATGTCTTGAAAAGGGAATGGCCCTTCAAATGGAAAGACTTTTATCAAAGGAACAGGAGCTCTTGATATCAGAGGCAATTAAACAGAATCCCAACAGCAGATTAACAGAGCTTAAGGCGGCTTTGCCGGCGGAAATAGGCTATGGCACCATACGATTTGCCCTTCATAAATTCAATCATATGGGGACGGAAGATTAATACAATAGCTGAAGGAATGGCATAAAAGTGGGCGTAGGGCAGCAAATATTAAAGAGGAGGTTTAATGGATGAAGACCTTAAATCCTCATGCGAAGCTGATGATATGCATTGTACCGTATCTGTTTATCATAAGAATACTGCTGAGACTCCAAAAAGTGAGCAATTTTATAAATCATGTTGAAGCCTACAATGCACTATTTGGCATATTGTTAAGTGTACTAATCCTTGTGCTGGTTATTATGGGTATCAATCAAATTGTAAAATGGGTCTACAATGCTGAGGAGCTGGAGAAGCAAAGGCTTCACAAGGGAGAAAAGAAAAGATTCCTTATTGGCCTGTTGATATTTGCTATAGCAATGATGGTGGTGACGGCAATGCCGCCCTTCTCCTATATATTTTCGTATACACAGGGAACACCATATCAATATGCTGTCAGATATTTCAATATTACAGTGGTAGCAGTCTTCGGCGGATGGTATGCCAAGAAGATAATTAGAGAAAGAGAGCAGAGTAACTAGGATTAAGTAAATAATAGGGATAGGCATTAGTTTAAAGGTGGAATTGAGTAGCTTAGATTCCGCCTTTATTATAAAGCAGCAAGCTGCAACCCATAAAAGCTTTGACAAAGCTCATATGAAGGAATATACTGTTAGTATAAACATACCCTAAGTATGTAAATGCTATTAGAATATTCTATTGATTAGGAGGTCTGCATATGAAGATAATATTAGCTCCAATGGGAACAACGGGAGATATAAGACCCTTCATAGCCTTGTTTAAAGCTCTGAGAAGACAAGGAGTGGCGGCTTCGATGCTGGTGCCTAAAAACGCTGAGAACATGTGCGGGAGCTTCAATATTCCTTGTAAAACTGTGGATTTTGATTATCACGAAATGGTGGCATTAGTAGAAGGAAAGCCCTCGGTAAATGAAATGATCGAAGTACTGGATCGTGAAATTTCCGCTCCCTTTAGTGCATTGGCGGAGATGGCGAAGGATGCTGATTTTATTATAGGAAGTGCAAGGAATTATGCCATACAGGCAATATCTGAGCTGTATCATATACCCTATTATCAAGTGTGGCATACCCCTCAGGTGTTTGAGTCTCGTCATATCACACCTTGGCGTTTTTCACGGCAGAATAATGGCGCATTACTCAATAAGCTGCTATGGAAAATCAATCATATTAAGGACAACAATATCGGCAGAAGATTTATCAATAAAAATAGACAGGCAGTGGGACTTAAGGCTTTAAAGGATTTTTCAGGGCTATATAAGAAAAATATACTTTTGGTGGCAGACAAGGCCCTTGTAGCCCTTCCAACAGATGTCAAGGAGGAGTACCTTCAAACAGATTACTGGCATCTGCTGGAGGACAAAGCCCTCAGTCCTGCTATAATGGAATTTATAAATTCAGGCAGCAGACCAGTTTTTCTAGGCTTTGGAAGTCGAACTGATAGCAATGCCCAGAAGACGGTTGAAATGATTGAGGCGGTTGTCGATGCGCTTAAGATTAGGGCCATTGTTCAAAGGGGATGGGCAGGCTTGGGTGACGAGTCAACAAGCAGCAGGATTTTGGTAGTAGACGAAGCGCCTCATCATAAGCTATTTCCTTATATGGCGGCAGCTCTTCACCATGGGGGCGCAGGAACAACCCATACAGCATTATTGGCTGGAATTCCACAGTTAATAATGCCACAGAATGGCGATCAATTTTATTGGGGAGAGCTGGTGAAGAGGTGCAATATTGGACCTGCACCGATACCAAAGACAAGGCTTTCAGCGGATGCCCTTAAGAAAGAGATAGATATTGCTTTGAATAGCACTGAAATAGCTGGGGGAATGCGGGCGGCAGTGGAAAAATTAAGCAGAAGACAGGATATGGATACTATAGCCCTGCTGATTATAGATAAAATTCAGAGTAAAATTGAGAATGACAGGAGGTGAAGCCATGTGGATATCCAAGGATGCTGAAGAACGAAAAAAGGAGCTGCTGGAGGCTGCATTGGACATATTCTATCAAAAAGGCTATCATAAGACCTCGATTAATGACATCATATCAAGGGTAGGTGTAACCAAGGGGGCCTTTTACTATTATTTTAAATCCATGGAGGAGGTATTGGAGACGATTGCGCTACAAGAGGCAGCTCGATTGGTCGGAATCGCTCAGGGGTTAGCGGAAAACGAAAATTTAAATGCTTTGGAAAAGCTTAAGGGTCTTATGAAAGGGGCCATTCAATATCATATGGATAACTTAGAATATAGAGAAAAATATTATCGGTTGATGCAAGCTGAAGAAAATGCCAAATTAGCCTTAAGGATAAATACAGAGGTATATAGGGCTTCTTTTCCTTTGCTAAAGGACATAGTAGAGCAAGGGCTTCAGGAGGACATCTTTCATACAGAGAATTCTGAGGATGCTGCAGAGCTGTATTTGTATTTGACGAGTCTATACAAGAGTAGAATATTTACCTTGCTGGTGGAGGCAGAGGATAAAACAGAAGCTAAGAAAATTGCGGCTCGAAAGCTAAGGCAGCTGCAGCAGCAATTGGAAGCAGCTCTTGGGTTAGAAAAAGGGGCTTTAGAGCTAGAGATTTAGGCTGAGTAAGATTTAAGATATTGATCGCAGGAGGGGTTGATATGACCGTAGGGGTATTATTAGGTAAAGGGATGACAGCGGAGGTCTATAAATGGCAGCAGGGCAAAGCATTAAAGCTGTTTTTTGAAAATATTCCAGGACACTGGATTGAATATGAATCGACAGTAGGAACAGCAATATCCCATGCTGGACTTCCTTCACCTGCTGTATACGGTATTATAGCGTATAAAAATCGCAGGGGAATTGTATATCAGGAAATAGAGGGGGAATCTATGCTGGCGACTTTAATGAGGAGACCGTGGAGAATATTAAAGTACGCAAGGCAGTTGGCAAAGCTGCACTATCATATTCATAGTGCAGAAGCAGATAATTTACCATTAAATAAAAGTGGTATGATGACAGCAATAAAAGCCTCAGAAGCTCTGAAGGAAACTACAAAGGAGCAAATAATTAAATATATAGGGGCTTTGCCTGATGGGTCAAACATTTGTCACGGTGACTTTCATCCCGATAATATTCTTCTTCAGGGTAATGGGGGGGCGGTGGTCATAGACTGGTCAAATACCTACTATGGTAGCCCTCTTAGTGATGTCGCCAGAACTATTTTAATTATTACGACGCCATATATGCCGGAGGGTACACCACCACTGATTAAAATGCTCTCAGGTCATCTTAAGCGGATACTGTCCTCCTGTTACATAAAGGAATATACAAGGTTGTCGAAGCTACGACAGGAGGATATAAAAGCATGGCTGTTGCCGATGGCTGCTGCAAGGCTCTGGGAGAGAATTCCCGGTGAAGAAAAATGGCTTATTGAAATAATCAATAGAGAATTAAAAGCAAGAGCTTAGCGTTTACTATAATATTATGTTTCTACTATGTTTTTCTTCTTTGATGGAGTTATTTGGTAATTAAGGAAATTGCATAATTGCAGATGAGTGGTATGTTTACAAAAAGTTAAAGCTTACTGCTGGGTGTCCAACGGGCTAATTTATTGTATTTTAAAGGTGATTAGCTCTTTCTTCTTTTAGGACTAAATTTGCCAGCATGATTATTGCGAAAATTGGTTGACATAAAATATCATTATTGTTAACATTGAAAAGTGTGGTAAAGCATTTTCTTGTTGAGGGCAAATGCTGTAATGTTAAGTATATTTTCGAAGTCTGATAAGAGGAAATCATCTAAAGGAGAAGCATATGTCAAAGATAACATTTGAAAGAAAGGATTTGTTGGTATTGGGTCTTGTAATTATACTGTTTATAGCGGTATTTCTAAGCACAAGAGTTTTAGCCAATAGGTCTAAAGATGAGAATTTAACTCCGCCAAAGGGACAAGGACCTATAGCTGATGCAAAGGTAATCGGCTATTATGCCGCATGGGCTGCCTACTCAGGTTTTACACCGGAAAGTCTCGAGGTCAGTGGATTAACCCATATCAACTATGCCTTTGCCAATATTGGCGAAGATTTGAAGCTAACACTGGGTTATCCTGATATAGATATAAAAAATATACAACAGCTTAAAAAGCTAAGGGAAGAAAATCCACAATTGAAGCTTATCATTTCGGTAGGAGGCTGGTCATGGTCAGGTAGATTTTCAGACGTAGCCCTGACGGAGAGCTCCAGGAATAACTTTGCAGACAGTGCAGTGGACTTTATCCTTGAGCATGGCTTTGATGGCATAGACATAGACTGGGAATATCCTGTCAGCGGTGGTATGGCCTCAAATGTAAAACGGCCTCAGGATAAGAGAAATTTCACTTTGCTGATGAAGTGCTTAAGGGAGAAGCTAGAGGCTCAAGGCGCTGAAGACGGTAAGGATTATATTCTATCCTTTGCCGGTGGGGCAGGTGAGGATTATTTGGAGAAAATAGAGCTTGGTAAGCTGCAGCAATATGTGGATTATATTAATTTAATGACCTATGACATGAAGGGGGCATGGAATAAAAATACAGGCTTTAATGCTCCCCTGTATAGCTCAGATGATACACAGCAGCAAAGGCTGAACGTGGACTTTAGCATTAATCAATGGCTAGAGGCAGGTGTACCGGCTGAAAAAATAGTGATGGGGGTTCCCTTCTATGGATATAGGTTTAATGGGGTTTCAAATGTAAATAAAGGTGTGTATCAGCCGCATTCGGGAGGTGGCTCAATATCCTATGCCAGTGTTGCTGAAAAATATCTGGGGGCAGAGGGCTACATCAGATATTTTAATGCTGAAGCAATGGTGCCCTGGCTATATAATGGCTCGACCTTTATCAGCTACGAGGATGAGGCATCCATGAAGGCAAAGGGAGAATACATTATAAGTAAGGGCTTGGGGGGAGCAATGATATGGGAGTTGAGTCAAGACCCCAATAACGTACTGTTAAACTCCCTGCATGAGGGATTGCAAGAAAAGTAGAGCTTTTAGAAGGTGGATGGCAGATTGTCTATCTGCCTTTTGTGTTTTTTTGCTTACTATGAAGTGGCTATTGTAGTACATCGTTGTTTCTAAAGTATAAATATGCTAATATAGTGACATATAACAAAATTTGGATAAAGGAAGAGATTGAAAATGAGTGACTATGTATTGGAAGAGATAAAGGCAATTGCTATTAAATATGGTATCGATAAACTTGTGCTTTTTGGTTCCAGAGCAAGAGGTGATAATTCGCCAAGAAGTGATTATGATATAGCTGTATTCGGTGCGCAGCTTACAGTCAAGGATAGAGCTTTATTTAGCTCAGAAATTGAAGAAATCAATACTTTAAAGAAAATAGATATTATATTCATCGATGATGACATTGAAGAAGCTTTATCAGAAAATATCATTAAGGAGGAGCGTGTGATATATGACAAGACTAAAGAATAAATTATTTAATTTTAGTAAGGCACTTCAACGCCTGAAGGAAGCTGCTGAAGTTTTCAAGCAAAAGGATACTGGTGATGTTATAAGAGATGGACTTATACAGAGATTTGAATTTACTTATGAGCTTTCTTGGAAAACTACAAAGGAATATCTTGAGGATATAGGCATAGTGGATAAAAATTCTCCAAAGGTTATTTTTCGGGAGGCATATTCACAAAAGCTAATAGAAAATGAAGAAAATTGGCTGTTAATGCTAAATGACAGTAATCAGACCTCTCATGTTTATCAAGAGAAGATGGCCGAGGAAATTGCAGGCAGAATTGTGGATATCTACATAAAGGAATTTGAACTGCTTTTACAAAAGCTCCAATAGCATTTTGTTCACTTTTACCCTTGATAACCGATAATGGAGAGAATATACTGAAAATACAATGACATTAGAATTACAAATAACTGATAGTCTTTACCGTTTTCCGAAATCCAAGCAACGGTTTGCATTTTCAGCATATATAGGAGGGTTAATAGTGGATAAAATAAAATTTAATGCTTTAGAGGCGACGATTGCCGAAGTTCACAGTGCAATGTCTAGGGGAGAGCTAACAGCTAAGGCCCTTGTTGAATGCTATATCAAAAGAATTGAGGCATATGATAAGCAGGGACCAGCAATTAATTCCGTAATAAAGCTGAATCCAAGGGCAGTAGAGGCAGCAGAGGCATTGGATAATAAATTTAAAGAAGGGGGCTTTGTTGGACCATTGCATGGTATACCGGTCCTATTAAAGGATAATGTCGATACGGCAGACCTAGAAACCACCGCCGGCTCCTTAAGCCTGGAGGGGGTAATCCCTGAGAAAAATGCCTTTATCACCAGCAAATTATTGGAGGCTGGGGCAATTATACTGGCTAAGGTTAACCTCCATGAATTTGCCGTATGGGGTGAAACTGCCAGCTCCATTTTGGGCCAAACCCTTAACCCCTATGACCTAACCAGAACCCCCGGGGGCTCCAGTGGTGGTACAGGAGCAGGAATTGCAGCTAATTTCGGCATGGTGGGAATCGGCACCGACACAATAAATTCCCTCCGATCACCGGGTTCAGCCAACTGTGTTATCGGCTTTAGACCAACAATAGGCTTAGTGAGCAGGACAGGCATAGTACCCTATTCCTTGACTCAGGACACAGCAGGCCCCATCACCAGAAGCGTAGAGGATGCGGTAAAGGTGCTGGAGGTTATAAGTGGTTATGATTCAAATGACGGCGCAACTGCATGGTCAATCGGTCGAAGGCCAGTGTCATATGTAGCGCATCTAAAGAAGGATGGTCTGGTAGGAAAGCGTATCGGCGTTTTAAGAAGCTTCTTTGGTCAGGAGGAAATACATCAGGAAGTAAATGCAGTAACGGAAAAAAGCCTAAAGGCTTTAGCGGATAACGGAGCAATACTGATAGATATTTCCGAGGACATAAATTCAGATCAGCTGGTTAAGGAGGTAAGCCTTCACCTTCATGATCTTAAACGGGACTTAGATGCATACCTACAAAAGCTTGGCGAAGGGTCCAAGGTGCATTCATTGGAAGAGGTCATTGCATCCGGCAAATATCACAAGGGAATTGAAGACAACATCAAAACCGCCAGCGGTTTGAGTACAACCACGCCTGAGTATTATGAACGTCTGGCAAAGAGAAATGCCTTACGAAATGAAGTCATAGAGATATTTGCCAGATATCGTATAGATGCTATGGTCTATCCCCATCAGAAGCGGCCTGTTGTAAAGGTTGGAGAAGCACAGGTGGAGAGAAATGGGGTAATTGGGTCAGTTACAGGTTTTCCAGCATGTTCTATTCCAGCAGGCTTCACAAGTCCAACGGACACAGCGCCAATTGGCGTGCCAGTGGGCATTGAGTTTTTAGCCAGAGAGTGGGATGAAGCAACACTGATAGAAATACTTTATAGCTTTGAGCAGGCAACAAAAATCCGGAAGCCGCCGGTTAGTGTGCCGGAGCTATACTAGTAAGAGAAAGAGAGCAAACATGTTAAGGACTTGTCCATAAATACTGATATAGAGCATTTATCCCTTAGCATCCTTCACAGTGAGCGGTTTTAGCACAGCTACTGGATAAATGCTTTTCTATGTCATAATATAAAACCCTTTAATAGAAGATAACCAATTATTATAAATACCACACTGACAAGGTATAAAAGATATGCTGTTAAGGTATCTCCTAAGAATCTTCGCAGCAGCTTTGCATCAAAAAAATCCCAAAAGAGATGATATTTCTTATAGGTTACAAACCAAACAAAGATGCCTGTGAGTATTAGGGATATGCCAGCAGTAAAATTATCCATATTCAGACCTCCTAAACCTCTTTTTTTATAATATGTTTTTCATAGAAAAAATTACATTGTTTCGTGAAGTTTAGAAAAGTCAAAGGGTTGTACTATTTACTAAAATGTTAAAAGACCTTGGGAAATTTGGCCCTCAAGGTCTTTTAAAATTTTAATCTATTTTTTCATTCACCAGCAATCCATGGAAGAAGAGCTTAAAAATTCCCAGCTTGTATTCTAGGCTGGTATCAATATAATCCGGCTGCCGCATAATAGAAACCATTCATGATCTCACCCATAGCTATTATAGCACCGGTTATGGGAGCCTTTTGATGTTAAAACGCAGTTTGAATGTGCAGGAAAAGAAAAGCTGAGGCTTAATTGTTAGAGGTTTTTAGTGCTTTTAGTGGAATATTACCTAAATGAAGGGTATAAAGTACGAAGTATGATAGGTCCACAAGTACAATTCGCTGGTCAAGGCGAAAGGCTAGAATGGAGGGTATAAATGAATTCTGACGAGATATATGCATATCATTTTAATGCTGGAGAGGTTATGGAATTTAGGTTGCTAAAAGAGGAGGATTCTATTTCTGAATTAACCCAGCTTCTAAATAAGTCATATAAAGCCTTAGCGGATATGGGGCTAAATTATGTAGCTGCTACACAAGATGATACTATAACCCTGAGAAGAGCCCAAAGTGCCTATAAATGCTATATAGGTCTATACAAGCAGAGGATTGCTGCAACTATTTCCTTATATGCGCCTCAGCCCACCGAAAAATCTCAATGGTATAGCAAGGACTTTGTAGCTAAAGTCGGACAATTCGCCGTTGTCCCTGATCTACAGCGGTATGGCATAGGTAGTAGACTTATGGATATTGTAGAGGTGGAGGCTAAAAAGCTGATGGGAGTTAGGGAGATAGCATTAGATACTGCAGAAACAGCCTGTCATCTCATCGATTTATATAAAAAAAGAGGCTATAGATATGTAGAAACCATAGCGTGGGGAGTTACGAATTATAAAAGCGTGGTATTGAGTAAAGGCTTACTGAATGATGATTGATGCATTGAAGGGTCTAAACATGAGCTTTAGCTGAGTTTAGCTGGAGCCGTATTCTGGCATCATAATATTGTTGATTTATTGGCATTTACAGAAGGAGTGAGTACAATTGAGTAGAAAAAAGATAATAATTGTTGGTGGTGTATTGGCGGTAGTAATTGTGATTTCACTAATGTTTTTTAAAACTTCGTTGGATTATATAAATACGCCCGATCAACTGGCAGTTATGAAAAAGGCAGACATAGATAGTATAAATGCCAAATCTGTTGAGATATTGGAGCTTAATAGGCTTTTTGAAGAAGCTAAGGATGACAAAACCAGAGTGGCGCTGGAGCAGAAGCTAATGGATGCCATCCAAGAGCAGCTTTCAATTCAGGATAGTAAAAAAATTATTGCAGACAAGCAATTGATTGATAGGCTTTTCATGGAGCTTAGGGGTAACATATTAAGGTTTAGGGGTATTCAAAGCAATGACTTAGAAAAGGACTATTATTCGGTTGAATTAATATATCATGGCAAAGTCAGTAGTCCAGAACTCTTAGTTGAAGGATATTTGGATAAAATTACTATATTTCAAGATGGTACTGTAACGATTCCAAAATACGCTAAGGGCAGCCATCAGATAAGTATGGTTTATTCGAGGATGAGTGAGGAGCTATTGGCAGAGTTTATGAATGTTATTAATAGGTTATAGCAATATATACAGGGTAGTTGGAAAGCTGTGTGCCCATATGCCAGCAGGGTAAGTCCTATTATTCAAAAGACAAGAATTCCGGAGGCTTTGGTGTCAGGTGGATGTGGTTGAATATTCCCAGGGGTGCTTCCAATGAATATGCAATAAAGATTATGGTAATTACCTGCATGGACCCAAAGGATAAGAAGAAAAACATATACTTTCATTTCATAAGAACACATTCCTCAACATACCCGTAAACTATATTGAGGAGGAATGTGTATGCGAAATGCCAGTAGATATTTAAGATTATTGGACCCCTATATGGAGGGGCCTGATGTTTCCTTTGTTCAAGAAAGACTAACAAGCTTGGGCTACTATCAGGGGCCTATTGATGGGATATACGATGAAGAGATATTTGAGGCAGTTAGAAATTATCAAGCAGAGTTTGGCCTTAGTCCCGACGGCATCGTAGGGCCAGATACATGGAATTCTATAGGCCTTGATCCCAATGAAAAATATCCCTTGCCACCAGAGGGATACGCTATAACTGTAGATTTAGATCAAAAGACACTCCAGCTAAATCAGTTTACAGAAATCATAAAAACCTACCCCGTTGCAGTTGGAAAGCCTTCTACCCCTACTCCAGCAGGGGATTGGCAGATTATTCAAAAGACAAGAAATCCAGGTGGGGCTTTTGGCGTTAGGTGGATGCGACTCAATATTCCCTGGGGTGGATTGCAATGGGAATGCAATAAAAAAATGAGGTAATTACCTGCCTAAATAACGATAGAGAAGGCCTTGATAGACCTTCTTTTTTTATTCTAAGAATAGTGGCGCCTACTAGACCATTTTACTAGCTAATTTTTATATTAATTTTAATATTATATAAATCTTCGGTAATCTTAATGAATTTCTCTTTTAAATCCTGTTTATTACATATATCGAGAAGAATAATTGACTTATTAATGTTATCAAGGTAATCATCTAAGCCAAGTTTAAATTGCGCAATTCCTTTCCGGTAAAACAGGTGAGGAAGGGAAAAAAGGGTGTCTTTAGATAGAGCAAATTCAATTGCTTTAGATGCCATATTTAATGCATCTAAGTGTTTTCCTTCATCATGATAATTATGAGATAGATTGTACATTAGTTTTAAAATCATTTGAGTTCTCAATAGAGACTTGGAACTTATTCCTTCCAAACTGATTAATGAAAATTCCATAATTCTTGTACTAGCTTCTAATTCTTTGAGATTAAATAAGACAATTCCGAGGAGGAGAAGTAAGCTTAATTCAAAATAATTGAATCTATAATTACTAATTTCTAGATAATTAAAGTTTTTATATATACTGCATAATGCTTCTAATAAACATTTTTTAGCTAATAAATAACCTTTTTCATTATTTTTGAAATATTCTTCTATACTATTGAGATATAAACGAAACATGTTGAGTTCATTATTATTAATAATATTGAACTTTTCATCAGCATTAACCAAAATATCATTAAAATCTTCAACAATTGAATTCAATTCTTGCACATTGTTGTTAACTATAACTTCGTTTACTCTATCAACAAATGCTAACAAATCTTTATTGCTTTTATGATCTATTAATAGTTCAAGTAGATCAATTTTATAAATATCTGATAGGTACTGAAGAGTTTCATATTTAGGAATAACTAATCCATTTTCAATTTTTCTTAAAGAATCTTCGTGTACTCCGGCACTTTTACTTACTTCAGATTGTGTTAAACCACATGAAATTCTTATTTCTTTGAGTATTAATCCAAACTCTGTAAGAGTATATGTTGTAAACATTTTACTACCTCCTATTAGTAACCCCGATTTAAATCGGGTTGATATCTTATTTCACTATTGTATCATTAAGATATGTAATAATGAATGTCAAAAGGAGGATTTATATGAAAAAATTATTTAAGATGAGTACAATTATTGTATTACTTATGGTAATCACTTATTTTGCTTTTCACAATATAAATGAGCTAAGTAGAATGAGTAGAAGTGCCGATATTCCTAGAATTTTTAGTATTGTTACTAAATTTTCATAGTAACTCTTGAATAACTAAGCATTAATATAATCGATTAATGGAGGTGATAAAATCTTGGGTGATGGAGTCTACAATAGCAAGGTTAGACATCTTATTTTGTCCCAGTGCTATATAGCTATATAGCGGTACAAAAAGTAACATTGAAGTATAGTAAATCATAAAAGTGCTATATAAAAAAACTAAAGAGGTGAAATTATGAGTAAAAAATTTTTATCATTAGTATTAGTTCTTTCAATTTTATTTGGTACGATCGTTCCAGCCTATGGAAGTTCAGCAAATAATAAAGTTTTTAAAAATGAAGTCACAAATCAATTGTTAGATGGATTGGATGAATCTCAATATAAAGTAGACGAAAATGGAGTTATACACATACTCTCATCTGATAAACTTGAGGATAATTTAAGCAAAATTATGAATATAGAAAAGTTACAGGAAAAAAACAAATACATTCTTGAGTTAAAAGACGATAAGGACTTAAAAAAGCTTGACAAATATCAGAAAGAAAATAAAATAAAAGTAAATAAAAATAAAAATAAAATTCTACAGATAGAAGCCTCTAATGAAGTTATAAAAGAATTAGAAAAAGAAGACTTTATATATAATATAGAACTTGATTTTGAAGTTTCATTAGATAATTTCAAATCTCTTGATGTAGGAGAAAACATTATTAACTTACATTCAAATGCTACGGGATATTCTGGTCAAGGAATCAGAATAGCAATTCTTGATTCAGGAATAAGCAAAACTACATCAATAGGTAATTTAATCACAGAATCCCATAGCTTTGTTGAAGACGAAGATGATTCAGATTATAATGGGCATGGTACAAATATCGCTACAGTAATTAATACAGTAGCACCGAATGCAGAGTTAATTAATTTAAAAGTAGTTAATAAAGAGGGTAAAGGTTATTTTAGTGATATTATCGCCGCTATAGATTGGAGCATTGACAATAATATTGATATTATCAACATGTCATTTTCCAGTGGATTTAAATCAAATATCATGGAAAAGGTAATTGACAAAGCATATGCAAATGGTATTACATTAGTAGCTTCAGCAGGTAATGGAGAAAAAATATTAACCCAATACCCAGCTCGATACGACAGTGTCATATCAGTTGGATCTTCAGATGAAAGAGGAGTAATTTCGACTTTTTCTCCAAGTGATAGTAAAGTTGATATTTTAGCTTTGGGGGAAAATCTTAATATCATCAGTACTGACAATACGCTTTCAAATGTGTATGGGACTTCTTATGCCGCTGCAATTGTTTCAGCTTCTAGTGCAATTTTATTACATAAAAATACAAAGGCAACAAATGATGATATAAAAAACATAATCATGCAAACAAAGGCATTTGGAAAAAACGGCATGTTAAGTAACCATATCGGATTATTAAATTTAGATAATGCAATTAGTATTATCAATGAATATGTACAATATAATAATAATGTTGAAGCAAATGACAATAAGAGCAAAGATCAGTTTTACGAAAAAGTATATAAAAGTATAACTGAAAAAAATAATAATAAAGATTTAATGGTTGAAATTAATAGTACTTTTTCTTCACCTGTAAATGTTTCGCCCAATATACCAATTTTAGGGTCAATCTCTACTGCTGGGGAAGAAGATTTTTATAGGTTTACTGCAAATACTTCAGGCGTATTTGAAATTTTCACATCCAGTAGCATCGATACTTACGGACATTTATATAATACCTCTGGGACACAATTAACATTTGATGATGATTCAGGAGAAGGATTGAATTTTAGGATTACTTATAATCTCGTTCAAGGCACCTCATACATAGTAAAAGTAAGAGGTTATAATAGTTCAGTTACTGGAAGTTATACCTTGTATATAAATAGTCCTGGAGCTACGCAAGACATGTATGAACCCAATAATAGTATGACTAATGCTACGACGATAAGTAATAATCGAGTTTTAGACGCAAATATTCATAATACTAGTGATGTAGACTGGTATAAGTTTGATTTAGAATATACTTCAAATGTAACTATTAATTTAACCAATATTCCTACAACCTGTGATTATGATATAGAGCTATATGACTCAAGCAATCAAAGAATTAATTCCTCTACTAACGGAGGTAATTCTAGTGAGTCAATGTCAAATGTGTTAAAACCAGGCACCTATTATATTAAGATATTTTCTTATTCAGGCAGTTCAAATAACAATTATAGATTATCGGTTAGTTCAAATACTGTAAGTTGGCTTGCTCCATCTGGTGGAACATGGACTATGACTGAAAACTTAGACCCTAGTGATACTTGGTGGAGTAGTGTGGTAGTAGAGAAAATATTTTATTTAGGTTACCAAGAAGCTTCAATGTTACAAGCTTTAAGAACTAATTATAATATTTGGAGAGGCTTTTTAGAAGGTGGATCACAGGCTGCTTTAGTATCTGCGTTGATGGCTGCAGCTCAAGTAACGAATGCAGTTGCAAATATTTTTTTAAGTGGATTAACTGCTGGACTTTATGGAGCGATGGTATATTTAGACAGCTATTTCTTGGCTCAGGCTATTCAACAAAGTGGAGGTTCAGTTAAAATTGAACATCTTTATGCAGATAGTATAGGTCAACCAAGAGATTATTATGTCATATATGGTTACTGGACACCATCTACATACATAACTCACTATAAGTACGAGCATGGTAGCTTTGCAAATGGGCCTGTAGACGCAAAAGCACTGGCTAGGTAAAATAATTAAGCAGAAAGGGAAAAGCTATGTTTATACAATATACACCGGACATTATTAATACGATTTATTCGTTAATTCTTATGGGTGGGTCGTATATGTTAGCTATATATATTATTGACAGACGAATAGGATTAAACTCGCTATTAAGAACACTATTCAGGAAGTTAAGATATTTAGTAATAGCAACTATTCTACTAATAATAGTTAGTGTAAAACTTCATTCGTATATGTTATATAATAACATAATTAGTATTCATATTGAAAATGGTTTAAGTTTTGTCTTAGCTCTGATTAGCCTAACATTTATACAAGGAATTGTTAGGTTTTACATGGATGAATAAAATATATTTCAATAAGTTTAGGTGTATTATTGGTTTTTTATGGCATAGCAAATCAAAATAATATTTATACAGTATGAGAGGGTTGTAATGCAATCCTCTTTTTCATTGAGTTTGTTTATTTAAAGGTAAGCATATTAAAATAATTATTTTATTAATAATATAAATTCTTAAATTTGGCCCGCAAAAGGTAAAATATAACAATTGGCAAACTGTCTGGATAATGGATATTTATATTAGCCATATTTTAAATCAAGTCTCGCATAATATAGAGGCTTTTTTTATTACCTTAAATCTTAAGGAGGAGTATAAATGAAAAACACAATCATAGCTGGCTGGGACCCTGGTCGGCTAAACAACAAGCTATTTATGCAGGACAAAAAATTAATTAACATGAACGCCATTTGTAATGGCTACGAAAGAAGGATTTTGGAGGAGGAGAAAGGGGAGCATAAAAACTTCCTTGATGTCGAGGTGTATAGGGATGAGGAACACCTAGGACGATACTTTGTAGGGGGTATGGCCTATCGATTTAACCGAGGCGATTTACGGTGGTCAGCTAACGGCATCCCAAAATTTCACGACATCGAGAATGGCATTGACGAGGTTATTAAGCTTGTAACTCACTTGGCTCTGGCGGTACAGGAGCCAGGGCAGGAAAAGCAAGTATCCTTCAGGCTGGGGACTGGCGCACCTACCGAAGAATACTTTGAGCAGCCAAAGCTTCTGACAGCCCTAGCTGAGGTATTGAAGCACGAGTACAGAGTTGTATTTAAGCATCCATTATTTTCAGGAGCGTCAGTAAGGGTAAGGGTGCCTGAGGTGCATTTCAAACCTGAGGGGACGGCCTCAGTGGTTTCTATGTGCTATACAGATGAGCTACAGCATAAAAGGGACATACAGAAGTACTTAGAGAAGGGATATATCATCGGAATGAACATCGGCTCATCTACAACCGATATCGCTATAATGAACTCTAGGCTAGAGTTTGAGCCTGCCGGATTCTTTGGTATACCGGTAGGCAGCAGCAATGCATTAAATGAAATAAGGGGGCAGCTATATAGAGATTATGGCTACGACGTTACAAAGGTGAAGTTAGATTTTCTGATTCGACAATATCCAAGGATTAAATATAAGGGGCAGGTAATCGAGCTGGAGGAAATGGCTAAGAGACCCTTTAAGAGCTTAGCGGACTTATTAAAAACTAAATTCTATGACCAAATAGAAATGAAAGGTATAGAGCTGGGAGAAGCTGGAGCCCTTTTTATATCCGGAGGAACAGTTCTATTAGCATCCACCGCACTGGAAGGCTTTATTCCTGGAGTACAGTCGGTCATATCATCAGATCCCCTGTTTGAAGATGCCAGGGGATATTTTCTTGAGGCAAAGTATTATGATGAGCTGGATAAAAAGGCTCAGCAGTATGTTTTTCAGGAAGATGATGAAATTGAGGTAGAGTAATATGAAGGGAAGAAAAAAAGCTAAGCTGCTTAAGTCAGGGCAAATCACAAGCTATAAATTTCCTGTGATTAAAGGTCCTGAGGGAGAAGCCTTTTACAACTGGATTAATTCTTATGAGAAGTATGGCTATAGGAGTTTGAACAGTCTAATTACCGAAGCCTTGAAGCTGCGATTTATGATGGACAATTTCAAGGCAAGTAGTGAGGCTACGACTACCAAGTCTAAAGCTATTAAAGAAAATGTCTGTCCAGATACTGATGTTCCTGTATTTGATGTAGATGACATAGATTTCGATGAGCTAAGCAGCTATTCAGCCATTGAAAAAACCTTTGGTTCCATTAAAAGGTAGTATTTTGAAATCCTTGGTATAGAAGGTGTTTATGAGCTTTTGCCTCAAAAAAGGTACTAAGATTAGCCATAGATTATAAAAAAGGTTATACCTTTTATGTCTAAAAGCTGCTTATTTCCTCGGAAATAACTGAAAAAGGTATTATTGTATGATGTAGGCTTACAAACTATTTAAAGCGTTTAAGGAGGAAAAAGGTAATACCCTGTCGGTTAGGTATTACCTTTATTGGGGAGGTGTGCCATGGATAAGATACAGGATATATTGAAGGTGGAAGGGGTAAATGCCAAGGGCTACGGCATAATAGGTAAGATAGTTATGCAGGACAAACGCTTATCTATAGAGGCCAAGGCTATTTACGCTTATTTCAGAAGCTATGCAGGAGCAGGGACATCGGCCTTCCCAGGAGTACCAAAGATATTAGAGGATTTAGGTATTAGTAAGAATAGATATTATAAACACTTTGGCCTTCTGAAGACATATGACTATATTAGAGTTGATCAGGTGATTCAGAGCAGTGGAAAATTCAGCCACAATATATATACAATGGTGGATAATCCTCAAGTAATTTCAATTGACAGACAAGAGTTTATTGAAGAAATACCGTCCCTGCATAATGACTGTACGGATGACTGCATACCGATTCACCAAAATGAAGACACGGTAAATGAACCGTGTCCCCAAAATGAAGATACGGGACAAAAAGCGTTCCCGTGTCTTCATTTTCCGTATACGGAAAACAGAGACACTAATATTAACAGTATTTATTTAAAATTAACAGATATATATAATAATCTATCCTTCTATCTAAATAATATAGATACTCTTAAGGAGGATGATAAGGAACTAATAAACCTACTACTCTCAGAAGACAATGCCTTGCAGCTAAGACAAAGCTCTAAAAAGGATAGAAGGACAGAAGAGAACGAAGGAAGGATAGAAAAGCCCATAGACAATAATAAGGGTAAGAGGCCTAGAAATGAGTTTGAGGCCATAGTTGACCAAGCCCAGCTAGAGTATTGCGAGGATGCATTGGCAGCTGAACAGGCCCTAAGGCTCTTATATTTCTCAGACAAACCCCTTAAGGTCAATAACATTCATGTTCCCTCAGCTCAGGTAAGAGAGGATTTGAAGCGGCTTGACTACAGCATTATTAACGCTGCCTTTGATGATTTTCATAAGGAGTCGAAAAACCAAAGAATACGAAATCCTGTGGTTTACTTAAGCCGATGCATATATAATGCCATATGGCATGCGAAGCTTAAGCTGAATGCAGACATGAATTTTGAAGGGATAAACTATTAATTTTGGAGGAAGGTTGTATATGGTTGCTTATTTCCCAGATTACAAAATACCCACTCGACCTAATCTAGTGCAAAATAGAAATGTTAAACGGGATGCTGTTTTTATTAATGATCAGTTTCTCTGTCCATTATGCATGACTTTTGACTACACTATCATTAAGACGGAGCTGGATAAGGATAAAAAGCACTCCCTTTTGCATACCGGGAGATGTAGAAAATGTGGTATTCAAATCCGATATAATAAGCCAACGCCAGTGGTGAAATAATGGCCAAGGATGGGGGCTGATGCTATATTTTTTACCCGTAACATTTGCAAAAAACACTATGTACTGAAGTTACTTGGCTCAAAATGTTGGTTTTTGTAGTGTTTTTACCCTACTAGTTACTAGAGACAGAATAGAAAATATGTGTGTTTTCTATCGTAACATTTATGTGTTGGTTTATTAATTATTAGGCGGCTCTTTTGGGAGTTGTTTTTTTATTGGGGTTTTTATCGTAACACTTTTGTTTTGAGGTTCATCGTTAATGTTTAATGTTTTGCGGCGTCGTCGTGGTTTAGTGTTTTCGGTCGAAATTCCATAAGGAATTTTGACCAATTTTCAAGGATGGGGTGAAGGGGGAGGATGATTGAGAATGAGGGCATTATACTTCTTTGTTAATACAGTGGATCAGCTTATCAATCAGAGGCTTCCCGGCGGAGGAAGGCTGTTTATTGAGACAAAGGATAGCGGCTATGTCAATTTTAGGCCAAAGGACTTCAGGGTGAAGCTCCAGCACGTAGCAGGGGATAAGAAAATCAATAAATATTTAGGCCTATATAAGGAGCTGGGTTTAATCATAACCAATGAGAAAAATTCCTTTACAAATGTTCAACGGCATAAAAATAAGGTTTTACGTGTTATTACCGTTGACAGAAGAAAATTTGAAGCTCTAAAAGCTATGGTTCAGGAGGGAAACGGCAATGAGGCTTGAGTTGTTTAGGGAGGCCTTGATGGACCAGGTAGACCAAGGTCAGATTACTGAAGATACAGCGACAACCTACCTGGGATGCATCAAGCGGATTCACGATAGGGCGGTGGATGATCTAAGCGCTGAGAAAATAAAGCGTATATTAGCTGAGATTGTGAAGTCTAGAGCTGAGCTGATAAAATATGTTTCAGCCATAAGGAAATATGAGCAGTCGGTACTGAAAAGAGAAAAGGGCCTTTTATTTGGTGAGCCTGAGACAGAGATTTTTGCTTTGTTTAGTGAGAGAGGGGGCAAACAAAATAATCAGTTCAAGCATTCCAGCAGCACAATCGCAAGAAAAATTAATGCTCTGAGAAATGAGAAGCTTAAATACGCCCTAAGACTTCAGCTAAGGAGTGGATTAAGGGTTAAGGAGATATCCCAGCTTAAAAAAGGGGAGCTGCTCTTTGGTGACGATAATGAGCTAAAGGTGGTAGTAAAGCAAGGAAAGGGTAGGAAGGATAGGGTTGTCAAAGTTTTGGAGGATCAGTACCTACATGAAAGGCTTTCAGATTATGCAGATAAGCATACTGCTGAAGAGCCTTTATTTTATACAAGAAGCTATATTAAAAAAAAGGCAGCTGAGGTTGATATTAAAACTCATGATCTACGAAGGCTTAATGCTCAGGACCGGTTGAGTAGGGCTTTAGATGAAGGCAAGAGCCTAGAGGAGGCTAAGGAAATTGTGAAGGAGCAGCTGGGGCATGAGAAAATCAAGACAACGGATATTTATCTTGGATATAGGTTTAAGAGAAAATGAGGGCGTTGCGGATTATGGAGATGAGGCGAAGGAGGTTTAATGTGAAAATTAAAGATTTAATATCTTTAATATTCGATGATGTAATTATATACAAGCAGGTTAATGATGGAGAATATGAAGATGTTTATAAGGGTAATAGGAATACCATTCCGCCATATTTGTTAGAGATGGATGTTAGGATTATTGGAGCAGCCAAAAAAGGAGTTGTAGATATACAAGTCAAAATAGATTCATAATACAATATCAGAATGCAGCTGCAGCTCCTGGTGATTATGCGAAGGAGGGTTTTAAATTGAAATATGTAATAATCTATGAACACTTACAAGATGAACTAATAACAAATAAAGATATGGAATGGCACTTTAAAAAAGTTAGAGAAAACGCAAATAAATATGAATTAGAGCTGTCCGATGAAGATTTTAAAAGATTTTTTAGACTTTGTATAAGAGATAAAGATATAGGATGGTTGATGCATAAAATGTCAGCATATGATTTAGGTTTGGTCGATGCATTGGTATCTTATGTAGCATACTAAAGTCAAATTTCAAAATAATAAGGTCGTATGGAGGTTATACGAAAGGAGGAAATTTATGAAATATCAAGATTGTGGTAAAGAATGCTTCAATGAAGAATATCAAAGGGTTAGATATAGCTGAAAAACTCAATAATGTGAGAGGAGGCCTTAAATTGCCATCCAAAAGAAACGAAGAAGAAATAGTAGGTATGGCTATATATAACATATTCAAGGGTATTTTAGGGTTTTTCAAGAGTGTATATTATGGCATAAAAGTACTACCTAGTAAAAAATCAAATTATATTGCATTACTAATCTTTACGGCCTTGGGAATAGGGCTTTTTTTAATGCGTGAATATCTATGGACCTTTATACCTACAGATAACAGTAAGCTGCTGCCATTAAAATATGTTATTTATGCAGCTCCTTTGCTGCCAGTTTTATACCTTTGGTTCAAAGGTGACGAACGCCGCCGATTCATCAGCTCCTTTGACGAAAAGTTTGAGGAGATTGGCTTCTACACCAAGAGTAAAAAGAGGGATCATAACGGCGATATGGTGGAAAGAAAAGCATACCCTAGATTCTTAGGGGAGGAAAAGGAGGGCGACATAACCATTTATTCCTTCCATAGCAACATCCCCCTGGAGGATTGGAGGGTCAAGCAGAAGAACATAGAGCTTATGCTGGACTGTAATATCCTAAAGATTGATAATGCCTTAAATACTAAAAAGGTGGTGAAGCTCCGCACCGTACCGGCTTCGAAGATAATACCGCTGTATGCCGACTGGAAGGACAGCTATTTGTCCGATAAGGATTTTGAAATCATTATAGGCGAGAATATGCTGGAGCAGATTAAATTCAACTTCAACAGCACCCCTCACGCTTTGGTGGCTGGGGAGACCGGGTCAGGGAAGTCAGTAATATTACGTTTAATTCTTAGACAGGCAGTTCTTAAGGTTGCAAAAATCTATATGATTGACTTTAAGGGCGGGGTTGAATTTGGTATAAGATATGAGCGGTATGGCGAGGTAATAACTGATCGGCAAAGGGCCTTGACAGTACTTAAGGACCTCACTCATGAAAATGAAGCCAGGCTGAAGCTGTTTAGAAAAATGGATGTGAAAAATCTGGCCCAATACAATAAAAGGGCCGAGAAAAGCGGATGGAAAAAGCTTTGCCGTATAGTGGTTTTTTGTGATGAAGTAGCTGAAATGATGGATAAGTCGGGTTTAAGCAAAAATGAAAAGAAGATATTTGAGGAAATCGAAAAGGAAATTTCAACACTAGCAAGGCTTTCAAGAGCCACCGGTATAAACCTAGTCCTAGGAATGCAAAGGCCTGATGCGAAGGTATTGCCAGGGCAGATAAAAAATAATATTCCGGTAAGGATCAGTGGCCGCTTTGCCGATAAGCCTGCATCTGAAATCGTGTTAAGCAACAGCCGAGCAACGGAGCTGCCGGAGGTTAAGGGTAGATTCTTATTCAAGGTTGGAGCCGATACTCAGGAGTTCCAAGCTTACAACTTTGATGATGACAAGATGCTTACGGATGTTGAAAGTGTCAAAGGCGGTATGCTGACACAGAAGTCAGATGGCGATGAGGAAGCTGCTGAAGTAAAAATTAATGCTGAAATAAAGGTTCGAGGAGGTAACCTGCAGGAGAATGCACCTACCGCTGCTGCTGAAGAAGAAATAGCGGACTTTGATGAAGATTGGCTGCCCTTTGCTGATAATCCTGGCCCAGCTCCTATAGTTTCATTTGCAGATGAAGGCGAGGGGTATGTTGGTTTTGATGAAGAAGAAGGTTATGAGGTGATAGACGATTATAATGAGGGTGAAGAGCTGGAGGACGAGGAGGAATATGAAGAGTATGAAGGCTTTTAAGAGAATGAATTTACGTGAGGTGAAGCAATATGAAGCTACCTTTAGTTAAGGGGCCAAAGAAGCCCTTTAAGGTTAAAACTGTTATATTTCAAAAGATCGGAAGAGTCATTTTATGGACTCTTATTATTTTTCTCATTTTAAGGGGGATCGGGACTCTCTTCGTCAATAGTGAGACCGATGAGGCCCAACGGTTGATTAATGAATTTGTTTCTGACAAGGGCTACCGAGAAAGGGTGGAGCTGGAGGCAGCCGCCTTTGCTGAGGGCTTTGCCATGGAGTATTTTACCTACGAGAGAGGAGGTGACTACGAGGAGAGGCTATATAAATATTCTCCATCATCCTTAACGCTTCCGAGCCCCGGCTACGGAAAAACAAAGGCATTGGCAGCCAGAAGCTATGGCCTTGAGTGGTATAGCGATAATCAGCTGGATGTTAAGGTGGCGGTGAAGGTCCTTTATGAGCTGGAGGTGGAAGAGCAAATGGAAAGAAAAATTCAACAGGTTGAAGATGAAGTATATATCGCAGTGCCTGTAATAGAGCAGGAGGGCAGATACATGGTTGAGGACTATCCAGCGGTGCTGCCGGCACCACCAAAGGCGGATGCCAACAGGAGGTTTTACTCCGGTGATGGTGTAGATACTGCGGTTCAGAATGAGATTAAGGAGGTTTTAGAGAGCTTCTTTAAAACCTATTTCAGCGGAAGCCCTGGAGAGATAAGCTATTATATCCACGAAAATCAACGGGTTCAGGGGCTAGAAAACAGGTATACTCTTAGCCGCTTAGATAACGTCAGAGTATTTTTTAGGGAGCTGGAGGGTGAGTACCTTGCTTTAGTTGAGCTTACCATAATCGATGATATATCGAAGCTCAGTCATAAACAGGGCTATCATGTCGAGATGATAAAAAGTAATAATCGGTATTATGTTAAAGACTTTAAAACTAGGACAGTAAACATTCAAAATTAAGGAGGAATATAGGATGAAGAACAGATTTAAAAGGACTACTCTAATTCTTTTAGCTGCACTGCTGGTACTAAATATTGTGGGGATATTCGCCTATGCTACAAATCCAGGCTGGGGGAGAAATGCTTTTAGTTTCGGGAAGGATTTGGCTTGGTGGGGAGCACTTACAGTTATAGCAGTTTTCGTTGTAAAATATATGGCCAAAAGGGCTTGGGCACAGGTTGGTGGACTGGCTGTACTAGGGGCTGTAGTATTAGTAATTATAGATGACCCGGAAAGACTCAAAAACATTGGACTAACTGTTTGGAATTTCGTCTTTAGATAGGAGCGGCTAATGGATGGAAAAAAAGAAGTAATCTTAAGGACCTATAAAAATGTTTGGAAGTTTGAAAGGGAGATCCACTCCATCGAGGGGATTAAGCTTCTGCTGCCGGTTAAGCCAACAGAGGTGCTGTACTTCACAATCAGTATTATAATATCAATCATCTTAGTAAAGCTCATCCCACCCCTAGGAAATGTCAACTTCGTTGTAAAGCATGGGGCCATACCCTATGGCATTATGAAGTTTCTAACCAAACAGAAGCTGGATGGCAAGTACCCACATAAGTTCTTTTTAGATTTTATTGTATATAAGCTATCTCCTAAGAAGCTGGAGCGGTTTAGGCCTGTGGAGGAGCAAAAAAAGGCAATCACCTTTAAGACTGTAACAGCCTTTAGGGTGACGGCCTTTTTTAATAAGACGGAAGAAGCATTAAACAAAAAAGGCAAACAGGCTAAAGGGAGGCCTGCTCTAAGGAGGGCTGGATAAGGATGTATGACTACCCCATAAAATACTTTGCAGATAATCTAATATTCAACAGCTCAAAGAACGAATGCTGGGCATATTTCAAGCTGGGGGGCATAGCCTACGACTTTCTGAAGGAGGAGAGTAAGATTCAAGCCCTTAATACTCTGGCTCTTTTCATAGCTAACATAGGGTTGGAGGCAAAGATTCACATAGTCCCCATAGCTCAGGATGTCAACAGCCACTATGATAGGCTGCTTGTTGAGTTGGATAAAAAGGACCCACTATATCCAAAGACTAAGGCCCATGCTATAGGCACTAGAGATCACATAAACAAGAAAATTAAATCCAAGGGCATGAGTAATGACTACAATGTTTATGTTGGCACAAAGCTTACCCTTCAGGAAAGTATTTTAAAAAGCTTAAAGGATGCAATTCAATACTTGTTCCAGAATCCCTTAAACGCCTTTGAGGAGGCCTTAGGGACTAAAAATAAGACCATATTGGATAGGGAAATAGAGATTTTTAGGGAGCTTTCAACGGAGTATTTTAAAAAGCAGAATAAAAGGATTAGGCTATACAAAACTGATGAAACCACCACCCAATGGTTAAATCGAAGGGCCTTTAGGCGGGGCCTTGGGGAAGTGAAGGTCAAGGACAACTGGTATAACAGCATTCAAGGCAAGGCTTGGCTAAAAAGGAATCGAGATAAGGCGAAAAGGGATTGGGAGGCTATTGAAACGACCATGCAGCGGCCCTGGTCCCCATATACAGAAAGGGTTATTAAGAATGGGGAATATGCCAAGTTGATTGATACAGCTCAGGTACTCACCCTGGCAGAGGGCTTGATGGATTTATCTGAGGGCAGAACCCTAAAAATACATCATAATGATGAGAAAACCTCATATCAAGCCTTCCTTTCAGTATCGCATATACCCGACGGAATAATATTCCCAGGTTCGGAGTGGCTGCTGGTGCTTCAGGATCTGCCCCTGCAGACGGAGGTCTGCATACACATTGATACGAAGGAGCATAAGGAGAGCATACGAGCAGTTGGAAAACAGAAGAGAGATATAAAAGGGCAGATAGAGCATGTGGCAGAAAACTATGAGGATATTCCAGATGAGCTTCAGGATGCCAGAGAAAATGCCAATCTACTGGAGGCAGAGCTTAAGGCAACAAGAGCACCTATAACTAGGGCTTCAATCAGCATTTGTGTGGCTGCCGACAACAAGGAGGAGTTGGAGGATAGAGCAGCCTTCATAAAGGAGCTTTATGAGGACCAAAACTTTATGATTGAAAGGTCCTACTCCGATCAGCTGAAGCTCTTCCTGGAGTTTATTCCAGGTACGGGTAGATATGTAAGCGACTATATTCAGCCCTTGCCCCCAAGAACCCTAGCCGGTGCCATGTTTGCTGCCACCCGGCAGCTGGGGGACAATGTAGGGCCATATATCGGTACTACTGGAGTGGTTGGGAAGAATGTATACCTAGATATGGGTAGGGCCTGCCTTCTTAATCGATCAGCTTCAGCCTTCTTCTTTGGCACCCTTGGAGGTGGAAAGTCCTTTAATGCCAATTATTTAGCATATCTCAATGTTATGTATGGTGGTAAAGCCTTGATATTTGACCCTAAGGGGGAAAGGACAAAATGGCTGGAGGAGCTTCCTGAGCTAAAGGGCCTTATAAATATAATAACCCTGTCGCCATCAAAGGAGGACAAAGGAAAGCTGGATCCATATATAGTCTACAGGGACAACCTTGAGGAGGCTACAGAGCTGGCCATAAATATTCTGGCAGAGACCTTTAAGCTAAATCCTAAGGATGATGAGTATATAGCTGTTTTGGAGGCGGCAAATCAGCTGAAGAAAATGGATAATCGCTGCATGATACAGCTTGCAGAGACTTTAAACCATTTCCCTGAAGGGGATGAGCTGGCGACAGCAGCAAGGAAGCTGGGACGAAGGATCAAGCTCCTAAGAGATAATGGCATGGCCGGCCTACTATTTGGAGATGGCACTGAGGAGGCCCTGAGCTTTAAAAACAGAGTTAATATCATTCAGATACAGAATTTATCCTTGCCAAAGGCTGGAACACCAAAGGAGGACCTGAACCAGGAGGAGGTAATTTCTACGGTGCTTATGCTGCCCATAGCCTCCTTCGCTAAGAAGTTTGCCATGTCGGGAGAAGATATTTTTAAGTTGGTGCTCTTTGACGAGTCATGGGGTCTAAAGGCAACCACAATGGGCCTCAAGCTTATGGACTTCCTGGCCAGAATGGGCCGAAGCCTTTATGCTGGCTGTATCTTTATAGGCCATTCAGTGGAGGACCTAGGCGAAGGCGGTATAAAGAATGCCATCAGCTTCAAATTCTGCTTCAAGATGGAGGAGCGAAGCGAAACTATAAAGGCCCTGGAGTTTATGAAGCTGGAGGTCACTGAAGAGAACATACTTGAGATTGAGAGCTTAGGAAACGGTGAATGCTTATTTCAGGATTTAGATGGAAGGGTAGGAAAGCTCAAATTTGATGTGGTATTCCAGCATCTATTTGAGGCATTTAAAACGACACCAACCAAAAAGAAGGCAGGTGAAGGGGATGAGATTCCAGCATAAAAGAGTAGTGGCGACTACTCTATTTATAATTCTATTGCTGGCAGCCCTCACTGCCTCATATGGCTATGATCCAGCTGATAGTGCCTTTCCACAGATAGATGAGCTATTTAAAAACAATAGTAATCCCTTTATAACAGAATATAGAGATAACTACCATCTTGATATGAAGAATATGGGATTGGTTGAAGGAGCTAAGCATCCAGAGCATATATTAAACCCTATAGCCAATATGCTCTTTAGCTTGCAGAAATACCTAACAATAGGATTAATAACGATAGTGTATTATGCCTATGAAATAGACCTTTATTCTTTGTTTTCAACCATGATTGATTCAGTGTTTGCAGAAATGAAAATTGTGCTGTTTGATGAGCTCAGCTCCTTAGCAATAGTTCTACTAGGGTTTTATTATTGCATCAAAATAATATCAGATCAAAAAACACAGATATGGGTGGCCATTATGCAGACGGTGGTAATACTGGTACTGGCCTTAGCCTTATTTCACAATCCTACAGCTATGCTTAAGGGAGTCGATGATTTTTCTAAGGATATGTCCAGGAGTGTTTTGGCTGGGACCTATAGGGCTACTAATCAGGGGGCTAATCCTGAATCAGCAGTACTAGCAGCCTCAAATGACATATGGATGATGTTTGTCCATAAGCCCTGGCAGATGCTGGAGTTTGGGAGTATTGAAGTGGCAGAGCAGGAGCAGCATAGGGTATTGTCATTAGCTCCTAATAGCGATGAAAGGAATGCCATAATAGAAGAATTAGCAAAGGATGGAAAGCATTTTCAGTCGGATTGGGGAGTCAGGCGACTAGCCTTTATGCTGTTATATATGCTGCCCATGCTGGCAATGGGCTTAATCATAGGACTATTGGCATTACTCATATTGGGCTATCAGTTCTTGACCATTTTCTTTACGTTGGGAGGTATATTTGTATTCATCCTAGCACTAATCCCATTTATTGGCCCAAGCGTCATAAATAATTGGGCTGTAAAGGTTATAGCCAATGGGCTAATTAAAGTGATAATAAGCTTTGTGCTGGCCATTATTTTCGCTGTAAATGCAGCCCTGTTTAATCTCATCGGAGTATATGGCTGGTTTGTGGTGCTTCTACTGCAGATTCTTATGATGGGGATAATCGTATGGAAGAGAAAGGACTTCGTAGATCTCTTTACAAACACAAGGAAAAGCCTACAGAGTGGTAATATAAAGCCTTCTAAAAAGGATTTTAACCTAGAGGGCAGATTAAGGATGGAGAATGGCAGATTAGGCTTCCAGAAAAAGGGCGCCAGATATGAGGATGACTATGACGAGGTAGAAACACCATCAGGTACTAGGACATATAGAAGAGCTGATGGCGGTGGTAGAAGGAGAATTGATTCTACCGGTGGAGATATATTTACAAGTACCAACGAGGGCTTCGAGGTCAAATTAGCAAACGAAGCAGAACTTACCCATGTCAATGAAAGCCTGAAAGCCCTGACAAGAAAAGCCGAAGAGCTTCTTCAAAGGAAGTATGATGATGAGACCCAGGAGGCTGAGAAGCATGGTGAAAAGCTAGGCAAGGAGCCAGAGTACAGCTCCTTTGTCAAGAGAGTACGTACAAGGGAAGAACTGGGGGCGCCACGCTTTGACAATAGGGAAGTATCTTCCGTAGTGAAGTCGCTGCAAATAGCTCAATTCAATGGAGGCACTGCTGAGGATGTCTATAAAGGGTTGATTACTCAAGCGGCACCTGAGCCAGAAAGACCTAAAAATATTGATAGTATAAGGCTAGAGCTTGGTGGAGGTAGTCAAGAGCTGGACAAACAAGAAGCCTACAGCATAGCAGAGCAGCAGCAAGCCAGTGATCATGCTGAGGCCTTTAACAGTCGATACAATACGAAATATGACAAGGCATTCTTTGAAGGGTTATTTAAGAAATATGGGCAGGAAAACGTAGATATGATGCTGGAAAGAATGAAGGATGTAGAGGAAAGAGAAGGGAAGACAATAAATAACCCTGCAGGCTATTTGACAACTGGCCTGAAGAACAATCAGAGGGATAAGGTAGTAGAAACTGAAAAAAGACAGCGTGCAGCTGGTGGGGAAGCTACACTTAGTGATATGAGAAAAAAGGCTAACAAGGAGGTGTAGGCCATGTCGGATGAAAACAAGTTTCTTAAGAAGAAGCTAATCCAGCTGGGCCTACTCTTATTCTTTATGCAGTTTATGCTGATGAGCTGTGTCATGATCTTTGCCGGTGGGCAATTGGCAGCTGTGAGGCCAGCGGCAGAAATTGCATTTGCAGAAGAGTATAAAAGAGTGGGACAGAAGGCTTTTATCAATTGGGCAGACATGCTTATATATGACACCGTTCGTTATGATAATGATCTTGATAAGGCAGAGCCAACAGAGACTGTATTCGACTTTCTTATCATTGAATATGAGAAAAGAGAAGAACGAACCGAGTATATCTATGATGAAAGCGGCAACCTTGTATGGGTGTACACTTACTGGGTTACGCTAGAGAAGGGCTTCCTGCAGAGTAAGAATCAAATGCGAGGCAAGCTTAATAGTTGGTTTTCAAATGCCAGTGACTATGAATTTGATGAAATACTAGATACCTTTACCAGTATCAATAATGGTGAGGAATATATTATTGGTTTCTCATCTAAGGATTTAGAGGATTTAATGGTGTCATTTTCGGAAGAGCAAATAGAGTGGGTAAATCTCCTAATAGAAGGTAACTTCGTTTATGAAATGTATGGTGGCGTATTTGATCTGCCGGCAAATATTCCTGTAGCCGGTGACGTTAAATTCGCTTGGCCAACACCGACACTTAAAACAGTGACTTCACATTTTGGCTACAGAATCCATCTTGTAACTAATAACAGAGAGTTTCATTACGGAACAGACATATCAGGTGCCAATGCAATGGGACAGCCGATTATATCAGTAGCTGATGGAGTTGTTTATCAGGTGAACTATACCAATGAAAGTACAGCAGGATATAATGTGCGGATAAAGCACATCGATGAAGACGGCAACGAATGGGAGACCAGATATTGCCACATGTCTCAGATAAATGTTACTGTAGGTGCAGCACTAAAGCAAGGGGATGTCATAGGGGCCGTAGGAAACACCGGCAGAAGCACAGGTCCTCATCTTCACTTTGAGCTTAGATTCGCAGGGCAGCTAGTTGACCCTTATCCATACATCAATCATTAATAGTAATTGAAAAGGAGGATGAGATATGTATATATTTTTAGGCCATCTTAATGAAGGGCAAACAGCAGGAATAGACCTAGAAAATGAAAAGCATGTGTTAATAACAGGAGATACAGGAGTAGGCAAAACCCATCTAGTTCAGCAAATGATGAAGCAGCTAATTAATAATAGGAAAACAATTGTCTTGGTGGATATGAGAATACCTAAAGAATTTGGAAGCTATTACAGTCAGCATTGCCTGATTATTAATGATAATCAGGAGTTGTTAAATACACTGCTGACTCTTGTAGAGACAAATAAAGAGACCTACTTGGTCATAAATGGGGTATCTTGGTTGGAGCAGGATATCTATAATTGGGGGGCATATCACTTTGGAAAAATAAAGACAACCCTTGTGGGACTTATAAACAAAGATAATCCTAAACTAAAGATAATTGTTGAGAATCAAAGCATGTATGCCATACCGCAAGAAGCTATGCAGAATTTTTCTGTTGTCATTTCCGGAAGACATGGCAATCCGAAGGAGTCCATTATGGCCTTGGGTAATTTAGATGCAACAGAGCTTTGGGATATCAAAGGGAATTTTATATTAAAGAATAGCGATGGACATAGAATATTCAGAAGCGAATATTTAAAAGGTTTTTAGAAATGCGCTTACAGGTATTCCTTTTTCCTTATGCCAGCAAAAACTGCAGGTGTTATCTACTTCCATCAAAGAAACGGTAAGATCATTGCCTAATCTACCAGAAATACAAACTCTATGCTGTCCATTATTGAAACCATAGTGACCGCACTTAAATAAGTATAGCTTTATTTTATCTTTATGAATTTTAGATATATTCTTAGATAACATAGGGCAGTAAGTAATGGTATTTTTCTTTAGCGAGCTTAAGTTTCTTTGATTTCTTTTCTTAATAAAGGTCAACATTCTATCTGGAAGGTGACGCAGATATAAAGGACAGGCTCCTGTTTTTTTGTAAAAGCAGGTCCCCTTATCCAGATTAAAAGAGAATGATTTGCCCTTAATAGTAAAACCTTCAACTAGCTTAAAATCACTCATTGTACCACTCCTTAATAAAGTAAATTTATAAATATTATATCATGAAAGCAGGTGAATGCATGAAAATACTAACCGCAATAGGAAACAAAGAAATACTAGAAAGAATTCAAGAAGCTCAGCTGGAGCTTATAGACGAGGTGGACAGCCTGGAGGCCCTTGAGGATTTAGTGGAGCTAATGCCGATGGAGGGCCTTATAATTAACCGGTTGATGGATGACGAGGGACAGGCCCTCATCAGGATATGCAGGAAGGCTACAAGGAAGAAAATAAAGGTCGTTATACTAACCGACGATTTTGAAAGCTTTGCAGAAAGAAAGCTTATAGGCAGCCTGATCAATGAAGGGGTAACAGCCTATGTCCCACTTCAGGAGGCTACAGCTGAAGCAATAGAAGAGCTCCTGAAGAATTATCCCACAGAGTTTGACTACAATCTATTTGCTACTGCAGACGCCACTATAAAAGTGGAGAGGGTTGTAGAAAGTGTGTTTAAAGAGGTTATTACAGTGTATTCTCCATTAAGCCAGGGTGCAACGACAACAGCTGCACAGCTGGCTTTTGCATTGGCATCTACAAAGAACTGTAGGGTGTGTATAGTTGACTATAACCCCCTTAAGCCCTCATTTAAACGAATATTTGACACCAGCTTTGAGTTTATACTAACGGACGTACTGGATGCAGCGGTAAGGCAGAATTTAACCTACGAAAGGCTAGAGGGCTTTACAAAGCCCCACAAGCTACAGACAAACCTTGATATACTGCCAGGTATCTACGACATAAATGACTACTATGCCTCCGGCAGGGAGCAGTATCGTGAGATAGTAGAAAAGCTTAAATTTAATTATGATTACGTAATAATTGATACTCATTCCTGGTATGATGTCTACGGAACCGATACTGCTCTGAGGCTTGCAGACAAGGTTATTGTTCCCCTATATGGGGACCGCCACTCTGTAGAGGAAGTAAACAGGTATATGGAAGCTTTTAAAAGATATAATGATTTTGATATAAGAAAATTTAGATTCTTAATTAATCGGTATGGCGGGGATGATCTGACATTTGTGGAGCTGGAAGCTAAACTACATGGACAGATAGTAGGCTATGTAAGTAATCATAAGGCTCTTGACAAGGGATTTAAATTCAAGGATAAGAAAATACAAAATGAATATATAGATATTCTTAACTCCTTAGGGATGAAGGCTACAAAGCATAAAAGATCCCTTGGTCTGTTTAAAAGAGCAGCCGAGGAGGTGAAACATCAATGATTGTAAACCGAATAGAGGAGAGGGCAAAGCACAGGCCACAGGAGGAAAAAGAAGAAGTATTTAAATCCATTTATGAGGTTATAGAGAGAATAGCCCATGAAACAATTATAGAACATAGAGAGCTGATCGGGGAAATAAACCTTAGTAGAGCGCCAAAGGCTTCTTTAGAGCCAGCCATCATCAAAATTATGAATCGAAGGAATTACAAGGTGGTGGAAATATCCAGAAAGGAACTGGTTAAGGCAGTTATGGATCACATTCTTGGTTATGGACTGCTGCAGCCCTATATAGACATGGAGGAATGCAGTGGAATTTTTGGCAATGGTCCAGATAATATTTGGGTCAAGGTAGGGAATAAGGTAATCAAGACTAATATAAGCTTTGGTACGGCAGCAAATATGCGGTCCTATATAAACACAACCATACAGGCCAACCTAAAGGGGGAGCTGAACGAGGACAAGGCTCTGGCTAAGTTCGAAGACTCTATAAACAAGCTTAGAATTATTTGTGCTATTGAACCGGTGGCTCACATAAGCCCCACCTTTGTGATAAGAAAACATAAAGGGGAGGCTTTTACCCTTCAGGACCTAGTAGAAATGGGTATGCTGCCACAGCAGCTGGCGGATGAGCTGGTGCGGTATGGAAGGGCAGGAGCAAACCTAATATTTTGCGGCAGGGGCGGTGCCGGTAAAACTAGCTTGCTAAGGGCGCTACTGGAGGAAATGGAGGAAGAACTTAGGATTCTTGCAATGGAGGATCATGCCGAATTTTATCTTAAGCACCCCAATACCATACAACTACTTGTAAAGAGAAACACAAAGGGAGAAATATACGGAATTGAGGAACTCACCGACATGGGACTACTTATGACAATAGATATGTATGTCTTTGGAGAAATTAGGGGCGCCGAGGCTATGAGCTTCTATAACGGAGCCTTTGCCGGTAACATATGCTGGAGTACCGGACATGCAGGTTCCGCACGAAAGATATTAAGGAAAATGATGATAAACATGAAGATGTCGGGAACAAACCTTTCTGATGAGATTCTGCTCGATATGCTATATGAGTCAGTAAATATTATAGTTTATTTAGATCGATTTACGGTGTCTGAAGTTGTGGAGGTGGTTCCAGAAGGAACTGGGGAAGGTAAGTACAATACCCTGTGGCAGTTTCAGAAGACCAAAAGCGAAATTACTTTTGTGGAAGGTGCGCATAAAAAGGTGGGCAGGCTGAAATCTCCTGATATGATTAATAAGCTGGCGGAAAGGCAGCTTTTAAGAAAGGGGGATGCAGAGCTTGCTAGTGTGGATATTGATAATATTATTCCTATCAATAGGACTATTTCTGGTGACAGCCCAGTTGGACATTAAAGAACTCTACAGAGTATACCGGGAGCAGGCCACTAAAAGAAGGGAAGGTAATAAACCGGGTTATAGGAATAGAATTGCGGTTGGAAGGTTTTTCACCGACCTAGAAAAGCGGATAGAACGCTCCAACATACGCTTTTATATAAGCTATAGCGCTTGGCTACATCTGCTTTTATGCCTGCTGCTTTTTCTTCTAGCCTTCAGCTGGATGGAGAAGCATATGCAACCCTATGTAGCAATCATTTTCGGAGCTTTGGCAGCTCTATTGCCCTACATATTACTGCAGCTTTTCTCTGATATAATGGGATACCGGGTAAAGAGAATGTCAGTGGATTTTCTAATTATAATGAGGAGGTTCTTGGTGGGTGGTAAGGGAACCGATATATTCGAGGCTTTTAAAAAGGCCAGCCAGTATGTGCTACAGCCCCTGAAGAACTATGTGGAACTGATGGCCTATGAGTACGAACACAAGGTAAATCCAATACAGTGCTTTGACAACCTGGAGGACAGGCTGGAGAATTCAGAACTGAAGCTGTACATAGAGAATCTTAAAATATGTTATATCCGGGGCGGTGATGTGGTAGAGCTGACGGATACCTTTATCGAAGAGCTGGACAAACAGAACGATGACGACGATGAAGAGAGTGCCCAGGACACCCTTTTAAGCATGGGACTATATGTACTTCTTGCAGTAAACTTTTTTATAGTATATATACTTTTCAATAGCAGCTACAAAATGGCTGTTTTTGACTCCGGATGGGGACAAGTGGTCTTTACCTTAGACCTATTGGTCTCCTTTTATATTTCCTATTTAACTCTGGAAAAAATAAACTGAGGAGGTGTAATTATTTGATATTGGCAATAGCATTATCACTGGCGGCTGCTATGGCAGCTGTAACATTATATTTCCTGATAGCAGAAAAAAAGGAAGAAAAGAGCTACTACAAGGAAAAGGGGAGGTTTCTGAAAAGGATTATTAAACAGGAATGGTACAACCTGGCCGACAACTACATGAAGGAGGCAGGTTACCCGACCAGTACTGAGGTTTATTTAACATTGAATATGATGGTGCTTACATTTGCGGCCTATTCCAGCCTGGAAAGTCTCATGCTAGGGGAGATAACTAGGGTTGTAACCAACATTGTAAGGCTTGGCTTATTTACTTTGCTGCCCCTTAATTTATACATTGGACAGAAGAAAAAAAATCGGCAGAACAGACTTTGTATAGAGTTATGCAATATACAAGACATAATGTACTTTCAGAGTAAAATCGGAACGCCATTGGAGGTAATCCTTACTTATGCAGCAAGAGCGGCAGGACAGCCTCTTAAAGAGGCACTGCAGTATATAGCCAACGCTCCGAAAGTAAAGAAAAGCCTTGAGGAGGCTTTGGAGAACTTCAGAAATGTATCATCAATAACGGAAATACAGGCCTTCAGCTTTGCTCTTGCACAAAAACACGAAATGGGCATATCGGAAAAGAACTTTGAAGCACAGGCAAACATGCTTAAAAGGAGCAAGCGTCTCAGGAGGAAAATTATAAGGCAGCATAAAAGAACAAAACTTCTCATAGCAGCCTTTTTGCTCTTTATATGCTATGCATTGATGGTGACAGTGCCAATTTTGCAGGAAGTTATGAGAAATTTAGATATTATATTTAGATAAAAATTGAGGAGGAACTAGAAAATGAAAAAATTACAAACAAAGAGAATCGACTTAGAAGCTAAAATTGCAAATGGTGTTAATAGAGTTAAAGAGATATTAAACAATGAAGAAGGATTTGGAGTTTTAGAGGTAATTTTGTTCTCAGCTATTGTAATATTGGGGATACTTGCGGTTAGGTCAGATGTGGTATCAGTATTCACAGAAACAGCTGCTTCATGGAAGACTTGGGTGGCCAGCAAATTGACACAGCTGTTTAATTAAGGAGAGATAGTTATGCAATTACCATCAGTTTTAATGATATTGGGCTTAGTAATCGTTTTTCTGCTGCTCTTCTTTCTTATAGGAGCAGAGAATACAATACCAGCTTTTGTCAGAACAGATTTTGATGCCATTTGTAACCGATACTTCATGCAGCTGCAGACCAATGGAGGAGTGCCCCAACAGGCGAAAAATCTCCTGACTTCGGAGCTTACAGCAATTGGCTTTACAAACGTAAGAATAACCGCTCCTGAAGCTGTAGCTTGGGGACAGGAGGCAAGGCTTACAGTTATAGCAGACTATATAATAAATAGAACTAGGCCGAATCTGACAAAGGAGAATGTAGCCCTAACGGCTACCTTCGACGAACGAACAATAGTTATGACCTTAAACAGATAGGAAGGATAAAATGGATGGAAACCTTTGGTTGATTTTATTGATAGCAACAGCAATACTATTTACCTTCATTTTCGGTTGGATGATAATAATGGAGGTAAGAGACATATATAGTTTGGGAGTGAGGGTAGAAAATGCCCTCATTGCTTCAGGCTGGGCCGGCTTTTCACAAGTTGACCTGATGAAAATGAGTGAAAGGGTGGACATAGATATTCTTGAGGGCAGGGAACTTTATCTCAACAAAGCACAGGCTCAGTATATAGTGGAAAGCTATATCATGCAGAACCTAAGGTTGGATACGGGGTTCAGAGCTTTAACAGATAGTTTTATACAAGAGAAGCATCAGCCGGTAATTATTGAAGAGATAACCGTTTACAATCCCAATGAGCTGCCAACTATAACCTCCGACGGTATCAGGCTTGCCAGAACCACAATACACATCATAGTCCTCATACCAAAGGAGATTAAATTCTATGGTCCAGTCTATATAAGAAAAAGTGTACCAGTGGGCATAGAGAGCTTCCTGGCCAACAATCAAATATAATGAAACGAGGTGCAAAGCTTGAAGGCAAAAATAAATAAAAGACTTATACAAATTGGGGTAGGGTGCATTATATTGGCATTAATTCTGACAGCCTATCTATATAGAAACATAAAACGTGCTGCCATGCCAGAAGCGACGACAAAGGTAGTTCATTTTAACAAGAGTATACCTAAGAATACAATACTGGAGGATCGAGACCTGGAGCTCCTAGAGGTACCGGTATCAAGGGTACCGGAAAGAGCATTAAATAGTAAGGAATCTTTAGTAGGTCAGAGGCTCATTATAGATGTAAACCGATGGGAATATGCTACAGAGACTAAGACAACATCAAGAGGCGACATCAAAGTGGATGTAGAGGATATGTGGATCATTGGTATAGATGTAAAGGATATATCAAACTACATGGGTATACAGCTTCAGTCGGGCCAATACTATGGATTAATCTATGATAATCTAACAGATGAACTGGATGTAAGGCATATGGTCAAGATAGTGTCGTTGGTAGATAATGTAGGAAAGGAAATCTTCAGCAATGGCGAGGGTGTGGCCAAGACGATAAATGTTGCTGTTGAAACAAAGGAAGAAATGCTTGAGATAACTAAATTCAAACACTTAGGCATGATATTTGAGATAATAAAGACACCTGAGGATTGGAAGCTTCAAAACTAAATAGCAGATTGCTTGATATAGAAATTAATGGTAATATAGTTTAAAGGTAATCGGATAAAGCAGGGTGTGGTTACCACCAACTTTCACAAAAAAAGTAAATCACCCTGCACTTGCCCTGCAGAGTGATTAAATAAATTTTCACATGATTGTGGCAACCGCATCAGCGGCTCCGATTACCTTTATTATATCATATAGTGTAAAAAAATAAACATAGTAAAGTAAAAATTATTGATTTAAGTCAACTACCCCAATGCTAGGGTAGTTTTTATTTTAAAAATAATCTATAAAAAGTGTTGCCTATAATATTGTTTGATTGATACACTTAATTAAAGGTGTTTATTTTCCGTTATAAATAAATATTAATACAAATATATTGACAAATATTTTTACAAATATTATTATGTTATTAGGAGGTGAATTAGTGACTAGAAAGCAGTTTACAACAACAATTGAGGAGGAGGTGCAAAAGCGTTTTAAGGAAAAATGCAATATAAATGGAGATAAAATGAATGATGTTTTAGAAGCTTTTATGGAAAGCTACATCAATGGAGAATTTAAAATACGGAAAGAAGTTAGATATAGTCTGGAAAAAACAAAAAAATAAATAAGTCCGTTCCAGAGTCGGCAAACCAGAAACGGACTTATTTACCACAATAACCCCATGAAAGAGGTTCTCTTTGTGTGTAAACTATACGGTAAAGTTTACGGTACAATCTACAATTATAATTGTAATACAATTTATGGCTGCTGTAAATATTATTACACCAAACAGTATTACGCTTTTCTCTTTCAATGGGTAAATTGAAAGGAGAATATTACTTATGAATAGCTTAAAGCTTAAAGGGAAAATCAAATTAGACGATATGGAGTTTCATCATATAGAAGGCGGATTTGGCGAAGGGAATAAATCAATGCTTGTAAGGGACATTTCGCTCATACACAATCAACCATTGGGTGAAGTTAATAGAAGAATAAATGAGAATATTAAAAGATTTAAAGCGGGAATAGACATTTTAGATATTAGGGCTAATGGGTATGAGCCATTAGGTAGAAAACTAGGTTTTACAAAACAAGTATTTAATCAATCTAAAAACATCTACCTCCTATCCGAACGAGGCTACTCAAAGCTCCTAAAAATATTAGAGGATGATTTCGCCTGGGAGCAATATGAGAAGCTGGTAGATGGATATTTTCGGATGCGCGAGCAGATGGCCAATAATCAACTGCCTAGTCCAGAGCATATGAATACACAATTGGAATTACATAAACAGAACCTTAACAATGCAGTAATAACATCAAATTATTTAATTGATTATATTAAATCTGCCGAAGGATACCTTGCAGAAAAGACCATAGATAGCTTTATTACAGCACTTCAAGGCATTCAGGTAGATATTGTCTACTTATTACGAAAAAACAGTAAAAAGTGAGTTGCTAAAAAAACTGCCATTTTTATGGTGGTTTTTTTATTTTGAGGGGAGGGATTGTTGAGATTCAATTATAGATAATAAGGGGGTGCTTATTATGAACCGTTTATAATTAAAAAATCAAGAGAAGGAACATGGATATTTTAAGATAATAAAGATTTTGGAAGCTTCAAAATTTAATAACAGATTGCCCAATATAGAAATTAATGGTAATATAGTTTAAAGGTAATCGGATAAAGCAGGGTGTGGTTGCCACCAACTTTCACAAAAGAAAGGAGGTGGTGCGGAATGAGTACATATGAAGCTATAGCATTAATGCTAGCCTTCGGTATGTT
>JAHDLO010000029.1 GCA_018432235.1 Clostridiaceae bacterium | reverse complement strand
GAGTATATATCTATCTCCAAACCGTCCCTCGGCTTCGTCCTACAGTGTTATTATATAGCAACTATCATTCTCTGGTAAATCTTTTATATGCTGCTCTGTTTTCATCCATTCTACTGTGTCAAGCTTTGTCATGGTTGTTCTTCTGTGTTCTGTTCTTCTGGACACAAAGGAACATAAAAAAAGGTTCCATATTTAAATACAGAACCTTTTTTAAATCTTTATTTCATTAAATATTATATTTTAAACTGTTTCACTGCATTTGTTAGAGTTTCAGAATTATGCTCAGTTTCCTTCATAAAGTCCGCAAATTTATTAGCTACCTGCATGACTTCTAATGCTCTTTCTGCTATACGCTGTGTGCCGTGTGCCCCTTCATTATTGGAAGCTGTAACTTCATTGATAGCTTGGGCCATGCTTTGAATAGATGCCAACAACTCCTCTGCAGTTGCACTAAAATCAGATACGATATCTTGTATGGCTTCCGCATCCTTAAAGTACTGTTCTCCTGTGCTTACCATTGATTTATAGTCGTTAATTACTTTTGTATCGATAAAATCTAAAGCTTTCTCAGAGCTTTGTGTTAAGTTTATTACTGAGCTAACGACAAGTTTTGTAATGTTTTGTATTTCATTAACGGTGTCTTTTGAGTCCTCAGCTAATTTACGTATTTCATCTGCTACTACGGCGAAACCTTTGCCGGCTTCCCCTGCCCTTGCAGCCTCTATTGCAGCATTTAATGCAAGAAGGTTTGTTTGAGAGGTAATTTGTAGGATGGATTCTGTCAACACATTGATTTTCTCCACCGCTTTTGATTGCTGAATAGATGTCCTCATATCTTCATCAATCGTTCGTCTTATATCATGTGCAACACTCTGAGAAGTAATCGCATTATCCTTTAATTCCTGTGCACGTTTGCTGATTTCTTCAACAATCATGGAACTGTTCTGAGCTTTTGTCGCAATAGAATCCACAGCACTCTCTATTTCTGATGAGGTTGCGTTCATTTGTTCTGTTGACGCTGCTGTTTCCTCCATTCCTGCTGACATCTCCTCTGTAGTTGCCGAGACATCTTCTATTTGTGAAACTAACTCATTTAGGTTTTGTGACGAAGCATCAACCTTTTCTTTCATACTGCGGGTTTCATTGGCAATACCTTGAAGAACAGAGCGAATTGATTGACTCATAATATCCACGGATTTCGCAAGTAAACCCAGCTCGTCCTTTCTCTTTAGTAATTTCTGGTCCACTGCATTGGTAAAATCCGCATTTGCCAGGACATTCACATATTCAGCCAATGATTTTACTGGAGTGGCAATAAAACCTGCCAATAATATAGATACTATAACAATAAACAGTATGGCACCGGATATTAAAGCCCCTATTACTAGTTTTGACTTCTCAAGCTCTGTATAGATTTCATGGTTAGGAACTGTGACAACTACCCTCCATCCTGTGCTTGGAACAACGGCAAAGGCTGCAGTCATCTGTACGCCGTCATCATCTTTATAGGTGACAAACCCCTCATCCTTTTGTAGAATCTCCTCATTGAAAATCCTTTCCTTGTCGGGATTCATTGCATCTTCCTTATAGCTTAGCCCAACTTTTTCTTGATCTGGATGGAATAATATGTTTCCATTTTTAGATATTAAGAATCCATATCCAGTTTCGGCCACCTTAATACTCCCAATATAATTTTCCAGCGCTTCGACGCTTACCATGCTGGTGAGGGCACCGTGAAAATTATTGCTACTGTCGAGTATCGGTGCGCTTATGGGAATTTGCTTGTTTCCGGTATTAATATTTTCTATGATATCCTCACTAATCGCAATCGCCTTTGTATCTCTTGCTTTTATGAAATATGGTCTCTGGCTAATATCGATAGGTCTACCATCGGCCATATTCCCGCCAAATCCGGTTTTGTCTGCAACAGTGGCAGCTCCAACCTCCACATCATTTTGCTGAATATATTTAATTATCGTCCGTATTTCTGTAAGCTCCATTTCTAAGAACTCAGGGTTTGCTTTAATGGATTCTGTAAGCTGTGAAGCTTTGCTATTGAGCCATAATTCTATCTTGTCTACATTGACATTAGCTATTTCTGTTGTCTGCGTACGAATATTACTAGTAGCCGTTACATCAAACTGATTATATTGATAAAAAGCTAGGCTGACAAGTGGAATAAGTGCTACGCATAGTAAAATAAGCATCAGTCTGAATCTAAGTGTGTTTAAGAATTTCATACCGTTCCTCCCTTATTTGTTGATGTTTTTTTAACAAGCATGTGCATAATAATTTAACATTTTTTACTATTGGTGCCTTATGCCTTTCTAAAGTGTCCTAAACATTTCAAGCTTTAAAGCTCCCCCGGTTGTTTTCGAATTGATCTTACCTTGAAATGGCATATCATATCTCATGCGACCTCACCCTGATGGAGGACAAAAGGTATCCTTTTACCAAAATCGCAATTCGGTCATCTGCAAAAAAGAAAAATAACCTTTAGATATTTTTAACAAGTAAATCTTCAATACTATGCTATCTATGCAAGCTTTCGCACAATTAACTTGTTCTCCACGTCATTTTTCATTGCAAATCATTTAAAATGTTGGGAATGCTCTATTCTACCTATGTAGCGTGACTATATTGATGAATCTCTAGTGCCGAACTCAATGCCTTTTTCTCTCACCAAATTACTTGTACATCCTTTGCTTTAAACAGGTTAAACTGATTCTCTTGGTTTAGATTTTAATAAACTCCCCCTTTTTTCCAAGTAAACGTTTGTTTTATACAGATATTTAGAACTTAAATCAATTGAGTAACTAGAAATTGCTGGCATTTGTATTAATATAATTTTAACACAATACTTTGTCGAAATAAATCGTATTTATGTATTATTATAGAGTATTTTGTCAAATAGTGCTATTTACCTACATCCCGCTTAACAACCCCATTTCAATTTTAAATACCCCCTCTTATAACGTCAAAAAGGCCTAAACATTAAATGAATCTAGCGTTTAGGCCTTAAGCAGTATACAGGAAGTCAGTTTATTCATTTGCTGCATACATTCCCACTACGACATAAAAGTAACAGCATGTCACATCTGTCAATGAAAATCCTTCTCAACAAGAGGTCAAGCAGTCTCAACAAGCGTTTTTGAAACTATTGGTATATTAAAACCTGATCCTTCTAAAATTCTCCTTTGTGGCATTGTTAAAACACAACAATTCAGTCTGCATAAGGTACTACAGCTTCTGCTTTAACTATTAATTATTATACGCCTTGCCTCTAGTATCGAAGACGAGCTCATTGAGAATTCGTCTAGGCCGTATTCAAGAAGTATTGGTATGGCATTCACATCGCTGGCCATCTCTCCACACATGCCACAGAGCTTCCCTTCCTTGTGGGCTGCATCTATTGTCATTTTTATCAGCTTTAGCACTGCAGGATGCATAGGATTATAAAGATAGGCGACATTCTCATTCATTCTATCTACCGCAAGGGTATATTGTATGAGATCATTTGTCCCTATACTAAAAAAATCCACATGCTTTGCAAGCTCATCAGCAATTATAGCTGCGGATGGAATTTCTACCATGATACCAACTTCTATGCTCTCATTAAAAGCAATCCCCTCTTTTCTGAGCTCTTCCATGCATTCTCGCAAGATATTTTTTGCTGCTAGGGTGTCAAGGGGACGTTTTGTTTGGCACGCCGGGAAAAACGTGTCAAACAAAGCGTCCCCTTGACACCTAAATAGAAATGTTTGTACTTTTTACAACTCTTTAATAAAATGATGATAAGATACGAAAACAAGGAGGTTGATTAATATGGCATCTATTTTAATTGTTGAGGATGAAGTGGCAATCAATGAACTGGTTAAAAGGAATCTGCAGCTTGTGGGACATCGCTGCACCTCCGTTTTTGACGGAAAAGCTGCCGTTTCTGAAATACAGTGTCAATCCTACGATCTGATGATTTTAGACATCATGCTGCCGAGCCTTGATGGCTTTGAGGTAATAAAATATGCGAATGCAACACCTACGATCCTCCTGACTGCTAAAAGCAGCCTGCCGGACAGAATAAAGGGCTTTACTATGGGCGCAGACGATTTTCTGCCAAAACCCTTTGAAATGTTGGAGCTGCTGGCTCGTGTCGAAGCAGTGCTGAGAAGGACTCAAAAAAGTAAAAACTATTTTGAAGCCGGAGATGTAAAAATTGATTTCGACAGTCATCAAGTATATCAAAAGGGACAACTTGTGGAGTGCACTCCTAAAGAATATCAATTGCTGGAGGTTCTTGTAAACAACCGTAATATCGCCCTCTCTAGAGAAAGACTGCTGGAGCTGGTATGGGGCTATGATTTTGAGGGCGATACCCGCACCATAGATGTACACATTCAAAAACTACGAAAAAAATTGGGGTGGGAGGATATGATAAAAACCGTTTATAAGCTGGGTTATCGTCTGGAGGTGATTCGATGAAGCGACGTACGTTTCTAACTACACTTGCACTTTTTCTCTTCTTTTTCAATCTTGGCATATTTATTATTTCAGTTACAATGTTTAAGGATACTGTAAGTCGTACGGAAGAAAGAAGCCTGGCGGAACACTATTTTATTGCATCAGCGCTAATAAAGGATTTTTATACAGTTGAGCGTCGAGGTATTAATATTGAAGGGTCTTTAAGCTCTCTGTTACAGCCATATAGCTATTTATCCGTAGATAAGAAGGCTGGACTTGTGCTTTATCATAATAATCAGCCAGTGTATTCTAATCAGAATACTCTAGCATTACAGCATAATTCCATGGCGGTACCGAAGGATGGAAGTCGTGCTGCAACGGTACAAAAAACAGAAAAAGGGACTTTTGTCATCGTCTCGGGCAAGCTTCCCGCTCCCTATGATCCTTACACATTGATCTATACCTATGATATGACAGATGCCATTAGGTCTTGGAGCTATCTTAAAAATATTCTGTTCATGGCTGGATTTGCTTTTTCACTTTTTCTTGCTTTTTGTCTACTAATTATACTTAACAGGATATTTAAACCCCTCAAGCAAATTTCCCTAACCTCCAAGGATATCGCAAACGGTGCTTATGAAACCAGGCTTACGGTCTACGGGCATGATGAGCTGGCCGAAATGGCACAGAGCTTTAATCACATGGCTGAGGAAATCCAGCATCAGATGGTAGCGCTTATTGATACAGCGGATAAAAAGCAGCAGTTTATTGACAATTTCGCCCATGAGCTTCGCACACCACTAACCGCTATTTACGGATATGCAGAATACATGCAAAAAGCGGTTTTAACGGAGGACGACAGACTTTCGGCACTAGATTATGTCATGTCTGAATGCCGTCGACTCCAGACGATAGCATTTCAGCTGCTGGAGCTGGCAAATCTGAAAAATGATCAGATCAAATATGAGGATCAAAACGTATCTAGCCTTTTTGAAAGGGTCGAACAAACATTATACAGAAAGCTATCTGAAAAAAACATACTTGTAGAATTCCGAAATGAAATAGAGACAATCCGTGGAGATGCCGCTCTTCTGGAAAGTTTGCTTATAAACCTAATAGATAATGCAATAAATGCGTCTGAAAAAGGCAAGCATGTCCTTGTGTTGGCCACCAAAGAAACCAATAAAAAAATGATTAGCATCCAAGACAATGGAAAAGGCATGCCTACTGAAGTACTCACTCAAATCACTGAACCCTTTTACCGAGGAGAAAAATCCCGTAATCGAAACGACGGTGGCGCGGGACTGGGGCTTGCCATTTGCAAACAAATTGCTTTATGCCATAACGCAGAGCTGAGCTTCGCCAGTTGCCCTGGTGAGGGAACAACGGCAAAAATAACTTTTACAGCTTCATGATAACTTGATTATAATTCTATAATTCAAGGCTATTATACTACTTACTGTGATCACAAATAAATCAAAAAGGAGAGTTTACATGAAAGCTCATTCAGAAGGAAAGCATTTAAAAAAGTCCATTTTAGTTGCTACAATGATCATTGGTGCCAACATAATCATATTCCAGGGGCTAACACAGGCGGTTGCCGCAACGGAATATAACAAGACAAACATCATTCCTACCAGCTATGCAAGCAATGAAAGCGTATCATCCCTAACTATGGAGAATAGCTTGCCGGAAGGGTACAAAAAAGCGGAGTATACAGTTGGAACAATTGACCTTCCTTATTACAACAATCAGACACCTCCTGAAAATGATATAACGAAGGAAGCAGCAGCGGAGCTTGCAGCGCAATACCTTTGGCAAGTGTATGGCGTAGATCTGGAGGGACAGACCCTACAAATGGGTTATAATGCGCCAACAACCAATACACCACGTCCAATGTGGATTGCCGAAGTGAATTGGGAGGGTCAGGACTATGAGGTCGAATCTCATGTAGATGGTTATGGCTTATGGTTTGATGCTTTTACCGGAGAGCTTTATTCTATTTCCATGAATAGGGCACTAAAGGAAAAGGTTTCTGCTGGCCCCGATTGGTCCCTTGACGTAAGCGAATATGAGGAGGTAGCAAAAAAGCTAGCAGAAAAATATAATATCGTCCGCAGTGCCATCCAATCAATTCAATGCACCGGACAGGGTTCCCAGTTTCCAACAAATACCCCTGGCACTTACGGTGAACCCACCATCAGCTTTCAGGTTGACGGTGAAAATGGAGAAGTTGCCCTTATGACTATTTCCAGATATGATAAAGCATTGTTGGGGGTAATGTATAACGGTCAATATAGATACGATCTGCAAACAATTGAAGAGCCGATACAGGAATGGGAAGCAAGGTTAAAAGCAAATGAAGCACGCCAGGGAGCTGCGACGGATGCTGGTAAAAACAAGAAGCCTGCTTTGATTGCTGATTAGTAAAGAACATACTTAGAATATAATGTAAAACAATAAAAGCCGTCATAATGCGGCTTTATTGTTTTATTACAGGTTCTCTAAACTATATAATCTCCTGTTAAGTACATCTATGATATTCTCTTTTATAATAGAATTACAGACCTGAGGCAATGGTTTTATCATCTTCAACTAGTAAAATCTCCAATCTATCACCTCATTGCGGCTTATTTTATCCCCAAAACCTATAGCCAGATTTAATAAGCTTATCCCTAACAGTAGTAGCGTAATAATTCAATCTGGTCCCTTTTTTATATTTAAATTACACATATAAATAGAATGAGCACGCTTCGTCTCCTAAGCATTAGCACGATATTGTCAGCAGGAACCGTCCCCATTGACACTTTTTATTGGCACAACAATCTGTGTAAGCAGTTGACTTGCGTCCCGTTGATCATCATTCATATAATAATTAAAAATCGTTCCTTGCTGCTCATAGCCATGCGCTTCTATCCACTGTATAATTTGAATCATCAGTGGATCGGTATCCTCATAGGCGCCTAAAAAGATGCCTGACACCACCTTTTGAACTGGTATTGTATAGCCTACGATATCATCATCTCCTGATATCGGCTTAGCAATTGGGAATCCCATTTCGACATCAAGATTTTCTAAGTCCGCATTATGGTAGCATACGAAAGGACCACTGGAGAACAACAGGCCATTACCTTCTGCATATGCCATAATCTTCTCATAGGCTTGCTTGGCAGTATTCGGGTAATGATCGAAGTGAATTGTAGTGCGGATAGATAGAACATGCTGTTCCGGCTGCTCTAATAAACTGATTTTTGATATAGTTGCCATTTTCATTGCCTCCTTATTTTTTTTTACCTCTCCTTATGGCGATACATTGCTTAACATCCTCTAATATTGCAGCTTCCGTTACATTAATCATAAGCCATTTCTGCCCCATACCGGTTTCTGTCTCGTGATACAGCTGCTGTAAATACCCAGTAAAAAAAGGGAGCGCTATTTCAGTTTCCATTCGCTCACGTTCACCGATGACAATTAGGGCTATATAATACTCCTCCATAGGATACAAGGTGCATAAGGTACGTCCTGCCTTTTTATATTTCACGTTCCATCCATACTGCATAGTGCATCTGCTAAATTCCAACACAGGCTTGCTCTGATATATTGTCTCTAAATGTGTGCAAAGATCTTCAAACAAAGGGCTATTCACAGAGGCACTGATAGCTTCCATAGTCGGCTTCTCTTTACCATTGGTTTTGTCCCATCTTTCCTTTACGCTAGGTTTCCCTTGCCATGAGCTTAGTGGCAGCCATAACTCCATATAGCTTGTCTCAGGATTAGTGCCATAATACATCTCAGCAACAAAATTACCGCAAGTCAAACTGTGATTTTTCATCCAATTGCTCATGAATGTGGTGGCTTTGAAAATTGCGGTGCCAATGAGTTCTACAAAGCTTTCCGCTTCAAAGCAGCAAACAGCATATTCGCCTCTTGGCAACGTATAAGACGCATATCCCTCCGCCAATGCATTTTCAGCAACTTCAGCCCCTGCCATATAGGTACAGCGGCCTTCTCTGGCCTCCCCCATATAAAGTATACCGACTTCATTACCATTGGGCAGTAAATTAATGTTGGATTTCTGACGGTGGAATTCATCCCATATCATCCCAGCAGTGGCGATACCTGTAGCTATGCCTCCTGTTAATTCAGCACTGGGCACTTTACCTTCAATTCCAACAAATGTCCGTGGATTATCCAGCTTTCTACGAGTTACTTCAACCACAATACCTTCGGCGATTAACGGTACATCTTCATCCACCATAACATAGTTTAACAGTAGATCCGGCTTGATAAAATGGTTAAGTGTCACAGGATTAGCGCGAAACTCATAGGGCGTCATTCCGTATGCTTCTTTAAATGCACGAGTAAAGTTGGCGTGGTCTGAAAATCCATAATCAAGTGCCACATCAACAATTCGTATCCCTTTGCTTTTTAGCGTTTCTGAAGCCTTTGCCAACCTACGCAGCTTCACATATTCATTTACAGTGCTCTTCACCAGTCCCTTAAACAGACGTTGATAATAGTATGGTGACAATGCCGCCACACTTGCAAGTGTTTCTATCTTTATATTTTCAGTCAAATGGTCTTCAATATAGTTCAAGGAATTTTGTATTGCTTCCCAAGCATGCATATAAACACCTCCTAATCAAAGGATAGCATAGGTATAGACTGTCCGCTAGTCACACAATGCTCTTTTTAAAATCGTGTGTCAAAAGGGACGGAGTGTCAAAAGGGACGGTTCTGACTGACAATATTGTCAGTCAGAACAACCATGACAAAGCTTGACACAGTAGAATGGATGAAAACAGAGCAGCATATAAAAGATTTACCAGAGAATGATAGTTGCTATATAATAACACTGTAGGACGAAGCCGAGGGACGGTTTGGAGATAGATATATACTC
>JAHDLO010000035.1 GCA_018432235.1 Clostridiaceae bacterium | reverse complement strand
GCAAGCTCAATAGCGTTAAACATATAGATACATTTACTCAATTGCACCCACACAGCGGTAGTGAATACGGATTTTAAGCTTCTTTTCGCCATCAATTACCTTGGGCTCAAATACCTCGATTTTCTCTATCAATCGGTTTATCATTGTTCCTGTAAGCTGTTTAATCTCGGCGTATTCGCTGATGTTTTTTGTGAAAAGTAATGCATCAACATTGCTTTTCCGGCTCCATTCCATCTCGGCTCTGTATTTTTCGATTAACGCCCGATTCTGACTTTGTTTTTCGGCATAGTGTGCTGAAAGCAACTGGAAGCGGCTTTTATCTATAATCCCGTTAGAGTAGTCCTCGTAGCATTTAATATAAAGGCGGTCAGTATCAGCATTTTCGGCTTCGAGCTTGGTGATATGCTTTTCAAACTTATCAGCATTTTCTGTTGATTGGGAAGCCATACCGGATAATATTTTGCGAATAAAACTTTCAGGGTTCTTCATCGCCTTTTTAGCATTTTTTTGGATATCCTCCAGTACTGCCTTTTCCAAATCCACGGCTTCAATCCTGTGCTGTTCGCAGGCTGAACGCCCCTTCATGCGGTAAGTGGAACATTGAAAGTATGAGGCTAAACGTGCCTCGCATTTCTTTCTGGTGTCCGTGTGAAGCAGTAAACTCCTGCCACAGTCGGGGCACTTCAAAATGCCCCGGAATAAGTTCTCATAACCAGAGTTAGAGGGCCTTACCTTGCTATGGCGGTTCATGATTTCCTGCACCGTATCCCAGACCTCCCTTGATACGATGCCCTCATGGGTATTTTGAACAACCTCACGCTCATGTGTTCCAATATAACCCCTCGACTTAGAATTAAATGTGCTTTTTGACGTTGTGTGAAGCCACATATCTCCCTTATAGAGGGGATTTCTCAGTATTCGAGTGATAATGCTTTGTGTCCAGTCATAATACCCCTCAATATTGTCAAAATATTTTCCGAAATACTCTTGCTTAAAGAAAGCAGGGCGTGGCAAGCGCTCCTTTTTAAGAATTTTTGATATACGATTATTCCCCATGCCTTCCAAGGCAAGTTCAAATATTCTGCGGACGATAGGAGCGGTCTGTTCGTCTATCAGCAGGTGATTACGGTCTTCCGGGTCTTTGATATAACCAAAGGGGGCGTGGGTGCACATATACTTGCCAGATGCTGCCCGGATATGCTTGCCTGTCTTAACTTTTTTAGAAATATCCCTGCTGTAAAACTCGTTTAGAATGTTCTTAAACGGTGTTATGTCAAGCCCTGCGGCGCTCATCGAATCAACACCGTCATTGACCGCAATGTATCGAACCTTGTGCTTTGGGAAAAACACCTCAATATAGGCTCCGCTTTCAAGGTAGTTGCGCCCAAGTCGTGATAAATCTTTTGTTATCACACATTCAATCTTACCGTCTTCGATGTCACTTATCATCTTTTGAAAAGATGGGCGATTAAAGTTGGTGCCGGAATAACCGTCATCTACATAAAATTCGTAATTGATGATTCCTGCGTTTCTTGCGTAGTTTTCCAGTATAGCTTTTTGGCTTTGAATACTCATGCTTTCGCCTTCGTTACCATCATCAAGCGATAAACGGCAGTAAAGAGCAGTTAATTTGTTCCCTATCACAGCAATAACCTCCCGTTAATGTATTAGCTACATGTCATAAAAATTATGGCGTATAGTAAGGGGGATTTCCAATGTGCGGCTACTTTTCGCTGCTGGACAGACGTCCACGTGCATTTTGCTCAATTACTTCTTTATTTAGCTCGTTAAATACATCCTCAAATGGCCTTGTCCCAACAAATTCACGCTCAACAAGCACCTTTACATGCTGAGGCGAACATTGCTTTAAATTTTGAGGTTTTACTTTTTCATCTATCTTACTCATTGATTCATACCTACCTTTCTTGCAAAAGATAAAGGGCATCAGTTTCCCAATGCCCGGACAACTATGCCGAAACAAAAATCAGCGTTCTTTATCCCTGCTGCGTTGCCGTTTGCGCTGCCAATCGGCAAGCAGCTTCATAATGATTTCCTCCATCTGTTTTGCAGTGTAGTCCTTTGGGAAAAAGCTCTTTATGCGCTCCTTTGGCAGCTTGATTTGCTCCTTTTGGTTAGGCTTTTCCTCCGTCATAATGGCAAAAATCGTATCTATATCAAGCTTTCCGTCCTGGCTTAATTTCTTTATTCTCTGAGCTTGAGATAGGGAAGGGGTACAGTCTTCGCTTTCCATCGTTTCAAGGAGGTTATACTGTTCTTTTTCGGCAAGGTAAGACAGTTCAACCGCAGGGCTAAAGGCTATATTTCCGTCATCTACTATCTGGAGAATAGGCGGGATTAACTCGGTAAGGCGGATATAGCGCTGTACCTGTCTGCCGCTTTCATTGTTTTCCGCAACCAAATCTCTGGACTTGTGGACGAGTTGTCCACAAGCTATTCCTTGATGTTTAATGGCTTCAAGCTTCATCTTGTAAGCAAATGCTTTTTCGGACGGTAAAATATGCTCCCGATGCAGATTGCTGTCCACTAAAGCAATGACGGCGGTATCTCTGTCCATATTACGAATAAAGGCAGGGACTGTATCTATCCCTGCCTTTTCACAAGCCTTTTTTCTCCGATGTCCTGCAATGATTTCATAGCCGCCCTCATCCCGGGGACGTACCACAAGGGGCGAAATAACGCCATAATCCCGTATGCTGTCTGCCATTGCCTGTAGTTCCTCATCATCAAGCACTTTGTACGGATTTTCGGGAAAAGGGTGCAGTTCGCTAAGTGGAATCGCTCTTATGGTTTCCTTCATTTTGGATCCCTCACTTTCTGTATGGGGGAACGCTTCATATTCGGCTGCTGTGTTAGTGACTGTTCTTTACGAACCCGTTTCATCTCTTTAAGAGCCTGCCTGACAGACGGTTTTTTGTCTGAATCAAGTTCTTTGATCTGTTTCTCCAATACCTCATCCATTTTTTCCAGCGCCTTTTCACCTGTTTTTTCTATTACCCTTTCAACGCCTTGTATTTCTGCTGAAACCATTTGTTCAGCAGCTTCGCTTTCGATACTCATTTTATCTACCTCTTTCCTTTCTATTTTTTAGTTGCTCCCATACTTCGGGAGGGACGCGCTCTAAAAGGTGCTTATGCTGTTCAAGCTGCCTTTTCAGTCGGTAAACCTCCGCATTAGCTTTCTTGGCTTCTTCCTCACTCACATAGGCTTTGGAGCGCAGGTCGGAAGTTATTTTTGATTCAGTAGAAAAGGCCTTTTCAAGGCTATCGATATGGTTATTCACGCTTTTAAGCTGTACAGTGAATTTTTCTGCTTCGGGTATCCAGTCAGATAGTAATTCTAATGCCTTGTCACGCTTTTTCCCGGCGTTAAAGGCATTTATATTGGCAAGGGCGGTATTTATATCATCAAACTGCTTATCAAGCCTCTGGGCCTGTTTAAACAGCCATACAGGGATATGTTTACGTTTAGTAATCATAGAAGATACACCACGCTCAAGTTCAGGCCATCTTCCGGACATATGCTTATGAAAATCCGTTTGCCACTTGGATAACTGTGCCTGATTTCCAAGAATGAGCTTCGCAGAGAGCTTATTATCTTTTGTAATTGGGCAAAAAGAAAGGTGCATATGGGGCGTTTTCTCGTCCATATGCACCGTAGCGGATATGATATTCTGTTGTCCTATTTTCTCTGAAATAAAGGTAAAGGCTCTTTCAAAATATTCTCTTTGTTCAGGTGGTAACAGTGACGTCATAAAATCGGGGCTTGCGGTAATCAGGGTTTCCACCATAACCACGCTGTCACGCCGCACCTTGCAGCCTGCCTGCTCTATCAAGTGGTTTATTTCCTTTCGATAGGTGAAAGGTGGTCTTACAAGATGGTAATTGCCTTTGATTCGGGCAAGGTCAATATCAGGGTTACTCTTGTATCCTTCTTTTTTTCGCTCATTGTGCCTTTCAATGGCACTGACACCGCCTGCCTTGCGTTTTTGAAATCTCAGTATTGCATAGGGCATCTTCCTTTCCTCCTTTTCAATCATGATTAAGGCAACAACGCAACAATACATAGAATGAGAATGCTTGCGTTCTTGCTTTGCATTGTTGCCTTCCATGGTCTTTTTAAGAACGGTTGTATTCAAAGAATGGCTGTATTTCAAGGGCGCTCGTGTTATGAGAACACCGTCACAACGCAGTAGCAACAGTAAAGAAGCTCGCCCTGTCCGGTGGCTCGCTTCTTCACCGTAGCAGCAGAAAAGCCGCCAGGTTTTCTGCCTGCGTTGTAACGGTGTAACACACTACACCTTGTAAGCAAGGTGGTGTGGTCTGCCGACGGCTTTTCCAAGGCTTACAGCCTTGCAAAGCAACAACCAACATCGCAAGCTGTTACACTCAATGTATTGTTGCGTTGTTGCCTTGAACGGGGGAGGGCGGCATTGCAGGCAATGCCTGTTATACTGTCTATGACCGCCATAGATTTCTGTGAAAAATGCTCATTGTATAAGGCATATAAAACCATATATTTTTTACAGCAGAAAAAAACCTGTCGATTTCTCAACAGGCTATTTACAAGTTGATATATAGTTACTTTAATAATTATTGAACATTTTACCTTAACAAATAACTATAAACTGCTAAATAGAAACTATGCAGACTATTTCATCGAGGTATCATCAAGGCGAATCATTATAACTTTATCATCAGATATCCAAAATTCAATAGAAGTATTATTTTCTTTATCAATGTAACCGATAATTTCTGCGCCTTGTTCTCTGCGAGAATAATGGTTATTTCCATAGGCATCCTTTACATCTATATCATTATCGCCAAGGCTTATACCTTTTGTTGTTTCTATCTTCTCGTCTGTAACAATGAATCTTAATATCTCGCCTTTAGTATTTGCGGCAACTTCAATACCTTTTCTCAACTCGAAATAATTATAACCAGTAACATTTCTGCTTTGCTTCGTTTGTTTTCCGTATCTTAATACAATTTCTTCATCATCAATGCTATCGTATAGTCTTAGTCCTTCAATATTTTCATCACTTAAATCAATAGATTTGGTAAAAGTATGATGAAAAGATCGGCTGAGATTAGGTAAAATTTTAGAGTTAAAAGATAACCCCATTATAACTAATAAAATTATAGAAAAAATAATCCATTTTTTCATAACTACCTCCTTGAATATTTATAAACTCTTGTATCGTTGTACTGTTTGTTATGCCTAATTAACTCTTTTTTATAACTATTTCCATATAAAATCAGCAGATCCATTTTGAGCATTGTCTCCCACTATACGCAATATAAAATCTCCATTGCCCCATGATGATAAGTCAACCTCCTTCTTACCTACTGAGATTTCTTCGATTTTATCTGATAATTGGACTTTCAAAATTAACGAACCAGATTCTACTATTGAATTAACTATTAACCTTGATGGTTCTCCACTTTCTCTTTTAAAGGAATGTGCCAAATCGCCATCTAAATACTTGAAATCAACACTCCAACTATTTTCTGTCTTGTTCTGAGACAATTCTTTAGATGTATAGGACATACTGCAGCCAGTAATTACATTTAAGGCAAGCATAAGTATAGATATGAATGTTAATCTCATTTTGATTTTAACTCGTTTTGTCAACATATTTTCTACTCCCTCTATAAGTTATTTTAGAATTTTTACATATAGCTTAAAGCATTCCAAACAAGCAAAAACAATCCTATGGAAATAGCAAATGCAATTATTGAAATAAATTTTAAAATCCTGTTCCTTTTGATAAACCCAACAGTTAGAAAAATTATTCCAACTAAAAATGCTATTAAAATAACTCCTGAAATGCCCATATTATCTCCCCCGTGAATAATTAATTATCTTTTTTATATTCTAAAATGTCAGCGGGCTGACATTTTAATACCTCACATATTTTCTCTAATGTAGAAAAGCGTATAGCCTTTGCTTTTCCATTTTTTAGTATAGATATGTTCGCAATTGTTATACCTACCTTTTCCGAGAGTTCTGTTACACTCATTTTTCTTTTTGCCAACATAACATCAATATTAACAATAATAGCCATTTAACCACCTCATACTGTTAAATCATTTTCCGATTTTATTTCTAAGGCAGTACTTAATAATTCTTGAAGAACTGCTGCAAAGAGCGATATGGTAAAGGCTGTAAATATAATAGCGAATAAGATAATTGCTATTCCTGGATGCAAGGCATTTTGTGTTAGTAAATATAAGAATATTGCTACATAGACTATAATCACACTAATCGCACATTTCTTAATATTATTTAATATATTGACTGATTGCTCTGAAAACGCATTTCCTTTTTTGATATAATTTAAAAGCATAAAGGCATTATATAAGGCAATGTAAAAGGGAATTCCCGTCGTATATACTCCTATGAGAACAGGATATTTTAAATAAGCATATTCTGGATACATTTCTGACGTACTATTAGCCAACCATGGCAACCAAAATATAAACAACATAAATACAATAATACCAATAATAATAACAGCCAATTTTAAAAATAGTATAGTATCTTTTCTCATAACACACCTCTTAAATAGTATTTCTTACTTATAATATTAGCATATTTATTATCGTTTATCAATAAATAGTTATCAAGTTTTGATAAAGCCATATTAATATTTTTATTGCCTTTATTGTCTTTTAGTCTAAAGTTTAAAACTACTTAAAACTTGTTAATCTATCTTAATAATATAAAAAAGAACTAATATACACCGAGCAATTAATTTCCTGCATATTAGTTCTTTTTCGTAATATTCTGCAATAATGCAAAAAAAATTCTGTCTTGTACTATGGAAAATGTGTCAATAAATGGTTCTAACGTTCCATCTCAGAATGTTTTTTCTGCTTAGTTTTATTGTCCATTGTCCTATCAAGCAGATTTTCAATATGGCAGCCATATCTCCTAAAGCGTATTGCTTGCATTGCCAAGTCATAATTTTTATCATCAAGGGAGCTAATAAGCTCCTGCGGTGTTACTTCCATAGACCCGTTAAATAAATTTGCTGCAAGTCTTACCAGCTTTGCTTCACCGCTTGAAAAGTCCTGCTTTCCCATCATAGTCATAAAATCTATTCCATCTTCAGTAATATAGTTTTTTGTCTTTTTATATAGATTGTTTTTTGTGGATAGAAGAATAAATAATGCAGGTAGGTAATAGCAGTCTACCTGACCGTCTGGATAAATTAGCCTTTTATCCTTTATTACTTTTAAAACACTATTTTTATGGGTTTCATCGTAAAAATACTCCATGTTTACTTCCTCCTTGTTTTATAGAATAAAAAAAGACCTGCTTGTTTAGCAAGTCGGCCATCAGCGGGAGATTATATTATCTTTAGGTATTTGAGCAACGCAACACAGTCTTTCGCACCTTGTAAATAAAGGTGTTTTAATTCCTTGCTGGTAAGACGGTCTTTTTGGTCAAAATATTGTTCTATGGTTTCCCTGTCCTCCTCGCTCATTTGGGCAAGGATTTTAACTACCTTATTGCTCAGCTCCTTAACCTCATGGTATAGGTCAGGCTGGTTGTTCCTTTCAGTATCACGCAGTTCTGAAAGGCTCTTTTCCGTAATCTCTGTGATAACAACCTCAAGTATTTCTTCCTGTGACATTGCCATTTTCAATCACCTCACTTTAAGCACTTCACAAAGTCATTATATATATTCACTCTATTAAATCCAACTTTGCCGAAAAGAAGGCAATGGTTTTTATCGATTAGAAATACCTGATAATCCAACTTTGTTATACGGCAACATTCATTCTAAACTCGCAATGTTTCTCATTCACTGCGTTGTTGCGTTGTTGCCTTGCGGTAGTATCCAATACCAGCAAGAGCCTTGTCTATAGGACTTGACACCTATTGATTTTTTTGCGTTTTCAGCCGTCCGCCTGCTGATATTATGCTTTGCCATTCCGGCGTAAATGTCTGAGCAGGGGACAGCACCATTGCGTAAAATCTCATATAGCATCATTTCAGCCTGTGCCTGCTTTGTCTGCCCTTCATCAACCTTGTGGCTGCCGCTTAGCAGTTCATCAGCGGTAATATCATAGTAGCCTACCCATCGAAATCCTGTTATCTCGTCCAGTTCAAAGCCGATAGACTTTCCCTCCGGTGCCAGGCTGCTTTTCAGATGTGCCATTACGCGAATGGAAGGGGAATCCCTGCATCTACCGACAAGAAGCACGCTCCTTGCAGCAGCTGCAATATCAATCGAGCCTAAACCTCTATACAAACCCTTTGTACCGCTCATCTTGTTCATATGCCCGATTATTACAATAGCGCAGCCTGTACGCTCCGCTATTCCTGCAAGCTGCTTAAAAACTGGGCGCACCTCATTTGCCCGATGCATGTCAACATTTTCTCCAAGATATGCCTGCAAAGGGTCAAGTATCAGCAGTTTGGCGTTTATCTGCTGTATGGCTTTTTCCAACCTTCCGTCCGATAAAGAAAGGGGTTGGTTACTCTCATCAATGACTGCTACCTTTGAACAATCCGCACCAGCCTCTACAAGCCTTGGCTTAATTGTATCGGAAAGACCATCCTCCGCAGTTTGATAGATGACGGTCGTCGGTTCTGTAGGTATATCGCTTTCAGGCATTGGTCGTCCAGTTGTCAGCAGAGCAGTTACTGCAAGAATAAAGGTTGTCTTGCCATCTCCCGGATCTCCCTGCACAATGGTTATTTTTCCATAGGGGATATATGGATACCACAACCAGCTTACTTTTTCGGCAGGTACTTCACTCATCATAATTAGTTTCACCTCCCTTTCCTGCATGAATTTTCTCGCTCCTTTCACTGGCATAAGTTATATTAAAAAGCCAAATACCTGGAACATTTGATGTTCCCTGTAATCGGCTACATTGTAATGGTAAGTTTTGTGTACCTATATCTTGCGTGCAAGCTCAAT
>JAHDLO010000061.1 GCA_018432235.1 Clostridiaceae bacterium | reverse complement strand
TTTCAATTTATTCCCCCCCTATAAAATGTAAATAAACTACGCTCACACTTTTCTACAAAGGCGAGTTAGATATCGCTTAAAATATCCTGCAACAATCCGCGGCAGGACGCCGCGACTTTTACGTATGGTTTCGGAGAACGTCTCTGTGTTTGCGACGTCTCTGAACCGGACCTAAAAGATAGACCGTCTTGGCGGAACTTCGTTCCCGGTGAAGAGATGTGGTGCTCTGACCTTTCCCTTTAAACTTACCTCCAGCACCTCTTGCAAACATACTGTTATATGGAGTTTTCCTCCCCTACCACTTCAATCTTGCTACTTGGGCACCAAACTTGCCTAATACTTTGAATTTCTTTTTCAACAAATTCTAAGCAATATATATCGGGCATATTTAGTGTCTTCCAAAATTCATATCCATATTTTTTATTAAAATAGTTCATTATTAAAACCATGATATTTCCATGTGTTCCAACAACCACATTCTTGTTTTTGTATTTTTCAATGCACTTGAAAAGAGCTTTGACTCCTCTTTCTTGAGCTAAGATATTAGATTCTCCACCATCTATTTCGAATTCAAAATCTCTCCACAATGAACCCATTGTTTTATTAAAATCATCTACGGGATTTTCTGCAATTTTTCTTTCTCTGAAATCTTCCCATATCTCCACAGTGTCATTTAGTGTTGCTGCAACACCCTCAACCGTCTGAATAGCTCGCATATAAGGGCTTGAAACTACAACATCAATTTCTTCATGCATCAATATTTCACAAACCTTCAATGCATCTACTCTGCCCTTCTCAGACAATTGCCTATTTTTTTCATCTGGCGTATATTCCGAATGTGCATGCCTGACTAGATATACTTTGCTGATAGCCACCACCTCCAAAATTAGACCCTCGATAACCTTGCCTGAAAAGACAAATAGGGAGGAAAATTTCATATAACGTCCTCGTGTTTGCGACGCCTTCGAACTGGACCCCCTTGACCTTTCCCCCTGGCGGTGCTCGCACCCAGTGAGAAAGTGTGGTGCGCTGATCTTTCCCTCAACACGTGCTGCCAGCACCCTTGTGCAAAAACATTGTTATCTGATACCACGGCAGAGCCTACCCTTAAGATAATTTAGTTGATACTTTACTTATGCAAAACAAACCTTAGTTAATCATTGCTACTCCAAAAATCATTTAGTTTTTTCCACCATATTTTTGATTCCGTCCCTAAGTATTCTGCAATTATTTCTGGATCAATTCTATTATTTAAAAAGATGTTTTGGATAGACTCTAATAAACCAATAGTTGCAGCTTCCTTTACAAAGCAGTCACCATCCGTATGAAGTAATTCAATAACTCTAAATACAGCCGGTATCTCTGACGTGTTTTCTTTTTTAAATAATATAAAAATGTGTCTAGCAAATTCACCAAGGTCTATATATAATAATTGCTCATCTCCAGTATCATAATTTTCTTCCAAATACGTTTTCCAATATGGTTCAAACGAAGGGCAGGCTTGGAGAAGCAAGGTCATAACTGTATCTTTTGTAATCATTTCTAATCTACTCCTTTTAGAAAACCGCATTTCCAAATAAATGGACCTAGTGGTTTCAGATAACGTCTCCGTATTTGCAACGCCCCTGAACCGGACCCCCTTGACCTTTCCCCCAGGTGGAGCTGCGCTCCCGGTGAAGGGATGTGGTGCTCTGATCTTTCTCCGTTATGGTTATGGATTAAGTTTCACTGACGTTCCCTCAAGCACCCTTGTGCAAATACATTGTTAGGTGTAGTGGCAGTGACTAGTAATCAATTACCAAAACTCCTCACCATGCGTATCTCATTTAAAGTCTTGCCAACCTTAATTTGTTTCACCAATCCGTCCTCAACAAAATCTAGTTTTTTATAAAATTCAATAGCATTTTGATTCTCTTCCAAAACCCATAGAGTAATAATTCCAAAACCTCTTTTTTCCAACTCCTATATACCCCAATTCATGAGTATCCTGCCAAACCCCATTCCCCAATATTCAGGAAGCAAATAAACTCCCCATATCTCTCCATAATTACTGTCTAAATCTTCATCCCTATTAATTCCTAAAGTCAGAAAGCCTATCTTTTTATCTTCTACTATTAAAACCCCGGTTTCTTCTTTTTTGTCTTTTAATGCTTTTTCAAAATATTTCATTCTTTTTTCAACTGTTATATTGTCTAGCACCTCGTCAGGGATAATACCTTTGTAAGCAATTTTCCATCCAAGTGCATGAATGACACCTAAATCTTCTGCATCTTCTGGACTGGCCCACCTTATTAACAATCTATCCATAGGATTCACCCTCTTTTAATATTTGATATAACTCTCATAGGAAACCACTACAAAGTACTACCCTAAAAGCCATTACACCTAACGTCTCCGTGTTTGCGACGTCCCTGAACCGGTCCCGCTTGACCTTTCCCCTTGGTGGAGCTGGGCTCCCGGTGAAGGGATGTGGTGCGCTGACCTTCCTAAATACTATCCCGCCAGCACCCATGCGTAAACATATTGTTAGGCGATGGCTATAACTTATCTTCTATAATTACTTTGTATTTTTTCCTTTAGCTGATTAGAAATACTTTGATATTCGTTCATTTTTTTATGCAATTCCTCACAGTTTTTCCAATGTTGTTGCCACAACTGACTACCTACAATTTCTTCCAAATTAATCGGATTGAGTTCTTTCCACTTTTCATATTTATCTAAGTTTTGTATTTTCTCTTCTAAATTACTTACTTTTCTTTTCTTTGGCGAAAGCTTTGCATCACTTAAAATCCAATCTCTCCAATATTTATTTCCTTTTGACTGATTACATTTACCGCATGCTGGAACAAGGTTATATATTTCAGAGATATAGCCTGTTGGTCGTTTATTTTTGACAAGTGGTCTTAGATGATCCCATTCAGTTGACTTATCTCCACAATAAGCACACTTTAAATCTTCAGGGTTTAACTCTAATATTCTCAAGCTTTTAATTAGCTCTTCCTCAGTCGGTATAATGCATGGAATAATACCATTAACAAATGCATTAGTAATACTTGATGTCCTTGCCATTATACTTACTGGTTTTGGCATTTTAAAAACAGATAATATGTTCATAAATTTCTCCCCTTTATTATAATTTTTAGTGTATGGTTGCTGTCGCCTAACGTTTCCGTGTTTACGACGTCCCTGAGCCGGACCCCAAAGATAGACCGTCTTGGCGGAACTTCGTTCCCGGTGAAGGGATGTGGTGCCCTGACTTTTCCCTCAAAACGTGCCCACCAGCACCTCCCGTTAAACACGTTGTTAGATGAAGTTAATGTAACATAATAAAATTGAACTTAACAATAAAACTAAGTAAGGAAACCAAAAAATCCATCTTTTTAACCTAAACAAATTGAAAAAGTCTTTGCAGTCAGGAACTTCAACGTTCGTTGTGATTCCCTTAGAAGGCAATCTTATTTCATCCTCTTCTACTAAGTAATCATTAATGCTTTTTTCAATTTCAATAGATTTTTCAATGTATTTATACTGAAGTCTTCTCATTCCTGATTCTATAAAAAAGAATAGAATTACAATTAGGATAGATAAAAAATATATATTATTATCATTTTCTTTATAACTATAAGCTACAATAGCAGACCAAAATCCAATACCTATAGTTTTAATTTTCCAGCTGCTTTCCCCAAGCCCTTTTGCTAAATTCTGATACATTTCCCAAGCTTTAATTAAGATATTAATTTGATTCTCTTTCATCAAAGCAACCCCTTCAGTTGATTCTTTAATTCATTATTTGTTAAGAAGCCACTATCTAAAAGTATTATTATTAAATCTTTAAGATCACCATTTACAAATTCATTATATATATCATTGTAATCAGAATAATCTTTAGAAAATGCATCATCATAATTTCTCAATACACTTTTTAGTTTAAATAGTATACTTTGATCCAAAGTATTAAATTTACTAAATTCTTTGTTAACTAATACCCTAACATTAGCTATTCCAGTGGGAATAGTATTAAAATAATATTTACATAGTTGCTCAATCAGCGAATCAACAATTATCTTAACTTTCTTTCTTCTTTTTTTGTTTATTTCATTTTCTTTATAGAATTCAATTAATTTTACTGCCATAGCATCTGTTATCATTACAAAACCTCCAGTTTATTTCGATAATAAGTTATAACCTTACTAGCAAGCGTTTCGCAAGAAAAATTATAATTTTGAGTTGGTTTAATACAACTTCTTTCAAATATATTATAAGCTTCACATAATAAGTTGTAATATTTATGACCAAATACATTTACCACTGCTTTCTCTTTATTAAATTCAAAAATATCCTTTTGTGCTAATGAGTAAATTGCTAAATTTTTAATTAATGTATATAAATTTGAATATAAAGTTAAGAAAGAATTGCCATAGATGCCTATATCCAAAAACTCTTCTAGTATTTCTTTTATATTATTTATTTCTTCATCATAATCATCAATAAAAACAAACTCATCTTTTAACTCTTGCCACTTGTCTTTATTACCATGTATTAGCACTCCTTCATTAATAACATGATATATAAATAGACTTCCTTTTTTGTAAAGTTTGTTAAAATCCGCATAGCTATAATCAATATAATTAATTGGGCCTCTTGGCCATTCATTTATTCTTTCAACATTAATATCACTTTCAACTCTACAAATATCTATATCACTATTAGAATTTTCTTCATTTCGCGCAACTGACCCTATTAGCACTACATACATAATTTTACCTCCTACTAGCTCTTAATTTCATCTAACTACATTTACCCGACACCAAGTTCGCTTCCTATACTATATTAGTGGGATTACCGAACCTGTTTCGGTAAAATTTGCTTATCTCTGGGCTTTACTCGGTCATTAATTTGTCCAATGAACTCTCAATTTTACTTAGATTATCGTTGCTTACATGTGTATAGATTGCTGTAAATTTAGAACTTTTATCTCCTAATAATTCTTGAGTATATCTCAAATCTGTTCCCCCTTCTTATAAATGCATAATTTTATAAACCGCCCTCATTTAACTCCCCTTTTAAAACCTTAAAATGCACATCTTTTTCTGTTTTTGTCGGAAAAAGAGAATTCTTGACATTGATATATTTCCTTAGTTAATTGCAAATTCCTCTGTATTTTCTTCGCCTTATTTCGACAAATAATATTTAAAATGGGAAAAAAGTACTGCACTCGAAATCAAAATGAATTCAAGTAACAGTACCTTATATTTTATAAAATAGTACGTCATTAATTACTTCAGCAGACGTAATGCCGCCTGAACTTCTGCTATCGAAACAGTTGTATGGCGGTTATTATTGTTCATGCTGCTGTTTCCAGATATATCAATTCTCAATAATCGTAAAAACATCGCCAGCCCTAATAAGCATTTCTTTATCCTTATATAAGACCGTCATATTTTGATCCGTTATCGCAATAATTTCAGTAGAAGGTAGCCACGCCACGCTGACACTCCCAGAGAAGATACTAGGAGCGAAATCACGCCTAAGCTTAATGGCACATTTCTTCCCTATTAACAATTTGTATGGATTATCACCGTTTCTTAAATCGAAAATTTCTATGGGACTTAAGGCCGACGCTTTTTTCTTGCTTATTATTGCTTCCGATATTGTTTTGATGTCAGCGGTTTTTATTACCCCCATTTTTCCTTTCATTTCAAAAACCACATAATCATCATTCATGGCGGTAATCGCGGCCAAAGGGATCGCACCAAAATCTATGTCATTCAACAAAAGCGCTACCCATTTGCCTAAATACGGCTGATATGGATTAGAAATTGCTTGTCGGCTTGGCGCTGACTGGCTTGCAATTTCATCCCTCAATAAATAGTCTAAATCAACATCCAATACACGGCAAAGCACTAACAATTTTTCTGTTTCGGGATAACCCTGCCCCAATTCCCATTTTGAAACCGACTGCCGTGTTACACTACATTTTTCCGCTAATTGCTCTTGGGAAAGACCGCTTGATTTCCGAAGTTCATACAACTTTTCTCCAAAGGTCATTTCATCAACTCCTAAATAGTTTTGTAAGAATAGAATACATACACAGCGTTGTTTTTTCTACCAATCCAGCGTTGCACTTTCGCAACTTCAACGTGCAATCCAGCAAAATAGCGGGGTATATCCTATATTATATCAAACAGGATTAAATTATAATTCATAATGGCCGCTAGTACAGCAATCGCTTGTAGTTCTAAAACTCTTAAAATGTTAGTAAATATTCTTTTCAGCAGCAAAAAGCGTACCATAATTCAACCCAAAAAGTGTTCCATTATGCATGCATGGTTTTTAAATCAACAAAAATTTACATTTCTCATATAAAAATAGAGTACTGACAGTAAATTTTTATCTACTAACGCCCTATCAATGTGATATTGATATTCTCTTAACTTATTACATTGCAAGGCTTTCACACCATGTGCCTTGAACTTAACTCAATGCTTATTTTGTTTTAATCGCCGACTAAGCGGCGGCTATCATAGTAGACCAATTGCCATTTTGGATTATGCTCATAACGGTAATACTACTGAAAAATAAATATTTCCTCAATCGGTGCTTTTACAACTCGTGAAATATCAATGGCTAATTTAAGTGATGGATTGTACTTGCCCGCTTCCAGCCTAATGATAGTTTCTCTCCGTACTCCAACTAATTGGGCAAGTTCACCCTGAGTCAACTCTGCAAGTTGACGATATTTTTTTAAATTACAAGTAAACTTTTCGATGAAACTCACCTCTTTTAATGTTTATCATAATACCAAAAAAGAAAAGCATACGATATTAGCGTAACCGCCCATCCAAAAGCACAAGCTAAAATAATTAGTTCTTTTGTAACAAAAGGAAATCCCGAACAAAAACCAATAATGAACAAAGTGACTAAAGGAATGGTAGCAGTTTTTAACTTTGCTTTTTGGCTGTTTTCAAAATAACGTTCATCCTGCATTTCACCAGCCATTTTTGCTACAAAGTAATAAGCAAAAAAACTAAAAAAACTAAACCAAAATAGCGATAACGGGTTACCCGTTATAAAATAAGTGAAACCTTGAAAACCAAAAAAGCCAAAAAGCCACGCATATTTAATAGATTTTGGAGATGCACTCTTTATTTTCATAATCAAACCTCCAGTGGTGATATATTTGTATCTATGTTACAAATATATCACTATCTAAATAAGTCGTCAATACGTTATAGTAAAATAAAATAGCGTAATTTTCTAAAGGTATTCAAAAATACTCTTGATAATAAAAATAAGGTGTTGGCACCTATAAACTCAGTTGCAACACCTTATTTTTATACTTACAGAGATGTCCTAAACCCTAATGATACAAGGCTTATCTCCCCTTGATTACTGCATGAATTGCAGTACAGCATATTACCTTATACCCCGCTATAGAGAGCAATTATTTTAAGTTATACCTCTAGATTCAAGCATATGTCTCCAATTAATTCTGTAGACATAATCAATTACTTCAGCAAACGTATCGCCGCCTGAGCTGCAGCTATCAAAATCGACTAATTGTCATTTTTTCACATTATAGAACACTTTCTTGTACTATGAATTATATAGCCATTCTAATTTGTTACATAAAATATCAGTATTCGTAAACAGACTAGGCATTATGGTACTCTAAATAATTAACCCTTTTTCCCATTTTTTATAGCATATCCTATTTCACTTAACGCATTAGTTTTTTCTAGTATAATTCACTCAAATCCTTGTTATAGTGGGATATAGGGTCATGCGCCATATTTTCCAAATAGACCAATCTCATTTTTATAAAACGGCACACTTTACTTGCTGTTTACACAGTTTTATGGGGTAATTCTCCTGAAATTGCAATTCAATTGAAGCTTTATTCGTCACGTAGACGCTTCGATATATCACTGGCACTGTACAAAACATTTGTAATGATTACCCGCTCTTCTCTGACATGGAAGAATACATAAAAGTTATCCACTGGCATTTGCCTGAGCTCCAGTGCGTGCTCTTCTTCTGCCTCCATTAACTTCACACGTTCCGGGAAGGTATCAAGCGTTTCGATTGCATCAGCTATTCTATTATACTGTTCCATGGCTGCTTTCGGTGCCTGTAGTTGCTCTGCTATATAATTATAAATTTCCTCCATATCGGAAAGAGCCTTGTCCGTGATCTGAATCTTATATTGCTTCATGAGTGTTTCTTCCGAAATCTACGAAAGGCACTAGATGCGTCCTGCACGTTACCTTTTTCAATATCGTCGTATCCTTCCTTTAACTTCGCATAGATTTCATCCCTTGTCATCAGATCGGCGTTTACGGAAACCGGTGCTTTCGGCAGTGTTACAGCAAAAGGTATTCCTCCAGTCATTGAAATCTGTTTCAGATAAATATCTATCGCTGTTGACATAGGCATACCTAGTTGTGAAAGGACTTCCTCAGCCCTTCTTTTTACGTCAGGATTAACCCTTAAATTTAAAGTCGTAGTTTTTTCCATGTGAATCATCTCCTTCTAATAGTATTGTAACGCTTTTGTCGTTACTATACAACGAAAATTTTGACAATACTAAAACAGGGTATCGCCTCTTAAAAGTAAGTGACAATACCCTTTTAAAATTTTTATTTTATCCTACTTCGATTGGCCTTTTGAGTTAATCGCCGCCTGCGCCGCCGCCAGCCTAGCTATCGGCACTCTAAAGGGTGAACAGGAAACATAGTCTAGGTTTAGCATTTGGCAGAATTCTATTGAGTTTGGTTCTCCGCCGTGCTCGCCACAGATGCCCAGCTTAATGTCTGGTCTGACACCTCTGCCCAGCTTTGCTGCCAACTCCATCAGCTTGCCTACACCATTTCTGTCGATTCGGGTGAAGGGGTCCTTCTCCAGCAGCTGCTTATCGATATATTCTCTAATGAATCTTCCGGCATCATCCCTTGAGAAGCCGTAGGTCATTTGAGTAAGGTCGTTGGTTCCGAAGGAGAAGAATTCTGCCTCTGCTGCTATCTCGTCAGCCGTAACCGCTGCCCTTGGTACCTCTATCATAGTACCTATGGTATAGTCTATCTTTACGTCCTCTTCCTTTAAGATGTCTTCTACCGTCTCGATGATGAGCTCCTTAACGTATTTAAGCTCCTTAACATCTCCCACCAATGGCACCATGATTTCTGGCTTAACGGCTATTTGCTTTTCCTTCTTGACTATAACCGCCGCTTCTATAATGGCCTGCACCTGCATTCTGTAAATTTCAGGATAGGTGATTGCCAGACGGCAGCCCCTGTGGCCCAGCATTGGGTTAAATTCCTTCAGCTCATCCACCACATCCTTCAGCTGATGATAGGTGATATCCATAGCCTTAGCGATTTCTCGGATATCGGCCTCCTCATGAGGAAGGAATTCATGCAGCGGTGGGTCCAGCAAACGGATGGTGGCGGGTAGATGCTGCAGCACCTCAAAGATTTCTACAAAATCCTGACGTTGCATTGGCAGCAGCAGCTCTAGTGCCTGCTTTCTTTGTTCAAGGCTTCTGGCAAGTATCATCTGCCTAACCACAGGTATTCTAGTATCCTCAAAGAACATATGCTCAGTTCTGCAAAGACCGATACCCTCTGCCCCGAACTCCAGCGCCTGCTTTGTATCCCTTGGGGTGTCGGCATTCGTTCTGATTTTTAGCGTTCTAAATTTGTCGGCCCAGGACATATATCGTTCAAACTTTCCTGTCAGCTGTGGTGTGGTGGTCTTTATTTTACCCAGATAAACATCACCGGTATTACCGTTGATGGAGATATAATCTCCCTCTTTTACAATCTGTGTGCCTATCCTGAAGCATTTAGCTGCCTCATCGATACGCATTTCTCCTGCTCCCGCTACACAGCATTTTCCCATGCCTCTAGCAACAACCGCTGCATGGGAGGTCATTCCACCTCTGGCGGTTAGTATCCCCTCTGATGCCACCATGCCCTCGATATCCTCTGGTGAGGTCTCAAGCCTTACTAAAATGGCAGCCTCGCCAGATGCCTTTGCCCGTACAACATCCTCTGTTGAAAAGTATATTTTCCCTGAGGCAGCACCGGAGGAGGCTGGCAGTCCCTTGGTCAATACCTCCGCCTGCTTAAGCTCCGCGGCATCGAAGGTAGGATGCAGCAGGTGATCCAGCTGCATTGGGTCTATCCGCATGATGGCTTCCTCTTCATTGATTAGTCCCTCATCCACCATATCTACGGCAATATTAATTGCAGCCAGAGTATTTCTCTTGCCGTTTCTGGTTTGAAGGATGAAAAGCTCTCCTCGTTCTATGGTAAATTCAATATCCTGCATATCTCTATAGTGATTTTCTAGCAGCTCTGCTACTTTTACAAAATCTGAATAAGCCTTAGGCAGCTTTTCATTAAGCTCATCTATTGGCCTTGGGGTTCTGATGCCTGCAACAACATCCTCACCCTGTGCATTCATCAGGAACTCACCAAAGAGCTTTTTATCGCCATTGGATGGGTTTCTGGTAAAGGCAACGCCTGTTCCGGAGGTCTCTCCCATATTGCCAAATACCATCGATTGAATATTAACAGCTGTACCCAAATGCTCAGGTATATCGTGAATTTTTCTGTAGACCTTTGCCCGCGGGTTATTCCAGGACTTAAATACCGCCTCCACCGCCATCAATAGCTGCTGTCGGGTCTCCTGTGGGAACTTAATGCCTGCTTCCCTCTCTATTACCCTTTTATAGTCATCTACCAGCAGCTTTAAATCCTCTGCCGTCAGCTCTATATCCTGCTCTACATTTTTTTCATGCTTTCGCTTTTCCAGCAGGGTATCAAATTTATATTTCTTTACCTCTAAAACAACATCTCCAAACATTTGTATAAATCTTCTATAGCTATCATAGGCAAATCTTTCATTGTTTGTGGCCTTTGCCATACCGATAACTGAATCGTCATTTAAGCCTAAATTTAAGATGGTATCCATCATTCCCGGCATCGAAAACACTGAGCCTGAGCGTACAGAAACCAGCAATGGATTTTCTGCATCGCCAAATTTTTTACCTGTGGTTTCCTCTAGGCTGCTTAAATGCTGAAAAATTTCCGCCTTAAGCTCCTCCCATAACACCGTACCCTTTTCGTAGTACTGATTGCAGGCGGCTGTGGTGACGGTAAAGCCCATGGGTACAGGCAGACCGATTTTAGTCATTTCTGCAAGGTTTGCCCCCTTGCCCCCCAACAGGTTCTTCATTTCCTTAGTGCCCTCTTTAAAATCGTAAACATATTTAATCATGGTCCACCTCCGAGTATATTTACCTATTTGCCATTTCTAACACGATAACCGATTTCTCTGAATATCTCCAGTATGATGCTGGCGCTTTCTTCAACTGCTTTACTGGAGACATCTATCACAGGGCAGTTGAGCTTTTTCATGATTTCCTCTGCATAATCCAATTCCTCTAATATCCTCTCCATGCTGGCATAGTTAGCCTCATGCTTTAGCCCCAAGGCTTTAAGTCTTTCTTGTCTGATTTCTATTAGCTTCATTGGGTTTGTGGTTAATCCAATTATCTTTTTAGGATTTATTTCATATATTTCCTTAGGAGGCGCCACCTCTGGTACCAAAGGCACATTAGCCACCTTCATATTTTTATGGGCCAGATACATGCTCAGTGGTGTCTTTGAGGTTCGGGAGATTCCTATCAGTACGATATCCGCCTTTTTTAGTCCCCTCGGGTCCTTTCCATCGTCATATTTCACAGCAAACTCAATTGCCTCTACCTTTTTGAAGTATTTTTCATCCAATCTTCGTATTAACCCCGGCTCCCGCTTAGGTACGAAATTCAATACACTGCCAATGGATTTAATTACAGGAGACATAACATCAATATGGGCAATACCTTTTTTATCAGCTTCATTTACCAGATAATCCTTAAGCTCCTCTAAAACCATGGTAAATACGATGACAGGCCTTTCGTTCTTAGCCTCCTCCAATATCTCCAGTATTTGATTTCTTTCTGTTATAAACGGAAATCTCCTTAGCTCGTAGTTTTCTGTATCAAATTGGCTTATGGCCGCCTTTGCCACCTGCTCTGCAGTTTCCCCAATGGAATCAGAGATGATATAAATTACAACATCGTTATTATTCAAGTCTTCCCCTCCTATTCTTTGCATAATTCAACCAATAGCTTGGTGATATTGCTCTTTGTAACTCTACCCACAACCTTCATATGCTCTTTGCCCTCTGCTATATGCTTTTCCACCACCGGCAGACTGTCCACCTCGTGCTCTATTATCTTAATTGCTGCGGTATAGGCGTTGGCATCCTTAGAGATGGTTACAATATTTGGTTTTCTGGTCATAATCATACCTACAGGCACCTTATTGATGTCTATTCCTCCTATGGAGCTCTTCAGAAAGTCCTTTCTGGAGACAACACCACTTAAATAGCCCTTTGATGTGACAAATATTGTGCCTACATCCTCAAGAAACATTGAAACGATCGCATCATATACAGAGGTCTCCTCTGAAACCACCACCGGCACTGACATAATATCACATACCTTAATGGCCTTAACCTCCTTGGAAAGTATATTAACCTCGGATTTGCCGGAATAAAAATATCCTACCTTGGGCCGGGCGTCCAAAATACCCGACATCGTCAATATAGCCAGATCTGGTCTCAAGGTGGCTCTTGTAACCTCCAGAAGGCTTGCTATATGCTCGCTGGTGATGGGCTCATTTTCTTTAACTATTTCTATAATTCGCTGCTGTCTTTTTGAAAGCTCGATAATAATCACCCCTTTTGTGCTATGCTATTTATATATGTGTTATATTATATAAATAAGATATCACATTTGTTTGTACTTTTCCATACTAATTTTTCTAAGATTATTTTTCTTTATTCACATCAAAGTTATGTGAGGAAATTGCATAATACCATGGCAGAGCAGATATACACAAGCTTATACAAGGTTAAAAGCTTGCCGCACAATTGGCTAGGGCTAATAGCATTTTAAAATTTAAGAAATTAGCCCTTAGTGCCCTAAGCAGGAAGCTTTTGACTTTGGATAAACATACCACCTGCTTTATGATGCAATTTCCGCTCATAAATATCTGCCTTAAATACCAATGTTAAAGGACAGCCAGTTATGCTTTCTGGCTGCCCTTCTATTGAACATATTAAAATCTTATTCTTTCATCAAGATAGCTTTCCAGCTGATCGATGGCTATACGCTCCTGCTCCATTGAGTCTCTGTGTCTGATGGTGACTGAATTATCCTCCAATGTATCAAAGTCTACGGTGATACAGAAGGGGGTTCCTATTTCATCATGTCTACGATATCTTTTACCAATGCTGCCGGCATCATCGTAATCCACCATATACTTCTCTGAAAGCTTTGTAAACAGCTGTATCGCTGGGTCCTTAAGCTTTTTAGTTAAAGGGAATATTGCAGCCTTATAAGGGGCCAGTGCTGGATGCAGCTTCAGTACAACTCTGGTATCATCCTCCGCCAGCACCTCTTCATTATAGGCATCGATCAGAAAGGCTAGGGCTACCCTATCGACACCGACTGAAGGCTCTATACAGTATGGAACATATTTTTCGTTTGTAACAGGGTCCAGATAGTTAAAATCCACCCCTGAATGCTCACTATGCTGCTTCAGGTCAAAGTCTGTTCTGTCAGCGATACCCCATAATTCACCCCATCCAAAGGGGAAGCGATATTCGATGTCTGAGGTGGCATTACTATAGTGGGAAAGCTCCTCCTCCGAATGATCCCTCATACGAATATGTTCCTCCGTCATATTTAAGCTTAAAAGCCAATTTTTGCAGAAATCTCTCCAGTATTGGAACCATTCAAGATCCTCGCCGGGCTTGCAGAAAAATTCCAGCTCCATTTGCTCAAATTCTCGGGTTCTAAAGGTAAAGTTACCTGGGGTAATCTCATTTCTGAAGGATTTACCTATTTGGCCTATACCAAAGGGTACCTTTTTTCTGGAGCTTCTCCAAACATTTTTGAAGTTAACGAAGATACCCTGAGCCGTCTCTGGTCTTAAAAATATCTCGGTGCTGGAATCCTCTGTCACTCCCTGGAAGGTCTTGAACATCAGGTTAAACTGTCGAATATCAGTATAATCCATAGCGCCGCAATCTGGACAGGTAATATTGTTTTCCTGTATGAAGCTCTTCATTTTGGCATTATCCCAGCCATCTACTACAATATCCTCATTTTTAGAATGGGCATAATCCTCAATTAGCTTGTCGGCCCTATATCTCGTCTTGCACTTTTTGCAGTCCATCAATGGATCGTTGAAGCCCCCGACATGGCCGGAAGCCACCCAGGTCTTAGGATTCATTAAAATTGAAGAATCCAAACCAACATTGTATGGGCTTTGCTGTATAAATTTCTTCCACCATGCTTTTTTAACATTGTTTTTAAGCTCTACGCCTATGGGGCCATAATCCCAAGTATTAGCCAAGCCGCCATATATCTCAGAGCCCGGAAATACAAAGCCTCTGGTTTTAGCCAAAGACACAATTTTTTCCATACTTACACCTGTAGCCATCAATATCCCTCCTAATTATTAAACAAAAACAAAAAAGCCCTTCATCCCTGATAGGGACGAAGGACTATCCTCCGCGGTTCCACCCTAGTTGGTACCATGTACCCACTTTAAGCTAATGGCTCAGAAGCTCCCTTCGTTAATAGGTTATACCAGTCTTCCACCAACACCGGCTCGCTAAAATAACTGTTATCAACTACTCCTCTTCTTCATTGCCGAATCCTCTAATTGTTATATACATTAGCAAATTTTTCAATTGTTGTCAATAGAAAACTGTTTTTAATAGTCTGCTCCCTTGTCAATATCATCGATAATACTGTCGATATCATCTGCTAAATCTGATTTAGACTTTTTTCCCGAAAACTTATCCTTAACAATGTTCATTTTTTCCTCTGCCATATCATTGATATCAACAACCTCACCATTATCCTTGACTATCTCTATGGTGGCCTTAGAGGCTATGGCAGCTGAAACGCCGATTATTGATACGAAGGGTGCCAGCACAACACCGATGGCCCCGGCGGTTACTGGGATATTCAGCATCACATCGCCATCCTTTTTCAGTATAACTCGAGTCACATTTCCTTTAGAAATGATCTTCTTCAGCTTCTCAATGATGTCATTGCCCATGACACCCATGGTATCGGTCCAGCCCTTTTCTCCCTTTTCCTCCAGCATTATCAAGGCATCAACGACATTACCACCGGCTTGATCCAGCGCCTCCTTTGCCTCCTTGTAGCCTACTCCCGTTCTTTCTCGAATTAGGTCAATTTTCTCTAAATAAGCATCCATACGATCACTCCTCTATAATTTATCCACTATATCGAGACTTTTAAAATGATATTTATTAATATGCTCCATAATGTACTTTTTTAATATACCCTTAAGCTCATTATTTAAAAAATTATTTACTTTAAGCCTGTAGACCTCATTGATTTCCTTGTTCATGAGGTAATTAGCCAGACGTATGGTGGTCTCCGATATTCTCATTGCTGAAATATCCTCATTGAAGCATTCTCTACACAATATACCCCCCTGTGACACACTAAAGCGAAATTCCTTTCCTTCCTTACTGCCACAGGATACGCAAGCAGTGAATTGGGGTTTAAAGCCGGCATAATGCAGTAGCTTCAGCTCAAAGGCTCTAATCAGTGTTTGCAGCTCTATTTCCTCTAATGTCAACAGGCTTAAGGTTTTTCCCATAAGGTTAAAGAGACGATTGTTGGTTTGTCCCTCAATGGTGACAGCCTCCACCAGCTCTAATATATACGCGCCATAGGATAATTTGTTTATGTCCTCTCGGATATTGTAGAATATTTGCTTTGAATCACAGCTGCTGACCTGATATAGGCTTTTTCCCTTGTATAGTACAAATTCACTGTAGCAAAAAGGCTGAATCCCTGACATAAGCTGACTTTTGGGCCTTCGGGCTCCTTTGGCAACAGCATTTATTTTTCCCAGCTTCCGGGTAAAGATTGTCAGAAGAGAATCAGCCTCCCCCATCCTTTTATTCTTCAAAACAAAGCCCTCAGTTTTAATAATCATACCCTGTCCCCCAATATAATTTAACCTTCGGTACCGTCCTTTTGCTTAAGGGCTGATGGGTTTATTAAGTCATCCTTTAAGGCTAATGCCCTGCCCTCAGCTCTGCTGGTATCTTTATTCATCTTATCATATAAGTAAGCCTCTATATTACCTGTTTTTTCAAATATACGCCACATTTTTAAGATTGACATATTAAAGTCCCCTTTCCTCTATGTTATGCTCTAACATATTTTTTGGAAATCAGGGGACTCCTATACATTGTAAATTATGTAATTATCGTCTATTCGTAACCTAAGCCCTTCAATATGCCTTCGCTGTTTCTCCAGTCTTCCTTGATTTTTACCCAAAGCTCAAGATAGACCTTTTTACCCAGTAGCTTTTCTATATCCTCTCTTGCGCTCTTTCCAATGCCCTTAAGCTTTCTGCCATTCTTGCCTATGATGATTCCCTTATGGGACTTTCTTTCACAATAAATGGTGGCATGTATCTCCATAATATCCTTATCGGGTATCATCTTCATCAGGGTGGTTTCTACCGCAATACCGTGGGGAATTTCCTGCTCTGTATAATGTAGTATCTTTTCCCTAATTATCTCTGCTACAATAACTCTTTCAGTCTGATCTGTGATCATATCCCCTGGGAAGTATTGGGGACCCTCTGGCATGTAGCCGACTATGGTATCTATTAAAGAGTATAGATTTGCACCCTCCGAAGCCGATATGCCTATTATTCTATCAAACAAGCCAGTTTTCTCATATGCTTCATACAGCTTGTTAAATTGCTCCTGCGCCATTTTATCGATTTTATTCATAACAAGTATAATCGGTGTTTCTATACCCTCCAGCTGATCCATAATGTATCTATCGCCTGCCCCTATAGAGGTACTGTCATCTACTACAAACAGCACAACATCTACATCTCGTACTGTTTCCTGAGCAATTTTTACCATATATTCCCCCAGCTTATGCTTGGGCTTATGTATGCCTGGGGTATCTAAAAATACCACCTGATGCGTATCTGTAGTTAGTATACACTGAATTCTTGTCCTGGTGGTTTGGGGCTTATCTGAGGTGATGGCGATTTTTTCTCCGATTAACCTGTTGATCAATGTGGATTTCCCCACATTCGGTCTTCCTATTATTGTTACAAAGCCTGATTTATAGCCCATGTTATAACCTCCGCTGTATTATTTTAAATCCTCCGGCGAGAAGGAATGAGGCAATAGCTCATCAATTGTATATAGCTTATAATCCTCCTCAGATTTTCCTACAATTATCTTAATATCCTTGCCGTATTCTACTATTACCTGCCTGCATATGCCACAGGGATAGGTGTAGGTGCTTAAATCTCCTGCCACTGCAATTGCTTCAAATTCCCTTTCTCCTTCAGAAACCGCCTTAAAAATCGCAGTACGCTCTGCGCAGTTTGTTCCACCATAGGAGGCACATTCAATATTGCAGCCTCTGTAAACCCGTCCTGATTTTGTAAGCACCGCTGCACCAACTGGAAATTTAGAATAGGGTATGTAGGCATTTTCTCTTGCTTTGATAGCCTCCATCAGCAATTTACCATAATCCATTTTTTATCCTCCTTTTTTCCCCATCATACTACTTTAATTCTATTGCTCTATTATTAGGGAAGACAATTATCCAGGTTTTACCCTTGTTTACCTCTAATACCTGCCCTTTTTCATCTGTGTATTTTGTTGGTGTCCTGACATCCTTTTTACTCCAGTTAATCGGAATCGCCTGTCCATTGGTAATAAAGACACCCTTGCCGCTGCCCACCAGCTCCATGTCCCTTCTGCCCTCGCTATCGTTAGGTATCAGGGTTATTTTCGTATACTGTACAATGATATTTTTTGTTTGAAGCTGTTCATTGGTCAGCTCATCTATATGGGGTTGATTATATTGTACCCTTTTATAAAGCTTTGTTTCCTTGTCATAATGAAATTCATTTGTCAGTGTATTGGCAAAGGGAAGAAGCACAGCATCGGCAGTCTGACCTGCAGGTGTCCATTCCTCCTCTGAAAAGGTCAGCATCGGCTGCCAATTCTCTTGATGCGCCTTACGATACTTCACCGTATCCCAGGTCTTCATTAACCGCTCAGCATTCGTGTAAAGGCTATGCTCATACATTCCCTTTTGCTTTAATCTTACCGGGTCCCGCCATGCCATGATATTATCCAGATAGGACAAGCCATTGATAGCATCGGCCTTCAGCTGCTTTATTGCCGTGTCTGCCTGAGGGCTTTGTCCGTAGTGAACGTATATAGCATCGTGATCGAAGGCAAAATTCAGGTAATAATGTCTCGCGCTTCTAACCGGTCCGATTTTTTCTGCATCAAAGTCCTGAAATACCGCCAGAAGCCTTGTTATATTCCCTTCTGCCAGGGTTTCATATATGACATCAGCCTGTCCGATACCGCTTTGCGGCAAGGCCTTCTTGATATTATTTATCATAACCGCAACAGGTCTTCTGCCAGCAGCCTCCTTGTCAATCAAAAGGCCGGTTAAAGGATTTACTGCTAGATTTTCATTGATAACCTCTTCTGCTACAGCATCCCCATTCTCAACGTCTTCGATTGGCGGCTCCTCAACTACCTGCCCTTTGTTTTTACATCCTGTCATTGCTAGTACTGCCAGAATCACCACCAAAGCCACTGCTGCCCAGCGTCTGTTAAACCCCGTCATGCGTCATCCTTCCCTCCATATAATCTTTTGAACGTTATCACTACTGTTTAGTTGCTGCCCCTGCCTTTATGTAAAAAACTGAAAAAACAACACCGTAACCAGCATGCCTAAAAGCCCTCCTACAAAGACCTCAAAAAAGCTGTGTATTCTTCCTTCTATACGACTTTGAGAAACTAAAAAGGCCATTAATATTGACAGGGTTGCAATCAGCATATTCTCTGAAATAAAAGTAATCGCGGTGGCTAATGAGAAGGCCACAGCTGCATGTCCGCTGGGCATTCCCCCCTGAAGTGGCGTGCCTCTGCCGAAATAAGCCTTTAAGCTTATTGTTAGAAAAATGACTACAATAAATGCAATAAAGGTGATATGAATTGGTGATTGCCTCACCCTATGGAGAACACTTAAGGTATAGGGATTTATCTTATGAAAAAATATGAAGTACGCTACAAAAATAGAATTGATGGCGGATATCAGCACTGCCCCAGCAGCTACGTTCTTGGCAATTTTGGCAAATATATGGTACTGATCGGTTATCAGATCTATGGCCATTTCAATTGATGTGTTTATCATTTCCGCGATGATCACTAATGATATGGTCATTATCAGTATGATAAGCTCAATTCTGCTGATATCAAAAAACAGGCTAAAGAACAGTATCGCCACTGCCACAAAGAAGTGTATCTTCATATTTCTCTGGGTCTTTAGTGCATATATTATGCCCTCTATCGCATAATTAAAGCTGTCTATTAGCTTTCTGACCTTCATCATATTACACCTCATTACCCCTTTTTATACCTAATTGATCCAATACAGCCTCTTCCTTGCCTCTCATTTCCTGCTCCTCTTCCTTATCCATATGGTCATAGCCCATAAGATGAAACATACTGTGTACTGTTAAAAAGGCCATTTCTCTTTCAAAGGCGTGATTGTATTCCGTCGCCTGCTCCACTGCCTTCTCCACCGAAATAACGATGTCCCCTAATAGTATTTCCTCTACATTGGCAAATTCCTCATCCTCCATGGGAAAGGACAATACATCCGTTGCATAGTCCTTTCCTCTGTAGAGCTTGTTGAGACTGCGAATTTCTTCATTATCCACAAATGACAGACTAACCTCGTAATCAGGATTTAGGCCCTCGTACTTCAGTGCTGCTACAACAACACCTTCCAGGAGCTTAAGCAGCTCCTGCCCTACCTCCACCTTATCCTGTCTATTATCAATTACTAGACTCATAAGCCCTTCTTCCCTTCAATTCCTTAGTATTTATTTCAGGATATTCTATTCTTTCGTGAAAAATTCCCAGTAATACCTGCAGGAAGGACTTCTTCAGAATTTCTAGTTCCTTAATTGTAATATTACATTCCTCCAGCTGACCATCCTCCAGCTTGTCCTTCATTATTTTCTGTATTAGTATTTCTATTTTATCCTTGCTGGGAGATGGCAAGCTCCTTACTGCCGCTTCAACAGAGTCCGCCAACATAACAATTGCGGTTTCCTTGCTCTGGGGCTTTACGCCATTATATCTAAACTGATTTTCGTCTACCTCCTCTGCATTTTCAGAGGTTTTAGCCTTATGATAAAAATATGCCACCAAGGTGTTGCCATGATGTTCTAAAATGAAGTTTCTTATTTCCAATGGCAGCTTATATTTTTTTGCCAGCTCCATACCCTCCTTAACATGCCCCGTAATGATTAGGCTGCTAAGGGTAGGATTTATTTTGTCGTGAGGATTTTCAGAGGTCAATTGATTTTCTTTAAAGAAATATGGCCTTGCTATTTTTCCCACATCATGGTAAAAAGCCCCTGTTCGTGCTAAAAGCGCATTAGCGCCAACCGCATTGGCTGCTGCTTCACTTAGATTTCCCACTATGATACTGTGATGATAGGTTCCAGGTGCTTCGATCAGTAGCTTCTTAAGCAGTGGATGATTGGGATTAGACAGCTCCAGCAGCTTCAAGGGCGTAACTATATTGAATAAACTCTCCCAAAGTGGTAAAGAGCCCACTGTTAGAATGGAGCAAAATATGCCGTTCAGTACACCATAAAACCCAAAGGTCAATACCTTAGTAACCTCATTGCTGTTGATCAGACCTATGCCCACAATAGCTAAAAGACTGGCAAGACTGACGACAATACCTGATGCGAATATATTACCCCTCTGGTGGGTATTGATTACGCTGAATACGCCAACGGTGCCACCCACCAGCGCCATAGCAATAAATATGATATCATTACCTGTCATTACGCCAATGAGTATGGTAAGACAGAGATTCATTAATAAGGACAATCTGGCATCTATTAGTATTGCCAAAAGCATTGCTGATGCTGCAATCGGCATTAAATAAATGGATATATTGGATAATACCTTAGAAATCGCTAAAGTGCAGAGAAAAATGATACATATTAGCAGTAGCCTTTCGACCTTAAGCAGCAGCTCCTTATTAAATACATAAATGTATGCTGTCATCAGCAGCACAAGCACCACTGTTAAGGCGCCTACCCCCAGGAACAGCATTTTATCTATCTGACTATCCTCTGTAAGAAGGCCCAGCTCTCTCAAAATTTCCATCCTATCGCTGGTGACCATATCCCCTTCTCGGAGGATGAGATCACCCTTTCGGATCATTACCTTTTCTATGTTCTCCATTGCCTCTAGGCGGCTTTGCTCTGTGGATTCAACATCCTGAAACATATTGGGCCTGATGGTGGCATTGATTAAAGCAATTGAAAGCTCCTTAGCATTGCTGTCAAAATCCTCAAGGGTCATGATATAATCCCGAATGATGATTTTATGCTTTTGAAGATCTTCAATCTTAATACCCTCATTCATATTTTGCGCAATTATCTCGTATATATAATTCTCCAGATTTCTAAGCTTTTCTGTGGGAGTATCAAGGGCGGCAACAAGAATAGTCCCATTTATATTTAAGTCATTCAGTCCTAAATTCTCCCTTTTTTCTGCTAGTGTCAGCTCCTCATTGTCCTTTATGGCGTATAGAAGCTGAAAGAAGTTTTCAATGTCTCTTCTCACCTCAATTTGAACATAGGCCTCAAGCTTGTATGTTATCTCAACAGCAGCGGCGGCGTTTTCCTTTAACCTTTTAGTTTCCCACTTATCCTCGATATCCTTGGACGCCCTAACATCACTTGGGGACCTCTGCCCCACAACGATATCAAACTTCTCAGGTTTTAGGGTAGTTACCAATATAGAGAATATACATAAAGAAAATATTAATACGAGAGATATTTGCTGAAGTCTTTTTTGCCGTACAAATCTTCCTAAAAAGCTTTTGCCAAGCTTATCCTTAAGTTTTTTAAATTCCCCCATCGTTTTATCCTCCAAAGGCTACTTATTTAATTGCTTCTCCTTTTTCCTATTGCTATCCTCCTGAAGCTGCCTTTCTTCCTCCACCTGGTACGCTTTAATTATTTTCTGAACCAGTGGATGTCTGACGACATCCTTTTCATTGAAGATATTAAAGCCAATATCTTCAATATCCTTTAAAACCTCCATTGCATGCTTAAGACCTGACTTTTTCCCACTGGGCAAATCAATTTGAGTGATATCTCCTGTCACCACTGCCTTTGATCCGTAGCCCAAGCGGGTAAGGAACATCTTCATTTGCTCTCTTGTTGTATTTTGTGCCTCATCCAGAATGATAAAGGAATAATCCAAGGTTCTTCCCCTCATATAGGCCAGCGGAGCCACCTCGATCATCCCCTTTTCCATATACTTTTGGAAGCGCTCTGCACCAAGAATATCGAATAATGCATCATAAAGTGGTCTTAAATATGGGTCAACCTTCTCCTTTAAATCTCCAGGCAGAAAGCCCAGACTTTCCCCCGCCTCGACAGCGGGTCTAGTGAGAATGATTTTATTCACCTGCTCATTTCGGAAGGCCTTAACCGCCATAGCCACCGCCAGATAGGTCTTCCCTGTTCCGGCAGGGCCTATACCAAAGGTTAAATCCTTCTTTTCTATTACATTGACATAGTTCCTCTGCCCGAAGGTCTTTGGCTTAATGGGCTTGCCATGATCTGTGACGAAGATGACATCCCCTGCCAGCTCCTTTGCTTTGGCTTCACTGCCCTCCTGCAAAAGACTGATGGCATAGCTGATATTTTGTGGAGAAAAATGCTCTCCCTTTTCAAAGATGCTTTGCAGCTCCTTTATTAGCTCTATGCCAAGCGCTACCCTATCATCATCTCCCAGCAGCACCAGTTCACCTTCCCTTAGCACTATATCAATACCAAGTTTTTTTTGTATAAGATTAATGTTCTCATCAAAATGTCCAAATAGCTCTCTGACGAATTCAGTATCATCTGCTTTGATCTTCTTTGGTATTTTTATTGACAATTATTTATTCCTCCCTATAGATCGATTTTCCTTTGTTCTCCAATATCCTCCAGCACTTCAATAATCATATTGCCATAAATAATATCATCAACCTGATAAAAGTCAATAGTGGAATTCAGAATTTCAGCCTCCGATGGAATTTCTGCCATCAGCTCTGCTACAGAATCACTATGCAGCTTCTTTTTAAGCTCCTCAATATCGAGGTTTATATGAGTCTCATTTGCCTCAAAATACGTCTCTACAATAATTTCGACGGGGAAATCCTTATTCCTCCAAAAAAATGGCGACTTAACGGATTTTTCAATGACGTAATTTTCAAAGGGAATTTCTCCCCCACCGATTGAAAGCTCCATGCTTCCTATTCTAAGCATATATCTTTTTTTCACTTCTCCGGTTTTCTCCTGCCGTACATCTACAGTGGTCATAGACTTTGTTGTTTCATAATAGGTTTTTGCATATACCTCTCCATAGGAATGCACATATAGTGGATTAGGTATATTATCTCTTTGGATAACCCCAGTTACCAGCAGATCACCCTTGGAAACAATGTCTCCCTTTTCAACCACTGCATCACCACTTCTGGCAATTACCTTCTCGATGACCCCGTTTTTAACGGAAACAATGTCACAGGGTATGTCCTTTTCCACCCTCTCAGGCACAGGAACCTTTTCGACAACCTCAACTCTGGCATATATGCCACTAAGCTCTACACCAACCCATTCCAGCTCATGAAGCTCTATTAACAGTCGATTTTCTATTTCACGTATGTCAACAAGGTACTTGTTTGCTCCGGCCTTAAGTCCGATTTCCTCTAAAGCTGCAATTATCTCCTCTTTGCTGACCCTTTCGTTTCCAACCACGTCTACAGAGTATATAAAGCTTGAGGCAATCATGAGCAAAATACATGAAAAAAATGCTCCAATCAAAAGCATTTTTCTTTTTTTAACCTTATGTGCCCAGAAAGGATATCCATTTTTCCTGGATATAGATACCCTACAGCCACATTTTCTTGAAAGTCTTTTTACCACCCGAAAGCCTTTTATACCTACCTTTGCCTCCAGCGTAGTATAGTTTATCCGCTTTATCTCCCAGAGATAAATATCCTTCTGCACACATGCGTTAATAAATTTCTCAAGAGACAAGCCTTCTATCTTAATGATAACATAACCTCTGATATAATTCCATAGTCTCAGTATTAACACATCCTCCACTCCTTAATCGTAAAACTCAACCTGCTTTATTTCACCGGTAATAACTATTTCCTCCACAACGATGTTCTTCAGCAAAAGATTTTTTCCTAACACTCTTAGTATTCCTAGCTTAGTATATATTCTTATTTGATTGGTGCTATATTCAATAATCCCCTTATGATTCTCGACATACAATTGGAGGTTTCCTATCATCGTAATTTTGGGTAAATCCAGCACGATATCCTGTGGCAGCTCCAGCGCATCAGCTATATTTTTCTTTATTTTTTCAGCCTTTTTCATATGTCGGCACACCTCCCATATATACAATTTTTATGCTATTTTTCATACTTCTAGACCTATAAGGTAGAAAAATAAAAGGAATCCCATTCATGGAATTCCTTTTGTCCTTTTACCTAAATATTCATTTTAACGCCTTAGGGCTTTTGGCTTATCTAATATCTCCGACATAACAATGGCCTGAACCAAGGCGTGCTTAGACAGGTTCAAGGATACCCTTCCATTTTCGTATGCTTCTGGTAGGTTCTCATCCTCTTTTTTGACCTTAGCCTTTCGACCTTTATCCTTTGATTCAACCTTTTCATTATCTTCGTAACTACTTCGCTCATAGGAGGCATAGTCACTATCCCAGCTGTTTGTCTCCTCCTGCTCCTCAGCTTCTCTTTCCTCTGCAACAGGCTCAACCCTCACAGGAGGCTTTGGGGTATTACTATTCTTTAAATCTCCAAATACACCCCTTATGTCCGATTGCATTTCTCTAAACATCTCCTCTAAGCTGGAGGAACCAAAGGTTCTACTCTTTTGCTGAGGTCTTTGAACAGACGACTCTGCCGGTTTGTTCATCGTCTCCTCCATTGTCCTTCTATTCATTGTATTTGGCCTCTGTCTATTTTTTTGCTGCCCCTGCTGCCTGGCTTTGTTTTTTGACGAGACCAAAAATGCGATCCCTATGAAAATAATAATACTTAGAAAATCCATTTAATCACTTCCTTTTAGAAGAAGCCTATTTGCTCTTAGAATCAATCCCTTGTTTTTTGTCATCATCCTTAGAAATATTTGCGATGGACTCCCTCATGCTGGTATCGGCTAAAACATTCTTCATGTTGTAATAGTCCATTACCCCCAACTTGCCCTCTCTAAGCGCTGCTGCCATAGCCTGAGGCACCTGTGCCTCTGCCTCAACAACCTTGGCTCTCATTTCCTGTACCGCCGCAATCATTTCTTGCTCCTTAGCAACCGCCATAGCTCTTCTTTCCTCGGCCTTTGCTTGAGCGATTCTCTTATCTGCCTCTGCTTGATCTGTCTGAAGCTTTGCACCTATGTTTCTTCCGATGTCTACATCGGCAATATCTATCGACAGAATTTCATAGGCAGTACCTGCATCCAGACCCTTTTTTAATACTGTTCTGGAAATCAGGTCTGGGTTTTCTAAAACCTCTTTATGAGACTCTGCGGAACCAACTGTTGTTACGATACCTTCACCAACCCTTGCGATAATGGTTTCTTCTCCGGCACCTCCGACTAAACGCTCTATATTAGCACGTACAGTCACTCTAGCCTTAACCATTACCTCAATACCGTCCTTTGCAACGGCTGCGATCTTAGGTGTTTCAATAACCTTTGGATTTACGCTTACCTGTACCGCCTGCAATACATTACGTCCAGCAAGGTCGATGGCGATAGCTCTTTCAAACTCCAGCCCGATATCTGCCCTCTGTGAGGCTATAAGGGCATCTACAACACTGTTGATATCACCGCCTGCAAGATAATGGGCCTCCAGCTTGTCGATATCCAGCTTCAGACCGGCTTTAGTGGCCTTAATAAGCGGATTCACAATTCTTATAGGCTGAACCCTTCTGAAACGCATCCCAATCAAGGTAAAAATACCTATTTTTACACCTGAGAAGGTAGCTGTTATCCACAAGCCCAATGGAATAAAGCTTAGGATTATGGATAAAACAATGAAAACAACTGCAATTAAAATAATAACTGGTACTAATGCCGCCAATTCAATCCCTCCTAATCTAATTTTCTAACAATGATTCGTCTTCCTTCTACCTTAACAACCTTTATCTGTGTTCCAACCTCTATAAATGCACCCTCAGATACAACATCTAAGAGTACACCATTTATATCAACAGTCCCAGAGGGTCTTAAAAAGGTAGTCACTGTACCTATCTGATCCAAATACTCTTCATAATTCTTAGTTGCTCTTATCCCTAGCTCTCTGTTCATTTCAGTGGCCAGTATAATTCTGTCAAAATGCTTGCTTCTGGGGGCATATTTCAGTATTAAAAACATAGCTGCACCCGTTAATATGAAGGATACAAGCAGAGACACCACAGCTGTACCCACGTTGTCGGCTGCCAAAATGATGCTGCCTATAATGCAAATAATACCACCTATGCCAGGAAATCCAAAGCCCGGCATAAAGGCCTCTATTAGCAAAAGCAATATCCCTGTGATAAATATCAGTATTACCGCCAAGCCTGCATTTCCTGCCAATATACTGCCTCCAAAATACAACGAGAAGGCTATAAGGCTTACTGTACCCCCAAGTCCAAAGCCTGGTGTCAGGACTTCCACTACCAATCCAATGAAGCCCAAGGTCAGCAGCAATGTCATGATGTAGGAATTGGTTAAGCCCTGTGCCATCTTAACTCTAGCTGAAATCTCCAAAATCTCAAGATCAGTATAGCTGATATCTAGAGCCGCCAGAATCTCTTCATAGCTGGATGCAACAGTATCTGTGAAGCCTAACTCATTGGCCTCTCTCGTGGTGAGGTTAAGCAGTCTACCGCCATCCACCACCTTCGGTATTACAATACTCGAATCTGCCATGGCTGCCACCAGCTCAGGATCTCTGCCATTTTCCTGGGCGACTGTCCTTAGTGTGCTGGTCCAATGAGAAAGAGTTTTTTCTGTATTTGGAATTGGCTCAGCTGATCCGATGGTACTGCCGGGTGCCATTGCTATTTTGTCAGCTGAAATAGTCAACAAGACCCCTGCCGATTCTGCCTTTGTATTAACATAGGAAATGGTTGGATATTTTGCCCCCCTAATAATGTTGCTCATACTCTCAGTTGATTTTATGAGCCCGCCATAGGTGTCTATTTCTATTATGATGGCAGCAGTATCCTTATCTGCTTCAGCAATTCTAATGCTTTCTTCCAAATATTGCTCCATTGCCAGGCCGATTTCTCCTTTTATGGGTATGACATAAACGACATCTCTGGCCTCAGCAGCAAGAGCTGATAAGGGGATTAATAATAGTATAACTAAAATAATACTAGCAATCCACTTTTTGGTCATATTTTCACCTCCTATGCAAATTTACTCTACACTTAATATATGTACATTTTTTCTTAATTTAAACCCATTAATTTAGGGCTTTTATATATCGATGTAATAATTATCGCTTTTGTTCCAAAAAAAATCAGCAGAGTTAAAAAAATCTGCTGATTTAAAAATATTTTTTAAAATACTAATCACGAGCTCCACTATTTTTTATTTTATTCACCATTCACTATTAATCATTCACTAGTCACTAGTTTTACGGCAACACCAGCTCAGCCTGAACTGGATAGTGGTCTGATGCTCTGCTTTTAATTACCTCATAGCTTTCAATTGATATCCCTTGTCCGATAAAGATATAATCAATACGCTTGGACAGCAACGGAAGATCAAAGGTGGGCTGGTCAGAATTTCCTGTTATCTCTCCGACGTCCTGAAGCTTCTTGCTCAAACGCCTTATCTCCGTACTATCCTGAGCTGCATTGAAATCACCTACAAGAATGACGTCTCCCTGCAGCGTTTCCATGTATCTTTGAATGACACTGACCTGTCTGTTTCTTTCCTCTTCATTTAGACCAAGATGTGTCACTATAAACTGTATTTCATGGCCATTGACATCGATGGTTGCCCGCAAAAAACCCCTTTGCTCTCTGCCACTGGGAAGACCATAGTTTTCGTAAGCAATTATGGGATATTTGCTCATTATGGCATTTCCGTACTTGCCCCCTAATATATTGAGATTTGGACCAAAGGCTTGGTTCATATTCAATTGAGTACTCAAATACTCAACTTGATTCAAAAATCCAGAACGCAGCATTCCGCTCTCAATCTCCTGAAAACCTACGATATCAACATTGCTTTCTGATACCAGCTGGGCAATGGTATCAATAGAGTTGGTACCATAAAGACTTTTTCCATGATGAATATTATAGGTCATAACCTTTAAGCGATTTTCTTCTGAATTGAATGCTTTAACAAAAGTATCCTGCTCCAAAGCGATTATTTCCAGCTCCTTCATTTTATAAACTCTCTCACGATTATATCCATGATATAGATTTATTTCATCAAATCCTCTGAACTGAGCCATATTCCTGGTGATATAAAAAAAGTTGTTTTTTTCATTATCCTCAGAGCTTTTGACAATGGGATTATCTAATACGAAAAAGTGAGTAACCTCTGCCTTTTCGTTTAGTATCTCCAATACTAGGTCCTTCATATCCAACGGTGTCTTAATTTCTAAATAAAGGGTTTTATTATTCTTCATAAACCTCGTTATGGTAACCTCTCCCTGAGAAGAAGCTCTTAAGGTTAATCCCAAGCTAAAAATGAACAATACTGCCACAAAAATAATAGCTGCCTTTCGCATCTGTCCTCCCCCTTTATTCGTGTCGATTAATATATTATATCATGGGGTTAGACCTATTGAATAATGTCAAATTATTGTAATTAGCAGAATATTTGAATTTCAATTTGCTGCAATTAAAAAACCCGGATAATATCCGGGTTATTTTATTTATTATTGTAGGAGTCTCTTTACAGCTTCGTTAACCAGTTTCCCATCTGCCTTGCCCTTTACCTTGGGTAGAACAGCTGCCATTACTTTCCCCATATCCTTCATGGAGCCAGCACCAATCTCCGAAATTGTTTCACCTACTATTTTTACGATTTCTTCCTCTGACAATTGCTCAGGTAAGTAAGTCAATAAAACATCAATTTCCTGCTGAGCCTGTTCCATAAGATCGCTTCTGCCGCCCTTTTCAAATTCTGCTAGGGCATCTCTTCTTTGTTTAGCCTGTTTAGAGATGATATCGATAATATCACTGTCATTCAACTCTACTCTCTTATCAACCTCTGTTTGCTTTACGTCAGCGCGAATCATCGTAATTACGTTTTTACGTAATTGGTCCTTATTTTTCATAGCCTGCTTTAAATCCTCGGCTAATTTTTCTTTGAGGGACATGAATTGTATTCACCTCTACTTATTTACTAAAATTTCTTGCTTGTGTTCTTTCTACGAGCAGCCTCAGCCTTTTTCTTACGTCTAACGCTAGGTTTTTCGTAATGCTCCCTCTTTCTTACCTCTGATAGGATACCAGACTTTGCGCATTGTCGCTTAAATCTGCGAAGAGCACTATCTAAGGTTTCATTATCTCTTATCTTAATCTCTGACATTTACTTCTCCCTCCCTCCGCTAGCACCCGCCGTGCTTTATCTATAGCAACACTAATGCTATCCTGCTAGTGGGACTATTACAATACCTTGTTATTATACATTAAATGATTTACATATGCAATAGCAATTTTAATGCTCATATCCGTTTTATTTAAACAGAATACTAGCCTGGGGGCCACTGCAGCTGTCTACCGCCTAATACATGAAAATGCAAGTGATCGACGCTTTGTCCGCCATCGACACCACAGTTATTAACAATACGATAGCCCTTTTCCTTAAAGCCTAAATCCTCCGACAGTCTTTGAATCGCTTCAAAAATAGAAGGTAATATCTCTTGCATATCCTCCGGGGATAAATCCCTAGCTGACGGTATATGCTTCCTTGGAATAACCAACAAGTGAATGGGCGCCTGTGGGGTTATATCATAAAAGGCGATTACCTTATCATTTTCATATGCAATCTTAGCTGGTATTTGACCTTCGGCTATTTTACAAAATAAACAATCTGACATACGACACCTCCCAACACAGTACCTTCCTCAAGCTTAATCCCATCGGTCTGCTTGAGGTACTAGAAGCTTACCAATATCATATTCAACGAAAACAAAAAAAATCCTTCATTTTGTATCATTATTATAATATATTGCCTAAAAAATATTCATTTTTAACTTCCTGCAGGAGGGTTGACCTTATCTCTCCCTCTAGACTGTTTTCAAAGGGAACAATTACCTTTAAATAGTTCTCTGTTAAGCCTTCTATATGATTCTTTAGGTCTGAGGAGGTATTTTCATAGAGGACCGCCATAGCCCTTCCGATAAATTGGCCTTGATATTTTCTTCTAAGCTCTTCCCCCAGGGCAATCAATTTCTCGCTTCTAACATGCTTTGTAACGCCGTCTAATTGATTGGAATACTCAGCAGCAGGTGTACCCTTTCTTGGAGAGTATTTAAATACGTGAATTTCACTGAAGGCAATTTCCTTCACAAAGCCGTAAGTGGTTTCAAAATCCTCATCTGATTCACCTGGGAAGCCAACTATTATGTCGGTGGTTAGGGCAACTTCAGGATAAACCTCTCTAATCCGTCTTACTATCTCCCTATATTCTTCAGTGGTATAACGGCGATTCATGCTTTTGAGTATTCTGTCGCTGCCGCTTTGTAGAGACAAATGGAAATGCTGACAAAGCTTATCGATTTTCACCAGCTCTCTTAAAAAATCTGCGGTAAAAATGGTAGGCTCTAGAGAGCTTAACCTAATCCTTTTAAGACCTTCAACCGAGTTCACAGCCCTTAAGACCGCCATCAAATTTTCATCGACTTCTAAATCCTTACCATAGGATGCCACATGAATGCCTGTCAGCACAATTTCCTTAAAGCCATTCTCCACCAGCCTTTTTACCTCGTTGATGATATCCGCCAGCCGCCTGCTTCGAATAGGGCCTCTGGCATAAGGAATGATACAATAGGAGCAGTATCGGTTGCAGCCCTCCTGAATCTTTAAGAAAGCTCTGGTTTTACCCTTAATCTCCTGCACCGACATTTCTTCAAATTCCTTTACCTTCATGATGTCATCCACTGTGTTAATCTTGTCCTCTGGACTGCATTTTTCTACGAGATCAACAATTTTTCCTCTATCGTTGGTTCCGATGACGATATTGACCCCTTCGATCTCCAGCACCTCTTTAGGCGCCGTCTGGGCATAGCAGCCGACGACCGAAATGATAGCATCCGCATTACTCTTCTTGGCTCTTCGGATAAACTGTCTCGATTTTTTGTCCCCCACATTAGTTACAGTACAGGTGTTAATCACATAGACATCTGCAAACTCTGTATCTTGAACAACCGCATAGCCTGCTTTTTCAAAAAGCTCAGACATCGCCTGTGTCTCATATTGATTTACCTTGCAGCCTAAAGTATGAAAAGCTACCTTTTTCACCTAATTACCCCCTAAATCACCCAGCTCATACATTACCATTGATAACAACGCAAAGCCGGCTGTTTCAGTTCTTAAAATTCTTGGTCCTAAAGTCACGGTATTTACATTGTTTTGAAGTGCCAGGCTTATTTCCTCTTCGGTAAAGCCACCTTCTGGACCAATCCACAGTCCGATTTTTCTCATGCTCTTATCTTTACTATGGGTTAAAAGCGCTTTAAGGCCTTTTTGTGACTCCTTTTCGTAGGCAAGAATATTCATATCATTGCTTGCGCTTTGCTTTAAGGCATCATTAAAGGATATTGGGACATGCACCTCCGGTATAATTCCCCTTTTGCTTTGCTTGGCAGCCTCTTCAGTGATTTTATACCAGCGTTCTGCTTTCTTTTCCTTATCCTTTTGGTCCTTTAGCTGTACCACAGCTCTATCGGTTATGACAGGCACAATCTCAGCAATTCCCATTTCCGTGGTTTTCTGAAGTATGAGCTCCATCTTGGTGCCCTTTGGCAACCCCTGATAGAGGATGACATGAAGCTTAGCCTCTGTTTTCAAAGGTTCTCTACCGATTATAGCTGCTGTAACCTCAGACTTGTCAATCCTTTGAATTCTGCCTATGTATTCCCACGCCTCACCGTCACATATTTCTATTTCATCCCCTTCAGTTAACCTAAGAACCTTAGAAATATGCTTGACATCATCACCCTGAATTATAATTTCATTATCCTCAGCATTTACCTGCAGCGGATTGACGAAGAATCGATTCATTGATGACCACCTGACTTTTTGGCTACAATTGCAGCCCATTCACCCATTCTGTTTACGCTGACTACCTCTAGTCCGTTGGATACCAGAGCCTCCGAAACCTCGTCAACCTTATCCAATATAATACCTGATGTAATAAAAATGCCTTCCGCCACAAGAAATTGCCTTATGTCCTTACTAAGTAATATGATTATATCAGCCATTATATTTGCTACTATGATCTCAGCCTTTTCATTAATAGTATCCATCAAATTCCCCAGCTTTATGTCTACGACATCCTGTACATTGTTCAACGCTATGTTCTGAAGACTGACATCCACCGCGACCTTATCCAGGTCAACACCAATAACCTTTTTAGCCCCCAGCTTTGCAGCAACGATTGACAATATGCCACTTCCGCAGCCTATGTCAAAAACGACAGAAGCAGGATTAACATAGGCTTCCAGCTCTCCTGCACACATGACTGTAGTTTCGTGGGTGCCTGTACCAAAGGCCATTCCGGGGTCCAACTCTATGATAATGTCATCCTCAGCCGCCTCATAGGTCTCCCAAGAGGGTTTTACAACTACTCGCTTTCCTATTTTTGTCGGCTTATAATATTGCTTCCATGAGGAGCTCCAGTCTTCCTCATTGACCTCAATCGTAGTGATCTCTCCCAGCCCGATATCCAATCCATGCTGCGGCAGTAATGCAACAGACTGCTTGATTAGCTCTACCTTATCAATAAGGTCAGCTGATTGCGGCAGATATGCCTTTACTATTGCCCCTTCAAAGGTAGCGGTCAATAAACTTTCATCGACATAATCCCAAAAGGTCTCACTCTTCTCCAAAGCCATAATATCCTTCGGGTCCTCAATTGATACGCCTGCAACGCCTGCATCATAGAGGATATTAGCAACTGCCTCCACTGCCTCTGTTGTTGTCTTAATAGAAATTTCAACCCAATTCACTTTTAATCACATCCCTTTAGAATTGACTACTCATATTATTCCCATTAACAGCATTAGAAAAACATGAGTCCTTTATCCTTCTGATATACATCTAAAAATCACTCTAACTAAGTAGAGTGATTTTAGCTAAACTCCAAATGCATCTTTTACCTTGTCAAAAAAGGATTTTCGTTGCTCGTGTACATCCTCGCCGCCTTCGGCAGCAAACTGTCTTAATATGTCTTTTTGCTTATCTGAAAGCTTTTTAGGAATCTCTACTACTACCTTCACATACTGATCTCCCTTGCCATAGCCCTTAGGATGCTGTACACCCTTTTGCTTTAAACGGAAGACCGTTCCACTCTGAGTTCCCTCTGGTATCTTGTACTTAACCTTGCCCTCCAGTGTTGGAACCTCCAGCTCATCCCCTAAGGTAGCCTGAACAAAGGTAATAGGCATTTCGCATATGATATCGTAGCCATCTCTTACAAATATCTTGTGGGGTAATACCCTGACTATGACATATAAATCGCCATGAGGTCCACCCTTGGTGCCGGGCTCTCCCTCGCCGCGGATTGGTATAACATTGCCATTATCCACACCGGCTGGTATATTAATTTTTATCTTCTTATGCTTCCTAACTGTACCCTTACCATTGCATGTTGCGCATGGTGTCTCTATCTGCTCGCCTGTTCCATTACAAACGTTACAGGTCTTAACATTAACAATTTGTCCAAGAGGCGTTCTTTGCGCATATCTAATCTCCCCAGTGCCTTTACATTGGGTACAGGTTTTCTTTGATGTCCCCGGCTTTGCACCACTACCATTACAGGTATCGCAGGTATCATTTCTATGAAACTCAATTGTCTTTTCTGTACCAAAGGCCGCCTCCTCAAAGGTGACTGTTGTTTCAAATTTAATATCAGCGCCCTTTTGAGGCCCATTTCGTCTTCTGCCACCGAAGCCGCCGCCACCACCAAACATTTCAAAGATATCTCCGAAGATGTCATCAAAGCCGCCACCACCACCGAAGCCGCCAAAGCCCTCATAGCCTCCGCCATTTCCACTAACACCAGCATGGCCGAATTGGTCATAGCGCTGTTTTTTCTCAGGCGTGCTTAACACCTCGTAGGCTTCATTTATCTCTTTAAATTTATTTTCTGCTTCCTTATCTCCAGGATTTTTGTCGGGATGATATTTCATTGCCAGCTTTCTGTAGGCTCTTTTTATGTCTTCAGCACCAGCACTCTTATCTACTCCCAGCAATTCATAGTAATCACGCTTACTCACCATCTCACCGCCCTTCATGGATGAAAGTCTACAAACTAAATAATATTATATGTTAGATTTTATATATCTGCAAGAACAAAAGCATCTAAATATATTATCAGTCTTAAAGGACACCCAGTGGGTGTCCTTAAATAGACCTATTCAGAAACATCTTCGTAATCTGCATCCACTACATTATCATCCTTCGGACCTGCTGCTCCATCTTGAGCTCCTGCATCTGCCTGACCTGTTTGTTGATACATTTGTTGAGCAATAGCATGGAAGGCATTGTTCAAGTCCTCTATACCCTTTTTCATATCTTCAGTATTATCTGCCTCTATCGCCTTCTTCAGCTTTTCCAGCTCTTCCTTTACCTTCTCTAGCTCAGGGCCACTAACCTTGTCTCCGGCCTCGCTTAAGGTTTTCTCAGTCTGATATACTAAGGAATCCGCTTGGTTCTTTGTTTCCACTGTTTCTTTTCGTTTTCTGTCTTCTTCAGCAAACTTTTCTGCCTCTTGAACCTTCTTTTGAATTTCTTCATCTGAGAGATTTGTAGAAGCAGTAATGGTAATCTTTTGCTCCTTGCCTGTGCCAAGATCCTTAGCAGAGACATTTACAATGCCGTTGGCATCTATATCAAAGGTAACCTCGATTTGTGGAATACCCCTTGGTGCTGGTGGAATTCCTGTTAATTGGAAGCGTCCCATAGTGATATTGTCGTTGGCCATTGGTCTCTCACCCTGTAATACATGGATTTCAACCGCTGGCTGATTGTCGGCAGCTGTAGAGAAAACCTGACTCTTCTTTGTCGGTATTGTTGTATTTCTTTCAATTAGCTTTGTAAATACAGAGCCTAGGGTTTCGATACCCAAAGATAATGGTGTAACGTCCAACAGAAGAACATCCTTAACCTCTCCCGTTAAAACCCCAGCTTGGATAGCTGCTCCAATGGCAACACATTCGTCAGGGTTGATTCCTTTATGAGGGTCCTTACCGGTGATCTTTTTAACCGCCTGCTGAACAGCTGGAATACGTGTAGAGCCACCAACCAGTATCACCTTGTCTAAATCATTTGCAGAAAGCTTAGCATCACTTAAAGCCTTTCTCATTGGGTCAAGGGTTTTATCAACCAAATGCGCTGTCAGCTCTTCAAATTTTGCTCTAGACAGGTCCATAGTTAAATGCTTTGGCCCAGTATTGGTAGCAGTGATGAAGGGAAGATTAATATTGGTAGACATTGTGCTTGATAATTCCTTCTTCGCCTTTTCTGCTGCTTCCTTTAACCTTTGTAATGCCATATTGTCCTGTTTTAAATCAATACCCTCTTGCTTTTTAAATTCAGCCGCAATATAGTCAATGATTACCTCATCAAAATCGTCACCGCCAAGATGGTTGTTTCCGTTGGTTGCTAAAACCTCGAAAACCCCATCGCCAAGCTCTAGAATGGAAACGTCGAAGGTTCCTCCACCTAAGTCATATACCAGGATTTTTTGATGCTGCTCAGTTTTATCCAGTCCATAGGCCAGAGAAGCTGCTGTTGGCTCGTTAATTATTCTAAGTACATTTAAACCTGCAATTTTACCTGCATCCTTTGTGGCCTGACGTTGGCTGTCTGTAAAGTAGGCTGGTACAGTGATAACTGCTTCTGTTATCTTTTCTCCCAAATACGCCTCTGCATCCGCCTTCAGCTTTTGCAGCACCATAGCTGATATATCTTGAGGTGTATGATTTGTTCCATCAATACTTACCTTGTGATCTGAGCCCATATGCCTTTTTATTGAAATGATTGTTCTATCTGGATTGACTACAGCTTGACGCTTAGCAGGCTCACCAACAATTCTTTCCCCATCCTTGCCAAAAGCTACAACTGAAGGGGTTGTACGCATACCCTCAGAGTTAGGTATAACAACAGGCTCTCCTCCTTCTAAAAATGCAACGCATGAGTTGGTAGTTCCTAAGTCTATTCCTATTACTTTACCCATTAAAATACTTCCTCCTTTAAATTTATGTGTAAATTATTCAAATTTGATTACTCAGCTATTTAGAAACCTTCACCATGGTAGGTCTCAATACCTTACCATTGATTGTATAGCCCTTTTGATAAACCTCAATTACCAGGTTCTCCTCTGCTCCATTTTCCTCCTGCATGACGGCGTGATGGAAATTAGCGTCAAATGGCTTATTTAGAGCATCAATTTCTTCTATACCATGCTTGTTCAGCGTATCAACCAACTGCCTGTATACAAGCTCAATTCCTTGATACAGACTATTTCCCTCTGTATTTTCCTCTTGAGCAGCTAAGGCCCTCTCCAAATTATCAATAATACTCAAAAGCTCTGCACCCAATTTCTCATTGGCCAGAAGATAGATTTCACTCTTCTCCTTCTCAGTCCGCTTTTTAAAATTTAAAAAATCTGCCTGCAGCCTTTGCAGTTGGTTTATGTATTCCTGAATTTCCTTATCCTTTTCTGCTAGCTTCGATTTAAACACCTCAGTATCATCCTTTGCCCTTTGATCCTCCAGCTCCTCCTGAACTGCCTCCAGCTCACTGTTGACATCATCATCTGCATGATTGATATCTGAAGGTTCTGTAGTAATTTCTTCTTCCTTTACAGCAACTTTTTCATCAAATGTCTTCATTTACTGCACCAGCCTCCTATTCTAAATCCAATTGTAGGTATAGTTAACTACAAAGATAGAGTGCAAAATACTTTATTAAGTACCTCGCACCATATTCTGTAATATTGTCCGATGTAGTGTCCTCCAATAAGCATTGCGAGGCACAAGCTACCTGGCCTTCAAAAGCTCATTGATATAGGAGCTTATCTGGCCCATGATACCGATGACCTTTGAATAGTCCATTCTTGTAGGCCCAATAACGCTCAGCCAGCCGATGGCGGAATTATCCACCTTAAAGGTGGCTGTTACCAAGCTGCAGTCCCTAGCCTGCTCAAAGAAGTTCTCAGCGCCTATAGAAATACTTATGCCTTCCCCTGAAGAAATAATCAGTTCACTGATCTTTTTCTTCTCCTCCAGCATTGTTAAAAAGGATTTTGCCTTAATCAAATCACTGAATTCAGGGAAATTAAAAATATTGGTAGTTCCATTTAGATATAGCTCAAAATCGTCAATTTCCTCCAGTGTTTTAAAGAGCTCCGGTATAATTGTTTCCATGACACTGCTAAACCGGAACACCTCATGCTTAAGCTCCTTCTCCAGCAATTCTTCAACATCCTGAAGCGTTTTACCCCGAAGCTTTTCATTTAAGATACCGGATACCCTCATCAGCACCGATATGTCACCTATGCCCCCCGGAATCCTTAAAAGAGGCTTTTTGACAACGCCTGTGTCGGTGATGATGACTGATATTATATGCTCACTATCAATAGGTATTAACTGTATTTGCTTTAATTTACTGCCCTTAATCTGTGGTGCAATGGCAACCGTTGTATATTGCGTAAGCTCTGATAAAACCCTAGAGCTATACTGCAGCAGCTGCTCAATTTCACTGAAGCTTCTTACCAGCTTTTCCTTCAGCTGACTGCTTTGAATAGCAGCTATTTTCTTAACCTGCATCAAGTAGTCAACATACAGGCGATAGGCCTTATCCGAGGGTATTCGTCCGGCTGAGGTGTGGGGCTGCATTAGGAAGCCCAGCTCCTCCAGGTCTGCCATTTCATTTCTGATTGTGGCAGGACTAACCCCAAGATTATACTTCTTACTTAGAGTTCTGGAGCCAACTGGTTCCGCACAATCAATATAGTCCTGTACTATAGCCTGCAGAATCTTTAATTTTCTCTCATTTAAATCCATAGGATCACCTCTTTTATTAGCACTCTATTCTATTGAGTGCTAACGCTACCTGTTTTTAACATATCATTTCAGTTTATTTTTGTCAATACCTTAATAGTGAATTTTTTTATTATAATAGAAGCTCTTGAAATACTATATTAGCAAGGTCTACGCCCTTTGTTGTTAGCACAATTCTTTTGTTATCATATATGATTAACCCATCCCTCTGAAGCTTAGGAATCACAGCAGGATAAATGTCCAATGGGGTGACGCCAAAGCGGTTTTTAAATTCCTCCACCGCCATACCATCAATGAGCCTTAGCCCCAAAAACATCGTCTCACTGATTTCATCATTTTTAGAGACTGCTAGAATATTCTTGATAGGGCTCTTCTCTTCATTAATACAGCTTAAATATGCCTCTATCGTTTCTTGATTATGATATCTTTTATTATTAAAATAGGAATGCGCGCCAGCACCCAAACCGATATAGCACTGGTTTTTCCAATAGACAATATTATGCTTACATTCAAAGCCTGGTTTAGCATAGTTTGATATTTCATAGTAGCTATAGCCTTTCTTCTGAAGCAGTCCTCTGGCAGCATGAAACATCTCCAGCTCTATATCTTCCTCGATGGGCTTCAATAGATTTTTTTCTCTAAGACCCTCGAAGGCCGTACCCGCTTCCCATATCAGGCTATAGGCAGAAATATGGGGTATTTCCAATGCCGTCAGCTGCATTAGAGAGCTTTGCCAATCCTCAAGTCGCTGTCCTGGCAAGGCAAACATTAAATCTGCATTGATATTCCTAAAGCCGACAGACCTTGCATCCTCCAGATTGGTTACAAAATCCCTATAGCTATGTATTCTGCCAAGTCCTCTCAGAAGCTCTTCCTGACAAGCCTGAAGTCCCATACTTAGACGATTGACACCAGCATTAAAATAAGCACTTAGCTTGCTCCTGCTTAGTGTTCCAGGATTAGCCTCCATAGTAATTTCTGCATCTGAGGCAATTCTTATTCCTTCCCTTAAGGCTGTCATTACAGTCTCCAGTTCTTTGCCACTTAGTATCGAGGGGGTTCCACCACCTATATAAATACTGCCGGCCTCATAGTCCTCGAAGGTTTCCCTATGTAGCTGTATTTCCCTTCTCAAGCCCTCAACATAATCTGTAATCAAGTGACCCTTACCACTATATGAATTGAAATCACAATACAGGCACTTCTTCTGGCAGAAGGGGATATGAATATAAATCCCTATTGACTTCATTACGCTTCCTCCGTATTTTATATTTGAGGAAATTGCACATTTCTAAGAGACTGCATATATATTTTAGTTAATACAAAGTTAAAGGCTTATTGCCCATTGCCTAGTACTAATAACATTTAAAATTCAATAGATCAGTCCGTGGGCACTAAACAGGAAACCTATGACTTTGTATATATCTATAGCTTACCTTATATTATGCAATTTCCTCATTTAAAAGCAAAACTAGCAATTGGTAAGGACACCAGTTGCTAGTCATATATTAGCTATCCAGCTTTAATACAGACATGAAGGCTTTTTGTGGAACCTCTACAGAACCAACCTGTCTCATACGCTTCTTTCCTTCTTTTTGCTTCTCTAAAAGCTTTTTCTTACGGGTGATATCTCCACCATAGCATTTGGCAAGTACGTCCTTTCTTAGGGCACTGATTGTTTCTCTGGAGATAATCTTCTGTCCAATCGCTGCCTGAATCGGCACAGCAAATTGGTGTCTTGGAATTTCCTCCTTCAGCTTTTCGCACATTGCTTTACCCCTTGGATATGCCTTGCTTTCATGAACAATGAAGGATAGGGCATCCACCTGTTCACCATTTATCAGTATATCCAGCTTAACCAGACTGGATTCCCTATAGCCGACAAATTCATAATCCAGTGAGCCATAGCCCTTTGTCCTGGATTTTAAGGCATCAAAGAAATCATAGATAACCTCATTTAATGGCAGCTCATAATGCAGCGTAACTCTTGTATCGTCAATATACTCCATGTGCTTCATGTCACCACGACGGTCCTGACAAAGCTCCATAACCGTACCTACATAGGTATTAGGCACCATAATGTTGGCCTTAACTATAGGCTCCTCCATCATTTTTATTTCCTGCTGCTTTGGTAAATTGGCTGGATTTTGAATCATTATGACCTCCCCATCAGTCTTAGTAATTCTATATATAACACTGGGGGCTGTCGTAACAAGATCCAGATCAAATTCCCTCTCCAGTCTTTCTTGAATAATTTCCATATGCAGCAAACCCAAGAAGCCGCATCGGAAGCCGAAGCCCAAGGCTGCTGAAGTTTCTGGTTCAAATACCAGAGCTGCATCATTTACCTGAAGCTTCTCCAGCGCGTCCCTGACATCCTCATACTTTACACCTTCTGCAGGGTAAATACCGCAATAGACCATCGGGGTTACCTTACGATACCCCGGCAGGGGTGCAGTAGTAGGCTCTTCTGCATCTGTGACGGTATCCCCTACACGACAGTTTCTTACATCCTTGATACTGGCAGCAATATATCCTACATCTCCCGCACTTAGACTTTCCATCTGCACTGCTCCGGGAGAATAAACGCCCACCTCGGTAACTTCAAATTCTTTATTTGTTGCCATCATTTTAATCTTCGTGCCTTTTCTGACGGTGCCTTCCACTATCCTAACATAGGCAATAACACCCTTATAATTATCATAATAGGAGTCAAAAATCAAAGCCTTTAGCGGTGCTTCAGGGTCACCCTTCGGCGCTGGCACCTTGCTTACGATTGCCTCTAGAACATCTGTGATATTTATACCCTCTTTTGCAGATATCAAGGGGGCATCGCTGGCATCCAGTCCTATGATGTCCTCAATCTCCCGTTTTATCTCGTCTGGCCTGGCACTGGGTAAATCAATTTTGTTAATTACCGGAATGATTTCAAGGTTTTGCTCTAAAGCCAGGTATACATTGGCAAGGGTTTGTGCCTCTATACCCTGTGCGGCATCCACTACCAGTATGGCACCTTCGCAGGCTGCTAAGCTTCTTGATACCTCATAGGTAAAATCCACATGTCCAGGTGTATCTATTAGATTCAAATAGTATTCCTCACCATCCTGAGCCTTATAAACCAAACGAATGGATTGCAGCTTAATGGTGATGCCTCTTTCTCTTTCTAAATCCATATTATCAAGGATTTGATCCTGCATTTCCCGTTCACTAACTGTACCAGTGTGCTGAATCAATCTATCAGCCAAGGTAGATTTGCCATGATCTATATGGGCTATTATGGAGAAATTTCGAGTTTTTAATTGTCTAGCACTTGGCATAACAAATTTCCTCCTTTATTCTTGCGTAACTTTATAAATTATAACATAAAGTAAAACTATAGGGAAGTTTGTATTTCTGCTATTTAACGAAAATACAGTGTAATATTATATAATTGAGGAAATTGCATATTACCATGGGTGTGCATATCTATTTTAGTTTATGCCAAGCTAAAGATTTATGCGCATTATCCAGTCCCTTTCATCATTAGAAGGTGAGATAAATCCCTATGAAAGTTTTCTGCATCCTTATTATGCTATTACCTCAATTTTATTATATCTAAAAAAATGCCGGTCAACCCGACATTTTTCTTATCTTGCTATAAATCTTTTTATATAATCATAGCTCTCTTGGAGCCATACCTTAACCTCATGTGTTTTTTCGTCTATGACTCGTTGATCAATATAAAAGGTTCTCCCCAGTAAATCGACTAAATGAAAATTATCAACTCTTTCATAACCAAATACTCTTCCCTCTTCTCCCAAAGCCATCATTTGACGAAGGGCATTGTCAGTAATTATGATACCGACAAAAAGAAAGGCTATTATAAGAATCATTACAAAGGTTGTCCTATGACTTTTCTTTTTCTTAAGCTTTTTTCTCTCTACTCTGCTCATCCACATCACCATCTGTATTGTGGACATTTTTTATGTATTTTAAACTATTGTGTAATTTCTTTCAAGGCCTCTGCCAATACATCGGCAAAATATCCACCTGCTCTTTTAGCTTCTTCTATGGTATTGGCATTGCTGCCAACCTCTACCAGCAAATAATGATCTGAAACAAATTGATTAAATTTGCCATAGGGCTTCAATAGCACAGGCTTGCTTAAATCTGGGTACATTTGATCACTGACCGCCTTTACATATTGAGCAAAGGTTTCAACTGCCTTTTTGTTTTCGGTTTCAGGACCGATTACAAATTGAAATTTCGAGGAGAGCTCATTATTGATGGTCACCTGATTATTCCTTATTAAGGATTCTCTTTGGGGATTTGTGTCTATATTGTCATAGCCATCCCTATGGATATCCAGTACTACCTTTATGGAGGGGTTCTCCTTCAATATTTTTTGAATCGTACTCAATGATCTTGTATATGACCCATTATATGAGGGATAATCATGGTAGGTGGTGTCATGCAAAACCTCATATCCCCTTTTTGTCAGCTCATTGGCTATTATTGTGGCAACTTCGATAACGGTATATTCCTTCCGCAGGCTATGAAAATTTCCCTCGGATGCGGGTTTATAGGATTCGGTCCCATGGGTATGATAGATTAATATTTGAGGCTTTCCTTTCTCCAGCTTAATGGATGAAGGTTTTACTACATCATCCAATGTCAGTATTATGTTTTCTCTGCTGTCTATTACCGGGAAGCCTGGGAGATATATGCCATCCTGCTCCTCTCCCAAATCATCAGTGTTCTGTTCCACAGGATTGTCTACCGCTACGCTTTCATTGTTATCTTCCTCCACCAGCCTTATATCCTTATCCCCCTCCTTGTTGTCCACTGGTATTGTATGAGGTGCCTCATTGAAGTCATAGTCATACAGCGCAATTGCAGGAAATTGAGGTCTTATAAAGGTAAGAGGATTCTTCAGGTCTATAAGCACCAGCTCCTTAACTATAGACTGATACACCTCCTTAAACCCCGACAGCGTTATAGTATTATTTTCATCAACGCCGCCAGCTGGAAAAACATGATGGAGTACCTTATATAATAATGCTTCATTAAATACGGCCGGCCTTTCTGAATGATCATTTTCCTCTACAATTGCGTCCTCTGTGTCTTTGGCATAGGCGGTGTGATCAAATACAATCTTGGCAGCGGATAACAGAACCGCCAGCACCAGTAGCATTATCATTATATTTTGTAGACTTAACATCAATTTGAACCTTCTGATTTTCAAAGTAAAGCACCCACCTTCTCATAAGTATATTGATACATATGAAGGGTGGGTGTTATTTATTCCTTACAAATCCATTACTAATGTACGTATCTGTTGACATCTGCCAGATCTATTCCCGGATGAAGTGCTATGTTTATGCCATTGGCTACGATTTGAGAAAGATTGATTATAACCTCATCAATGTCATTTGGCGTAACTACAACATTGGCATTATAGGGCTCCATTACCTCCCTTATGAGGGCATATTTTTCTTCATTTTTCAACCCCTTCAGCATATTATAAAAGTCTGTTCCTTTATTACTTTGTCTGGAAAAGGCATCGATCACCATTTCAATAGCATCGCTGGTTAATGTCGCAGCATCCACTACGGTTGGTACCCCTATTGCTATAACTGGTATACCCAGGGTTTCCTTTGTAAGCGCCTTTCTTTTATTCCCTATGCCCGATCCGGGGCTTATACCTGTGTCCGTCAATTGAATGGTGGCATTGACCCTCTCCATCTTTCTGGAAGCTAAAGAATCAACTGCCACCACCACATCAGGCCTGGTTTTTTCTACTATCCCCTTTATTATTTCACTGGTTTCTACCCCCGTCAAGCCCATTACCCCAGGAGAAATAGCACTAACCTCTGCCAGCGCTTCATCCTTCTCCTTGTTATAGGTTTTGAATAGGTGACGAGTAACGTAGACCCGCGATACCACCTTTGGTCCCAGTGCATCCGGGGTCACATTCCAGTTGCCCAGACCTACAATCAAGGCCTTCAGATGCTTTCTTTCTCCCACCAATGCCTTTAGCTCCTTAGCCAGCACCTTACTCATTTCATCCTTTAAATCCGCATTGCTTCTTCTTAAGCTTGGACTTTCTAATGTTATATATTTCCCCATCGGCTTTCCCATTATTTTCTCAGCATAGCTATCCATAACCTCTACTCTGGTAATGGTGATATCCTTAGATTCCTCCTGTTCAACAGCAACACCTCTAATTTCCTGCTTTGTTTCCTCCTGATACAGCTCCCTTGCCTCCATGGCTAAATCCGTTCTTATTTGTCTCATAGGCTCACCTCTTTAAATTCTTTTTAATATTATCTGATAAAAACACAAATTATATTTCATTATTTTATTAGAATTTGATATACTAGTGCTACGTCGCATTTAAAAACTTAGATTATTCCACGAGAAGCTTTTCTTCTAAAGTGGCGAAGGCGAAAATCATGGCGAGTCATATTGCGACTGACGACAAAAAGCTACAGGGAAATTTTACAGGGAGCTATCCAATGATTTAAGTGACGCAAGTTACTAGGATACACTAATTATTCCATTTAGATATGATGATAGGATTGCATGCAATAATAGAATTCTCTGAATATTATGTAGTTATTATGGAAATAAATGAATTATAATATTTTTCTTGCTTTCTATTCTCATATTTGGTAAAATTACTGTGTTAGTGACCACGTAAGGGGGTGAACATATTGGCAAATATTAAATCAGCAATGAAAAGAATCAAGGTTATAGCTAAAAAAACCGCTAGAAATAGAATGGTTAAGTCTTCTCTTAAGACAGCTGTAAGAAGATTCGACGAGGCTATTGCTGCTGGAAATTTTGAGGATGCTAAGGCGAAATTAAGATTTGTTGAGAAAAAACTTCATCAAGCAGCTGCTAAAGGAGTTATTCATAAGTCTAAGGCATCAAGAAAAGTTTCAAGGCTTGCAACTAGATTAAACAAAGCTATGTAATACCCCAAAAACCGTGTCTTGGTTCAAACAAAAATAAGCATACATCGTATGCTGAGATACAAAAGAATCCTATTGGGTTCTTTTTTATTTTGCTTTTTGAGAAAATTAATGACCCTTTATAGTAGGGTCATATTAGATGCAACATTTTTAATCATTATTTAAGTGATAAATCAAGTATCCTCGTTGAAACTTTAATAATTGCTCTCTTTGAGGCAATATTAAGACAAAAAAGATAATCACCCTGCCTCGCACGCAGGGTGATTAATTTCTTTAATTAATCCCTAAGCGGCAACCGCACATGCGGTACGATTGCCTTTTCTTTATTATATCACAAATATCTGTTGTGTAAACATCTGTCTCCAATTTTTTACATATAAAACAGAATAAATTAGATTAAATAAATTAAAACTAGTTCCTAGGTAATTGAATTTTAGGATTCTTACTGGACTGTCTATAGACAGTGAACTTGCTTCCTATCGCTTGTACGAATTCAGCATTTAGCAGCTGTGCCACCTCATTCGCTGTTTCCTTTGTATCCAATAGGCTATTTTCTAAAACTGTTACCTTAACCAGCTCTCTTGCCTCTAAAGCCAGGTCCAATTGCTCGATAAAGCTCTCGGTTATTCCTGCCTTACCAACCTGTGTTATTGCCTTTTCCGAATTTGCCAATCCCTTAAGATAGCTTCTTTGCTTTCCAGTTAACATTATACTGCTCCTTTTCTATTAAACCTCGACTTCTTTTCTTGCTTTTCTTCGATGAATTTCGTATTCTTTAACACCCTTTTTCCAGCCAGCCCTTACCTTTTCGGTTACAGCGTCTGCCAAGGATTCTTCCTTGATTACAAAGTCGTTTTGGGCTATACAAAAATAAGTTTTTGCATCCAATTTACAATTTTCACAATTGATACAGTTCATAAAGATTACTTGACCCCCGTCTCTTAATCATAATACTCAAACTCAACTTCGTAAATTTTTACTAAATCACCCTCTTGAATACCCTTTTCCTTTAATTCATCGATGATTCCCCTCTTTCTAAGTACTTTTTGAAAATAGGCTAATGAATCTGAATCGTCAAAATTAGTAGAGTAAATTAGTCTTTCGATAAATTTACCTTCTATAATATAGGTATTATTTTCTCTTCTTATGGTGAATAGTTTTTCTTCCTCTGGCTCAAACTGGTAAACCTTTTCCTCTTCAACTTCCTCTTCCTCAGGTGGCTGTGCCTCCAGCTCCTTCAGCTTCTTAGCTGCATAAACGATCAAGTCGTCCAAGCCCTTACGGGTGGCGGCTGATATAGGGAATACCGCTATCCCCTTTTCCTTTAAGGCTTCGGTAAGTCTGGTTAAATGCTCATCAGCAGAAGGTATGTCTACCTTATTTGCTGCAACTATTTGTGTTCTCTTACTAAGCTTGGTATTGTAGAGCTCCAGCTCGCTGTTTATCTTTTCAAAGTCCTCCAACGGATCCCTTCCCTCTACTGCCGCAACATCAATGACATGAATAAGAAGCTTTGTTCTTTCAACATGCCTTAAAAAGTCGTGTCCCAAGCCGACACCCTCGTGGGCGCCTTCAATTAAACCCGGAATGTCTGCCAATACAAAGCTATCCCCGTATTTAGTTTTAACAACTCCAAGATTTGGTGTTATAGTGGTAAAATGGTAGTTGGCTATTTTCGGTGTTGCGCTGGTTACTACAGATAGAAGGGTTGATTTCCCTACATTAGGGAATCCAATTAAGCCTACATCAGCAATCATCTTCAGCTCTAAAATAACGGTCAGCTCATCACCGTGGGCACCGGCTATAGCAAAGTTTGGTGCCTGTCTTGTGGAGGAGGTAAAATGGACATTACCTTTACCGCCTTTACCACCTTTGGCAATAACCTTGCTATCACCCTTTTCCACCAGGTCTGCTATAATTTCACCTGTTTGCTCATTTTTAATAGTCGTCCCCGGCGGTACCTTTAATACTAGATCCTTTCCATCTCGTCCAAAGCATTTTCTTCCCTTGCCATCCTCGCCATGTTCAGCCGTATAGCTCTTTTTATATCTGAAGTCCATTAAAGTTCTCATACCCTCATCAACTTCAAAAATTATGCTTCCGCCTTTTCCTCCGTCACCGCCATCAGGACCGCCTGCGGGAACATATAATTCCTTTCTGAAGGATGCAGAGCCGTTACCGCCCTTACCTGCCTTCAGACTTATTTTTGCAACATCAATAAACATTTCATCACCCTTATAATTTTATAAATACCTATTTTCAGATGACACAAGACACTAAAAAGTAGTATTTATAATATACTTTAACTTATTTGCCTAGTTTTATTCAACAATTTTATTATATCAACTAAATAGGGACTGTCAACTAATTTTATTGTATTCAAGGAGCACATGTGAATTCTACTAAGGTGTATATGCTTGACCTTCGTTTTTTATTCCAAGAAAAAGGAAGCGGTTTATATCATTATCCGCTTCCTTTTTTTATATACTACTCTAAGACATAGTGTCGTTTTTGATACTATCTTATTCCAGTATGATCATCCTCGTACATTTGTCCAGATATTACTATGGTGTCCACCACATCCTGACACAGACTATCTGCCGGCGTTATGGCATTCTGAAGGCTTAGCTTCACTTGATAATTCCCGTCAGCCCATTCTACCGGTATATAGTGCTTGCGTTCACCAAATACTGACTGGGAATTAGAGGGCAAAGTCCATGTCAATGTGCCTATAGACGAAGTGTTACCCTGTGGCACCAGCATGACCGGAGTAGCCTTATCAGGGAAGCTGACATAGATATTTTGGATATTGGTTAACTTATAGGGCTTGTCATAGTTAGTGGATACAGAGCTGTTTGCCGTCACCTCTATACCATAGCCTGCCTTGATGGTTTTTGGTGTAACATTGACTGAAGCATTCAGCTGAGCATTAAATCTTACCGTATATCCTACCAGCACAGGCACATAAATTGCTTCTGAAATCTGCTGATAAATCGGATTCCCACTAGAATCTGTTCCTATCTGTGGACCATCGTAATATTCATAATGTGAGAAGCGGTCTTCGTAGTGATTCGCGATTATAGCGCCCGATGAATATTCTGAGACAGTACGATACTCCGTCCAAGTTGTTGATGCTGGAATGCAGCCAGATATTATATTGGGATTAATGATATTGGCTGTAACCTGTTTTACATTATTGCTGTAGTCGGTTTCTTCATATATTCTTGTGTGATTTATTTCTCCTATTATGTTGAAGCTCATTAAGGCATCTGGTACCTGCAGCCTAAAGCTTATGGTGGTTGAGCCATTGGGACCTAGATTAATCCGCTCCGTCATCTGCACCGTAGTTCCTGCTATTTGCAATCTCACCGGTACCGCTGGATTGTTTATGATTTTGTCTGAGTTATTCCTTACATGAACATTTACCATCCCATATTGTCCTCTGTAGAAGGAGCTGTGGGTTATTCTGGTGACCTCTAAGTCAAGCTCCTCCAGCTTAGCCACCGCCATCATAAGGGTGGCTGTATTGTCATCGTAGGTTATCTCCTCCAACACTCTTGGATTCTGCATATTCAGCCTCACTTCCAGCTTTAGGCTGTCACCCTCATAATCCATCGGAAGTGTATACTGAAAGTTAACCGTTATCCCATCTGGTCCAAAGTTTACTCTGCCCTCATGGATTTTTTCTTCATTTATCCAGTATTCTATTGGTATATTCTCTTGATGCTCTCCAGTGTAGTTTACAACGTCCACTACTGCCGTATAGGTCTTCCCTCTCTCCAGCAAATCACTGCTATTTTCAAAATTAACCAAGGCCAGATTGTTTTCCTTTACCGCCGTGTAAGCGTGTAGATAACCTTTGCCGTCAACAAACATAAGAAAACCGCCACCATAGGATAGCTGGGAATGTATGCCTCCTGCTATATGAATACCAGCACCGGTTTTATAGACTCCTGGCAATTCCTCTGTCTGGAAGGCGTAGGGCACCGGCAGTGGTCTTTTTGAAATTGAATTATATTGATCCAGATAAAACATTTGCAGATTACTTTCATTAGTGTCAGTTGATCTATTAGCAGTTAAAAATACCTCCCTGAAGATAACCTCCTTAATATTTCCGAAGCTATCAAACTCTTGCTCCGCCACCGATAGCGCAATCGCTCCTGAATATGTATGCGCAGCAGCGAGCTCTTCAAAAACAAAGGATGAATTGGCAAGCTTATCATGATCATATTGAGCGGCCTCTATGGCATTCTCATAATTTATGCAGACAACCCTTGCTCTGCCCTCACCATCCTCTGCAAGAGTTACTAGCAAGTATTTACCTGCTATGGCAATGCTGTTGATGGAGGCTGCGCCCTGATACTTGTCAATAATAAAGAGTAATTCATTTTCAGTGGTATTATAGCCGATAATTCTTCCTAGCTTATCCTGTGCCACCAGCATACCACTGGTGCCACCAGTGCTTATGTTGTCAATCACGGCATAGGCCATGGGGCCGATGATGCCTTCTGAATGTATTTGCTTATCAACTCCCAGCCTTAGATTCAAGACCCCATTATGCACGACGCCTCCTACAAAGCCACCTGAGGAAATATTATTTTTAGACAGGATTATGTCTGCAAAGTCTCGATAGACTATTCCCCCACTGCTTCCTAATATGCTGTCGAATTCGAGACTCCCATTTGTAGCTAATCTACCATTTTGCGAATCCAGAACCACCAAATGCCCGTTATAGGTTCCGAAGCCTATGTAAATATTATCCAACATCGAATTTGCATCCTTAAGTATTGTGACTGTCTGAGTAAGGAACTGGGCTGCCCGCTCTCCATTAATGTTTAGCTGTACAGCATCAAACTGCCAATGGTTAGTAAAGCTTAAGCCTACAATACTGCTGTCGCTGTTTCTGACTACATTGACGCTGATGCTTACTACCTTACCATCCTTTGAGGGCGCTATTAATTGATAGCTGGCATTTGAATGCTTAATTGCAAACAGACTGGCAGGATTAAAATTAGGGTTTATTGTTGGCATATTATATGTTCTTAATACTCGACCATTTTCTTTATTTATAGCCTTAAGGCTTTTATCTCCCAGTGTAAATATTATGCCATCTATAACAAGGGGCTGTCCCTCTGTTAAGCCTACCTCCACTGGACCCCATGCCTCCGACAGCGGAAATATAGCCGTTCCTTTAGAATAGTTATCTCTCCATAGATTGCCTCCGTAGGCAACTACCTCACCTTGAGTTCTTATATAATCTATTCCTCCAATTGTAAAACCGTAGGCATGTATCATATTACTGCCTATTAACAACATCAGCAATATGAGGGTTATTAGACCTTTTCGTTTCAAAAGCTGCTTCATTAGCCTCCTCCTTTGTTTAAACTCCGATTTCCTAAGGATATTTATTTTATTTCCTTGTATGTATTTTCACTGTAGAAGTGGACTCCTCCCACTCTACCCTGCAATCAAAGAGCTCTGCTATATATCTTACCGGCACAAAGGTCCTTCCCTCCTTTAGTACAGGGGGTTGATCCATGAATATATGTCTGCCTTCCTTAAATATACGGTAATCTCCTATATTTAAATCTATTTTGGTGTGGTAGCGGATGGCCCATACCACTCTTAGACCTTCATTTATAAAGCTGAAGCCCACCTCTGCATTTAAAGCTTCCCCTATGGCCCTGAAGGGCACCATTGTCCTGCCGTTTAAAATGAAAGCCTCTGCATCTGTTTGTAAAGGTACACCATCCACAAGTACGAAGGCCGTCCTTTTCGCTTCTTCTCTTGGGGCGTTATTCTTTGAGGCATCAGTGTCCCTTTCCAGCATGTCAAGGTTTTTTCCTTTGGTGTATTCCTCCTCTGAGCTGCTGGTTTTGCTCCTGTTGATTGGTCCGGAATATGCGCTGTAGCTTGTATCCTTTAAGGCTATACCATTGACTGAGATAATCTCTATTACATCCAACTGAAGCTCATAAATAAAGCGTATGGAGGATTCCAGCTGCTGTACTTCGTCTACAAATGGACTTTTATATACCATATAGGTCTCGGTGGTCCCGTTCTTCATTTGGAGCATCAGCTCAGCCAGTATATTAGGGTTTGAAAACTCCATTTGGTGTGTTTCTGATATACTGACTTCTTGGCTTGCAAACACCAATGCCACTGATAATATTATAATAATAAGGCATAAGACCATAACTCTTATGTATTTCATGTAAAGCCTCCTTTTCTAGGGATTCAGAACCCTATATTCATAATCGTCTATATTTGTAAAACCATATCTCCCTATAAAGCTCTGTGTATTGGCTGATGGCACCTTTTCAAAGGCTTTTTTTATGGGATACATTTCTCCATCTGCTGCTGATTGATAATATTGATAGAAGTAATAGGTTTCGCCATTATGCTCCTTTGTATAGCCCCTGAAGAACTGCTGCTTAAAGACCTCTGATATGTCGGCTCTTTCTATTCCCTTTCGCCATATGGTGGCATCTATGGGAGTGCCGTCGGCTATAAAATTAACCGTCTGCACAACCTGGTTTTCGTTAAACTCAATATGGGTAATGGGATTTACTCTTCGTTCCAGTATTCCTGTATCAGTATTAATCACATGGCTTCTTACCTCCACTAGAAATTCATCCGTAACCCCGGTGGGGTATTCAGGGGCCAGCATCCAGAAGGTATGATTTTTCGTATTGGCAGTCCGGTTGATGGTATAGTCGTTGAAGGTGGAGAAAAGATAGCGAATAGCATTCATAGCTTCTATGTCGATGGTTTTTTTGACCTTATATTCAATTATTGTTGGGACGAAGTAGAGGTAGCCTTCTACGTTGGGATGAAAGGTCTTAACCTCCTCCAATGCTGCTTTAAGGTCCGCAGGAGCCGTTTCAGGTGTTAAGCCCATGTAGTTGTATATTATTTGTTCACCGTTGGTAGTATTCAATGTTTGTTTTACGTTAAATAAGGTTTCTACTGGCAATAAATCGGCAGTATATATTACTTGGAGACTGCCAGTTTGATTATTGTAATTTGCAACAACATTTTTTATGTTATTAGATGCTGTTAGATAATAATTCAGGTTATATTCCTCTTTATTTGTAGCATATAGAGTTGGAAACCATAAAAAGTTCTCTGATTCAAAATAATAAGAATCAAGACTATATGGATACACACAAACATCATATATATCACTAGGATTAATATTTCTGGCCAAATCTAATGTATAGCCAGAGGTATAATTTTTTCCTGGTTCTCCATCCTGCCATACCCCAGCAGAATTCTTCCAGACAAAGATAACCCCTGTATCTAATCTATAATGAGTAACATAACTCTGTAGCTCAGCACTATTACCTACAACAGTGCTAAAAATTAATATAGATAGAATTAAGAATAAGGTTAGTTTTTTCACATTTTCACCTCTTTTTATACGGATTAGGTATTATAATCATTGTGTCGCTTGTTAATTCCACCGCTCCAAATTGATCAATTTCGGTTATCTGAATATTATCAGGCAAAGCATGATATCTAAAACCATCAGGATTAGGGTAAGAATTCATTATCTCCATAATTTTACTATCTATAATTATATATAGAGTGTTTAACCCTTTTGCCTTAATGAAAGTGGTTGTAGGTCCTGCAAATAGTTCTGTTTCATAAGGATTTACTGAAAATATCTGAGCGTTAGTTATTCTGAAGCTTTTTCCTATAGCAGAAGGGTTGCTTATAGCCTCCTCTATTTTCTTGGTTTCACTGGTTGCTACAGGCACTGGCGGCAATATCCTCTCTGCCTCATCAAATACTCTTACTATAACTGTGGAGGCCTCTGCTCTGGTCAATCCTTGG
>JAHDLO010000034.1 GCA_018432235.1 Clostridiaceae bacterium | reverse complement strand
GTTCTATATGCTGGTTTAAGTATGGGCATAGCGACAGCGACTCATTTCGTAACAATGGTTATTGGGACTATAAACGAGTTGATGGACTTGGTTTCATTAAAGCTATTCATTGCCCTCATTACAATGAGGAAGGAAGAGAAGCTTTCGATGAGATGATGAGGACACTTGACGATATAGGGATAGCTCTTGAAAACAATTGCGCTTTAGTTATTAAAGACGATAGGTTTAGGATACTAAAAAGTAACGAGAATTCAAATGCTTATAGATTATATAGAACTAAGGACCGTTTATATAAGCAGGTCTTAAGTAATTATGATTTTATAAATATAAATAAACTATTTCAACTTTAATTGAAATCCAGTTTTGGCTCCGTAGTGGAGCAGTGCAGACCATAAATCGTAGAACAATGTTCTTGTGCAAGGGTGCTGGAAGCACGTATTGAGTAAAGATCAGCGCACTTGACCTTCTCACTGGGTGCGAGCACCCAGTGAGAAGGTCAAGTGGTAGTCCGGTTCAGGGACGTCGCAAATACGGAGACGTTAGGTGACACTGAGTACTAGTGTTGAAAACTAAAGGATATGTAGTGGAGAATATCATATAGCTATCATTAATAATTGTAGAAGGGGAGAAATAAAGTCATGGAGAGAAGCTTAACAGGTTTAGAAAATGATAAAAATGGACTAAGAACTATTTTTCATATTATCATTGTATTATTGATATTTGCTCTTAGTCAACTTGTAGGTGGAGTAATAGTAGATACAATATATTTATCAACGAGATTGAACTTACGTACTTTTTTCGTTATATTAAGGTGTGTATTTGAGATTGGATTATTTTACCTTTTTATGCATCTTTATGTAAGTAAAGTACTAAAGCTTAAAATGTCATATTTTAGAATTACTAAACCAAAATTTTCATCGTTGTGGATAATAATTGCCTTTATGCTTCCATCATTTGTGATTATGTATTATTTTATATTTACTGACGGAACAATAAGTTATGCAAGTAGTGATTTAAGAATGCTATATATTGTTTATGCTTTAAAGCTAGGGCTAACGGCTGGTATTACAGAAGAATTTTTGTTTAGGGGTTTTATTATGAAACTTGTAGAAAGTAGATGGAATAAAAAAGTTGCTATAATCGTACCATCTATGATTTTTACTTCGTTTCATTTAATCAAAGGGATGGGTTCTATTGATATTATATTATTATTTATAGCAGGAATAACTGTTAGTGTTATGTTCTCTTTGGTAACTTATCTGAATGATAACATTTGGGATGCGGTTACAATGCATGTTATATGGAATATGCTTATTATCGGTATATTTTGGATAGCGCCGCAAGATGATTTTAAAAATCTAATAAACTATGTTATTGATAGTAATAATATTTTAATAACTGGTGGAAGATTCGGAATTGAGTCGGGAGTACCCGCTATTATAGGTTACACAATAGTTATTAGTATTGTTCTATTTTTAAGAAGAAAAAATCAACACATAAATAGCAATGTATAATTATATCTCAGTAGAAGAGCAAGTAGCATATAAAATTGAATTTTCATGTTTTTTAAATGCTTTATTGAAAGAAAGATATAATTTTTTTGAAATTAGTAGGTGTAGAGCAACTGACACGGAGACGTTTTGATTAATGCGGTTGAAATAATGGAGTAAAGATTAATCATAAAAACTGTATAGGGAAGGAGTTAGAAATGAAAACTTTTAATGAAAAATCAAGGGAAAATTATAACAGAAAAGCAAAAGACTATGATAATACATTTGATGGTAAATTTACAGAGAAATTTAAAAAGCTTTTACTAGAGGAGATTAAAATAAAACCTAACGATAGTATTTTAGATGTGGCTTGTGGGAACGGTACATTTCTTCAAATGGTATCAAGCAAGTGTGATATTAAAGGGTATGGTATTGATATTTCAGAAGAAATGATTGAAAATGCTAAGGGGAAATGCCCTGATATGTTATTTGAAGTAAATGGTTGTGAATATATGCTTTTCAAAGATCAAATGTTTGATGTTATTACTGTTTGTGCAGCATATCATCATTTCCCAGATATAAAAGCATTTGCTAGAGAAGCTAATCGTGTATTAAAACAACGAGGCAGATTGTATATAGCAGAAGTATATATTCCATTTATTATTCGTGCAATTTGCAACCCATTTGTTCGTTTGTCAAAAGCAGGGGATGTAAAATTTTATTCACCTAAGGAGATTCAAGATAATTTCCAAGCATATGGTTTTGAGCAAGTTGGATATAAAAGAGAAGGATATGTTCAAATTATTGAAATGCAAAAGCTATATGAATAGCCTATATAAATTTGATGCGTTATTTAGAAAAGATATCACTACTCCCTATAACACTGTGTTTACGTGAGATGCGGGCGGGCACGTTTTTCGGGAAAGGGTCAGCGCACCACATCCATTCGCCGGGAACGAAGCTCCGCCAGAGAGTAAGGTCAAGCGGGTCCGGCTCAGGGACGTCGCAAACACGGGGACGTTATACAAAATGGGTTCTTAATGAATCCTCTCGAACCAAGTGCAGAGTCGGAAGTGTTTGATAGTTTGAAAAGCATTAAGTTTATATTCATTACATATTGTAAGATAAAGTGCACGAATTGAAAGGGAGATAATAGAGATGAATTTTTGCGTTTTGATGGCAAGTCCAAGACTGAAAGGAAATACAGTTGAATTACTAAAACCGTTTATATCTGAACTTGAAGATAATAAAGCCAATGTTACATATATTCCTTTGTCAGAGAAAATGATTTTACCTTGCAAAGGATGCTATGCTTGTCAAAATGTCAGTGATAAGTATGGGTGTATACAGCAAGATGATGTTTTAGATATTATGGATAGTATAATAGCCTGTGACTGTATTGTTTTGGCAACACCAATATATTCATGGTATTGTACAGCGCCTATGAAAGCTTTACTTGACCGGCATTATGGGCTAAATAAATTTTATGGAAGTGCTAAAGGTTCTTTATGGGCAGGCAAAAAAGTAGCTATAATAGCTACTCATGGGTATGATGCAGAATATGGTGCAGGTCCATTTGAGAATGGCATTAAGAGATTATGTGTACACTCCAAATTGAATTATATAGGAATGTTTTCCGTTCGAGATGAAGATAATTTAGCATCGTTTCAAACAGAGACAGCAATAAATGGTGCAAGAATATTTGCAAGAAGATTGCTTTCATGTGAGTTTTAATATCTACAATGCAATATTATGTATTCTTTACCAGAAGTGGTTTTGGGATAGTGATAACAATATCTTTCCGTTCGTTCCGGGCAAAAAGTTGCCCTCCACACATCCCCAAGCCAAACCGAGGCGGAGGTACTCTCAATCTAAGATAAGAGCTATCAAAGGTTCGGAGCACCTCCTGTAAGGCTTGGGGACGTTGGGAAGATGAGATGTTATATGAAATCATCGCTATGTAAGCACGGGCTTCGGACGTGGTGAAAATCAAATAAAAAATATACAATACTAAAGGGTGAGGGTTTATGAATTATAAGGCAATTTTCTTTGACAGGGATGGTACTCTTACATATGGGAATAAAGAAAAGATGAAATGGTATAGAGAAATTGTTGAAGAATGGTCAAAAAATAAACTGGAGTTAGATTACGATAAAATGATGGTGCTATTCGATCTTGCAGGATATCCCAAAATAGGATTAAAGAGTATTGAACAAGAAAAAGATTTTTGGAAAAGATATTATGAAGAATTACTGAAGTATGAAGGTGTCTTTGAGTCTATAAAAGAGAAAGCAGAGCTGCTTTTTTCAGAACTTTGGTGTAATAATGATAGGGATTTATATGAAGAAGTTATTGAAGTGATGGAATATTTTAAGATTAGAGGCTACAAAATTGGAATTATAAGCGATACTTCACCATCTCTTCAAATCTCCTTGGAAAACTTGGGTTTAGGAAAGTATATTGATAGTTACACCTGCAGTGATTTAGTTGGCGCTATGAAACCAGACCCTTTAATATATAATACTGCATTAAAATCATTAAATGTGTCAGCTGAAGAAAGCCTTTATGTTGATGACTATGATATTGAAGCTGATGGCGCTAGAGTATTAGGTTTTACATCATTTCATATTAAAAGAAATGGAGAAAAAGAAAGTGAGTGGACAATAAAATCCTTGAAAGAAATAGTTGAATATGTAGAAAGAGAATCTGAGAAGTAATAAATAGGTATGTCTGGCTTTAACCTTACGCGTACAGCTAGACAAAGCGATAACGCCATATACAATGTGTTTACGGGAGGTGCTGGTGGGCAAGTTTTCGGGAAAGGTCAGCGCACCACATCCCTTCAACGGGAGCGAAGTTCCACCTAAGGGGAAGGGTCAGATGGGTCCGGTTCAGGGACGTGGCAAACATGAGACCGTTAGATGACATTTTGCTCAAAAGTAAACTCCTTGATTTACAAGAAGTTATAGAATTGCAGTATTCATTTCAAGCCATTGAGTTAATTCATCTTTAGATAAATTACCAGTGGATAATTGCATGATAATTTTATATGTTTCTTTTTCAGAAGCAACTATTTCATATCCATTTCTTTGTAGAAAGATATCCATTGCTACTAAAGATATTCTTTTGTTACCATCTATAAAAGGATGATTATTGCATATATGAAAACCATATGCAGCTGCCATTTTAAAAACATTATCATGAAGATATGTACCATCAAAAGTTGCTCTTGGTTGTTCAAGAGCAGATTCAAGTAGTGATACATCTCTTATTCCAGGACTACCGCCGTAAAGCTGAATAAGTTGTCCATGGAAAAATAATATAACATCTTTCGGAATAAAAACCATTCTACTCATTTTGATAATGCCCTTAAAGTATTCTTATATTTATTATTAGTTTTATTAAAGCTATTAGTCCATTTTTCGAATTCGGGGTCGTAAGGAGTTAGGACAAACCCATCACTTTGTTCAACAATATGAAGTTCAGCACCTTCATTCAAATTGTATTTTTCCATGAGCTCTTTTGGAATAGTAAAACCAAAACTGTTACCAACTTTTCTTAATCTAGTTGTTTTCATAATTATCACCTCATATATATTATAACATTTGTAATACAGATTATACAATAGACATCTTAATATTTGTTGCTCTGTCACATCCCTTCACCGGGAGCGCAGCTCCACCAAGGGGGATGGTCAGGTGGGTCCGGTTCAGGGACGTAGCAAACACGGGGACGTTAGATGACAGACCTGAAGGTATGTTACGATTCGTCTAAATATTATATAAACATGTAAAAAATGGTATAATAAAATAGAGGTGAGTTAATTGAGAACAGTGGATATTTTAATGGAAAAACGTTTGGACATACTTAGAATTGCTAAATTAAACGGTGTAGTTAAATTACGATTATTTGGTTCAGTGGTTCATTTCCGTATAACAATGTATTTACGGAAGGTGCGGGCGGCTCATGGATTAATTCATCTTTTAAATCATCGTGTGTTTACTTCATAATATAGCACTATACTGTTCAAATGCAAGTTTAAGGGGTCGGCGTCCTGCCGGATTGAACTACAAATTATTTATATCATATAAACTTTACTATGGAGGTATTTATGAAAACTCACTATTATTTAGGTTGGTTTAACAATGTTTTTATTGAGAAGTTGGTTATGTTATTGCATGAGGATATAGCTGATAGAAAATCGCTTGTTATGATTAGCGCAAATCCATTTCTTCATGAAGATAAGGAAGTTGGTGCTACAGAACGCTCGTGGCTTGACCAGGCCAACATTATGTTTGATAAATATAGTTTAATTGATTATGGCGTGCAGATGGAAGAGGCTCAAAAATTAATTCAAAATGCTTCGGTCATTTTCTTGTTGGGTGGAAATGCCATTGAACAGAACGGTCTTTTGAATGAATATGAATTGTCGGATTTGATTAAAAAAAGCAGAGCCGTTGTGATGGGAACAAGCGCTGGTGCGATAAATATGTCTGCTAAATGGTTACACTCGAAATACACTGGCAATAAAGGTGAAATAAACTCTATTTGCAACGGCGTTGGCCTTGACGATTTTTCTGTCCTGTCTCATTTTGATCTTGAAAATAATATTACGCAGATTCAAGGCGAACTCTCTCCCTTATTAGAAGTAATGAATGTATATGCGTCGAATAAAGATTGCGCGGTACGTGTAAAGGGAGACAAAATCGACATTTTGGGTAATGTATATTTAATTTCCAAATCAAAGATTCAGAAGTTGGATGAGACGCTTTAGTAGGCAATAACCCAAAAGGGCGTGTTTACGGAAGGTGCTGGTGGGTACGTTTGGAGGACATTGATGGAGTAAAGATACTCTCCAAGGGTGAGATTTTCATGAGAGATTGGGAAAGGTGGTAGATTATAGTTATGGACAATAAAAATATACTCGATACAAATAAAAATTATTGGGACAATACTGCGGACGATTGGTTTGGGGTAACTGCTCTTCCAAAATATGGCGTTCAATTTGTTACAGAAGATGAAATACAATTATTTGGAAATGTTTCAGGGAAAAAGATGTTAGAAATTGGATGTGGTAGTGGTCACTCTTTAAAATATCATGGTGATAATGATGCTGCTGAGCTTTGGGGAATAGACATGTCTACAATGCAGATTGAAAATGCTGATAAGTATCTAGCTGAATGTGGATATACACCAAAGTTGATAAACGCACCAATGGAAGTAGAATGCGGAATACCAAAGGATTATTTTGATTTTGTTTATTCTATATATGCAATTGGTTGGACTACAGATTTACAGGAAACATTTAACCGTATAGCATCCTACTTAAAAAAGGATGGTGTATTTATTTTTAGTTGGAAACACCCATTGCATCATTGTGTAGTTGTCGAAGAAAATAAATTAATATTCGAAAAAGAATATTTTAATGAAAATTGGTTTACCTATCAGCTTGATGGTTTTGATATTACATTGTGTAATAGGAAGATTTCAACATATATTAATGCATTGGCAAAAGCGGGTTTTGTTATAGAGCAAATGATTGAACAAACAGACAGTGAGACGATGACTGCAGTAGGTAACTTGGATAGCAGGTCAATAAAAGCAAAAATGCTTCCGCTATCATTTGTCATCAAAGCAAAGAAATTTTAAGAGTTTGTTTGCAATGATTCCATTCATGCTTAAATCTGGATACAAACCACAAAAAAATATAAAGGGAATAACCATATTTTGTATTGTTTTTCCCATCGGAGAAGAAATATTATTCAGAGGAATTATTCTGTCATTAGTTACCTATTTAGTTGGAAGTAGGGCTATTTATGTACCAATACCCATCCTGAAGGGGGTTACATTGCAAGTGTTTTTATCTGCTATATGTTTTGGTATAACTCATTTTCAATATTTTGGATTTAAATTTAATTATGCAACGATAAATAAAGTATTATTTGCTTTTATATTCGGGCTGATCGCTGGCAATCTTGTAGAGATTAACGGCTCAATAATATATTCAGTAATATTTCATATTATTGCAAATAGTGGAGCAACCATATATTATTTAAAGAACTCAGATAGCAATAAGGTAGGGACTTTATAGAGAGTGGAGATCAGAACCGGGCTCTGCATAACAGTGCATAGAGTACAGTTAATACTTCTAACGACTTAGCCGGGAAAGGAGCTCCACCAAGGGCTCCTCAGCACTTTTGAATAGAGGTGTCAAACAAAGCGCATACGATGACTTGTATAGTTTTGCATGAGCTATGATCAATACTATTGAAGCTGGCTATACTTATAATTCAACATTTAACAGGCATTACCTATTTACATTGCTCAAATATGGGTTCAATATGCTCTTTGATAAGCTTAATTCTATCCTTTGCATTTTGCATAAATAGAGAGGCAATAGAAATTACTATATTTTTCTTTGTATTAAAATAAATTACATTTCCACCATCCCCCATAGCAGCACAGGCATGCTCTTCACCATCAATAATCCACCATAGATATCCATATGGAAGATTCATTTTTTCCCATCGGCTATGCTCCTTCGTACTCTCAATGATCCATTTAGTCGATACAATTTGTTTGCCATCCCACATTCCGCCATTTAAGCATAATTGACCTATCTTTGCCATATCCCTAGGAGAAAGAGTAAGACCCCACCCGCCTGAATTTATTCCAGTAGAGTCTGCAACCCAGCCACTAATGCTTTTAGATTTATTAAATGCACGTTGTTCCTTTGCACTAAGCAAAACAACATTACGCTCAACGGTAATCCCCAATGGTAAAAACAAATTTTCTGTTGCAAAGTCAAACAAAGATTGCCCAGTTGCATTGATCAGGATGCCCGACAAAATATCCGGCCCTATGAGTGGAGTGTATCTAAATTGCCCTATATGTCCATTGCCGCCTAATAAATCAAGTGTATATTTTACCCAGTTATCACTCATGAAATACTTTATGTAAGCGTAGGGTGCAAACTTATATTTATACGGTGCTGTCATTGTCATCAAATTTTTAAGTGTAACATTCTGAATATTTTTTTCTCTTCTTTTAATTGTGTAATCAGGGAAGAAATCCAATACCTTCTGGTTGACACCTTTGATGTACCCTTTGTCTATTGCAATCCCAATCAATATAGAAATAATACTTTTTGTGACTGAATAAACATGGATTCGGCTAGTAGCATTGCATTCATTAAAGTAATTCTCGTATACTATTTTACCGTCCCTTAGTATAGCCATTCCTGCAATATTGCTATATTCATTGTTTATTATCTTTTCCAGCTCTATCACCTTTTCTTTATTCATCTGAAATTCTCCTTAATTATTTATTATATTTTTCATAAAATATGTTTCATTAGTTCATGCTGTAAATTGAGTGTTCTTGCTTGAATTTGTTTTATGTATTTAACGATTTCTTTTTAACCGGAGAATAAACTTCGGTGATAAGCTCGCTTTCATTTGAAACTTGAGAAGGGTCAGTAACATATACTTCATAGAGGGCATTGTTAATCTCATAACCTTCCTTTTCTGACCATTCACGTTGCTTTGTGTATACAGAAGATAAGCCAGAATAGGAACCATATAAAACTGTTTTTAAGCATAACCCCGGGTTGAAATCCCGTGTACCTGTAACATACTCTTTCACTGGTATAGCAAATTCAGCATCTAAACCAAAGGGACTAAACTCTTCACTGTGAAAAAGCACCAATGGTGGAGCGACTATAGTTAAGTGATCCTCTTTAATTTTTTTTAACAATTTACTAAAGGAATTACCATATGCTTCAGCAAATTCGTGTTCATGGACCATTTTTCGGATAGATAGAAGATACATGACTGGTATTTCAACAAGCTGAACATCGATATATTCCAGATATGACATAATTGATTTTCCTTGTTTTAGATTTGATATATCATCATTTAATTGCTCTAAAGTATTTTGGGATTCTTGCACTTGTTTCTCAATTTCTTTTTTCTTTCTTATAAGCTCTAAGTAAAGCTTTTCCTCCTGTAACTCTGTTAATTTGAGAATTGACTTAATTTCCTCTAAAGAAAAATTGTACGACTTTAGACGATTAATCAATAACATCGCTTCTAATTGTTGGATAGAATAATATCTATAACCATTTTCAGGGTTGATTTCATTAGGTAGAATTAGCCCTATTTCAGCATAGTAACGTAGTGTTTTCGTAGACACCTTACATATTTTTGAAAATTCTCCAATAGATAGCATAGTTTATCCTCCTTTAGGTGAATTCAATAACGCCTACCCTTATCTTATACCTTTACCTAAGGGTAAAGTCAATGTGATCTTGATGATGAATTTAGAAATGGTGGAATCACTTAAGGACGAGAAAGTAAGACAGGCCTTGGCGCATGCCATTGACAGACAGGCTTTAGTAGATAAGATCGCCAGAGGCAATTCAGAGATCAGCGGAATGGGTTATATTCCGCCGACAAGCAAATGGTACAATCCTAACGTGGCAGATTATGCATTAGACGTAGAGAAGAGTAAGGCATTGCTTGAAGGCAAAAATCTCGAGTTTAAGATGCTGATAGGCAATACACCAGTTGAGGCTAAAATGGCAGAATTAATCCAGCTTAATCTTCAAAAAGTTTAATAGCCACTTTTGTAAATCAAGTCATTCTCCATTTTCTGGACATTGTTTCGTGAGCTTAGCTAACAGCAGGTGTTATCCAACCTAGAGCTGCGTGTCGTCTCTGTCGGTTTAATTGACCTCTATATTTTCAAATATTGCCTGTTTAGCTTCAACTCCAGTTCTGAAATAATATATATTTCTACATTCACTTTTTAGACAACTAAAGGATTTTTCTGCACAGACCAGTTCAGGGTCGTCGTAAACACGGAGATGTTAGCTGAAATTATTAATTCCAGTGTATATGTTAGGGTAGATTGTTATTGTTTTTGTAAGACTCAAAAAACAATGTGATATAATTATGATATAGAGTAGCTCATTACATTGATTGGAGGGATAATTAGAAATGGGAAGAAGTCTGAGGCTTATATCCTAATCAGTTTATCAAGTTCCAAGTTTTAAGTCTCATGTTAAAGTGACATAGGGTATGTAGATGAGATAGGATTAATTGGGCCTATTGAAGAAGAACAGGCTACAAAAGAATGGTTAAACTAGCATTATAGTTCTTAGTAATGGAACAAGCGACTACGCCAAAAAACCAGAAGGCGTTCTCGAAAATGTACTGAGTGCTCAATCGTTAAATGTTGATGTAGTGACAGGAGCAACAACTAGTAAAGCACTATTAAAAAGCAACGGAGAATGCTTTGAATAAAGGTGCGCAGCTCCGCTAAGAAGGTCAACCTTTGCGGGGTTCAGGAACGTCGTAAAAACGGAGACGTTATACGACATGGACAAAAGTAGAAAGGAGTCAACAAATGAAAAAGTCAATAGGAATACTAGCTGGCATGGGACCAAGGTCAACATCACCTTTTCTTGAATTAGTACTTGATCAATGTCAAATTCAATATGGTGCAAAATATGATATAGATTACCCTGCAATTATGATTTATTCTCTGCCTACACCTTTTTATTTAGACCGCCCAATTGACCATGAGGAAATGAAAAAAACAATAGTTCAAGGACTTCAACATCTTCAATTAACAGGTGTGGATTGTATTGCTATGCCGTGTAATTCCGCACACATATATTTTGATGATTTAAAGAAAGAAATAAATATTCCATTATTAAATATTGTTAATGAAACTATAAAAAAGATAAATTCAAATAGAAAGATAACTATATTTGCAACTGAGTCGACCTTTAATTCAAATCTATATCAAGAAGGAATATTGGATTCAGATAATGTGTTTATATTTAAAGATAGTTGGCAAGAAAACATAAATGAAATAATTGGAATGATAAAAGAAAAAAAGGATATATCTAAAATAACTTGTTATTGGGATGAACTAGTTAAAGATGCGATTCAAACAGATATTGACGATATTATTATAGCATGTACTGACTTAAGTATTCTAAACAATAGATTTAGAGATAAGGTTAGGTTTATAGATTCGTCTAATGCTCTAGCTGAAGCGGTAGTAAAAGAATATCTAAAATAGCAGCATTGATAGAGAAACAGGAGGTCCATGGTCGTATAACATGCCATTTCTACAATAGTGCAAGACCGCCAAGGGGCATTCATATTGGGTCCAGTTCGAAGACGTCGGGAATACTGACACATTATCGGCAATCCCTAAAGGCAATATAGATTATTATCATAAAAGAAATAGAAAATCCCAAATTAAGAACGAATTAGATAATTCAGATGAGACTACGTGATACATGAATTATTCCTATACAATCAGATAAACAGGAATCTGCATATTAGTTTTAGAGATATAAGGCAAAGTACATTACAAGGGGTGAAAACATATGAGAAAAACGCTTCAGGATGTGGCAAGCTATTTGCAGGAAATTATGGTGCCCGAAACCCACGAAGCATATGAGATCAATCCTATATATTTTAATGTTTCAGTTGAAGAGAGCATACGTGAGGGCGTTCTGGCCTTCAGAGCCTTTTTGGTTCGGCTTTACGATGTATTATACACCAAGGGCGATTTTTATGATAATAGCAAAAAAGTTGCCCATGAGTATGAAAACCGCACCACGCTTTCGGTGTATTATCCGTTCCTGCACAATGTAAGCACCATACTTATGAACATAGGTTATCATGGTATGCTAGTTGAAAATGAGCAATCTCTCGTTTGTGGAAATACCGTATTCAATGGAAAGCTATCTGTTGCCAAAAACCTTGAATGCCTTCGGTTTCTGGCGGATTGCGGTATTTGCTTTGACGGCATAGATATAAATGAAAAAAAGCAAAACTTGTCAGGTATTAAAATCCTAAAGATTACATATCCAGATAACCCCATTATGCTGACAGGCCTGAAGGTCATGGCAATCGCCGAAATAGACTATGGCACCCTCGTCAACCAGGATGTTTTTTTGCGCTGTGATTACAGGGTATTGAAAAAGGATGAAGCTGATGCGCTTTCCATCGTGCAGGATACGATAAAGCCTTTATCCGCGGATGTACAGGATTTCATTCTGCAGCTGCATCAGCGCTATATGGATAGAGGGCTTACCTGTGTTGTGGAAGTAAAAGGGTTTCATATCTATATGAAATATTGTTATAAACGGAAAGATTTATGGGGAATTAACGCTTCCCTCAACAACGGCTATCATATCAATGTGAAATCGACAAAGACGAACGAATACACTGACACAATCAAAAGGTTTCCTCCAATTTTGCAGGAACTGATTGCAAAGGGATATGGCTGCGGAAGAAAAAGAGAAATTGGTCATTGTGATGGCGGTTGCCGTGGACTTCCCATAGCGTTGGATGATTCTGTTTTAGATATAGGAGATGACATTAAAACATGGTTTGATCAAGAGTTGGCCTGCTTGCAAAAGAAATAACATTTTATTTATTGTGCCTTCAAGCTCAAGTATATTTTGAAGTTATATTTTAAAACTAATAGCGTGGTAAGTGGCTGCATCACATAACAATGCATTATCACAAGGGCTCTGGGGTACCGTCATTAATCAAAACGAAGTAGTTCAGCACATGTTGTTTCACCGGGTGTGAGCACCACTTTAAGGGTCAGAGGGTCCACTTCAACGCCGTCGCAAATACGGAACTGTTATATAAAATTATCCCCATTGTTTATTCGATATATATTTAGAATGGGGCTATTTGGCGTGGATAATATTATTTAAATACTATGGCTCAATAATAGGTTTCTTAATATAAAAATGTTAATAACAAAATGTTTAATAATCAATTATACATATAAACGGTTATTGTACTATCAAACGGGATAAAAATTGTATTTTAAAGATAGAACAAAGCTCAACTCAATAGTGACTAGGAGTGTTTTGGCACATATATTGCATATTTAATATGGTAAAACACAAGATTGCTAGGAGGAATAAAAATGATACAAGAAAATTTAACAGTGACAAATAAATCAGGATTACATGCCAGACCGGCAGCCTTATTAGTACAAACATCTTCAAAATTCGAATCTGATGTGAAAATCATCAAGGATGTGGCAGAGGTAAATGCAAAGAGTATTGTAGGGATTATGGGATTAGGTGCAAAGCAAGGGCAGCAAGTCACCCTCTGTATTGATGGATCTGACGAAGGAGAGGCATTAGCAGCTATTAAGGATCTATTTAATAATAACTTTGGAGAATAATACGACACACATTAGATTTGAGCAACACACTTCGCAATACCGATGAAGTATTGTACTAACATAATGGACCAGCCATTCAAGGCGCCATGTTTTGCCAACCACATTGGGGGTAACCGTATGAGGCGAATAGATGCAATTTATGAAAAACTAAAGGAACTTTATCTAGAGGATGGTGAAGGATTAAGTGCCATAGAAATTGCCAAGGCTCTTGATCTGGACAGAGCAAATGTAAGCGGTGATTTAAATAAATTATGTGATGAAGAAAAGGTAATTAAAAACAAAGGAAAGCCTGTTCTTTTTCGTCCTGTCAAGGAGGCTGAAAAAAAGCAAGAAGGAACTTCCCTTGACAAATTTGCAGAGAAAAATCAAAGTCTTTTTTCATCGGTAGAAAAATCAAAGGCCGCAATCCTTTATCCACCTAAAGGGATGAATATTTTAATCCTAGGGGAGACGGGTGTAGGGAAATCAATGTTCGCTAATTTGATTCATAAATATGCTGTAGAAATGGGTCGAATGAAAGCAGATGCTCCCTTTATCACCTTCAATTGTGCCGATTATGCCAATAATCCTCAGCTCTTGATTGGTCAGCTGTTTGGAACCAAAAAAGGTGCTTACACCGGGGCAGATTCTGATAAAATTGGCTTGATTGATAAAGCGAATGGGGGGATTTTGTTTCTTGATGAGGTTCACCGACTTCCCCCTGAGGGACAGGAAATGTTTTTTACCTTTATGGACAAGGGGACCTATCGTAGATTAGGAGAAACAGAAGTGGAGTCCAGGGCAGATGTGCTGATTATCTCCGCCACCACAGAAAATCCAGACTCAGCTTTATTAAAGACCTTCATCAGAAGAATTCCTATGATTATCCGTATTCCTGATCTCAGTGAAAGAAATATAGAGGAACGATTTAATTTGATCAGCCAATTTATGCGGGAAGAATCCTTCCGGCTTGGCAGAGAAATCAAGGTGTCTGTTAATACCATGAGGGCACTGCTGAGCTACCATTGTCCCAACAATGTGGGACAGCTTAAAACAGATGTTCAACTGATCTGTGCAAAGGCATACGCCGATTATATTTCCCATAAGAAGGATGAGATAATAGTCAGCAGCATAGATATTCCAGAGTATATCAGGCAAGGGTTATTTAGTGGAACAGAGCATCGTCAGATTTGGAATAAGCTTATTGGAATTAATAATCGATATTGTATTTTTGATAGCAGTAAAGATACATTGTTCTTTGAAGAAAATAGCAGTGATGAGAGTATATATGAAATGATCGATTCTCACTTTCACGAGCTGAAGGGCAAGGGAGTAAGTGACAAGGAGCTAGAGCAGGAAATGGAACGGGATATTGACGAATATTTTAAAAGCTACATCCATAATGTCAACAGAAAGTTTGATATTTCTAATCTAGAAAGCTTTATTGAACCCATTATTGTGAGTGTGGTTCAGGAAATCGTAAGGTATAGTGAAGAAAGGTTAAGAAGGAACCTTAGTAAAAAAATATTCTACGGTATGGCGGTTCATATCAATAACTCTATTGATCGAATTAAGCGAAATAAAAAAATCGTCAACCCTCAGTTGAATAAAATCAGAACCGAGCACGTGGAGGAGTTTAATATAGCCCTAGATTGCATAAAAATAATAGATAGGGCTTTAGATGTTTCTATGCCAATAGATGAAGCTGGGTTTATTGCAATGTTTTTAGTCTATAACGAAAGAAATATTGAAGAAGAGAATAAGGATGTTAAGATTATCGTTGTAGCCCATGGCATGACTACAGCCTCTTCTATGGTTGAAACGGCAAATAACCTGCTGGGGGTAAAGCACGCCATTGGAATTAATGCCCCCCTAGATGAAAAGCCACAACAGGTAATCTATAGACTGAAAAAAATAATTAAGGCTGCAAATATCAAATCCGATATTCTATTTTTAGTGGATATGGGCTCCCTAACCACCTTCGGTCAGGAAATTGCAAGCGAATTAGGGATAAAAACGAAAACGTTACCACTTGTGAGTACATTGCATGTCATAGAGGCCACAAGAAAAGCAGTAATGGGCTATACCCTGGATGATGTATATAAGGAAACCTTAAACGTGAATAGTCTAATGAATAATGAAATATTGAACAATGAAGAGGAAGAGGAAATCAAAGAAAAGCTTGCTATTGTAACCATTTGTACCACTGGTGAGGGAAGTGCCATCACAATCAAAAATATCCTTCACAAGGAGCTGGAATTTGACAGTAATCTACTTCATATTATCCCAGTAAACCTAGTGGGCAAGGTTAGTATTCAGAAACGGTTAAGAGATATTGCCAGGGAATATAACATTATTTGTTTAGTCAGCTCCTTTAATATCAATACCCAGATCCCTCAAATAAGCTTGCATGAGGTCATTAATCTTCAGGCAGTCAAACACATTCAGTATTTAATTGACCTGGAAAACACCTATTTAAATATGGGAAAAACCTTAGAAACTCAATTGGTAAATGTAGATGGCAAAAACATATTAAAGGATTTAAAGGCTTTTAATGATACAATTCAGCGAAGAATGAATATAAGAATGGGGACTAATGCCTTAATTGGTATCACCTTTCATTTAGCTGGTATGATCGATAGGGTGTTAGCGGGAGGCAGCATTGAGGCGTTTGAAGGAAAAGCTGAGTTTATTAAGGAAAACAAACAGCTCTACAACGTAGTGAAAAATGCATTCATAGAATTAGAGAATAAATATGATATTCGTATTTGTGAAAACGAAATTTGCTATGTCATGAAGTTTTTCAATTGTTAAGTAAAGGGTAAAGAATAAAAGCCTGCTAATATGCGGGCTTTTATTAATTGCACGTGAAAGCTTTGACCATATCTAATAGAGGAGTGCTAAACAAATATAAACTTATCGAAGGCTTTTGCTACCCCATCATCATCGTTGGTCGCTGTGATATAATCAGCCTTTGCCTTTAGCATGTCTGTAGCATTTCCCATAGCAATTCCAAGACCTGCAAATTCAATCATGGTGATGTCATTTTCACCATCACCAATAGCCATGATTTCATTCCTTGGGATGTTCAAAAGGCTAGCTAAAATTTCAACAGATCGGCCCTTGGAAGTACCTTTACTATTGGCTTCTATGTGTTCAGCCCAAATGGACCCCACCACCTCTAATTCTTTTATTTGACTTAACTCATGCTTGATTTTTTTTACCGCTTCCACATCCTCAGAAAAAATTTCACACTTAAGTATATTGTCCTTTTGTAATCGAACAACCTTCTTCCACTGCTCAAGGCTAGTTAATAATTGGGTTTCAGTGCTAAATATAGTTTTATTTAATTCAATATTTTTCTGCTTGATTAACTCTAAAAAGCGATTATAATCACTGCCATGAATAAGCTTATCAGGGGTATGGAAGCAAGGGGTAATATGATATTTCATACAAATATCGTAAATGGTCCATATTGATTTTTCACCCAGAGTATTCTTATATATTATCTCATTATTTATCTTTTCCCTAACATAGGCACCATTGGCAGCGATAATTGAAGCAGGCACCCCCAGCATATCAGCAAAATAATTTGCATCAGTAAAGGATCTACCGGTACTGATGGCAATATGTATGCCCATATCATTCGCTTTTTTCAATGCAGTTTTTGTCAAAACAGAAATAGCATGATCCCCATTCAGCAAGGTCCCATCTATATCAACACAAATTAGCTTATAGCCCATACACACATTCTCCTCACTTATCATTTTTTTCTTTCCCTTTCATAAGTGTATCAACAAATAGAAATATATGCAAAAAATGTGCCAAAACACATAAGAAGAAACTATTGATTTCAACGATTATAAGCCATTTAAAGGATTGCACACTGTTTATATTAAATTAGCGTTTATTTTAGATGATGTGTGTTGGCATGATACTTGCTTTAGTATAGGGTACAAGTGAGAAAAAACAATCAGCTATAGAAAGGGTGTAAATTAATATGAGCTATGATGAAATTGTAGTAGATATAATTGTCAACGGAGGAAATGCAAGAAGTCGTGCTATGGAGGCCATACAGCTTGCTAAAGCTGGAAAGCGTGATGAAGCATTGGAATCGATAGAGAAAGCGGGAGAATTTTTAGAAAAGGCTCATAATGCACAAACTCATTTGATTCAAGAGGAGGCTGCAGGAAACGGAAAGCAAGTCACACTACTAATGGTCCATGCACAGGATCATCTGATGAATGCCATGACAGTAAGGGATATAGCCTGTGAGTTTGTTGATATGTATGATGAGCTTAGCCAAGTGAAGGCAGATAGTTCAATTGCTTAAATCAACACTGTTGAAACACAATAACACATAAGCAATATATTGATCTGGCGTAAAGGAATAGTTGCATAATAGCTGGGTTCAAAACCCTATAATGTGTGTTGGCATAATAATTGCTTATTTAATAATTGGAATAGAGTAAAAATTCTGACATAAGAAGGAGGAAGAAGCAATGAAAAAGATTACATTAATCTGTGCGGGTGGTTTTTCAACTAGCATGCTGGTCACTAAAATGAATGAAGCTGCAGCAAAGCTGGGAGTAGAGGTGGAAATAAGAGCAATTGCAGAGGGAAAGTTCAAGCAATATGCAGATGAAACCGATATCCTGCTGCTGGGTCCACAGGTAGGCTTTATGTTAGGCAAATTTAAGGGAGAGTATGAACCAAAGGGAATGGTAGTTAGGGTAATCGACAGCATTGATTATGGCATGATGAATGGTGAAAAGGTATTAAAAAATGCACTAGAGCTTTAAAAAACAAATAGGGGGAATTTTTATGGGTTTTAACACTAGTTCAATTCAAGAAAAGGTTCAACCAGTGGTAAATGCAATTCAGAATAATGTGTATTTGAAGGCAGTAACCTCTGGATTGACAACAGCTTTGCCGGCCCTAATCGTAGGGTCTATGTCTACATTGCTGGCGAACATTCCTATCAATGCATATCAGGAATTTATCGTATCAGCTGGGATTAAACCATTTTTAGCACTTCCTTTAACTCTGACAACTGAACTAATATCACTTTATGCAGTATTTTTTATCGCCTATAATCTAACTAAAAATTTCGACAAGGATGGCGCCATCGCAGGTCTTTTATCATTAGTATCCTTCTTATTTATAACCCCTTTAATGCAAGAGTCAGGACCCGCTGGAATTACCACATATATACCGACCCAATGGTTAGGCGCTCAAGGTCTGTTTGTGGCAATCATTATTGGGCTGGTAGTAGGTAGATTGTATTGCTTTATTCTGGATAAGAAGTGGACGATTAAGATGCCTGATGGGGTACCCCCAACGGTAAGTCAAGCCTTTGCAGGACTTATTCCGGGATTTATTATTCTAACGATTTTTATTCTTGTCAAAGCCTTATTTCAAGCGACATCCTATGGAAGCTTACATCAGTTAATCTACAGCTCATTACAGGTACCATTACAAGGCTTAGGGGGTACACTAGGTGCGTTAATCATTTTTATGTTAGTCGCACATTTATTATGGGTATTTGGTATCCACGGTATGCTGGTAACCTTTTCATTAATGATGCCATTATATGTGCCTCTAGATAATGCTAACCTTGTGGCCTATGGAGCAGGTCAGCCACTACCCAATATTATAGGACTTGCCTTTGTTGTTGCATATATATTGATTGGAGGCTCAGGAGCAACCTTAGGTATAAATATACTAATGGCATTTAGAGCGAAGAGTCAACGCTATAAAATTTTAGGACGACTAGCTTTACCAGGTGGAGTTTGCGGTATTAACGAACCAATTATTTTTGGTACACCAGTTGTATTAAATCCTATATTAGCAATTCCATTTATTTTGACGCCAATTGTAAATGCAATTATAGCCTATACTGCAACGGTTTTAAATTTTGTACCAAGATTGCCAGGGGTTGGACTTCCCTTAGGGGTTCCAGTGATCGTTTCTGGATTTTTGCAGGGTAGTGTTAGAATCGTGGCACTACAAATTGTGTTGATTTTCATAGGAATCTTTATCTACTATCCATTCTTTGTCATGTTGGATAAGAAAGCACATAAAGAAGAAACTGACACAGGCCAAGGAACCACTGGACAATCAGCTGCTTAGATATTTTTATAGCCAATGAGGTAACTCTTACTGATCAAAAGTAAAGTTGCCTCAATTTTAGCTTTTTATCATGCCTTCCTTAAGTATATTAGATACCATTAAAGTTGCCTAGAAAGGGCTTTAAATATAACACCATTAATAGCATTACAATAAAGGAGGAGAATGCTTTGAAAAAGGATAAAATTAAAATAGTAACCATCGGAGGTGGTTCAAGCTATACGCCGGAGCTGATAGAAGGATATATTAAAAGAAAGGATCAGCTGCCAATCAAAGAAATATGGCTGGTGGATATTGAGGAAGGTAAAGAAAAGCTTGAAATTGTGGGGAATTTGGCAAAGCGTATGGTGGAAAAAGCCGGGTTAGATTGGGAAGTACATTTAACCTTGGATAGAAGAGAAGCATTAAAGGATGCTGATTTTGTTTCTACCCAATTCCGAGTTGGCTTGCTGGATGCAAGAATCAAGGATGAAAGAATTCCCTTAAGCCACGGGGTATTGGGACAGGAAACAAATGGTGCTGGGGGCATGTTCAAGGGCTTTAGAACGATACCGGTCATTTTAGATATCGTAGAGGATATGAAGGCGCTTTGTCCTGAGGCCTGGCTGGTGAACTTTACAAATCCCTCTGGAATGGTAACGGAAGCAGTGCTGAAATATGGGGAATTTGAAAAGGTAGTAGGGCTATGTAATGTTCCGATTACGCATAACATGATGGAAGCAAAAATGCTGGAGAAAACACCAGAGGAGCTATATTTTCAATACGGTGGACTAAATCATCATCACTGGCATCGGGTTTTTGATAAACAGGGGAAGGAGGTAACAAGTCTTGTGATGGATAAAATCTTTACCCAGAGTGAGAATACGGTTCAAAACATTTTTCATATTCCATTTTTTGAAGAGCAAATTCGAGACTTGGGGATGCTGCCTTGTGCCTACCATAGATATTATTACTTAAGCGATGATATGCTTCAGAAGGAATTAGAAGAATATGCAAAGGGGGAAACCCGAGCAGAAGTGGTCAAAAAAGTTGAGGCAGAGCTGTTTGAATTATATAAGGACCCTAATCTGAAGGAAAAACCAGAGCAGTTAAGCAAGCGGGGCGGCGCATATTATTCCGATGCCGCATGTGAGTTAATCAGCGCCATTTACAATGATAGCAGACTCGATATGGTTGTGAGCACAAGAAATAACGGTGCGTTAGCAGATTTACCCTACGATTGTGCTGTTGAAGTTAGCAGTATCATCACTGGAGCAGGGCCTAAACCCATTAACTTTGGTAAATTCCCGCCGGCGCAACGGGGATTGCTTCAGGTCATGAAGGCAATGGAAGAGGTTACCATAGAGGCAGCCATTACCGGCGATTATGGCAAGGCATTACAGGCCTTTACACTGAATCCTTTAGTTCCTTCCGGAAAAATAGCAAAAACCTTACTAAATGAAATGCTAGTAGCCCATAAAGCCCATTTACCGAAGTTTAAGGACGCAATTGAAAAAATAGAAAAAGGTGACTTGAAATAAAATAGTCTAATATACTTGGCTTAAGATGACCTGTTGTATAGGTCATCTTATTTCTTATGATTACATCGGAAGCACTCATGATTCTTAATCATCAAGTAGAATGAAAATAAGCCATATTTGTAGGAAAGTCAATGCCAAGCTTCTCTTGTAAATTATCAGAATATAAAAAAATTTCAGATACATCTTGATACTCAACTTTCCTAATCCTGGCCTTAATGTTAAAATTAGAGTAACATTCACAAGGGGGTGATTTTATTGCGTAGAATAGATTTGGTTAAGGAAGCACTGCTAAGGCTTTACCAAGAAAACAATAAGGGAATCAGTGCGGAACAAATTGCTAAAGACCTAAGCCTCCTTAGGGCAAACGTTAGCAATGACTTGAATCAGCTAGTCAAGGAAGGTAAAGCTAAAAAGGATAATGGTCGGCCAGTACTTTTCCAACCTATTTTGTCAATTAAATGTGAAGCAAACGAAGATGTTTTTGACTCAATTATTGGGGCAAGGGGAACCCTATCCACTGCCGTTCAGCAGGGGAAGGCAGCTATCATGTATCCCCCTCATGGTCTTCATACCTTAATATTTGGAGAAACAGGGGTAGGAAAAACCCTATTTGCTGAGCATATGTACCACTATGGAAAAGAAACTGGAAAGCTCGATAAGGAAGCTCCCTTCATTGCCTTTAACTGTGCTGATTATTCAAAAAACCCACAGCTTTTAATGGGACAAATATTTGGAATTAAAAGGGGGGCCTATACCGGAGCTGAACAGGATCAAGAGGGCTTATTAGAAAAAGCCAATGGCGGTATTTTGTTTTTAGATGAAGTACATCGACTCCCGGCAGAGGGGCAAGAAATGCTTTTTACCTATATCGATAAAGGAAGCTTTAAAAGGCTAGGGGAAACGGAATATGGCAGAAGGGCTAAGGTATTAATCATAGCGGCAACCACTGAAGAGCCTAAGTCAACGCTATTGGATACCTTTATAAGGCGTATTCCTATGATGATCAATATCCCCCCTTTAAAGGACAGAAAGCTTTGTGAACGTTTTAAATTAATTCAAGACTTTTTTAGGCAAGAATCTGCTAGAATCGGAAAAGAGATCATTGTCAGCCTAAACGCTTTAAGAAGTCTATTGCTATATGAATGCCCCAATAATATAGGTCAGTTAAGAAGTGATATTCAGCTAAGCTGCGCCAGGGCGTTTTTAGATTATATTTCTCAAACAAAGGGGAAGGTAGTGATCAATAGCAAAATATTGCCGGATGAAGTGAAAAAGGGCATATTAAAATTAAAGGATTATAGAGAAGAAGTCAATCAAATTATTGGTACCGGAAAAACAGAATACAAATTTTGTGCTCACCAAGAGGAAATACATATTGGTAAGGATGATCAATACTCAATTCCGGATAATTTCTATGAGTCGATCGAAAAAAGAATTGAAAAGCTAAGGGCAGAGGGAATCAATGAGGATGACATTAATGAAATCATTGGAGCGGATATAGAGAATTACTTTATCAAATTTATGGGGAGGTTTAAACAGAACATTAATGATTCAGAGGTTGAAAAAATTATTGGTAAAGAGCTGGTGGATCTTACAAAGGATATATTAGCCATTGCAAAAACAAGATTAAAGAATCCCCATCTAGATTCAATGCTTTATGGACTAGCCATGCACATTGGTGCTACTGAGGAACGAATTAAACAGCAAAAACCAATTGTAAACCCTAATTTGAACGATATTCGAAAGAAGTATCCAAAGGAGTTTTCTGTGGCAGTGGAAATCACTATACTGATAGAAGAAAGGCTGAAGATAGAGTTACCGTTGGATGAAATAGGCTTCTTAACTATGTTTTTTGCAAATAAGCAATTCCATGGACAGGAGGATGAAAAACCCAGAAACGTAGGTATATTATTGCTCATGCATGGCAGCAGCGCTGCTACGAGTATAGCCAAGGTGGCCAATACGCTATTGGGTATCGACATGGCCAATGCAATTGATATGCCCCTTACTGTTAATCCTGAAGAGGTTTATCAAGAGGCGAAAAGCAGAATTAAGAGCTTGAATAACGGCCAAGGGGTACTGATTTTAGCAGATATGGGCTCTCTAATCAATTTTGGAGACATGATTACAAAAGAAACGGGTATTCCCACTAGAACTGTTGAAATGGTCAGCACACCAATGGTGATTGAGGCCACCAGAAAGGCTATGCTGGGTTCAAGTTTAGACCAGGTATATAATTCAGCCATTGATATTAATCCTTATCTGGGTAAAAGGGTTGTAGAAATCTCAACTGAAGTAAAGAATAAGGTAAGAAATGTCATTATTACGGGCTGCTATACAGGTGAAGGAAGCTCCGTTAAAATTAAGTCCTTTGTCTTAAAGAATATCGATTTATCTAATTCATGCATTGAGATTATTCCACTGAGTTTTTCTGGAATACAAGATTTCAAAAGGCAAATCAATATGATATCAGAATTTAAAAATGTGGTTGCCATTGTCAGCTATGTCAATCCAGAAATCCATTCGATCCCCTTTTTCACTTTAGAAGAAATCTTTACAGTGCAGGGACAAAAAAAGCTCCAAGGAATTGTGAATAATGAAAATATGTTTAGACAAATTTCCGATACATTAACAGCAAACTTGAATTTCCATAATAATCAGGAATTGGTATATGATATTAAGGCCGCTTTAACGGGTATCAGCATAAGCCTAGAAAAAGAATTAAGTAATGATGTGATTATTGGAATCGTCCTGCATATTGGCTGCTTGTTTGAAAAGCTATTGAATAATTTTGAGATACATGTAAGAACTGCCTATGAAGAAGTGAGCCCTCATGCTAGAGCAGCGATTAAAGAGCATATGAAGCCATTGGAAAATAAATATAGGGTTATTATCCCCGATGATGAGATTAATCTCATGGCATCAATTATTTTAGATAATTAGTGTTTTTTAGTGTTTGACAATTCAGAAAACAAAGCGCTTTCTGTTTTAGGATGCAGAATTTCCATATCCCCTGAGCGAGTTGAAGGGGATATTTCTGTTTTGGCATGAAAATTGCAAAATAATAATTGTAAGAAAGGGGGAAGAACATGAAAAAAATATTGCTAGCCTGTGCTGCAGGAATGTCAACAAGCTTACTAGTAACAAAGATGGAGCAAGCAGCAAATGCAAAGGGGATTGAGGTTGAAATCACTGCAGTACCTGTAGATGCTTTTGTAGACAATGTAAAGGACTTTGATATTGTATTATTGGGACCTCAGGTAAGATTTAAAAAGGATGATTTTCAAAAAATTGCAGATGAGTATGGGATTAAAGTGTTAGTCATTAATTCAATGGATTATGGATTACTAAAGGGCGATAAAGTTTTAGAGGATGCGCTTAAGGAATTATAAAAAATAAGGGGGATATTGAAATGAATCAGTTCATGAAATGGATTGAAGAAAAAATGATGCCTGTAGTTGTGAAAGTAGGTAACCAAAGGCATATCTCAGCAATGAGGGATGGATTTATTGGAGCCATGCCATTTATGATTATCGGATCTTTGATGTTGATTTTAGCCTATCCACCATTCCCATCAGACACAACTAACTTTATCGGTAGGGCATGGGTAAGCTTTGCAACAAAAAATTTCAGTACGTTAATTGTACCCTACAACATGACCATGCAGATTATGACTATATTTATCGCAATGGCGATCGGATATAGCTTAGCAAAAACATATAAATTGAACCCTCTTTCTGGCGCAATGCTTTCATTAGCGGCCTTCTTACTAGTAGCGGCACAGCCAGTAAACGGTGGCCTTCCAACTACCTATATGGATGGTAAGGGTGTATTTACCTCACTATTTACTTCCTTCTACTCAATTGAGCTAATGAGATTTCTTAAGAAAAGAAATATCACCATCAAAATGCCAGATGGGGTACCGCCAGCAATTGCAGCCTCCTTTGACGCACTGATTCCCGTTTTCATAATGGTTTGTACCCTATATCCAATCAGCGTTATCTTTAAAAATGTGACCGGCATGAGTATACCAGAAGGAGTCATGGAATTATTCAAGCCCTTAGTAGCAGGTGTGGATACGTTACCAGCCATCCTATTTGCAGTGTTCCTTGCTCACTTGCTTTGGTTTGCTGGAATCCACGGATCAAGTATCGTGGGTGGAATCTTAACTCCCTTCTATTTAAGTAATATTTCTGCCAATCAAGCGGCATTAGAAGCGGGTGGCGCCATTCCCTATATCTTCACCCAACCATTCTGGGCCTTCTATATTGTATTAGGTGGTTCAGGAGCAACCCTTGCTTTAGTATTCCTGTACCTAAGAAGTAAAGCCTCCCACTTAAATGCAATTGGTAAAGTCGCTTTTATTCCAGGTATCTTTAATATTAATGAGCCAGTCATTTTTGGTTCACCGGTGGTGATGAACCCAACCTTAGGAATTCCCTTTATTCTAGCTCCAATGGTGAATGCAACGATTGCTTATTTTGCATTAAAGCTTAATCTTGTGTCTAAAGTAGTTGCTCTGCCCCCTTGGACAACACCGGCCCCAATCGGTGCTATGTGGGCTGCTAATTGGAATGTGGGTGCATTACTACTAGTTGTTCTATTATTCTTCGTATCTGGAGCAATTTTCTATCCATTCTTTAAGATATATGAAAAGCAGCTATTAGCAGAGGAGCAGGCTAATAAAGGCGCTACTACAAAAGCTTAATCGCTAATCGTATAAAAAAACATGCAGAAAGGACTATCAATATGAATACAGAAATGATTGCTATGGAAATCATCATACATTCTGGAAATTCCAGAAGTGAAGCTTTCCAAGCCCTCAAGCTTGCCAAGGAGGGCAAGTTTGAGGAAGCTTTAGAAAGACTTGAAATTTCAAAGGAAGAAGCCTTGAAGGCCCATGGGGTTCAGACCAACATGATTCAAGAGGAATCGAGGGGTAATAAGGCTGAAATTAACCTGCTGCTAATCCATGCACAGGATCACTTAATGACCTCAATGCTTGCAAAGGATTTGATTGAGGAAATGATCCAGCTCCATCAAAAAGTAGCTGTTGAAAAGGAGTGTGTTTAATGAAAAAGGGCTTAAAAATTGTAACCATAGGAGGTGGGTCCAGCTATACCCCTGAAATCATTGAGGGCTTTATCAAACGATATCAGGAGCTGCCCGTCTCAGAAATTTGGTTGGTGGATATTGAAGCTGGAAAGGAAAAGCTGGAAATAGTAGGAAAGCTAGCCCAGCGAATGGTTCAAGAAGCTGGAGTAGACTGTACTATTCATTTAACACTGGATAGAAGAGCAGCTCTAAAGGATGCTGACTTTGTAACAACCCAATTTCGTGTGGGCCTATTAGATGCAAGAATAAGAGACGAAAAAATTCCTTTAAGGTATAACAGAATAGGGCAAGAAACCACTGGTGCTGGAGGATTCGCTAAGGCATTAAGAACGATTCCTGTCATATTAGATATCTGCAAGGATATGGAAGCGCTGTGTCCTGATGCATGGTTAGTCAACTTTACCAATCCGTCAGGAATCATCACCGAAACTGTATTAAAGCACACTAACATCAAAGCAATAGGATTATGTAATGTTCCTATTCTCATGAAAATGATGGCTGTAGAAATGCTAGAAGCTAAGCCAGAGGATGTCCATGTGGACTTAATAGGCTTAAATCACTTAGTATGGGGAAGGAAAATATTTCTTAAGGGTCAGGAGGTAACCGATAGGGTCTTAGATGCATTGGCAAGTGGGCGGTCATTTACTGTCAGAAATATAAAGGATATGGGATGGTCTGTGGAACACATCAAGGCCCTTGGGGCGTTCCCCTGCCCTTATCATAGATATTTCTACCTGCCAGAAAAAATGTTAGCTGAGGAAATCAGAGCAGCTAAAGAGGAAGGCACCAGAGGAGAGGTGGTTAAAAAGGTAGAAGAAGCCCTATTTGAGCTCTACAAGAATCCAGATTTAAGGATTAAACCAAAGGAATTAGAAAAGCGGGGAGGACAATATTACTCCGATGCAGCCTGTGAATTAATCAATGCTATATACAATAATAAGAAGATTATTATGACAGTCAATATTAAGAACAATGGAACAATAAGTGAACTACCCCATGACGTGGCAATTGAAACCAATGCAGTCATAGACAGCAGAGGTGCTCATCCACTTAATGCTGAACCGCTGCATCCAGCCATAACCGGTTTGCTGCAAGGGGTGAAAGCCTATGAGCAGCTGACAATTGAAGCAGCAGTCCATGGGGATAGACAAAAAGCTTTATTAGCCCTGATTGCTAACCCATTGGTGCAGGATTCCTTTGTAGCTGAAAAAATGCTAGAGGATATTTTACAGGAAAACAAAGATTATTTACCTCAGTTTTTTTAAAGGGAAGCAGCGTAATGTTGCTTCTTTTTTTGTATCATAGGATAGTTCTTTTATTTCCCTATGATATGGGGGGTTGTTAAGGGGGGCATCACCCCTTATTAAAACAAGGAGAGGCGAGTGGTGCCACGAACAAGTGGCACTATGCTACGAGCGGCACCGAGACAGTGAGGTGACCGAAGGCGAAGCGTCCTAGAGAACGCATGGGTTCTCTGGAAAACAAACGTGGCGAAGCCAATTTTGTTCTAAACTGTATTGGCACGTAAATTGCATGAATATATATGAGAAACACACTACAGCAAAATTCAAAAACTAAATGCCACAAATGATAAATAAAATATTTTCGATAAATTTATGAAAAGGAAGTGATTCTATGGTAGCAAAAGGGATTGGAGCATCCAAAGGAATTGCCATGGCTCCAGTGCTATTACTTAAGGAAGAAACAATAGTCATTCCTGAAATCAAGGTAGAAAGCATTGATCAAGAAATACAAAGATTTAAGGATGCTGTGGAAAAATCAAAGGCCCAATTAGAGAAGATACAGCATTTAGCAGAGGAAAAAATGGGCAAGGAAAAGGCTGAAATTTTTGGTGCACACCTCTTAATCCTATCAGACCCTGAGATCATCAACACTGTAGAAAAGGGGATCAAGACAGAAGAAAAGAATGCAGAATTTGTTTTAGATAGAACCATTAATAATTTTGTTGAGATATTTGAGGCAATGGATGATGAGTATATGAAGGAAAGGGCGGCAGACATTAAGGACGTTGGTGGACGAATGCTTAAAAATCTATTACATATTGACATGATTAATATTAGTCAGCTTGACGAAGAGGTCATTATTGTTGCCCATGATTTAGCCCCTTCTGATACAGCCCAAATGGACAAGGAAAAGGTATTAGGCTTTGTGACGGACATCGGAGGCAGAACATCCCATACAGCCATTATGGCAAGGAGTCTTGAAATTCCTGCTGTTGTTGGCCTGGTGACTATCACATCAACTATTAAAAACGGGGACTATGTCATCATCAATGGTGAAGCTGGGGAAGTGATGATCAATCCAAGCCAAGAAATCATAGAAGAATATCAAGTCAAGCAGAAGCAATATGTGGCGTATAGAAGTAAGCTATTGAGATTGAAGGATGAAGCAACGGTGACTAAAGATGGCAAGCAAGTGGAGCTAGGGGCCAACATTGGTACAGCCAAGGATCTAAAGGGTGTTTTATATAATGGGGCAGAGGGAATCGGACTCTATCGAACAGAGTTTTTGTATATGGATCGACCCTCACTGCCAACAGAAGAGGAGCAATACGAGGCATACAAGGCTGTATTAGCGGGGATGGCGGATAAGCCGGTAGTCATCAGAACATTAGATATAGGGGGAGATAAGGAAATCCCCTACTTAAATTTACCCAAGGAAATGAATCCATTTTTAGGCTATAGGGCATTACGAATATGCCTGGATCAAACAGACATTTTTAAAACACAGCTTCGGGCACTGTTAAGGGCTTCAATTTATGGCAATCTTAAAATTATGTATCCCATGGTTTCTTCAATAGAGGAAGTAAGACAGGCTAATGCCATTTTAGATGAAGTAAAACAACAGCTGGAGTCAGAAGGAATAGCCTTCAGTAAAGATTTTGAAGTAGGAATCATGATTGAAATTCCAACAGCTGCTTTGACCAGTGATATATTGGCTAAGGAAGTGGACTTCTTTAGCATAGGAACCAATGATTTAATTCAGTATGCCACCGCAGTGGATAGAATGAATCAAAATATAGCTCACCTTTATACACCCTACCACCCTGGGGTTATTAGAATGATTAAAATGGTGATTGAAAACGGACACAAGGAAGGTATCTGGGTAGGGATGTGTGGGGAAGCGGCAGGTGAGCCACCATTGATTCCGCTGCTGCTAGGTCTTGGGCTTGACGAATTTTCTATGAGTGCCACCTCTATTTTACCTGCTAGAGAATTAGTTGCTACACTAACAACTGAAGGGACTCAAGAAATTGCAGAAAAAGTACTATCCTTAACTACAGCAGAGGAAATAGAAGCCTATTTAAAGTCAGTTGTCGGTCTAGCATAAGCATTGCAAAGCATAAAATAAGGTTTTCTAATGTCCATATACAAATCAATCATGTAACTTAATCAAAATAAAAAGGAGGAAGGTATAATGAATAAGCCAGAGAAAGGGTTTCCTGAGAATTTCCTTTGGGGCGGTGCAATCGCTGCAAATCAATCGGAAGGGGCTTACAAAGAAGGTGGAAAGGGATTGTCCACATCAGACGTTTTAGAATGCGGTCCTACTAGATTTTTGGCTGCAATGGATCCAGCATTCAATTTAGATACTAAAGAGGACGTCTATTATCCATCCCATGAAGCTATTGATTTTTATCATCGATATAAGGAGGATGTGGCTTTGTTTGCTGAAATGGGATTTAAATGCCTGCGTACATCCATTGCCTGGACAAGAATCTTCCCAAATGGGGATGAGGAAACACCAAATGAAGCAGGGTTAAAATTTTATGATGACTTATTTGATGAGATGTTAAAGCATCAGATTCAACCGGTTATTACGATTTCCCATTATGAAATGCCCCTAGGATTAGTGAAAAAATATGGCGGCTGGCGAAATCGAAAGCTAGTTGAGTTTTATGAAAGATATGCCAGAACCCTATTTGAAAGATACAAGGATAAGGTTAAGTATTGGATGACCTTTAATGAAATTAATGTGATTGTACATGTTCCCTTTATAGGTGGCGGAGTCATTATTCAAGAGGGAGAAAATAAGAAGCAGGTCATCTATCAATCAGTGCATCATCAATTAGTGGCCAGCGCCCTCGCTGTAAAAGCATGCCATGAAATTATTCCTGATGCTAAAATTGGTTGTATGCTATTAGGCGCACCCTACTATCCATTAACATCTAAGCCTGCTGATGTATTTGAAGCTATGGAAAAGGATCGAGTTGCTTATTTCTTTGGAGATGTTCAGGCAAGGGGATATTACCCATCCTATATCAAGCGTTTCTTTAAAGAAAATAATGTAGATATTGAAATGCAGCCTGGTGATGAAGCTATTTTAAAGGCGCATACAGTGGACTATATTGGTTTTAGCTACTATATGAGCCTTGTGGTAAGCACTGATCCGGAAAATACAGATGGAGCCGCAGGCAATATGTTAGGAGGGGTTAAAAATCCATACCTACCCTCAACCGATTGGGGATGGCAGATTGACCCCAAGGGCTTACGCTATACCTTAAATCAATTGTACGATCGATATCAAAAACCATTATTTATCGTGGAAAACGGCTTAGGTGCAGCAGATGTGGTAGAAGAAGGGGATGTGATCAATGATGATTATCGAATTCAATATTTACATGATCATCTAATTGAAGCAAGAGAAGCCATTGCAGATGGTGTGGAATTAATTGGCTATACTTCCTGGGGACCAATTGATATAGTTAGTGCAGGAACAGGAGAAATGAAGAAACGCTATGGTTATATTTATGTTGATAAAGATAATGAAGGTCGTGGTACGCTAAAAAGAATGCGTAAGAAAAGCTTCAACTGGTATAAGAACGTCATTGCTACCAATGGGGAAGCACTATAATTAATTATTCCGTTGATATGGGACGAGGCATACCTTGTCTCATATTTTTTTGACTCAGATCAAGTTTGACGGACACAAAATCGTGATTGTATAATAAAATTAAGATAAATGCATAATTCAATAGATATGGGAATCTTTCCTTTGGAATCCGGTTCAGGACGTCGCAAATACGAAGACGTTACATGAAACCCTAAATTTACTCCATCAAAGCCGCCGAGTCAGTCGGTACATTAGCTCGCCAAGTCGAGTGACTTCTTGTAAGTTTTGACGCCGTTGGGCATGCCAACCGTTATATGCCATCAAAACTAATTTGTTACAGGTGCAGATGTAGTAGGAAGACGATGGATATTTCTTAGAAGATGAATTATACGCCAAGATTAATTTTAATAGAGGTGATAAAATGAATAATCTAAAGAATCGTTTATTGTATTTAGCAACAGGTGAATTTGCAGCTGTATGTTCTTTTGTTTTTATATATAAAGTATCAGACTTAGGAATAGCTAGTCTGGTGGCATTTTCTCTTCTTATATTCACTCTGCTACAGGGTTCCGCCTACTGGTTGTATAGATTTGTATTAGTCAAAAAAAGGAAGTCAGTTAGAAAAATAGTTATAAAACTCCTTAGTATTTTTAATCAATTAAATATAGTTTTGATTTTGGGGGTGGCTATATCGATTGTAAAATTAGCCAGTGGTTATAAAGACTTATTGGTTGCTTTAGGAGTATGGCTCTTTGCAATAATCGAGTATATAAATTATTACTGGTACAGATTAAGTTATGGAAAATCAGGGTTTAATATTAGAATTCTGTTGAATGCAGGATTACAGAAATCAAGTATCAATAAATTAATTAGCAAGTGAAGCTAACCACATCCCCTTAACGGGAGCGAAGCTCCGCCAAGTGGGATGGTTAAGTGGGTCCGACTCAGGGACGTTGCAATAAAGATGACGTTTCTGTTTTAACGAAAAGCGGGCGGGTCCTTCTCTTATTGGAGAAGAACACTTAAAAAGCTTTGTTAATTCACAATAGATTAATAATGTGTCATAAAGTTATTCATAGAACAGGGGGATATAACAATGATAGATTTCATAAAATTGATAACTATTATAATGGGTTTGGCATTTCCTGCATTTTTAATTAAAGCAATCAAGGCACAAAATGATAAAGCAACATCAAAATATACCATTTGGGCTTGTGTTAGTTTTGGAATTGTCGTGTTTACTCTTATGGGGTTACACTGATGTACGGACTATACTAGGGTAGCATTATGAGCATAACCCTGAATTAAACTTATTTGCAATATTTATTAAATATGAAGAAATTTAAATTAAGCTTTAATGAAGAGCATCAAAACTCTCACTGGATGTCAAGCACCGCAATATGGTCTATCTTTGGAGTCCAGTTCGTAGGCGCCTTAAATACTGAGACGTTAATAGAAAGTAGGTGCTTTCTATTTTAAGTGAATCTAGATAAATGCTTTGAAGCTAAAATAAATCAAGTATAATTGGGTGGTTTTGATAGGGGTGAACTCATGATTAAACTAACTAACTTTCAAATGCAAAAACAAAAGAAATCTTATACATGCGGTGATTCAACATTAAGCATGGTTAGTGATTTCTTAGAAAATAAAATTGATGAAGAAGTTTTTGAGAAAGAGTTTCAATCAAAATATTTCGGGAGTACCCCATCTAAGTTTATTAAATCATTTAAAAGACACTTACCTAACCATAGTATAAAATTGAAGTTTCTGCGAAAAAAAAAATTTCTGAAAGCAGTAGAATATAGCCTTAAAAAGCAATTACCAGTTCCATTTGTAAGTCTCGTGAAGAACAAGTTCGAAAATCCAGAATTTACAATGCATTACAGGATTATTATTGGAATAGATACTTTAAGTTCTAAATTTTTGATTGTTGATCCTTTTTATGGCTGTGCAAAAGAAATCGAATTTGAAAAAATGTTTAATGAATTATCGTTCTCTGAGACGTTTAAGGATAATGGCATGACAATCAATAAACTTATTGGAATATTAGTAAAATTAAAGGGATATATGGTTTATATTATAAATGAAGCCTAAAAACCAGGATTAAACGCTATAGGTATATATAATTTGAACATATTGAGATGTACAAGATGGCTAAAATATCAGTAATGAGAAGGGCTCAGTCAATGGGGTGGATTGGGATAATTGTGAATTATTCCGTAGTAAAATGGTTAGACTGTTGACTTCTAAAAAGCTCGATGATAGGATTTTATAGTATAGTTGAAGGCTTTATAAAATCTAGCCATACCTGTACCTCTTCCGCTCTATGATTGCAGGTGTCAAACAAAGCGTCCCTATGACTTGTTATTTATAAATTGAAAAGTTTAAGCTGAAATAGGTTTCCTCTGCTTTTTCATCCGGTAGTAAAAAATAAGATGCCGTATTGATATAGCCTGTATACTGGAAATCGCAGGCAATCGTTGTGTCCCCAACTTTATAATCAAAATCCTTAAAGGTGTTACCTCCAATAGTCTCTGCTATTTGCTTAGGTATATTTGTAAACAAGCCTACTTCATTCTGGGCGCCAGCATAGGCAAGAGAAGCCAGCAGCATATAACTGTCATATGAAGTAATCCAAGCAGCATTGTCCTTGATTTCTACTGAGAATGAAATACCTGTCACATAGCCATCTTCTATTGTAAAATGATACTCTGGCTTTTCACCAAACCCCATTCCTATATCAATATATTGAGTATCATATGATGTCTTCCTAGACCATTTACCCTCTTCATTCAAATAGTCATTACCAAAATTAATATCCAGATACTTAACATAATAATTATGGTTTTCAGCAAATTCAGCCACAGTTAAATGGCCTCGGTTAGGTGGAAGCTGTTGAAAGGATATGATTGTGGCTAGTACAGCAATTACAGCAGCATGCATACCGGCATAAAATAGCCAGCGATACCATCTATTGTCCTTAAGGCTGTAGGCTATAGCTTCATCCCACGGCTGCGTTTCATTCTCACTACACAGCCTGTAGCTTTTCCACAGACGGAAAAGATTAAATATTGGAATATTGTATCCCATACCAGCACCTATAACTCCCCAGGTGCGTTCTAAACCCTCACCATAGGAAAGGCTGTAGCCATCTGAAGCTTCTATCCTAAGACCTAATATCGCCTTCCCCGGCGTTGTTCTCCAAAAGTTGAGCCATAAGGGCTCTAAAAGCAGCATCATGATCAAAGTGATGAAGGAATCAAACAAGCGCCCAAAGCTGCTGCGATTTGCCAAAGTCACGTTGAAAACCAAAGCGACAAAGACTGACCAAATCATGTCGTATAAAAATAAGTCTAACATTCTAGCTAAAAATCTACGCCATGGGTTGAATACCTGAGGAAGCTCATCACCCTTAACTGCAAAATAGGAGCTACCGGTTTCCTTCATTGTACGATTGATACCGTCAAGATATTTCTTGGCATCTAAATTAACAAAGGCCACGCCGTCCTCCTGCATGGCACGGCAAACATCCTGAGCATAAGAGGCCCCCTGTTTTTCTTGCTCTAAGCTCATTATTTGATTTGAAAGGGTTTCCAATAAATCTCTGTTTCCATCTTTAAGAGCCTTAATTTCCTCTAAAGAGATATGAAGGCTTCGCAGCAGCTTAATACGCAGTAATATTTGCAGATCCTCCTCCGAGTAATCCCTGTATCCATTATCCATACGCTGGGGGGTTATTAGTCCCTCGCCTTCATAAAAACGAATATTCCCTCTATCCATACCGGATAGAATTTCAATTTCTTTTATCTGCATGCTCTTGCTCCTCCTTCCGGTGATGATTTAATTATAAACTGTAAAGTCTATTTACAGTCAAATACTTTTTATAATTATAAGCTAATGAGCAAATTAGGGAATAAGCTTGTTGCTGTGATGCCAAGTACAATCCATTTATTTAACCAACATAATAATCATAAATAATAATGGGGCATAAATACCAAAAGACACATTTTCATTTTGAAACAAACAGCTTACATGATATACTGTACAGGTAACACAGTAGATTTGTTAATTCTTTGGGTGGTTTCTAGATGGAATAAAAGCATAATTTATATAAACTTTTGAAGCTTGATGGATAGGAAAGGAGCGGTATATGTAAATGGTCAATGAAAAATGCGACCTCATTCATCCTAATGGAGTGAAGGAGAAGAAATTAGAAATTATTGATGGATACACAATTAAATACCATGCCAATGGAACCACCATTTGGTCTAAAGGCAAGATGGTAAATGGTCAGCCCGAAGGCTATTGGGAATGGTATCGACCTGATGGAACGATTAAACGTTCGGGGTATTTTGAAAAAGGTGAACCTATAGGTGAATGGATCACCTATAATGATAAAGGCGCAAAGCATAAGATAACCCAACGGGGAGTGAAAAATAGGTAAGCATTTATTTAATAAAATAGGTTTGTAGAATACTATTCGACAGAAATAAAAAGTATAATTTCAAAAAAATAACTGCTAAGTAAAAATGCTATATCTAATTATAAGAAAATCTGATAATATGATACTTGAGCTTAAAATAAAGTGGTAAGATATAAATGTCGAGACAACAAAAAGCTTTAAAACAAGGGAATTAGGATGTTTTAATGATCAAGTGGACATAATATGACTATTATGTTCATTTCTACTTGTGGGCTGGATAGTTTATTAATTATATCAGTAAATTATAATAAAAAATAAAATAAAAAGGAGAAAAACTATTGTTATTTAAAGATTTAAATATAGTCGAGCCTATACAGAGGGCTTTAAAAACTCAAGGTTATTCGAAGGCTACACCCATACAGGAAAAAGCTATTCCATCAATACTTAAAGGGATAGACTTATTAGGGTGCGCTCAAACCGGTACAGGTAAGACAGCAGCCTTTGCAATACCAATTTTACAAGGTCTTGCAGCGGAGCCCCAAATAAAGGGAAAGAGACAAATAAAAGCATTGGTTCTAGCGCCAACAAGAGAGCTGGCAATTCAAATCTCAGATAGCTTTAAGGCCTATGGTAAGCACTTAGGTCTGAAAACGCTAGTAATCTATGGCGGCGTATCCCAAAATCCACAGACCAAATTCCTTGGTATCGGAGTGGATATTCTAGTGGCGACACCAGGTAGACTACTTGACTTAATCAATCAAAGATTTGTTCGATTAAACAATATAAAATACTTCGTGCTGGATGAGGCAGACCAAATGCTGGATATGGGAATGCTTGAGGACGTAAAGAGAATCATTGATTATATTCCACCTAAAAGACAGACACTGTTCTTTTCTGCTACTATGCCCCATGAAATTGAAAAGCTTGCAAATCAGATACTAAAAGACCCAGTAAAGGTTGCAATAACCCCTGTGTCTTCCACTGTAGATATTATAGAGCAATCAGTGTACTTTGTGAATAAAGGCAATAAGATACATCTATTAAATCACTTATTAAAGGATAAATCTATCGAATCAGCCTTAGTTTTTTCGAGAACAAAGCATGGGGCGGATCAAATAGTGAAGCAGCTTGAAAAATCTGGACATAATGCTCAAGCGATTCATGGCAACAAATCTCAAAATGCAAGGCAGCTAGCCTTAAAGAATTTTAAAGAAAGAAAAACAAGGGTATTGGTTGCAACAGATATTGCAGCCCGAGGAATTGATATAGATGAATTATCCCATGTAATTAATTTCGACTTGCCAGAAGTTCCGGAAACCTATGTTCATAGAATTGGTCGGACTGGACGGGCAGGTCTTGGCGGCATTGCTATTTCTTTTTGTGATCAAGAGGAACAAGCACTACTGCGTGATATTCAAAAACTAATATCAAAAGCAGTACCGGTAGTGGAGGATCATCCCTTCCAGTTAATAGAAAAGCCCTTTGAAATGAAGGCAGCGGCTGTATTAAATCGGAAGCATTCAGCTCCCAAAACCCCAGCATCTAATAATAGGAGGGGCTCGGGATTTGGCGCCTCAAAGAGCAATAATAGGAAAAATGACAAAGCTCGCGATTATAACAAGAATAAGAAAAACGATAAGTGGCAATAAAATTAGACTTAGCGCATGTTTATTAGGTAGAGAATTAAAAATGAAGGGATGATATAATTTTGAATAAAGATAAAATAAAAGCTGAGTTGCCTTCCAATTTTGAAGAGCTAAAGAAAGCGGCAAGTCGAACTGCCAGTTGGCGTGACCGTCTGAAGGCAGTTGATGAGTTAGGACGATGGAAAAGTCCGGAAACAATTGATATACTTAAACGTTTAGCAAACGGGGATTCAGTGTATAGGGTACAAGAAGCAGCTTACAATAAGCTTGAAGGATTTGGTGAAAGTGGTTCTCGGCCTTCCAGAATAAAAGGCGAATTATTTAAGGACATATCAAAAATTTTATTAAGAATTAAAAAGAGCTTGCCAGAGGATCATACTTTTGAAGAATTCAAAAAGAAGCTTCAAAAGATGCGAATCGATGTGTATGATACATATGAGGGGGATAAGGGTGCTGATTTTGATCAGTGGCTTGAAGGCATGTGGGTATCATTGTCCCCTAAATAGGTAAAAATACCCTATATAGTCTTATATGGCCTATATGGGGTATTTTGTGTTAGGTAGACGCTATGTTTGTCATATGCATGCTGCTTTTTTGCTAGTTATATAACTGTTAATATGCAGCTATTCACAAGGCTCTTCAGGCCAACTGATAGTGTTGACAAACAAAGTGTTTCTATGACAGCCAGATATGCTTATTAAGGTTTCCAGGCAGGCACAGGAAAGGAAATCTCGGTATCAGCGATTTTGGGTAAAGAGGGATGGCTACAAACACAAATTATCATATTAGGCCTTGTAGGTTTGTTATTAATATCATATGTTATGCCGTTTAAATCCTCATAAAACAACTCTGCATCTATATCTGAAAAATCCTCTTCACGAATTCCTGATAATACATGATGTGGGTTTGCGCTTTCTGGTTCATTGTAAGGGACTGAAAAAATCAATCTATTTGTCCATTTGGATAAAAAGACTAATTCAATTCCATTTGGAATATGTTCTATCACGCCACGTGATACCACATAATCATATGAATGCATAGATGGTATAAATTCGTTTAAATCAAAGCAATCATAAGTTATGTTTTTATTGGGATAAACATCTCCTGCATATGCTATTGCTTCTTGGCAGCTATCTATTCCTAAAATATTTGAGCATTCTATTTGAGATAAGGTTTCACAGCCATGACCAACACCACAACCCAAATCTAAGATGTCTATTAGCTTTATCTCCATATTATTGGATTTCATGAATGCTAAATCACACTCAATTATATTCTTGAAAAAGATGTAAGAGCTTCTATGCCTAATATCTTCACCAATATAGTGACTTTTACCAAAAACTAACCGTTCGCCATTATTATATATGATTTTTTCTAAGGGTGTGAGGGGTTTCTGCATTGTCAATCACTCCTCATAAATTTTTTATTAACAGATCTATAACATCATAGTATTCACTATTGTCGTGAAATGCTAATTATTTTAATGTATATTTAAATTAAATCATGTGCCACAGGGGTGCCAGACAGTCGTAATTAATCACCACACTTATTAAAGGGATGCTGTATTTACAATTATATCCTAGTATTTAGAGAAACTGTACTTAGTCTTTTAGGCATAGGTTTGTATGCTTATAAAACACCCTAGATGTTCAGAATGTCGAAATAAGTCGAAGGAAATATGGAGGAATTTATGCAAATTTGAGGAACTTCTTTAAGCATGGTAACAATGGGAGTGATAAATTTTATTGAAAAATATTTTTATGATAATCTCAAAAATGTTGCTTTAGACTGTTTACTCAAGCAAGAGGGCGAATAACAAAATTCAACTGGAATTTTTTAGCTGTACAATCATCATTTTGTATAGAGAAGTATTCAAAAAATACGATTGCTTTTAATAAATTTATTTTTATATTCGCTTTCGTTAATAAATTATTAACTAAATATTTTGCTGAGAATATAACTGACTAGATTTGTTATGTGATTTATTCTATTTAGAATTTCACATTAGCATAAATTATTAATCAAGGAGGATATAGTATGAAGAAAAGAGGTTTAAGTTTTTTACTGGCAGTAGTGCTTGTGATGCTTAGTGTCACCTTTGTATCAGCTAACACGCACTACATTGTAAAGCCAGGAGATGTATTGTCAAGAATAGCCAAAAGCTACAATACAACTTGGCAGAGATTAGCAGAAATAAACAATCTTAAAAATCCTCATTTGATCTTTCCTAACCAGGTAATTAAGATCAGTGAAGAGGAAACTGTTGCTGCAGCTCCTGCTCCAGCTCCAGCCGAAGCTGTATACAAAGCTGGAATTTATTCCGCTACAGCAAAGGGCTTCGGTGGTGACGTTACAGTTACCATCAATGTAGATGCCAATAAAATTACACATGTATCAATTATTGGTGCAAGCGAAACCCAAAGCATCGCTGGAAGAGCTTTATCGAGTCTGCCAGAAAGTATTGTTTCCAAACAGTCAGCAGAGGTTGATGTTGTTTCAGGCGCAACGATTACAAGCCGTGCTGTTATTGAAGCTGCAAAGGCTGCAATTGATAAAGCCAAGGGCGTAGAGGTTAAGTCTGCTGCTATATCCTTCAAACCTGGTACCTATAATGGTAAAGGGGTTGGTTATAATGGCCAAGTTGAATTGGCAGTAACATTCTCCGACAAAAAAATCACTAATATTGAGCTTGTGTCCCATAGAGAAACCGATCGTGTTGGTACACCAGCCTTTGATATTTTATTCGGAGATATCAAGGAATACACTTCTACTGGAATTGATGTGGTTTCAGGTGCAACCTTAACAAGTAAAGCTATTATAGCTGCAGTTGAGGACGCAGCGAAGCAAGCGGGCTGCGATATATCCGCTTTGCGTACTGGTGAAAAGCCCTTCAAATTAACCCCAGGACCTAAAATTGTCGATACCTATGATGTTGTAGTAATCGGTGCTGGTGGTGCTGGTGTTACTGCTGCAGCAGCTGCTGCACAAAAGGGTGCTACTGTTCTTGTGATTGAAAAGGAAGCGGAAGCTGGCGGTAATACCTTAGTCGCAGGTTGTAGCTATCAAACAGTTTTAGAGAGCCTTGTATGGGATCCTTCTAATCCTGATGCTGAAACTGGCGTTTATGTAAAAACAGGCGAGACTTATACAAAATCTAAGTCTGAGCTAGGAAGATTAGATACTTTAAAAACAATTCTTAATTGGAGCGAAAAGCCCTTTGATGGTACAATTAAAGATCCTTCTGCTATTAAAAATGTTTACGATTACGATTTACCCCATCGTGGTGTTCACGCAGAGTACCTTGGTACCCTAAAGACACTTAAGGATCAAATTAGAGCCTATATTGCATGGGCAGAACCACAATTGGCTGCTGGGGCAAAGGAAAGTGATCTAACTCTGTTTAGTACAGTTGAGTTGCATATTTTCCAGACCTATTCTGGTGGTCTTCGCTTAAGCAATGATAAGAAAGAATGGATATATGGCGATTATGAGCTTGTTTCACAGATTTGTAAAGAAATCGAGCCAACTAAAGAATGGCTTATGGACCAAGGTTCAATTTTCAGAAACTCTAGAGCAACAGGAACGCTTCTAGGTTGCTTATGGCAACGTATTATCGGCTTTGACGGTGGTATGGTGAATGGCAATAAGGTTGAAGGTAAGTGGGGAACATATTTTGCAGTTCCAATTAACACAGTGCTTTCAGCAAATACTAAGAATCAGTTTATGTATCGTACCACAGCAACAGAAATCATAACTGATGCTCAAGGAAGAGCAACAGGGGTAAAAGCAGTTAAATATGATGGAACAGAAGTAGAAATTACAGCTAAAAAGGGTGTTATAGTAGCAACAGGAGGCTTTGCTGCCAATATCGAAATGGTTATGGAAACTAATGAATACTGGGATAGCAAGGACATTACCTCCAGCATGATGACAACTAACCGTTCATTGGCGCAGGGTGATGGTATAAAAATGGCCACTGCTATTGGTGCTGATGTAGTTGGTATGGGCTATACACAATTAATGCCAACTGCTTGGGTAGATACAGGTGGACTAGCAGGTGCAACTGGCGGAAATCTGATTTTTGTAAGCCCATCAGGAACTGCCAACGTGGGTAAACGCTATATAGATGAGTCTGCTGAGCGTGATGTAATTGCACAGGGTGCTTTTGATTATGGCAAGGATGGCGTATATATTCAAATTAACAATGCAGGAACATTTACAAGTGCAAACACAGTTGAGGGTAGACAATATTACTTAACACTAGCAGAGACTGCTAAAATGCTTGATATTGATATCAAAATCCTTAAAAACACAATTATAGAATATGATAATGCTTACCGTAATGGAACATTAGACCAGCTTGATGTACCTAAGTCAGCTGCTATAGCCTTAATAGGTAATTACAATGCAGATGGCAGCTTTAATGATGATGGACTGTTGGGTGTACGATATCTTAAGCCTTCAACACATCACACAATGGGTGGAATTAAGGTAAACACTAAGCGTCAAGTATTGGATGCCAATGGAAACACCATAAAAGGCTTATATGCAGCAGGAGAAGTAACTGGTGGTATATTTGCCGGAAATCGTCTAGGCGGTAATGCTATTACTGAAATTCTTGTTTCAGGTAGAATTGCTGGTGAAAATATCGTACTGGAATAGGGATTATTATGGTGTAATTCTTACTCAAGGATATTGCGGACTTTATTAATAGATAAAAGGAATTCCTTAATCCATAAGGGGTTCCTTTTATTCTATTTGCCAGTTTTTCAGGTAAAGGACTATCGTAAGTCATATGATATGATTTAAGTTATAGGATAAATTGGAATTATTGTGGAGGATAATAGCGAAAAGCATCGAATATAAGCAAAAAGACAGTAATCCCAGGAGGCCCTCACATGGGAAAAAATAGCTTGAAATTTAAAATTCCATTCTTTATCATGATATTTGCCACAAGCTGTGTATTAGTTACGGGGCTATTATTTCAATACATCGCTGTAGAAAATATTGAGACCAATACACTAAATAAAAACCTAATGATTTCACGGATGATTAGTAACCAAATTGCTATTTATATGGAGGATGCACAAAGTACCGTCAATACTGCTGCCAGCTTTTCCTCCCAGAGCAACGGCAATATGGAAGAAATCCAAAAAGAAATTTTTAGAATTTATGATAATTTCCCATACTTTGATTTGATTTTTTATATGAATGCTGAGGCCAGGATGGTATTTTCTAAGCCATCCAATGACCATATTCGAGGAAGAAGCTATTACGATAGAAGCTATTATTGGGATACCATTATGGGTAATCAATCGACAGTAAGCCCCCTCCTTATCAGCAGTGTGTTGAATGAGACACATTTCATCATTGCAGCACCTGTCTATAACCATGATGGCGAGACCATAGGATTAATTGGTGCTGGGCTACCCCTAAGAAATATTGAGAAAATCATAGAAAACAATCAGGAGCATTTTGATGGTAAAATGTGGATAACTGATGAGGAAGGGATATTAGCAGTATATCCAGGCGTGAAGAATTTAGGAGAGCTAGTGGAGCTAGAAAACAGAGATGTGTTTGCTAATAATAGGCGGACGGATTTGATTAAGATTTTGGAGGACAAAAAAGAAGTAATTGGAAATTACACGTATCGTAATGATGATTTCTATGGTGCAATAACATTTGTTCCAAACTTAAATTGGATGGTGGTGGTGGAGCAGGATACTGAGACCATTTTCGCTGAAGTTGTTCAATTAAAAAATCAACTAAGATATATTATTGTATTCGTGATTTTAATCGCTTTTATTCTCGGCTTCATATGGGCCAGTAGAATCATAGGGCCGATAGATTTACTGGTGAAAAAGGTTAGGAAGCTGGACTATGGATTAAATAATATCCGACCTATAAATATCCAGTTAAATACAAAGGATGAAATTGGAGAATTGGGTAAAGCCTTTAATGATATGACTGTACAGCTAGAAAAGAATATTCATGAGCTTAATGAATCATATATACGTGAAAGCAATCTTCAACAATATCTAAATAACATACTAGAGAGTGTCGGTATTGGCATTGTGGTTATGGATCGATCCGGCAGCATTACGATTTTTAATAAGGCCGCTGAGGCTATTTCAGAGTTTAATGCAAATGCATTTATCAATAAAGATATTGCAGAATTTTTCCATAAAACAAAGCTGAGTGCAGGAGATATGGTTAAGGATTCAATCAATGAAAACAAGGTATTTCAGGATATGGAAGTAACAATGGAAAGCAGCTCCGGTAGAGAGGTGTTTATTAGCCTGGTGGTATCGAAGGCCCTGGATAAAACCAAAGACCTTATTGGATATATATTCCTTTTTCGGGACATTTCACAGATTAAGATGATTGAGGAAGAGCTTAAAAGAGAAGATAGAATCAGAACCCTGGGAGAATTATCAGCATCGATTATACATGACATTGGGAATCCGTTGGCTGGGATAGGCAACCTAGTAGAAATCATAAGCGCTGATGATTTTGATGATGAGAATAAAAAAGAGGTGTTATCTGTCCTTCAAGAGGAAATTAGAGATTTAAATAGACTTGTAATAGATTTTTTGAGATTCATTCGTAACACAAAATTGGATGAGGAAGAAACAAATATTAGTGAGTTGATGAATGGTATTATTTATTTACTAAAATCACATGCAACAGATAAGCAAATAGACATTAAAAAAGCCTATTCTAATGATGCCCTATTTTTAAGAATTGATCGTAGAGGAATCAAGCAGGCTTTAATTAATATTCTTAAAAACGCGATCGAAGCAGTACCGGAGACGGGACGAATTGAAGTAGAGATAAAAAGAATGGAAAAGTTTATGGTGATATCAATTAAGGATGATGGCACAGGAATTGATCAAAGGGAGCTTGAGAAAATTTTTGACCCTTTTTACACCACAAGAAAAGAAGGGACTGGCTTAGGTCTTTCGATAGCCTACAACATCATAAAAGCTCATAGGGGATATATTGATATTAAAAGCCAAAAGCATATCGGCACAGAGGTATGTGTCAACCTGCCGCTAAATTCCACCTATAACGATGAAATTGTATAAATTTAAACGGAGAAGGTGAAGACTTACCATGAAAATCCTTGTAATCGACGATGAAAGAAGTATAAGATTATCCTTAAAAATAGCTTTTGAAAAGGTAGGGGCCAGGATTTTAACTGCTGAAACAGGTGAAGAAGGACTAGAGATTTTAATGCGAGAGAGTCCGGATCTAATCATATTAGATATTAAGCTTCCGGGTATAGATGGCATAGAGACATTGAAACGAATCAAGCGACTTAAGCCCTCCAGCATTGTCATTATGATTACATATTTAAGTGAAGTCAAGCTGGCGGTTGAATCGATGAAAATGGGGGCGTATGACTATTTTACAAAGCCCTTCTCTATAAGGGAGATTAGTGACTCAATTGAGAAAACCGCTGAGTATATTAAAGCAAAGAAGCAGATGGAAGAAATACAGCAGCATAAGGATACTGTACTGATTGGTAATTCAGAAGCGATCAAAAAGGTAATGGAAATAGTAATGGAGATAGGCAAGGCCCGGCATCATACTTGTATCCTACTGAACGGTGAGAGCGGTACAGGTAAAGAGGTTATTGCAAGGTTGATTCACAGTGTTAAAGATCGTGGTGTTCAAAGCTTTATGGCAATAAATTGTGCCGCCATACCTAGAAATTTGCAGGAAAGTGAATTGTTTGGCTATGAAAAAGGGTCCTTCTCCGATGCCAAAAGCATGAAGCAGGGTCTTATAGAAAGAGCAAATGGTGGCGTGCTTTTTTTAGATGAAATTGCAGATATGGATATGGAGCTGCAGGCTAAAATGCTGCGGGTTCTACAAGAAAAGAGATTTCGAAGAATCGGTGGGCTGAAGGAAATAGAGTTTAGTGCTACTATTGTAGCGGCTACAAATAAAAATCTCCAAAAAGAAATCGAAGTGGGCAATTTTCGACAGGATTTATTTTATCGATTGAACATTATTCCTATAGACATACCGCCACTAAGGGAGAGAAGGACAGACATCACCCTATTAATAAACTTTTTTATAAATGAATATAATGAAAAGCTTGATAAAAATGTATTTACCGTCAGTAAAGGTGCGATGAAAAAATTACAGGAGTACGATTGGCCGGGTAATGTAAGGGAGCTAAAAAACATCATTGAACGGATTATGTTTTTTAAACGAGACAGTGAAATATCGTTGGAGGATCTCCCCAAGGAAATATTCTTTACTTTACCCGACGAGGAAGAGCATACGGCGCATTCAAGTCTTGAAGCAGCTGAGGCAGAAACCATATATAGGGCTTTAGTTAAGAATAGATGGAATATAACTAAAACCGCCGATGAATTAGGAATCGCTCGGCTTACCCTTAGAAGGAAGATAGAAAGGCATAGGATTAAAAAATTGCAATAGATAAAAAGAAAAAACAAGTGGTAATGTTTTAACCAGAGATGGTAAAAACGTTACCACTTTTATTTGGCGAAATATTCTAATAACGTTATAAAATTAACCAATAGCTCAAAAAAATAAATTTTCACCTTGGCATGCTTCTTGCTGATATTAAGATTATATAATCATCCAAGTAAAATTGCAAAAAATTATGAATGAAGGAGGAATTATTAATGAAGGAAGCATTGGAAGGTATTAAGGTGCTTGACTTAACCAGAGTTTTAGCAGGACCATTTGCAACTATGATTCTAGGAGATTTAGGTGCTGAGATTATAAAGATAGAAGCACCTAATGGTGGTGATGATTCCCGTCAGTTTGGTCCCCATGTTAACGATGAGAGCGCATACTTCATGAGCATTAACAGAAATAAAAAAAGCATCACTATGAATTTAAAAAGTCCAGAAGCCAAGGCGCTATTTATAGACATGGTAAAGGAGGCAGATGTTGTAGTAGAAAATTATCGACCGGGAACAATGGAAAAGCTAGGCTTGGGATATGAAGCATTAAAGGAAGTGAATCCTAAAATCATTTATGCTGCTGCATCTGGCTTTGGGCACTCTGGTCCCTACAGCAATAGACCGGCCTATGATGGTGTGGTTCAAGCTATGGGAGGAATTATGAGCATTACGGGAGAGAAGGGAGGAAAGCCCACTAGGGTAGGGCCATCTATTGGGGATATTACAGCAGGCCTATATACAGCCATAGGTGTTTTAGCGGCTGTAAACTATAAAAATATCACTGGTAAAGGACAGAAGGTTGACGTGGCGATGTTGGATTGTCAGGTATCTATCTTGGAAAATGCTATAGCAAGGTACTTCGTCACAGGGGAGTCTCCTAAGCCAGCCGGCAATAGACATTCTTCCATCATTCCCTTTGAGCCCTTTGATACCTCCGATGGTGAAATTATGATTGCTGCTGGAAACGATGTCCTATGGCAAAAGCTTTGTGTTGCTATGAAGAGTGACGCCTTAGCCAAGGATGAGAGATTTAAAACCAATCCCCTTAGAGCAAAAAACTATGATGAAATTAGACCACTTATTGCAGAGCAAATAGTAACTAAAACGACTTCTGAATGGCAAAGGATTTTAGACGAAATAGGCGTGCCTAACGGACCAATAAATAATATGGAGGGGGTTGCCAAGGACCCACAGGTGAATTTTAGAGAAATGCTGGTGGAGGTAGAGCATCCGGTTGCAGGAAAAATTAAAATCCCCGGTGTCCCTATAAAAATGAGTGAAACGCAAGGAACAGTAAAATTGCCAGCGCCTACCCTAGGACAGCATACAGCTGAAATACTGAAAAGCTTCAAAAACCTATCGGAGGCAGAAATACAGGCATTGGCAGAGAAGGGTGCTATTTAATAAGCTAAAAAATGAATAGAAGGGAGTAATTTTATGGAAATATTTGGTTTAGGCTTAGTTGCTTTATGTATGTTTATCGGGTCTTTGGTTGGCAGGCTGTTTGGAACAGCTATTGGTATAAGTGGTGATGTGGGTGGTGTTGGCTTTTCCATGCTGCTGCTTATCTTAATTACCAGCTACATGGAAGGGAAAAAAATTTCTTTTCATACCAACACCGAAAAAGGTATTTTGCTTTTGAGTGCATTATATATTCCTGTTGTCGTTGCTATGTCCTCGATTCAGAATGTAGTAGCGGCATTTGAAGGAGGCTTAGTGGCCTTTACGGCAGGTGGGGTTGCGACACTAGGTGGATTATTACTGGTGCCGGTAATAACTAAGCTAACGGTTAAAAGTGCTAATCCAAACGAATCAACAATAAAAAAGGCGTAGGAGGAATCAAAAATGGTGATTAAAATAATAAAAAGTATTCTTAGCTCCAATGGATTAGTAACCGCTTTTGGTTTAGTGGCATTGATTATGATGGTTTCCTACGGTATCGCAGCAAGCATCAAGCAAAAAAGAATGGGATCTGCTATTGCTATTATAATAGGACTTCTTCTGGCATATGTTGCGGGTAAATTTACGGGGGGATCTAAGGGATTGGCTGATATAGAAGTATTTGCAGGTGTTGGATTATTAGGTGGATCGATGTTTAGGGATTATGCCATCATTTCTACTGCCTATGGTGTAAAGGTTGAAAACCTAAAAAAAGCTGGAATTCCAGGCGTCGTGGCTTTGCTTGTGGGTGTGCTTTCTTCCTTTTTTATAGGGGCTATCATTGCGGTGTTACTGGGATACACCGATCCAGCAGAAATTACTACTATTGGCGGCGGTGCAGTCACCTTTATTGTAGGGCCTGTTGCTGGCACAGCTTTAGGGGTAAGCTCTGAGGTAATCGCCCTTTCAATAGCCGCCGGGGTTGTTAAATCCGTACTAACCATGATTATAACACCATTTATTGCACCTATTATCAAGCTAGATAATCCAACAGCGGCTATGATTTACGGCGGATTGATCGGCACCACCAGCGGTGTTGCCGGTGGACTAGCAGCCACAGATGCTAAGCTTGTTCCCTATGGTGCTATGGTTGCTACATTTTATACCGGCTTAGGTAGTCTTTTAGTTCCATCATTAGGGTTTATTATCATAAGGACTATATTCTAGAGGCTATGTAGGCGGTAAGCGTTTGCCTTACATAAGACTATTGGATAAAGCTATGGGGAGGTAAAGGTAACTTTTCCTCCTTTAAGCCTGTGGAACAAGCAAAAATAAAATTGAAGTCTATGTTATTTCAATAGAAGGGTAGGTCTTAAATATGACGAAACTAGAATGTCTTAGTCAATTGAAGGAGAAAATCCATCTGGGCGGAGGTCAAAAGAGAATTGACAGCCAGCATGAAAAGGGTAAATTAACTGCCCGAGAAAGAATTAATTTATTGTTTGACGAAGGTACCTTTGTTGAATTGGATGCCTTTGTTAAGCACAGATGCGTGAACTTTGGCATGGAG